>NZ_JBVIXO010000005.1:0-582350 GCF_055593565.1 Streptomyces sp. NPDC040718 | reverse complement strand
AAGGACATCATCATGGCCTCGGACATGGCCAGGATGAAGCACCAGGCGATCGTGGGCAACATCGGCCACTTCGACAACGAGATCGACATGGCGGGTCTGGCCAGGATCGAGGGCATCGTCAAGGACGAGGTCAAGCCGCAGGTCCACACCTGGAAGTTCCCCGACGGCAAGGTCCTGATCGTGCTGTCCGAGGGCCGCCTGCTGAACCTGGGCAACGCGACCGGCCACCCCTCCTTCGTGATGTCGAACTCCTTCGCGGACCAGACCCTGGCCCAGATCGAGCTGTTCACGAAGCCGTCGGAGTACCCGACCGACGTGTACGTGCTGCCCAAGCACCTGGACGAGAAGGTCGCCCGCCTCCACCTGGACGCGCTGGGCGTCAAGCTCACCACCCTCCGCCCCGAGCAGGCCTCCTACATCGGCGTCAAGGTCGAGGGCCCCTACAAGCCCGACCACTACCGCTACTGAGGGCCGTGGCCATGAAGGAAGCGGTTGTGGAAGACGACGCCGAGGTGCGCGACCCGTGGCTCCCCGACCGGCTGCTGCGCACCGAACGGGACGCACTGGTCCCGCTGCTGCGGCGGACGCCGGAGGCCGCGTACGGGCTCCGCACCGCCTGTCCGGGCTGGACCGCCCGCGACGTACTCGCCCACTGCGGGGCCGCCCTGATCCGCATCGTGGAGGGCCGGCTGGAGGAAGGGGTGTTCCTGCCCGCCGCCAACGCCGCCGACGTGGCCGAGCGCGTGGACTGGCCCCTCGCACGGATCGTGGACGAGCTGGAACGCGGGCTCACCGAGGCCGGCCCGGTCATCGCCGGGGGTGACGGCACGCTGGACGCGGTGGCCCTGGGGGAGTGGATCCACGCGGGCGACGTCCGAGCGGCGTTCGGGGAGCCCGGGGAGTACGCCGGCGACAGCCTGCCGCTGGCCCTGCCCCTGCTGCGGATGGTCAGCCGCAAGCGGGAGACGCCCCGGCTGGTCGCGGACATCGGCGGCCGCGGGGTCCCGCTGGTCCTGGGCAACGAGGTGCCCGGCAGGGCCCCGGCCCGGTTCCGCGGGGACGCGGCGACGCTGATCCGCCTCTACTCCGGCCGCCCCCTGGTCGCGACCCGATACGAACTGGCGGGCGCGGCCGAGGCGGAACTGCTCGTCTACCGGTGACCCCCGGGCAGCACGACGGCCGGGTCCGTACGCCCCGCACGGCGAACGCGGCCCGGCCCGGGCGGAACTCCCCTCCGGTCACTCGATCCTGACGACCTGGAAGGCCTCCGCCATCCGGCCCGGGGGCAGCCCCGCCGCCCGGGCGTGCTCGCCCAGCCACTCCCGCAGCAGTCCCGCCAGGTCGTCGAAGTGCGCGGTCTGCGAGGTGTGGATGCGCAGGGCCTCGACCTTGAGGTCGAAGACGGGGGTGACGTCGATGTACTGGTTGGGCGTCGGCCCGGTCATCAGCCACAGCTCCGGCACGATCCACGGCTCCAGGCCCTCCTCCTTGAGGAGCTCGGGGTGCGCGAACGGATTGCGGGCCTCGGGGTAGACGGCCCGCAGGGCGGCCTCGCCCACCGCCCGGTGGTCGGGATGCAGGTCGGCTATCCGGCCCCAGTTGATCTCCGGGCTCGGGATGACGGCACGCTGCGGGCGGACCTGCCGGATCACCCGGCACAGGTCCCGGCGCAGCTCCACGTTCGCCTCGACGTAGCTGTCCGGGTAGCCGAGGAAGCGGACGTCGTCGACGCCGCTGCGCTTGGCCGAGTGGACCTGTTCGGCGCGGCGCAGGTCCCCCATGGCCTGGCGCGGGAGCTGCTCGTCGAAGCCGCCCGCACCGCCGTCGGTGACGATGCAGTACGTCACCCGGGTGGTGCCCTGCGCGATCCACCGCATGACCGTCCCGCTGACGCAGAACTCGATGTCGTCCGGGTGCGCGGCCACGACCAGCAGGGATTCGGGGGCGCTGCGGTCTATGCGATCGGTCGCGAAGTGTTCCATGTGATCAGCGTGTTGGGCGCGGGCGCCCGGCCGCAAGGCGGCTCCTTTGGCGTACTCGCGACATGTCGCCTCTACGCCACTCGCGGCCTCCGGCGCCCGACATCGTCGGGGGAACACGCGCACGGGGCCGCGTGGCTGCCCCGCTGGCGTGTCCACGCAACGGCGCGAACGCGCAAGCCGATACCAGACCGGACGGTTCGTTTCTCTGTCAGTCTTGGCTGGGCACCCGCTGTCCTTCCCGTTCCGAGCCTCGCTGCGTCCCTTCGCACCACAGCGTCAAGGAGGTCCCATGAGCACCCCCGTCTGGATCACCGCGACCCCGCCGGCCACCCACGGCGAACTGCACGTCGGCCATCTCGCAGGACCGTACGTCGCCGCCGACGTACTCGCCCGGTTCCTGCGGGCCGAGGGCGAACCCGTCCGGTTCACCACCGGCACCGCCGACCACGCCAGCTCCGTCCACGTCCGCGCGCTCCGCGCGGGCCGCAAACCGGAGGAGGTCGCCGAGGGGTACCGCGCCGCGATCACGTCGGACTGGCTGCGCTCGGGCGTCGAGTTCGACCACATCGTCCGCCCCCGCCAGGACAAGGGATACCGCGGCCGGCTGGCGGAGCTCTTCCGGCGGCTGCACGCGGACGGCGTCATCGCGGCCCGCACCCGCCTGACGCCGTACTGCGAGCCCTGCGGACGCTGGCTCCACGGAGCGCACGTCACCGGCACCTGCCCGCACTGCGCGGCGGTCAGCGACGGCGGAATGTGCCACGAGTGCGCCCGGCCCAACGACGGCGGCGACCTGCTGGAGCCGCGCTGCGCCCTGTGCGCCTCCCCGGCCGTGCCCCGGCGCTGCCGGCGCCTGTACATCCCGCTGGAGCCGTACCGCGAGGCCCTCGCCGAGTACTGGGCCGGCACCGGCCTGCCGCCGAGGCTGGCCGCGCTGTGCGAGTCGCTCGTCGAGGACGGGCTGCCGGACATCGCCGTGTCCCACCCCGCGGAGTGGGGGCTGCCCGTACCCGTCGACGGCTTTCCGGAGCACCGGATCGACGGCTGCTTCGAGGCGGCCGCCATGCACCTCTTCGGCCACGGCGACCGGCCCCTGCCCGAACGGGCGGTCCACTTCTGCGGCTTCGGCCACGCCTTCTGCCACGCGGTGCTGCTGCCGGTCCTGCTGTTCGCCCAGGGGCTCAAACTGCCGCAGCACTTCTGCGTCAACGAGGCGTACGTCATCGACGACGAGGCGCTCGTCTGGGGCTCCGGCCAGAAGGCGTGGGCGCTGGACCTGATCACCGAGTACGGCTCGGACACCCTGCGCCGGCACGTCCTGCAGGCCCGCCCGCTCGGCCGCCGCACGGCCTTCCACGCCGAGCGGCTCGCCGCCGCCCGCCGGGAGCTGGACGAGAGCTGGAACAACTGGCTCGCCAGGCTCTTCGCCGCCGTCCGAGAGGAGTGCGCCGGACTGGCCCCGGAGGCCATGCCCGGCGGCTCAGGCTGGGAGGTGCTGGAACGGCGGCTGCTGCGCGGGCTGGAGGACCTGCGCGAGGCCTACTCGCCGGACGCCTTCGACCCGCGCAGGGCGGTCGCCCTGCTCGACGAGATGGTGCGTTCCGCGGCCGACTTCGGCCACGTCAACGCGCACGAGGCCCACCGCCCCACCGCCGCCGGCCGACACCTCCCGGTGCTGGCCGCGCAGTTGGCCGTCGCCCGGGCGCTCGGCGCGTGGGCGCGGCCCGTGATGCCGGAAGGCGCGGACCGGCTGGCCGCAGCGCTCAAGGCGGAACCCGGCGGCCCGGTCTCCGCCGCGGCCCTCGTCCCGCCCGCGCCGGGTACCCGGCTGGCCCCGCCGTCGGGACCGGTGTTCGGGTTCTAGGCGCCGCACGCGGACGGCGGCACCCGCGTGCTCGGCACGACCCGCGCGGCGGGTGAGCGACAGGGCCCCGCGCACGACCCGTACGACGGCACCACCCGCACGACAGCAAGACGACAGAAACCCTTCTTCGCCGCGTGACCGCGCGCCGGTCGCCCGGTGGTGCGGGGCGGACGCGGCCCCTGCCCGTAGGAGCTCCACGTGTCCCTGCGCGTCGCCATGCTCAGCGTCCACACCTCGCCGCTGCACCAGCCCGGCACCGGGGACGCGGGCGGCATGAACGTCTACATGGTCCAGCTGTCCCGGGCCCTGGCCGAACAGGGCGTCGAGGTCGATCTGTTCACCCGCTGCCGGGGTGAGGCCCGCCCCTCCCCGGACGCCCTCGGACCCGGAGTCCGGGTGCGCCACCTGGAGGCCGGCCCGCGCGCCGCGCTCGCCAAGGAGGACATGCCCGCCCTGGTCGTCCCCTTCTCGCTGGCCCTGCTCAAGGAGGAGCGGCGCTACGACCTGGTCCACTCGCACTACTGGCTCTCCGGCCAGGCCGGCCGGATCGCCGCCGCCGGCTGGCGGATCCCGCTGGTGCACACCGCGCACACCCTGGCCCGGGTGAAGAACGGGGCCCTCGCCGACGGCGACACCCCCGAGCCGGAGCTGCGGATCCGCGGCGAGCACCAGGTCGTCGGCTCCGCCGACCGCCTCATCGCCAACACCGCCGACGAGGCGAGGGCGTTGCGCGAGCTGTACGCGGCCGAGGACCGGCGCACGGAGATCGTCCGGCCTGGGGTCGACCTGCGCACCTTCGGGCCCGGCCGCGGGCGGGCGGCCGCGCGGGCCCGGCTGGGACTGCCGGCCGACGCGTTCGTCCCCCTGTACGCGGGCCGGATCCAGCCCCTCAAGGGCCCGGACGTGATGGTCCGCGCCATCGCCGAACTGCTGCGGGAGGACCCGGAGCTGCGCCGGCGGACCATCGTCCCGGTGGTGGGCGGGAACTCGGGGGCCGGGCCGCGCGGCGAGGCCTGGGAACTGGCGCGCGAGCTGGGCGTGTCGGACGTGCTGCGGCACTTCCCGCCGGTGCCGCAGGCGGAGCTCGCGCAGTGGTTCCGGGCCGCGGACGTGCTGCTGGTGCCCTCGCGCAGCGAGTCCTTCGGGCTGGTGGCGCTGGAGGCCCAGGCGTGCGGGACCCCGGTGCTGGCGTCGGCGGTCGGGGGGCTGCCGACCGCCGTGCGCGACGGGGTGACGGGACTGCTCGTGCGCGGCAACGACCCGGTGGAGTACGCCCGGAGGCTGCGCTGGTTCGCGGAGCGGCCGCGGGAGGCCGGGGAGATGGGGCGGGCGGCGGTGCGCCACGCCCGGAGCATGAGCTGGCGGGCGGCGGCCGGACGCACCCTGGACGTCTACCGGGACGTGCTGCGCGAGGAGCGGTGGGGCCCGGAGGCGAGTGAGGCAGGAGCGGCGGCACGCTCCTGCCTCGCCGACGCCTCTCCCCTGGAGGGTCGAGAAGGCCGGAAGGCCACCCTAACAGCTCTTTTGAGCTGACCAAAGATGCGCAGTCGTAACGTCTGCGTGAACTCCAGATCCGCCCTAAACGCACTACAGGAAAGTGGCCCGGACGCGGAATCCATATGAGAATGGAGATGTCTTCGACGGAATACCGGCGGCACGGATCCGCGGAGACCGAATCGATATTCAGACTTCCTGGAGGAATCATGTCCGTCGTGCACGCCACCGGAATCCGTGTGAACGCCCGCCACGCCGCCCCCGCCCGGCCGTCCTGTACCGCGACCGTGGCCGTGCACTCGTCGTCCCGCACGGACGAGAACGGCTGGGACTGAACGGCCCGCCCTGATCGGGCGGATGAAGCCCCGTGACCGCCTCCGGCGGCGCGGGGCTTTCCGCGTTCCCGCCCCGGACCGTCGCAGCGGTATTTCGGCGGGTCGCCGCAAGTGGATCGGAAAAGCGGTCCAGGATCGCCGGAGCAAGGTCGGTGCCCTGTGAAATCGGTCTTGTGGAATCAGTCCAGCCAGCCGAGCCGCTGGGCGCGTACTCCGGCCTCGAAACGGCTCGACGCGCCCATTTCCTGCATCAGCTCGGACAGCATTCTGCTCACCGTCCGCAGGGACACCCCGAGATTCCGGGCGACCTTTTCGTCCTTCATTCCCGAGGCGAGCATTTTCAGGGCGGCCCGCTGCTGCTCGGACAATCCGTCGCCGCCGAGTTCCGGCGCGACGTCGTCGCCGTACGGAGTGGCCGCGTGCCAGCAGTGCTCGTACAGCGCGAGGTAGGAGCGGACCAGGGCGGGGCCGCGGGCGAGGATCGCGCCGGCCGCCCGGTCCTCGGGGTGCACGGGCAGGACGGCGAACTGCTGGTCCGCGATGATCATGTTCATCGGGACGGCGGGGGACAGCCGGATCTCCACCCCGGCCTCGACCCGGCGGCGGAGCATCTCCACGGCCTCGGGCGAGGTGGTGATGCGCTGGTGGTAGATGGCCCGGATGCGCACCCCGTTGCCGATCTGGCGGCGGTCGCGGCTGAGCACCCGGTCGGCGACCTCCCGGACCAGGGCCGTCACGTGCATGGACGTCAGGTCGTGCCGGATGACGTCCGTGATGTCCTCCAGCACCTGCTGGATCCGGCCGTAGTCGTCGAGGATCTCGACCTCGACGTCGGAGCCGTTCAGCGAACCGGGCTGCAGGAACCTGCCGACCAGGTTCTCCAGCGCGCTGTACGCCCGGTCGGACTCGTCCAGGTGCTCGCGCAGCCGCTCGCGTTCGCGCTGGAGCATCCGCAGCAGTGCGATCTCGGGGTCGACGACGGTGACCGCGTCCGGACCGGGCTCCCAGGCACCGGACTGGAGGTCGGCGCGGGTGGCGTGGGTGGTGCCGGTCGGCACGATCAGGCCGAGGGCGGTCAGCTCCGCGCGCCACTTCTCGTACTCCTCGGGCGCGAGCCCGAGCTCCCGGAAGACCTCGTTCAGGTCGGACACCCCGCGCAGGCGCAGCTCCTGATAGAAGGCCAGCACCCTGTCGGCGGACTGGATGCCGTCCCTGCCGTCGCCCGTTGCCATCGCGAAGCGACCCCCTCATCTTACGAATCGACAGTCACACTTTGGCACATACCTGTGGGAGGGCTCCCGTCCCCTCGAACGGGATGTGACGGGCGTCACGTACTGCCTCTGAGGTGCGCGACTGCGCTCCCGGCCGGCCCGGACGGGGCTCCGGCGGGGGTGACGCGGAATCCTCCGCGGGTCAACTCCCTTGCAGCCGATGGGAGGCGGCGCGGGCGCGAGGGCCGTCAGTCCCGCGGCGCGCCCAGGCAGTCGGGGCACAGCCCCTTGAAGATGACCTCGGCGCCTTCGCCCATCCGCCATGCGTGGATCGCCTCGCCGGCCGGCTCGGGCACTTCCGCCCGCACGTTCTCGACGCGGCCGCAGCGCAGGCACAGCGCGTGCTGGTGGGGCGGGCCGGCGATCTCGAAGACGGCCGGCAGGCCGGGGCGGTCGAACTTCGCCGCCAGTCCGGTCTCCAGGAAGTGCCGCAGCATCTCGTAGACGGCCTGGCTGGTCAGGGTCCCGAGCCGCTCGCGGGCGGCGGCGGTGATGGACTCGACGTCCATGTGGCCGCCCGCCGACAGTACTTGCAGTACTTCCAGGCGGGGGCCGGTGACGCGCAGCCCGACGTCGCGGAGGCGCTGGATCACCGCCTCGCGGCCGGTCGACTCCTCCACGACAGCCATCTCCCCGTCACCATCCGCGATCTGGTCCACTCAAACCTTTGTGGGCATCGTACCTCTTGCCCGCCTCGCGGAACGGCGGTGCGGGGTCAGCCGCCGGCCCGGCAGACGAGCAGGACGCTCTCCGTCCGCTCGTCCACGCGGTGGCCGCGCCGGCGCTCCACGCGCAGGCCCGCCCCGTGCAGTTCGGCGGTCAGGCACTCCGGGTCGATGATCCACTTCCGGGTGCTCCCGGTCACCCGCTCGCCGCTCGGCTTCCCCGTGCGCACCGAGTGGTAGGTGATGTGCTCGCTCATGCCGTCCAGGTCGAATTCCTGGCGGGCCACCGTCCACTCCTCGACCCCGTCGAACCGCGGTACCTGGAACGCCCAGGTGCGCGAGGGCTCCTCCGACAGCCCGCGCAGCCGGTGCGCCGTGAAGTCCAGGGCGAGCGCGCCGCCCGGCTCCAGGTGCGCGGCGATCTCGCGCAGCAGCCCCGGACGGGCGTGCGGCGGCACGGCGGAGATCATCGTCCCGGCCAGCAGGGCCAGCCGGTACGTGCCCCGCAGCCGCAGCCCCGCCAGGTCCGCCCGGGTGGTGACCAGGCGCCGTGACACCTGGGGCCCGATCCGCCGGCCCCAGGCCCGCAGCCGCTCCAGGCTGGCGGCGTCCCGGTCCACGGCCTCGACCCGGAAGCCCTGGCGGGCGAACGGCACCGCGAGCCGTCCCGCCCCGCAGCCCAGGTCCAGGACCGGGCCGCCGCCGCACTCCCGCGCCAGGCCGAGGTAGCGGACGATGTCCGCACTGTGCGGTCCCAGCAGCGCGTCCTGCAGCCAGAGCGAGTCCTCGTCGGCGGGCGCGGTCGACTCCAGGCCGGGCAGGAAGCCGGCGGGGGAGAGGACGGAGGCCGCGCCGGGCACCCACGCAGCCCCGGCGGCCGCGGGTGCGGACGGCGAGGCCGGTGCGGAAGGGACGGGCGCGACCGGCAGGACGGACGGGGAAATGCCGCTCGGTGTGTGCATCGCTCCTCCAGGGGGTCGCTCGGTCCAGCCGTCCGGGGCGGGGCTCCCGTGCCGCCGGGACCGCGCCGCTGATGGAATCCTGTCCTGCGCGGGAGGTCCGGGGCCAGAGCGGCGGGCTGCGTGAACACGCGATGGCGTGGATCTGCCACGCCCCGGGGGAGGGCGGGCGGCCGTCAGAGGGTGCGGCCGAGCCTGACCGGCGTGAGCGCGCCGAAGCCGTGGCGGGTGAAGAAGGGGAGCGCGGGGGCCTCTTCGGCGGGCAGCGTGATCCGCTGGTACGCGGCCCCGTGCGCCCGCATCCGGCCGGTGGCCGCCTCCAGCAGCGCCGTGCCGACGCCCTCCCGCTGCCGGGCCGGGGTCACGCACAGGGCGTAGACCTCGCCCGCGGCGGCGACCGGCACGCCGCCCGAGACGGCCCCCACGACGGTGCCGTCGGTGTCGGCCGCGACCAGCCAGCCGAGCCAGGCGGGAGCTCCGCCGGGAATTTCAATTTCCGCTCTTATGCGGGGCAGGGCGCAATGGTCCGACACCAGCCGGCCGACCCGGATTTCCCCGAGGGCCTCGCCGTAGCCGTCGCGAATCGCTTCGGCGAGGAGCCGGGAAATCGCCGTCGCGTCACCGGGAGCTGCCGTCCGCACGTCAGCCAGCAGCATTCTTTCCGCACCTCTCGCCGTACCGGTCCTGAGCCCGCACGCGCTCAGAATAGCGGGCAATTCGAGTGGTCGGGGGCGGCGGGAAATCTACGAATTGGCTTAGTAAATAACCGGGTTGGGGGCGGAGAGGGCGAGAGGCCAATCCGCTGTCAGGCCGTCCAACAGCACGCGACCACGAGCGGAACGACCGCCGACACCGCCGCGGCCACCGCCAACACCCCGCGCAGCACCGGGCGTCCCGCCCGGCGCGGCCCCAGGATGCGCCGCATCCGCACCGCGGCCGACGGTCCGCCCGCCGCGAACGCCCTGCGCGGCGCGCGCCCCGAGGCGAGCGCGTACAGCGCCGTGGCCAGCGCGTCGCTGGAACACCCGCGCAGCGCCCGGTCGTCGGCGGCCATCTCCAGCAGCAGCGGCACCGTCCGCCCGCCGATCCGGGCCAGCGGCAGCCGGCGGAACACCGCCGAGTACGCGCCCGCCGCCGCGACCAGCAGGTGGTGGCGGCCGCCGATGTGGGCCCGCTCGTGGGCCAGCGCGGCGGCCAGCTCCTGCTCCGTCAGCACCTCCAGGGCACCCGAGGACACCACGACCCGACGCGAACGCCCCGGCAGGCAGTACACCGCCGGGCGCGCGTCCTCCAGTACGGTCGCCCCGAGCCGGGAGTCGTGGCGGCCGACGAGGCGCAGCAGTTCGGCGTGCCGGGTGCGGGCCCGGCGCGCCCGCAGGAGTTCCCGCACGAATCCGGTGCCCGGCACCGCCAGCACCGCGAGCGCCGACGCCGCGGCGAGGGCCTCGCGCCCGGAGGCCGCGGCCAGCCGCGCGGGGGACGGCGGGCTCAGGGTCAGGACCGCGTCGATGAGGTGGTGGCTCGTCTCCGCCGGGAGCAGCAGCTGAGCGGGCAGTATGGCGGTGGACAGCGCGAAGGCGGCACCGCAGGCGATCCAGGCGGCCAGCCCCATCCGGGGCACCTGCTGGGCCCAGCGGGCGCGCACCAGTAGTAAGGGGAGCATCAGGCCGGTGATCAGGGCGAGTCCGAGGGGCGGCAGTACGTGGTGGTTCACCGGCCGCTCCCGTCGGCCGGACGGTCGGTGCGGGCTGCGCGCAGGGCCTCGTCCAGGGCCTCCACGTCCTCGTGGGACATGCGCTCCACGAACCGCAGCAGCGTGGCCCTGCGGTCCTGGCTGTCGCCGAGCGCGTCCTGCATCAGCGCCGCCGTGTACTCCTCGCGGCTGCGCACCGCCTCGTACATCCAGGCGCGGCCGGATTTCTCGCGGCTCAGCCAGCCCTTGCGGTAGAGGATGTCCGCCACGGTCATGACGGTGGTGTAGGCGACCTTGCGGACCCGGTTTATGTCGTCCACGATCTCGCGGACCGAGGCGGGGCGTTCCCACTGCCACACCCGGTCCATGATCTCGGCCTCCAGCTCTCCCAGCCGGCGTACGCGCATCCCTCTCGGCCCTCCCCCTCGCGAGCGGCTCATCGTACGGCCCGCCCCGGCGCCGGGGGCATACCCCGGCCCGGTACAGGGATCCGGAACGCCCGCCGCCCCGCCACCGGATCGTGCGGTGGAGGGGCGGCGGCCACGGGGCTCCTCAGTCGGTGGCGGCCCGGAAACCGCGCAGGCGCAGGCTGTTGCCGACGACGAAGACCGAGGAGAAGGCCATGGCCGCACCGGCGATCATCGGGTTGAGCAGTCCGGCCGCGGCGAGCGGCAGGGCGGCCACGTTGTAGGCGAAGGCCCAGAACAGGTTCGAGCGGATGGTGCCGAGGGTCTTGCGGGCGAGCCGGATGGCGTCCGCCGCGGCCCGCAGGTCCCCGCGTACGAGGGTCAGGTCGCCGGCCTCGATGGCGGCGTCGGTGCCGGTGCCCATGGCCAGGCCCAGGTCCGCCTGGGCGAGCGCGGCGGCGTCGTTGACGCCGTCGCCGACCATCGCGACGCTGCGGCCCTCGGCCTGGAGCCGCTTGACGACGTCGACCTTGTCCTGCGGCATGACCTCGGCGATCACCTCGTCGATGCCGACCTCGCGGGCCACGGTCTCGGCGACGGCCTTGTTGTCGCCGGTCAGCAGGATCGGGGTGAGGCCGAGGGCGCGCAGCCGGCGGATGGCCTCGGCGCTGGTGTCCTTGACCGCGTCCGCGACCTCCAGGACCGCGCGGGCCTCGCCGTCCCAGGCCACGGCGATCGCGGTGCGGCCGGCGGCCTCCGCCTCGGACTTGGCGCGCTCCAGGTGTACGGGCAGCTCCATCGCCCACTCGGCGAGCAGCTTGCCGCGGCCGACGAGCACCGCGTGGCCGTCGACGACGCCCTGTACGCCGAGACCGGGGATGTTGGCGAAGTCCTCGGGGGCGGGCAGGGTGCCGACCCGGGCGGCGGCGCCGGCGGCGACGGCCTGAGCGATGGGGTGTTCGGAGGCGTGCTCCAGCGCTCCGGCGAGGCGCAGCACCTCGGCCTCGTCGGTGCCCTCGGCGCTGTGGACGCGGAGCAGGGTCATCTGGCCGGTGGTGACGGTGCCGGTCTTGTCCAGGACGATGGTGTCGACCTTGCGGGTGCTCTCCAGCACCTCCGGTCCCTTGATCAGGATGCCGAGCTGGGCGCCGCGGCCGGTGCCGACCATCAGGGCGGTGGGGGTGGCCAGGCCCAGGGCGCAGGGGCAGGCGATGATCAGTACGGCGACGGCGGCGGTGAAGGCGGCCGCGAGGCCCGATCCGGTGCCGAGCCAGAACCCGAGGGTGGCCAGGGCCAGTCCGATGACGACGGGGACGAACACCGCGGAGATCTTGTCGGCGAGCCGCTGGGCCGCGGCCTTGCCGTTCTGGGCGTCCTCGACCAGCCGGGCCATCCGGGCGAGCTGGGTGTCGGAGCCGACCCGGGTGGCCTCGACGACCAGGCGGCCGCCGGCGTTGAGCGTGGCGCCGGTGACGGAGTCGCCGGCGGAGACCTCCACGGGTACGGACTCGCCGGTGAGCATGGAGGCGTCGACGGCGGAGGAGCCCTCGACGACGGTGCCGTCGGTGGCGATCTTCTCGCCGGGACGGACCAGGAAGCGGTCCCCGACCTGGAGTTCGGCGGTCGGCACGGTCACCTCGCGGCCGCCGCGCAGTACGGTGACCTCCTTGGCGCCCAGTTCCAGCAGCGCCTTGAGGGCCGCGCCGGCCTTGCGCTTGGACTTGGCCTCGAAGTACCGGCCCGCCAGGATGAAGGCGACCACTCCGGCCGCCGCCTCCAGGTAGATGTTCCCGGCGCCGTCGGTGCGGGCGATGCTGAACTCGAACGCGTGGGTCATTCCGGGGGTGCCGGCGGTGCCGAAGAACAGGGCCCACAGCGACCACAGGAACGCGGCGATCGTGCCCACCGAGATCAGGGTGTCCATGGTGGCCGCGCCGTGCTTGGCGTTGGTCCAGGCGGCGCGGTGGAAGGGCCAGGCCGCGTACGTGACGACGGGCGCGGTCAGGGTCAGCGAGAGCCACTGCCAGTAGTCGATCTGGAGGGCCGGGGCCATCGCCATCGCGATGACGGGGACCGCGAGGGAGACCGCGGTGACCAGCCGCTGGCGCAGCGGAGCGAGCTCGTCGTGCTCGGACTGCTCCCCCTCGGGGCCGGCGCCGCCGCCGGTGCGCGGCGGCGCCGGCTCCTGCGCGGTGTAGCCGGTGGCCTCGACGGTGGCGATCAGGTCCGCGACGGAGATGTCGGCGTCGAAGGTGACCTTGGCCTTCTCGGTGGCGTAGTTGACGGTGGCCTCGACGCCGTCCATCCGGTTGAGCTTCTTCTCGATGCGTGCCGCGCACGAGGCGCAGGTCATGCCGCCGATGGCGAGCTCGACCTGGGCGGCGCCGGGAGTGATGGTGGTCATGAGTGCTGCTCCTCGTTCGAGCGCGGGGTGGGGGCCGGGGCCCGGTGGACGGACGGGGCCCCGGCGGCCGGGTGGGTCGGGGACGGACCGGGTGTCAGGCCCGGCCGGTCAGCTCGTAGCCGGCGTCGTCGACCGCCGCGGTGATCGCCGCGTCGTCGGGCTCGCCGGCGGTGGTCACGGTGACCACGCCGCCGTCGACGTCCACGTCGACGGAGACGACCCCGTCGAGCGCGCCGACGGAGGCGGTGATGGCGGTCCGGCAGTGCCCGCAGGACATTCCGGTCACGCGGTAGACGGTCGCGGTGGTGTCGACCACGTCCACGGCGGTGGTGGTCCCGCCGGCGTTCGTACCGCAGGTGCCTTCGGGGGTGCAGCAGGAAGACATGTGTTTCTCCTAGATCGGACCTCAGTCGCTCCGATACCCGCTGGGGGTATCCGGACTGACTCCAGATATACCCCCAGGAGGTATGCATCGCAAGTGTTCCTCCAGCTTGACTTGATACCCCTGGGGGGTATGGTGAAGTCCATGGAACCGCTGGATGCGGCAGTGTCACGTACGTCGTAGGGGAGATCAGCCATGAACACCGGAGTGAAGATCACCGTTTTCGCCGCAGCGTTGGCGGCGACCTTCGGCACCGCCTACGGAGTGGGCGCCGGCGTGGGTCCCGTGGGCGCCCCGGCCAAGCCGGCGCACGGGACCCACGCGGCGCAGGCTTCCACCGGATCCGACGGGTCCGGGGCGTCGGCGGGTCACGGGGGCCATGACCCGGCGGCGGCCCAGGGCCCGGCGGCCGGCGGGCTCCAGGTCTCGGAGGGCGGCTACACGCTGAGCCTCGACACCCCGCGGATCGCGGCCGGCCAGGGCGAGCTGCGGTTCTCGGTCAAGGACGCGGAGGGCCGCAAGGTCACCCGGTACAAGACCGAGCACGGCAAGGAG
Organism: Streptomyces sp. NPDC040718; assembly: GCF_055593565.1. Taxonomy (NCBI): domain Bacteria; kingdom Bacillati; phylum Actinomycetota; class Actinomycetes; order Kitasatosporales; family Streptomycetaceae; genus Streptomyces; species Streptomyces sp. NPDC040718. The sequence continues at coordinate 568,339 of NZ_JBVIXO010000005.1, read as the reverse complement.
CTGCACTTCATCGTGGCCTCGCGCGACCTCACGGTCTACCGCCACCTGCACCCGGTGCGGGCCCAGGACGGGACCTGGTCGGCGCCGGTCGACCTGCCCGCGGCCGGGGCCTACAAGGCGTTCGCCGACTTCGCCCCCGACGCGCCCGGCGCGAAGAACGTCACCCTCGGCGCGGACCTCTCGGTCCCCGGGGCGTACGCACCGGCCCCGATGCCGCCGGCGGTGAACACGGCCGAGGTGGACGGCTACCAGGTGGCCCTGGGCGGCACCCTCGACCCCGGCAGGGCGGGCGAACTCAAGCTCACGGTCAGCAAGGACGGCAAGCCCGTCACCAACCTCGAACCGTACCTGGGTGCTTACGGCCACCTCGTCGCCCTGCGCGACGGAGACCTCGCCTACCTGCACGTCCACCCCAACGAGGGCGGCCCCGGCCCGGACGTCTCCTTCACCGCGACCGCCCCGAGCGCGGGCACGTACCGGCTCTTCCTGGACTTCCAGCACGAGGGCAAGGTGCGTACGACGGCCTTCACGGTCAACGCGGGCGGCGGCGGGGCCCGGCCCGCGGCCGGCCCCGCGGCGCCGGAGGAGCCGGGCGACCACTCCCACTGAGCGCGCACGAGCAGAGGGACGTACCAGACGTAGCAACGGGAAGGGAACGACCGCCGTGTCCGCTCACACCGCACACACCGCACGCCCCGCCTACAGCACGGACAAGGACGACGTCCTCAAGCGGCTGCGCCGCATCGAGGGCCAGTTGCGCGGCCTCCAGCGCATGGTGGAGGAGGAGACGTACTGCATCGACGTGCTCACCCAGGTCAGCGCCGCCACCAAGGCCCTGCAGTCCTTCGCGCTGACCATGCTGGAGGACCACCTGCACTCCTGTGTCGCCGACGCCGTCGCCGAGGGCGGCGACCGGGCGCGCGAGAAGGTCGAGGAGGCCTCCCGGGCCGTCGCCCGCATGGTCCGCTCCTGAGGCCCGGGGGGCCGGCCCCGGCGCGACAGAAATATCTTGACGTCGAGATGGATGGAGGGCAGGCTGCCGTGAGGTATCTCGATATCGAGATACTTTTCACGGGGGGACGGAGGCCCGCCATGCGGCGGCTCGGCACGGCACGGCGACGCGACACGGACCACGAGGGGGCCGACAGTGCCGAGGGCGGCGGCGGACTGATCGCACAGCTGAGGCGGCCGCCCGGCGGCCGCGACGCCCGGATCATGCTGCTCGCCCAGCTCGTCGACCGCACCGGCAGCGGCGTCTGGGCCGCCTCCTCGGTGCTGTTCTTCACCTTCGTCGTCGGCCTCGACGCCGGACGGCTCGGCCTGATGCTCGGCACCGGCGCGGTGGCGGGCATAGCCGGCCCGCCCCTCGCGGGCCACCTGGCCGACCGGCTCCCCGTACGCCCCCTCCTGATCGCCTGTCACCTCCTGCGCCCGGTGGCCCTCGGCGCGCTGCTCGTCGTCACCCGCTTCGAAGCGCTCCTGCTGATCGTCGCCCTCACCTGCCTCGGCGACCGCGCGGCCAAGACCCTCGAAATGCTCTTCGCGACCCGGGTGGCCGGCGAACGGCGCACCACCTACCAGGCCCTGTCGCGCAGCGCCGCCAACGCGGGGTGCGCCCTCGGCGCGGGCCTCGCCGCCGCCGGCCTCGCCGTGGGCACCCGGACCGCGTACGAGGCCCTCATCCTCGGGAACGCGCTGTCCTTCCTGGCGGCCGCCGCCCTGGTGTGGCGTACGAGGGAACCGCGCGGCCACGGCCGGCTGGTCGCCCCCGCACCCGGCGACGGCCCGCCCGCCCCGGAGGCCCCGGCCGCCGGCCCCTGGCGGGACCGCGGCTACCTCCGCTTCGTCCTCCTCGACACCGCGCTGAACCTGGACGCCTCGCTCCTCGACGTCGGCCTCCCGCTGTGGCTGGTGCACCACACCGACGCGCCGCACGCCGTCGTCCCCGCCTTCCTCGTGCTCAACACCGTGCTGGTCGTCGCCCTCCAGCTCCCCGTGTCGGCGAAGGTCCGCGCACCGCGCCAGGCGGCGGCCGCCGCCGCCTGGTACGGGCTCTTCCTGCTCGGCGCCTGCGCCCTCCTCGCCCTCACCCCCGAGCACGGGCCCTGGACCGCCTCCGCGATCCTGCTGGCCGCGGCCGCCCTGGTCACCGCCGCCGAGCTGGTCCGCTCGGTGTCCTCATGGGAACTGGCCGTCTCCCTCGCCCCGCGACGGGCCCGGGCCTCGTACCTGGGCGTGGCCGGCATCTCCTCCGCCGCCCAGAAGGCCGTCGGCCCCCCGCTGCTGACCGGCGCCGTCATGGCGGCGGGCCCGCCCGGCTGGCTCGCGCTCGGCGCGGGCGTGGCGACCCTGGCCCTCCTCCAGCGCCGGACGAGCCTGCGCCGCCTGACGGCGGTGAAGCCCTAGAGCCTGTCGTCAAAGTGATCTTGGATTGTGGATCATGGAGTGGTGATACGTCGCCATGAACTGTCCGATGCCGAGTGGGACCTCATACGTCCGTTGCTGCCCCGGCCTGCGCTGGGGCGGCCCCGGCTGGACGACCGGATGGTCCTCAACGGGATCGTGTGGAAGTTCCGCACCGGTGTCCCCTGGCGGGACGTTCCCGAGCGATACGGCCCGTGGACCAGCCTGCACACCCGCTTCCGCCGCTGGGCGGCGGACGGCACGTTCGACCGGATGCTGCGGGCTGCGCAGGCGAAGGCGGACGCCGCGGGTGACATCGACTGGCTGGTGTCGGTCGACTCCACCATCGTCCGCGCCCACCAGCATGCCGCCGGGGCTCGAAAAGGGGGCACCAAAGCCCGGCCCTCGGCCGGTCCCGGGGCGGCCTGACCAGCAAGGTCCACCTTGCTTGCGACGGGGTCGGCCGCCCGCTCGCGTTCGTCCTGACCGGCGGGAACACGAACGACTGCACGCAGTTCACCACGGTGATGGACGCCATCCGGGTGCCCCGGACCGGACCGGGCCGGCCTCGGACCAGGCCCGATCACGTCATCGGCGACAAGGGCTACAGCTCGAAGGCGATCCGCACCTGGCTGCGGCGCCGCGGCATCAGGCACACCATCCCCGAGCGGGCCGACCAGGTGCGCAACCGGGCCCGGAAGGGCGGCCTCGGCGGCCGCCCTCCGGCCTTCGACAAGGAGGTCTACAAGCACCGCAACGTCGTGGAACGGTGCTTCAACCGCCTCAAGCAGTGGCGAGGCATCGCCACCCGCTACGACAAGACCGCCCAGTCCTACAAGGCAGCCGTCACCCTCGCCTCGATCCTGATGTGGGCCTGACACTTTGACGACAACTCCTAGGCCGCCCGCGCGAGCAGGCGCCGCAGCCAGCGGGTGCGGGCCTCGCGGGCGTCGAGGGTGAGCGCCGCGTGCGGGGCCAGGCCGTCGAACCCGTGGCAGGCGCCGGGCCACACGTGCAGTTCGGCCTCCCCGCCGGCCTGCCAGATGGCGTTCGCGTACGCCACGCCCTCGTCCCGGAAGATCTCGGCCGATCCCACCTCGACGTAGGCCGCCGGAAGCCCGGACAGATCGGTGGCGCGCGCGGGGGCCGCGTACGCCGGCAGGTCGGCGGCGCCGTGCCGCTCGCCGAGCAGGGCCTGCCAGGCCGTCGCGTTGGAGATCGGGCCCCACACGCCGGCGCCGCCCATCTGCCGGGTGGAGAACGTGGCGCCGCGGTCGTCGAGCATCGGGCTCAGCAGCAGCTGCCCCAGTGCCCGGGGCCCGCCCCGGTCGCGGACCAGCAGGGCGAGCGCCGCGGCGAGCCCGCCGCCCGCGCTCTTGCCCCCGATGACGAACCGGTCCGGGTCGACGTCCAACCCGTCGGCGTGGGCGAGCACCCAGACGAGCCCGGCGTAGCAGTCCTCCAGCGGCTCCGGGTACCGCACCCGGGGCGCCAGCCGGTACTCGGCCGACACGACGGCCAGCCCCAGCGGGAGCGCCCACTCGCGCAGCACCCGCGGCAGCACGGACCACGCGTTGCCCGCGACCATCCCGCCGCCGTGCAGGTAGTACAGCAACGGCAGCGGCCCGGCGACCCCGGCCGGCCGCGCGCTGACGAGCGTGACCTCCGGCCCGCCCTCCGGCCCCGGCACGGAATGCTCGGCCACCTCGAACAGCCCGCCCGCACACAGGTCCCGCACCGTCGGCCGCGGCCGGGCCGAGGCGTCCCGCGCCTGCCACTCGGCCAGCGTCTCCGGCGTGACGGGCTTCCGCGCCCCCGCACCCAATCCGGCGAGCACGACGCCCAGTTCGGGATCGAGGGGCGGCACCCCGACCGGCGCGGGGTCCGACGGGGCGGCCGGCTGTCGGTCATCGGCGGACATCACGCGCCCAGGCTAGCCGCGGGGACGGCCGGGACGCACCGGTACCGGCCCGCCGGACGATCGCCCTCCGAGCGGAAGCATTGACAACTGGGCGGGCTCACGACTGCAGTTGGCACCGCACCACTCCCACGACCGCACCACACCCCGAAGGGGGCGATCAGCGCATGACCGAGCCTGAGAGCGCGGGAGACGGCTACGACGTCGTCATCAGCGGAGCCAGCCTCGCCGGCAGCGCCGCGGCGATCCTGCTCGCGCGGCGCGGGGTCCGCGTCGCACTGCTGGAACGCCGCTCGGACCCCGAGGCGTACAAGGTGCTGTGCACCCACTCCATAACGGCCAACGCCTACCCGGTGCTGGACGAGCTCGGCCTCCTCCCCGCCCTGGAGAAGGCCGGAGCCGTCCGCAACGAGGCCCGCTGGTACACCCGTTGGGGATGGATCGAGCCGAGGGCCGCGCCCGCGGGACCCGCGCTGCCGTACGCGTACAACGTCCGGCGCAGCACCCTCGACCCGCTGATCAGGGCCCGTGCGGGGGAGACCGCCGGCGTCGACCTGCTCCTCGGCCACCAGGTGACCGGGCTGGTCACGGAAGCCGGGCGGACCGTGGGCGTGCGGGCGAAGACGCCCCGGGGCGAGCGCGAGATCCGGGCCCGGCTGGTGGTCGGCGCCGACGGCAAGGACTCGGCCGTGGCGAAGCTCGCCGGGGTGCCCACCCGCCAGTACGAGAACTCGCGGTTCGGGTACCTCGCGCACTTCCGCGGCCTCCCGCTGCACGGGGGGATCGGGCAGACCTGGTTCCTGGAGCCGGACATGGCGTACGCGTTCCCCAACGACGACGGGGTGACGGTCCTCGCGGTGCTCCCGGACAAGAAGCGGCTGCCGGCCTTCCGCGAGGACCTGGAGGGCAGCTTCCTCTCCTTCGTACGGGCCCTGCCCGAGGCGCCGCCCATCGACGCCGCCGAGCGGGTCGGCAAGATCATCGGCACCGTCGACTACCCGCTCGTCACCCGCGAGCCGACCGCCCCGGGCCTCGCGCTCATCGGTGACGCCGCCCTGACCGGCGACCCCCTGTGGGGCGTGGGGTGCGGCTGGGCCCTGGAGTCCGCCCGGTGGCTGGCGGCGGCGGTCGCCCCGGCCGCGGCGGGCCGCGGGGACCTCGACCGGTCACTCGCGGCGTACGCCCGCACGCACCGGCGCCGGCTGCGCGGCCAGCAGTCGCTGGCCGTGGACTACGCCAAGGCCCGCCCGTTCAACCCGGGGGAGCGGCTGATGTTCGCCGCGGCGGCGCGCGACGAGGCCATGGCGCGCCACATGTACCGCTTCGCGTCCCGCCTGATCGGTCCGGGCCGCTTCCTGAACCCCGCGGCACTGGCCAGGGCGGCGGTCGTCAACGCCAGGTACCGCGGTACGGCCGCGCCGGCCGCGGGCGGGGGTCCGGGCGCGCGCCGCTGAGGCACCCGTACCGCCGCCCGCCGCTCCGCGGGACCGGACGGTCAGACGATGCCCTCCGCGATGTCCGCCTGCTCGCGCGCGTTGCCGTAGGCGGACGGGGTCCCGTACGAGCGCCGGGCGGCGTACCACCACACGCTGGCCAGGACCAGGACGACCGCCAGGGCGATCACCGCGTAGTTCATCGAGTCGATCGTGACCGGCGACTTCTGCGGCAGGCAGAACAGGACGGTGACCAGGGCCACCCAGGCCACGGCGATCCAGCCGACCGGCTTGCTCCACCGGCCGAGGCTCCACGGGCCGGGCCGGAACCGGTCCCCGGCCCGCAGCCGCAGGTAGATCGGGATGGCGTAGGCCGGGGTGATGCCGATGACGTTGATGGCGGTCACGGCCCCGTAGGCGGTGGCGGACCAGAGCGACGGCAGCGCGAGGACACCGGCGGCCGCGACCGAGAGCCACACGGCGGGAACAGGGGTCTGGGTGCGGCCGCTCACCTTGCGCCACAGGGAGGAGCCGGGGAGCGCGTTGTCCCGGCTGAACGCGAAGACCATCCGGCTGGCGGCGGCGACCTCGGCGTTGCCGCAGAAGATCTGCGCGACGATCACGACGAGCAGCAGGGCGGTGGCGCCGCCGGAGCCGAGGGCGTCGAGGAAGATCTGGGCGGGCGGCACACCGGTGGCGCTGCCCTGGACGGCCGCGTAGTCCTGGATGGCGAAGGTGAGCCCGGCGAGCAGGGCGAAACCGGCGAGCCAGGAGACCCAGATGGCCCGGACGATCCCCTTGGCCGCGGAGACGGAGGCGTTGGAGGTCTCCTCCGAGAGGTGCGCGGAGGCGTCGTAGCCGGAGAAGGTGTACTGCGCGAGCAGCAGGCCGACCGCCGCCACGTAGAACGGGTTGGCCCAGCCGGTGTCGTTGACGAACTCGGTGAAGACGAACGAGACGGGCTGGTGGCGGTCGGGTACGAAGGCCAGGGCGCCGACGATCGCGGCGACGCCGGCCAGGTGCCACCAGACGCTGATCGAGTTGAGCACGCTGACGAGCCGGACGCCGAAGAGGTTGAGCACGGCGTGCAGCAGCAGGATCGCCAGGAAGATCAGGAACGTCGAGCCCGGGGTGGGCACGAAGCCGAACTGGAGGTTCAGGAAGGCGCCGGTGAACAGCGCGGCGCCGTAGTCGATGCCGGCGATGGCGCCGAGCAGGCCGAGCAGGTTGAGCCAGCCCGTGTACCAGCCCCAGCGGCGTCCGCCGAGCCGGTCCGCCATGTAGTAGAGCGCGCCGGAGGTGGGGTAGGCGCTGGTCACCTCGGCCAGGGCCATGCCCACGCAGAGGACGAAGAGGCCGACGCCGGCCCAGCCCCACAACATCACGGCCGGGCCGCCGGTGCCGAGGCCGAAGCCGTACAGGGTCATGCAGCCGGACAGCACGGATATGACGGAGAAGCTGATGGCGAAGTTGCCGAACCCGCCCATCCGGCGGGCGAGGACGGGCTGGTAGCCGAGCTCTCTGAGCCGCTCCTCCTCGTCCTGGTGGGGCGGGGCCTTGTGGTCCGGGCGGGCTGCCGGCGTGGTGCGCGACACGGGGGTACCTCCGAAGGGGGGTGGGGTGGGGACGGGGGTGATGGAGCGGGGAGTGGGCCAGGGAGGTCAGTCCCGGTCGGCCAGGCTGCGGGCCCTGGCCCGCAGGAAGACCTCCTCGGCGAGCACCGGGTCGGCGGGGTCGAGGGTCCGCTGGGCCCAGGGGAGGGTGGTCCAGTACCCGCCCATCGCGTCGAAGACCCGGGCCGCCGCGTCGAACCGGTGCGCTCCCCACAGGGCGTGGGCGAGGTGGTTCAGGTCGAGCGGGGAGGCGTGCGCCGGGTCGGCGTACGGGAACCAGGCGTCCAGGGCGTGCACGGCGTCGCGGATGGCGTCCTCGGCGACCCAGTGCAGGTCGAGGGCGCGTTCCTGTCCGCCTTCGCGGCGGTAGCGCTCGACGTGGACGTAGAGCGGCAGGAGGTGGACGGGGGACCCGGGCGGAGCCGCGGCGACGGCCCAGCGGGCGAAGTTGACGGCCTCGGAGCGCGGCCTGGGCCCGGGCGCGCCCGCGTACACGAACTGGAGCATCCGGTGGTAGGCCTCGCGGTTGTGCGGGTCCCGCTCGTCGGCCTGCGCGAGGATGCCCCACGGCCCGGGGGGCAGCATCGGGCCGGGCGGCGGCAGCCGGTGCTCGTCCATCCGGCGGTCCTCGTCGAGGAGGGCCAGGGCGAGCAGGCAGACCCAGGGCACGGGGTCGGCGGGGCTGATCCCGGCGGTGGTCCGGCACGACTGCCAGGCCTCCTGCCACAGCTCGTGCGTACGGGTGTGGCCCGCGCGGTGGGCGCGGACGGCGCGCTCCACGGCGACCCGGGTGTGCATCACGGTCGCCGCCACGCTGGTCGGCTGCTCGGTCCGCCAGGCCTGGACCACGTCGGAGCCGGCCGCGACCGCGGCGAGGACCTGGGTGCGCTGGGTCCACAGCCCCCAGCCGTCCGTGCGCTCCAGCAGCCGCGCCATCGACAGCCAGCGGCCGGTGCGCAGGTCCTGTACGGCGGCGCGCAGGTCGTTGTCGAGGCCGGCGGGGTGGTAGACGGGCCGGAAATCGCCGCCGGCCATCACCTCGTCCCGGGCGACGTGCGGCCGGAACCGGCTCGTACTGCGGTCATCGTGGTCATCGGTCCTCGGATCGCATGGAGGGACGGGTCGGTCCGTCTGGCCCCCGATCGCCGCACCGCGGGGTCGGGCCAGCACCAGGGATGCGTGAACCATGCGCGAACTGTTCGGCGGACCCCCGCAGTTGAGCCACGGACGGCGCCGTTACCGCCCGTTGATCGGCGATCACTATAGAGCGGGTGCGGCGGATCTCACCCGGAAACTTTTTCGAGCGCAAGTTTCAAGCCACCGGAGGGAGGTGATTGTCCGTCAGTCGAGACGGAGGAGGGCGCGGAAGGATCTTGACGGGCGCCCTGCGCTGGTGGAGGCTTCCGACCGACGAATCGATGCACCGGCGGAACGATGAACCGGCGGAACGGCGAACCGGCGAACCGGCGAACCCGGCGGAACGGAGTGGTGATGACGGGCCCGGTGCTCGCAGTGGACCAAGGCACCTCGGGAACCAAGGCCCTCGTCCTGTGTCCGGACCGCGGAATCATCGGCTCGGCCTCCGCCCCCGTACGCCCCCGCCACCTGCCCGACGGCCGGGTGGAGGTGGACCCGGCCGAGCTGCTGGGCTCCGTCGTCGACGCCGGGCGCGCCGCGCTGGCCGCGGCCGGCGAGCCGGTGGCGGCCGTGGGCCTGGCCAACCAGGGCGAGACCGTACTCGCCTGGGACCCGGCGAGCGGCGAGCCGCTGACCGACGCGATCGTCTGGCAGGACCGGCGCGCCGCCGACCTGTGCGCCGAACTGGCCCCGCACGCCGAGATGTTGCGGGAACGCACCGGGCTGCCGCTCGACCCGTACTTCGCCGCGCCCAAGATGGCCTGGATACGCCGCCACCTCACGCGGCGGGGCGTGGTGACGACCAGCGACGCGTGGCTGGTGCACCGCCTCACCGGCGAGTTCGTCACCGACGCCGCCACCGCCGGCCGCACCCAGCTGCTCGACCTCGACACCGTCGACTGGTCCCAGGAAGCCCTCGAAGCCTTCGGCCTCGCCGGCGAGCCGCTGCCGGACATCGTCGACGCGGACGCCCGCGTCGGCACCACCACCGCCTTCGGCCCCGAACTGCCGCTGACCGGGCTGCTCGTCGACCAGCAGGCCGCCCTGCTCGCCCAGAGCGTCACCGCGCCCGGCACCGCCAAGTGCACCTACGGCACCGGCGCGTTCCTGCTCGCCCAGACCGGGCCGCACCCGCGCCGCAGCTCCACCGGACTCGTCGGCTGCGTGGCCTGGCGGATCGGCGGCCGGACCAGCTACTGCCTCGACGGCCAGGTGTACACGGCCGCGTCCGCCGTGCGCTGGCTCACCGATCTCGGCGTGATCTCCGGCGCCGCGGACATCGACACCGTGGGCGCCGGCGTCCCGGACTCAGGCGGCGTCACCTTCGTCCCCGCCCTCGCCGGACTCGCCGCCCCCTGGTGGCGGGGCGACCTGCGGGGCTCGGTCACCGGTCTCGGCCTCGGCACCACCGCCGGCCACCTGGTGCACGCCCTGTGCGACGGCATCGCCGCCCAGGTCGCCGAGCTCGCCGACGCGGCCGCCGCCGACCTGGGAACCCCGCTCACCGCCCTCCGCGTCGACGGCGGGCTCACCCGATCCGCCCTGCTCATGCAGGCCCAGGCCGATCTGCTCCAGATCCCCGTGGAGGTGTCGGCGCTGCCGGACGCCACCGCCCTCGGCGTCGGCGCGGTCGCCCGCCTCGGCCTCGACCCCTCCCTCACGGTCCGCGAGGCCGTCCCGGAGTGGAAGCCGTCCGCCGTCTACGAGCCCGGGGCCGGAGCCGGCGCAGCCGCCGAACGCCGCGCCCGCTTCCGCACGGCGGTCGCCGCCCTGCTCGACGGCCCCGCGTGAGCGTCACCACCCGCGGCGCCCTGCCCGGCGCGGAGTACGACGTCACGGTCATCGGCGCCGGCGTGGTCGGCTCGGCCATCGCCCGCGAACTGGCCCGGCTCCCGCTGCGGATCGCCCTGCTCGACGCCTCCGACGACGTAGGGGACGGCACCTCCAAGGCCAACACCGCCATCCTGCACACCGGCTTCGACGCCGTGCCCGGATCCCTGGAATCCCGGCTGGTCCGCGACGGCGGCCGGCGCCTCGCCGCGTACGCCGCCGAGAGCGGCATCCCGGTGGAGCCGCTCGGGGCGCTCCTCGTGGCCTGGGACGAGGAACAGCACGCCGCGCTGCCGGGCCTCGCCGGCAAAGCCGTGCGCAACGGCTACCACGACGCCCGGCTCGTACCGGCCGAAGAGGTCCGGGCCCGCGAGCCGCACCTCGGCCCCGGGGTGCTCGGAGCCCTCGACGTGCCCGGCGAGTCCGTCATCTGCCCCTGGACGACCACGCTCGCGTACGCCACGCAGGCCGTGCGCGCGGGCGTCGACCTCCACCTCAACTGCCCGGTCCGGTCCGTCACTTCCGGAGACCCGCACCTGCTGACCACCGGCCGCGGGCCGCTGCGCACCCGCCACCTGGTCAACGCGGCCGGCCTGTACGCCGACGAGATCGACCGGCTGCTCGGCCACCACGACTTCACCGTGACCCCCCGGCGCGGCCAGCTGATCGTCTTCGACGAGCTCGCACGGGGCCTCGTACGCCACATCCTGCTGCCGGTCCCGGGTGCGCTCGGCAAGGGGGTCCTGGTGACGCCGACGGTCCACGGCAAGGTCATGCTGGGCCCGACCGCCGAGGACCTGGACGACAAGACGGCCACCGGCTCGACCGCCGAAGGACTCGCCCTGCTCCGGGAGAAGGGCCGGCGCATCCTGCCCGCGCTCCTCGACGAGGAGGTCACCGCCGTGTACGCGGGACTGCGCGCCGCCACCGGGTCCGAGGACTACGCGATCCGGGCCCGTCCCGCGCAGCGGTACGTCACCGTGGGCGGGATCCGCTCGACGGGCCTGACCGCCTCGATGGCGATCGCCGCCCACGTGGTGGAGCTGCTCGCCGACGGGGGCCTGCCCGTGACCGGGGCCCGGGACCTCGAACCGGTCCGGATGCCGAACCTGGGCGAGGCGTTCCCCCGCCCGTACCGCGACGCGGAGCTGATCGCCGCGGACCCCGAGTACGGGCGGATCGTCTGCCACTGCGAACGCGTGACCCGGGGCGAGATCCGCGACGCGCTCGCCGCGACGGTCCCGCCGGGCTCGCTCGACGGCCTGCGGCGGCGCACCCGCGCCCGGGGCGGCCGCTGCCAGGGCTTCCACTGCGGGGCCGCGGTCCGCGCGCTGTTCGAGTCGAAGGAGCCCCGCCCGTGAACCGCACGGACCGCGTGGACCGCACGGACCTCACGGACCGGACGGACCGGACCGTCGACGTGCTGGTCGTCGGAGCGGGCCCCGCCGGACTCGCCCTCGCCGCCCGCGTCGCGCGCGCGGGCGCCGGCCGGGTCGAGGTCCTGGAACGCGACGACCAGCCGGGCGGCGTACCCCGCCACTGCCACCACGGCGGCTTCGGCAGCCCCCCGCTGCCCTGGCTGCACGGCCCGGAGTACGCACGGCGCGCGGCCGCGGCGGCACTGGACGCCGGAGCGGCGCTCCGCACCGGCGTCACCGCCACCGGCTGGGCGGGCCCGCTGACCCTGGAGACCACGAGCCCCGCCGGGCTGGAACGGATCACCGCCCGGGCCGTCGTCCTCGCCACGGGCGCCCGCGAACGCCCCCGCAGCGCCCGCCTGGTGCCGGGAACCCGCCCGGCGGGCGTCCTCACCACCGGCGAACTCCAGCAGTCGGTCCACCAGTACGCCCACCCGGTCGGCCGCCGGGCGGTGCTGGTCGGCGCCGGACCGATAGCCCGCCACGCCGTGCGCACGCTCCGCCGGTCGGGCACGCGGGTGGCGGCGATGCTCACGGAACACCCGCGCGGCACCACCCTCCCCGGAGTCCCCCTCCTCACCCGGACCACGGTGACCGCCCTCCACGGCCGGGGCCGGCTCACGGGCGTCGCCGTACGCCACCAGGACGGCCGGCCGAGGTTCATCGCCTGCGACACGGTGGTCTTCACCGGCGACTGGATCCCCGACCACGAACTGGCCCGCCGCGGCGGCATCCCCCTGGACCCGGGCACCCGGGGCCCCTCCGTGGACCCCTCGTTCCGCACCTCGGCTCCGGGGGTCTTCGCCGTCGGCAACGCCCTCCGCGGCGCCGAGCCCGCCGCCACCGCCGCCGCCGAAGGCGCCGCCGCAGCCCCCGCCGTCCTCTCCCACCTCGCGGGCACCCCCTGGCCCGGCCCCGGCCCGTCCCTCCTGGTCCGCCCCCCACTCGCCTGGATCACCCCGAACCACCTCACGGCCCCCGCCACCCGCCCCCTCCTCCTGCGCTCCGCCGAACCGCTGACGGCCCCCGTCCTCCAGGCCCACCAGGACAGCCGCCTCCTCTGGCACCACCGCCCCCCGACCCGCCTCACCCCGCACCGCTCCCTGCGCCTGCCGTCGGGGTGGACGGTCCGGGCCGACCGGGCGGGTGGCCCGGTGGTGCTGTCGGTCGCCGAACGGCCGTGACGGCCTGCGATCGTGATCAGGTGCCAGGGGGGATCAGGGTCACGAGGTCATCACGCGTTGCCGCCGCTGCGGTGCTCGGGCTTCGGGCATGCGGGAGCCGGGCCATGCCGGGGTGCCGTCGGCGCCAGTCCGCGTAGACCGGGCTGGCGGCACACGTGTCCAGGTAACCGGCTTCCACCGCGCGCAGGATGTCGTCGCCGTGGGAGGCCAGCGGGCCGTCACGGTGCCAGGCCAGGACGTGGCGGTACCAGAGCGGGTTTCCCGCGAGGGGGCGCACGGCGACGCCGGGGGTCGGCGCGAAGGTGGCCTGGCAGAGGCTGACGGCCAGGCCCGCGCGGACCAGTTCGATCAACTGGCGTCCCTCCGCCTCGTGCGGGGCGGAAGGACGCCGACCGGTCAGGGCGCACACGGAGGACCAGTACTCGCGGGTGCGGTCGCCGTCGGGCCGGGGCATCGCCCAGTGGTGATCGGCGAGTTCGGTCAGGGACACGGCCGCCTGACCGGCCAGCGGGTGGGTCGCGGGCAGCAGGGCGAAGACGGGTTCGGTGACCAGGGGGGTGAGGGCCACCCCGTCGCGCGGAGGCAGGCCCTGCTCCGGGTGGTCGCCGAGGACGGCCGCCTCCAGGCGGCCGGCGGCGAGGTCGTCCAGGAGGGCGACGGGGGAGTAGTGGCACCGGGACGTCACCTCGGCATCGGGCAGCAGCTTCCCTATGGCGAGGACGAGGTGGCCGATGAGGGGAGCGCCGACCGACCCGACGCGGACCCGGTCGGGGGAGGCCAGGTGGCGGGCCGCTCGGGCGGTGTCGGCGAGGAGGGCGTCGATGCCCGGCAGGACGGCGTGGGCGCGGGCCAGCACCAGCTCACCGAAGGCCGTGGGGGTGGCTCCAGCCCGCCGCCGGTCGAAGAGGACACCGCCGAGCATCGACTCGATCCGGCGCAACTGGGTGCTGAGGCCCGGCTGGGTCATGGACAGCGCAGCGGCTGCACGGGTGAGGCTGCCGGCCTCGGCGATCGCGCACACCACCCGCAGGTGCCGTACTTCCAGTTCCATGCCGCGCATGTTATGGAGCGGCGACAGCTTTCGGACAGGAGCCGACTCCCGTCAGTCTTATGTGAAATGTCACACACGATAAGTGGAGGTTGTCCATCCATGAGAACCGCCCAGCGCCTCGCGACCTCGTGCCGGCTGCCGGCCGTCCTGGCCGCCGTACTGCTGTTCCTCCTGCCGGTGGCGCCGCCCGCCGGCGCCGCCGACGGCCCGTCGGCCTGCGCCCTGCGCGGCACCACCGGCTGGACGGACGAGGGGCACGACACGGACTACTCGGTGTTCAAGCGTCCCGCCGGCACGGTCAAGGCCGCCATGGTCTTCGTCGACTTCCCGGATGCACGGGCCACCGAGGCCCCGGGTGAGGACTCGGCGCAGCTCACGCCCGGAGCGGACTGGCTGTGGTACGCCTCGTACGGCAAGGCCTGGCTCGCGATCGACCAGCACCAGCGGTGGGTCCGCATGCCCCGCGCCTCCACCGACTACGGGTTCGCGCGCGGCCTGACCCACGAGACGCACGAGGCGTACGTCAAGGACGCGGTGGCGGCCGCCGATCCGTACGTGGACTTCTCCGGCTACGACATGGTGTACGTCGTGCCGACGCGCAACGCGGCGGCGATCTCCTTCACACCCACGTACGTGTACGAGCCTGGCACGGGGGGTGTGGTGGCCGACGGCCGCCGCGTCAAGTGGGCGGTGACCTTCGGCCAGGACATGTGGCATTGGGGTGCCAAGCTGGTCGCCCACGAGACCGCGCACACCTTCGGGCTGCCCGACCTGTACGCCTTCGAAGCGGGCGGCGACGCCCACCGCTTCGTCGGCGGCTGGGACGTGATGGGCCTGATCGGCGGCCGGGCGTCGCAGTTCTTCGCCTGGCACTCCTGGAAGCTCGGCTGGACCGGGGACGGCCAGGTCGTGTGCCGGGCCGCGAAGGGCAGCGACACCGTGTACCTCACGGCGGTCGAGTACGGCAGCGGCACCAAGATGGCGGTGATCCGCACCGGCCCCACGACCGCGTACGTCGTCGAGTCCAGGCGCGGGATCCAGGCGGACGCGGGCTCCTGTTCGACCGGCGCCCTGGTCTACCGGGTCGACGCCTCCGTGCGGACCGGCGAGGGACCGGTCAGGGTGATGGACGCCAAGCCGGGCGCCGCTCCCGCCGACGGCTGCCGCCCGCTGGACGACGCCCCGTTCCGGGCCGGCGAGTCGTTCACCGACGCGGCGGCCGGAGTGCGGATCGACGTGCTCGCCGCCGACGGCCACGGCGAGACCGTACGCATCACGAAGTCGTAGGAGCGGCACGGACGCGGCAGCCCCCGGCTCCAGACCGAGGAGCCGGGGGCTGCCGCGCCGGGTGGGTCAGCTGCCGCTCTTCGCCGGGTCCTTGAGCCCGATCGTGGCGTAGTCGAGCTGGCCGCCGAAGGACGTGTGGCCGAAGGCGCCGGCGATGTTGGTGCCGACCAGCAGCGGCATGCGCTCGATGACGGCGGGCGCCGTCGGGGCCTTGGCCAGGATCTCCCCGTCCAGCTGCCGCCACGCCGCGTTGGCCTGCGCGGCGTCGGTCATGCCCGCGATCTCGTCCATCCGCTTCATCGTCGCCTCGTCGCGGAAGAGCGAGTGGTTCCCGGAGTTCCCCTTCTCCTTGATGTAGCGGCCGTCGAAGAGGAAGGGCAGGAAGGTGGAGCCGGAAGGGTAGTCGGGGCACCATCCGGTGTAGACGAGGTCGGTGCGGTTCTTGGTGTCACCGATGGTGTCGTAGAAGGCCGACGGATCGACGGCGTCGATCGTGACCTTGATCCCCGCCCGGCCCAGGGACTGCTGGACCGCCTCGGCAACCCCCTTGTCCCCGTTGGAGACGGTGAGGGTGGTCGGGAAGCCGTCAGGCCTGCCCGCCTCCTTCAGGAGCTGCTTCGCCTTCTCCACGTCACCCGTGGCCGGGATCCCCAGCGCGTCCGGCTGTGTGCCGCCGAAGAGCGAGCCGGGCATGAGCGCGGTGGCGGTGTCGTTGAGGGCCGGGCCGCCCGAGGCGGTCAGCACCGCTTCCCGGTCCAGGGCGTACTGCACGGCCTGCCGGACCTTGACGTCGTCGAAGGGGGCGCGGCCCGTGTGCATCTGCACCATCTCGGTGCAGTTGGTGGACTCGGCCAGCAGCCGCGCCCTGACGTCGGCCTTGGTGAGCACCTTGGGGGTGCTCTCGGGGCGCAGCTTGCCCCAGGAGACGGCGGAGGCGTCCGGGGCCTCCGAGGCGACGAGCCGGTCGTCGATCTGGTTGGCCCTCAGTCCCATCACCACGACCAGCTTGTCCGGGTACGCCTTGCGTACGGTGTCCGTCGCCGGGTCCCAGTGGGGGTTGCGGACCAGCACCAGCCGCTTGTCCCGGTCGTACGACTCGATCTTGTAGGGGCCCGAGGAGAACGGGCGGCTGTCGTACTGGGGGCCCTTGTCCTGGGCCGGGGGCACCGGGGCGAAGGTGGGCAGGACGGTGGCGTTGGGGAACTCCGCGAAGGGCGTGCGGAGTTCGAACACGATCGTGTGGTCGTCGGGGGTCTTGACGGAGTCGAGGTGCTGCCCCTGGCCTGGGCCCCGGTAGCCCTCGGCGCCGGCCAGGTAGCGGGCGGCGTAGTCCGGGCCGCCGGGCAGGTCGGGGGAGAAGGACCGCTCCACGTTGTACTTGACGTCCTGGGCGGTGATCGGGGTGCCGTCCTCGTACGTGAGGCCCCTCTTGAGCTTGAAGGTCCAGGTCTTGGCGTCGTTGGAGGAGACGCCGAGGTCCTCGGCGAGGTCGGGGACCAGCTCTGCGCCCCTCGCGCCCGGTTCCGCCTTGTACGTCACCAGCGTGCGGTAGAGCAGCCGGGTGCCGAAGTCCATGTCGCCGATCACCCAGTTGCGGGCCGGGTCGAGGTGGGTGAAGTCCTGGTTGGACAGGACGGTCAGCGTGCCGCCCTTCTGCGGAGTGCCGCCGACCGCGGCCCCCGCGTTGGCGAGTGCCGGGTTCTTCGCGTCCTTGCCCTGCCGACTGCCGCCGGAATGGCCGCTGTTGGAACAGCCGGCCATGGCGAGCGTTACGGTCGCCGCCAGGGCGGTGGCGAGGGCGTGGAGAGTGCGCTTGTCCATCAGTGGTCACTCCGTGCACAGTCGGGCAGCCTGAGACGAGGAGGCTGGAATGTGACCGATAACATAGTTATGTGAAATGGCACTCGCAATTGTCGCGCCTCCATAGCGCGGCGTTATGGGTAACCGGGGGGCTCCGCAGGAACCGTTGCCTGCGCCATGCTGTTGCGCAATGTCACACGTCACCATGTGGCCCCTGAAGCCGGGCGGCCGCGAAAGGGACCCATGAACCCCGCGTACGCGACCGCCGACCACGTCTTCACCGTCCCCCTGGACCATGCGGCCCCGCACGGTCCGACCATCCGGATCTTCGCCCGGGAGGTCGCGGAAGCGCACCAAGCACACAGGCGACTGCCCTGGCTGCTCTACCTGCAGGGCGGACCGGGCGGCAAGTCGCCCAGGCCGACGGCCGGTTCACCCGGCTGGCTGCCCCACGCCCTCAAGACCCACCGGGTCCTCCTCCTCGACCAACGCGGCACGGGCCGCTCCACCCCCCTCACCGCCCGGGCCGCCTCCCGCTTCGTCTCACCGGCCCGGCTGGCCGACCACCTCGGCCACTTCCGCGCCGACTCGATCGTCAAGGACGCCGAACTGATCCGCCGGCAACTGTGCGGCGACGAGCCCTGGGAGACCCTCGGCCAGAGCTACGGCGGCTTCATCACCCTCACCTACCTCTCCCGTGCCCCCGAAGGCCTGCGGGCGTGCTACGTGACCGGAGGCCTGCCCGGCCTCACGGCCACCGCCGACGACGTCTACGCCCGCACCTACCCCCGGGTGCGGGAGCGCGTCCTCGACTTCTACGCCCGCTACCCCCACGACGCGGTCCGGCTGCGCGAGCTCGCCCGCTTCCTGGCCGCCGCCGATGTGCGCCTGCCCGACGGAGACCGGCTCACCCCCCACCGCCTGCGCACGCTCGGCCTGGCCCTCGGCATGGGCGACGGCTTCGAGCGGATCCACTGGCTCCTCGACGAATCCCTCGACGAGCAAGCGAAGCCGACCGACACCTTCCTGCACCAGGTGATGACACTGACCGGCTTCACCGACAACCCGCTCTTCGCCGTCATGCAGGAGACCCTGTACGGCCAGGGCGCCGGGCCGACGGGCTGGGCCGCGTCCAGGGCCTTGGCGGCCTTCCCCGAGTTCGCCGAGGACGCCGACCCCCTCCTGCTCACCGGAGAAATGATCTACCCCTGGATGTTCCGGGAGATCAACGGCCTGCGCCCCTTCGCCGACGCCGCCGACCTGCTCGCCGAACGCTCCGACTGGCCGGCGCTGTACGACCCTCAACGCCTCGCCGCCAACCGGGTCCCGGTCGCCGCGCTCGTCTACCACGACGACATGTACGTGGACTCCGGGCTCTCCCTGCGCACTGCGCGCGAGGTCGGGGCCACCCGGGTATGGGTCACCAACGAATGGGAGCACGACGGTGTCACCGCCTCCGGCGGCCGCGTGCTGTCCCGCCTGATGGACCTGGCATCGGGCCGCGCGTAGCCCCCCGCAGCTTCCTCCCGTCCCCCCACGGGGGAGAGGGAAGGCATCGGCTCCCGGCTGTCCGCCCCCACCGCGGCCCCCGCGCCCTGCCGTCGGTGTTTCGGCCTGCGCAATTCGAATGTCCGTGCGAGGTTCGTTGGCGGTCATGCACCACCCCGCCCCGGTGGCGGGTAGAGGGGCCGAAGCGGGTGCGGGTCCTGCCCAGGGGGTGGCCGGCGACCTCGTCGCAGAAGGTGCCCAGAGGGCGCGGAGGCCGGGTTTGCCCCCCTTCGGCGAGCGTGCCGGTCGCGGACCGGACGGCGGGGATCTCGGTGAGGTCAGCTCTCTGCGGTGTCGTCGCCCGCCTGCCCGGCACCCTCGGCTGCGGCAACCTTCTCGCGCATCTTGCGCACCAGCTCCGCCTTCTGGTCGGCGGCACCCTGGCGGTCGAGGTTGCGGTGCGGACCGTTGTTCTGCCGTTCGGCGCGGGACAGCTTCTTGCGCTGGCCGCCGCCCTGGCCCACGGGGTTGTTGATGTTCTTGCTGTCGGTCACGGGTTCTCCCGGTGGTGATGTGAAGTGATCTACGGATTCATCGGTGGGGGACGGGCGCGGCGACGTCGAGGGACGTCAGCAGGGGCCCGTCACGCTCTCACTCGCAAATCGGTGTCTGGAAGAACATGACAAGGACGTTACCCGGTTCCGGCGGCCCCGCACACCAAGCCCTTCGCCGCCCCGGCGTCGCCCGGGACTCTCCCCGGCCACGGCTGCCGGACGGCCGTGAGAAGGAGCGGAAGCCGGTCAGTCGGCGAAGCCCGGGACCACCAGGCCGGACTCGTACGCGATGCTCGCTCGAGCGCCTCGACGCCCGTCGGCAGCTTCGCCGACCACCGTCATCCCCGGCTGTGCGGCGAGCAGCAAGCGCAGGCCGCTGCGGGTGCCCTCGTCGTCGTCCGCGATCAGCAGGGTGACGGTGGGGCCGGTGACGGCGGGCAGCGCTACGCCGTCGTCCACGTCGGACCCACTCACGCGGACACCCGTGCCGGCAGTCGGCAGGACAGCCGCCAGTGCTGCACCCCGTCCGGGCCGGCCTGGAAGTCGCCGTGCAGCAGCCGGACGCGCTCGGCCAGTCCGGGCAGGCCGTGGCCGGAGGTAGGGAAGGCTCCCGGGTCCGTGCCCGGCTCCGGCCGTGCCCCGGTCCGGGTTGACCACCGTGAAGTCCAGTCCGTCCGGCCCGGCCGCCACGCGGACCTCGATCAGGCCGCCTGCCCCGTGGCGCAGCGCGTTCGTCAGCGCCTCCCGGAGTATCCGGTACGCCGCGCGGGAGAGCGTCCCCTGGACCTGCGCCAGAGCGCCCGACAGCTCCGGCCCCACCACCGCCCCGCGGACCGCAGACGGTCCAGCAGCTCGGGCAGGTCGGCCAGGGTCCGGGTCGGCGCCGTCCCCGACTGTTCCTCGCGCAGCACTCCGAGCACGTAGTCCGGGACGTCGGGTCCGTCGGCCTCATGTGTCCGCACAGCCGCCACATCGACACGTCCACGACGTCGGCCGGGGCGATCTGGAGGGCAGCCGCTCGGTCCCCTGCCTCGTGATTGGAACTCCCTGACGGCCGGGCCGACAAGGGCGCGTCGGGCCTCACCGACAACCTCGCCCTCGGCACCTCTGCGATGCCCCTGGCATGGGCGTCCCGATCACGGTCCCACCGTACGCGAACACCGCCGTCCGGCCGTGGCAGAAGACCAGGCGAGGAAGCGATGGCCCCGTTCCTCGGTGCCGCGTACCCTCCCGCTCTGGAGCAGCGACTCCGCTACAGCCAGTCGCGCTTCTTGAAGATGACGTACAGGCTCACGCAGACCACTGCCATCAGGAGGATTGCGAAGGGGTAGCCGCCGGCCCACTTCAGCTCCGGCATGTCCTCGAAGTTCATGCCGTAGATGGTTCCCACGAGTGTGGGTGCAAAGAGGATGGCGGCCCACGAGGAGATCTTCTTGATCTCCTCGTTCTGTTCGAAGCCCGCCTCCGCCAAGGCGCGCATTTCGGCGTTCTGTTGTTGGGAGACCAGGGTGGCGTTCACCGTGAGGATTTCGGTGAGGGCCTGGCGGAAGCCGTCGACGCGTTCGCTCGTGTGCGTCACGTGGTCGGCCACGTCGCGGAGGTAGCGCTGGAGTTCCTCGTCCGTGCCGTACTTGGCGAAGCCCGCCATGAGGCCGTGGAG
This sequence comes from Streptomyces sp. NPDC040718, assembly GCF_055593565.1. Classification (NCBI taxonomy): domain Bacteria; kingdom Bacillati; phylum Actinomycetota; class Actinomycetes; order Kitasatosporales; family Streptomycetaceae; genus Streptomyces; species Streptomyces sp. NPDC040718. Next base: position 547,563 of record NZ_JBVIXO010000005.1, on the reverse strand, counting down.
CATGCCGAGCAGGGGGCGGGTGGCGCGTTGGAACTCGACCATTTCGCGGGAGAGTTCGTAGATGCGGCGGGAGACCTCGGGGTCGCCGCGGAAGACCTCCGTCTCGATCTCGTCCATGTCCGTCTGGACGCCCGCCACGACCGGGGCGTAGCCGTCCACCACCGCGTCGAGGATCGCGTACAGGACGGCCTCCGGGCCGAGGGCGAGGAGGTCCGGGGTCTCCTCCATGCGGCGGCGGACGGCGGTGAGGTCCGGGGCGGCGCCGTGGCGGACCGTGATCAGGAAGTCCGGGCCGACGAAGATGTGGAGCTCGCCGAAGTCGACCTCCTCCAGGGCGTCCAGGTAGCGGGCCGCGCGCAGGACCACGAAGAGGGTGTCGCCGTAGCGCTCCAGTTTGGGGCGCTGGTGGGCCTCCATGGCGTCTTCGACCGAGAGCGGGTGGAGGTTGAACTCAGCTGCCAGGGAGTGGAGTTGGGACTCCGTGGGGCGGTGCAGGCCGATCCAGGCCATGCCGTCCGGCTGCTCGCGCAGCCGCCGGAAGGTGTCCGCGAGGGTGGTCGGGGAGGCGACCCGGCGGCCGTCGCGGTAGACGGCGGAGTCGATCACGCTCTCGCGGTCCGGGGGCGCCGGGCTGGGGGCCGCCGACGGGGGAGTGGCGGCGGGGCCGGGCGGGCGGAGCCAGCCCGAACGCCTCGGGGACGAGGAGGGGCGGCGGTTCGGTCGCTCCGACATCGCAGGTCAGCCTCCGGGGGTGCGTCGGCGTGTGGTTGCGGACAGAGGGTGTCCGCAACGGGGGATAGGTTGCCGATATGGCCTCCAGGACGAACCCCGTACTCGACACCCGCGCTCTGAACCGTGCCACGCTCGCCCGCCAGCTGCTGCTGAGCCGCGCCGAGATGTCCCCTGAGGACGCCGTCGCGCACCTGCTCGGACTCCAGGCGCAGAACGTGAAGCCCCCGTACTTCCAGCTGCACGCCCGGCTCGCCGGATTCCGCCCCGAGCAGCTGGCCCGGCTGATGGAGGAGCGCAGGGTGGTCCGGATGGTGACCATGCGGTCCACCATCCACACCCACACCGTGCGGGACGCCCTCGGGCTGAGGCCGCTCGTGCAGGGGGCCCGGGACCGGGAGGTCAACTACTTCCGCAAGGGCCTCGTCGGAGTGGACCTGGACCGGCTCGCCCGGCGCGCGCGGGCCTTCGTCGAGGCCGAGCCGCGCACCATGGGGGAGATCCGCGAGGAGCTGCTACGGGAGTGGCCCTCCGCCGACCCGCAGTCGCTGTCCGTCGCCGCCCGCTGCCTGCTCCCGCTCGTGCAGGTCACCCCGCGCGGGGTGTGGGGCCGTAGCGGACAGGTGCGGCTGACCACCCTGGAGTGCTGGGTGGGCGATGCCGCCCACGGGGAGGAGGAGCAGGGCATCGATGCCGTCGTGCTGCGCTACCTGGGTGCCTTCGGGCCCGCCTCCGTCAAGGACATGCAGACCTGGGCCGGGCTCACCCGCCTGCGGGAGGCGTTCGAGCGGCTGCGCCCGCGGCTGGCCGCCTTCCGCGACGAGAACGGGACCGAGCTCTTCGACCTGCCCGACGCGCCCCGCCCCGACGCCGACACGCCGGCGCCGCCCCGCTTCCTCCCCGAGTTCGACAACCTGCTGCTCTCGCACGCCGACCGCTCCCGCGTGGTCCCGCCGGAGATCAAGGGCCGCACGTGGACCGGCAACCAGGCCCACTGCACCCTGCTCGTCGACGGGTTCCTCGCCGGTCTCTGGCGCATCGACGACACGAGCGGCCGCCCCCGGCTGACCGTCGAGCTCTTCGGTACGCAGACCCCCGCGCGCCGCGACGAGATCGCCGCCGAAGGCGAGTCCCTGCTCGCCGGGATGGGCGGCGCGCCCGGACCCGTGCGCTTCGGGTCAATCCACGGCTGACGCCGCCCTGGTGGAGGCCCCTCCCGGCGCGGCACGATGCCTCTCATGACGGAGAACAGCGCCACCGAAAGCTTCCAGGCCGCACGGGACTTCCTGCTCGAACACCGCGGGCAGTACGACGCCGCCCACGCCGGCTTCACCTGGCCCCGCCCCGAGCACTTCAACTGGGCCCTCGACTGGTTCGACCACATCGCTGACGGGAACGGCGCCGACGCCCTGCGCATCGTGGAGGAGGACGGCACCAGCCGCTCCGTCTCCTTCGGCGAGATGAGCGTACGGTCGGACTCCGCCGCCAACTGGCTCCGCGCCCAGGGCGTCGCCGCCGGCGACCGGATCCTCGTCATGCTCGGCAACCAGAGAGAGCTGTGGGAGGTGATGCTCGGCGCGATGAAGCTGCGCGCCGTCGTCATCCCCGCCACCCCCCTGCTCGGCCCGGCCGACCTGCGCGACCGGGTCGACCGCGGACACGTACGCCACGTCATCGCCCGCGCCGAGGACACCCACAAGTTCGACGAGGTCCCCGGCACCTACACCCGCATCGCCGCCGGGACGGAGGTCCCCACCGGCTGGCGGCGGCTGGAGGACATGTACGCGACCGAGTCCGATTTCACCCCGGACGGCGTCACCCTCGCCACCGACCCCCTGATGCTCTACTTCACCTCGGGCACCACCGCCAGCCCCAAGCTGGTCGAGCACACGCACGCCTCGTACCCGATCGGGCACCTCTCCACCATGTACTGGCTCGGGCTGCGCCCCGGCGACGTCCACCTCAACATCGCCTCGCCCGGCTGGGCCAAGCACGCCTGGTCCAACATCTTCGCCCCCTGGAACGCGGGCGCGACCGTCTTCGTCCACAACTACACCCGCTTCGACGCCGAGCGCCTCATGGCCGAGATGGACCGCGGCGGCGTCACCACCTTCTGCGCCCCGCCCACCGTCTGGCGGATGCTGATCCAGTCCGACCTCACCAAGCTGCGCAAGCCTCCGCGCGAGGCCGTCGCCGCCGGCGAGCCGCTGAACCCGGAGGTCATCGAGCGGGTCCGGGACGCCTGGGGCATCACCATCCGCGACGGCTTCGGCCAGACCGAGACCACCCTCCAGGTGGGCAATTTCCCCGGCGCCGAGGTGAAGCCCGGGTCCATGGGCCGCCCCGCGCCCGGGTACGAGATCGTCCTGCTGGACTCGGTCACCGGCAAGGAGTCCCCCGTCGAGGGCGAGCTCTGCGTGGACCTGCGCCACGCCCCCGCCGGGGTGATGACCGGCTACCGGGACGACCCCGAGCGCACCGCCGAGGCCATGGCCGACGGGCTCTACCGCACCGGGGACATCGCCTCCCGCGACGCCGACGGACACCTCACCTACGTGGGCCGGGCCGACGACGTCTTCAAGGCCTCCGACTACAAGATCAGCCCCTTCGAGCTGGAGAGCGCCCTCCTGGAGCACGAGGCGGTGGCCGAGGCGGCCGTCGTCCCCGCCCCCGACGAGCTGCGCCTGGCGGTGCCGAAGGCGTACGTCACCCTCGCCGCCGGCTGGGAGCCCGGGAAGGAGACCGCCCGGGCGCTCTTCGAGCACTCCCGGGCGGTCCTCTCCCCGTACAAGCGGATCCGGCGCATCGAGTTCGCCGAGCTCCCCAAGACCGTCTCCGGCAAGATCCGCCGGGTCGAGCTGAGGGAGCTCACCGCGGCCGGCTCGACCGGGGAGTACGACGAGGCCGACCTGGGCTGAGCACGGCGTACGGGCGTCAGCCCGGCAGCTGCGCCTCGATCGCGGCGATGACCTCGGGGGCCTCGGGCTCGGTGCGGGGCCGGAAGCGGGCCACGACCTCGCCGGCGGGGGAGATCAGGAACTTCTCGAAGTTCCACTGGATGTCCCCCGCCTCACCCTCGGCGTCCGGGGTCTTCACCAGCTCCTGGTACAGGGGGTGCCGGTTCTCGCCGTTCACCTCGGACTTCTCCAGCATCGGGAAGGTCACGCCGAAGCCGGCCGCGCAGAAGGTCTGGATGTCCTCCGCGGTGCCCGGCTCCTGGCCGCCGAACTGGTTGCAGGGGACACCGATGACGGTGAAGCCCTTCCCCTCGTACGTGAACTGCAGCCGGGCCAGTCCCGAGTACTGGGGGGTGAGCCCGCACTGGGAGGCGGTGTTCACCAGCAGGATGGCCTTGCCCCGGTGGGCCGCCAGGCTGGTGGGCTCGTCGTCCAGGGTGGTCAGCGGGATGTCGTACAGACTCATCGGGCTCTCCTCGGCAGGAAGGGGCGTCGGGGCGTTACTCATACGGATGACAACAGCCCCAGAGCCTAGGCCCCCATTCCCACCAGCCGGTCGGCCGGGTCGTTGACCGGCTGCGGCATGCCCGTCAGGTCCATCACGAACAGCGGTATCCCCAGGTCGTCCGCGCGGCCCCGGGCCTCCTCGGTGTATCCCGCCAGGGAGAAGTAGACGCTGGTCGCCGAGGCCGTCAGGCCGTTCAGCCACACGCACTCCACCGCCCGCAGCCCGGCCGGGGCCGTCGTCGGGTCCACCTGCGCCACCACCCCCGGGGCCCGCAGGTCCACCACCGCCGACGGGATCGGCACCGCGTCGGGCTGGCGCACGTCCTGGAAGCCGAGCCAGCGCAGGTACAGCGCGGCCGTGACCACGGCGTCCCGGGCGGTGCGGATGGTCACGGGCCGGAACGCGGGCCGGGACATCGCGGGCCGCCCGGCCGCCGGACCCGTACGCGGCCCGGCCCCGCCCGTCCCGCCCGCCGCGGCCCCGCCCGCCGCCGTGCCGCCTGTGCCGCCCGCAGCGCCGCCGGGCCCCGCCGGCCCGGGTTCCGCCCGCGCCGGGTCCTGCCGTACGCCGTCCCGCGCGCCCGCGTCCCCGGCCGGCCCGGCCGGCCGCTCCACCGGGTGCACGGGCACCCGTACGACCAGTCCGCAGGAACCGCAGCCCACCTCCGGGTGCGGCCACTCGCTCTCCCGCCCGCAGGCCCCGCAGCGCACCGTCACCCAGGCCTCCGACCAGTTGCGGTGCGTGAGGGGGACGGGAGGCGCGGCCAGGTCCAGCGGCGGCGCGACCGGGCTCCCGCATGCGCAGGGATACACCGGGACGCTGTAGCCGTTCTCGCGCCGGCACGAAGGACAGCGCACCGGTACCGCTTCCGCCATGAGACCTGGACCCCCTCCGTCGCTGTGCGTGGGTCCATGCTCCACCACCGGCGACCGCCGGGCGACGAGGACCGGCCGATTCACGCCGATCCGGCTCCGGGCCCTGGTCATTTGTACAACTCGCCGAACCCCATGCGGCTTTTGGTGGGTTCCGGGGTGCCTTACCGCCTTGACGTGCGCGAAGTCGCGCCTTAGCTTGTTCCGTATAGCAGAACAAGAATTCCGGATGACGGAAAAGTCTGACCGCCAGACCCGCAGGAGAACCTGATGCCTCGTATGACAGCCGCCGCTGCCGCAGTTGAGATCCTCAAGCTCGAGGGTGTCGAACAAGCGTTCGGCGTGCCCGGTGCTGCGATCAACCCGTTCTACCGCGAGCTCAAGAACGTGGGCGGCATCGCGCACACGCTGGCCCGCCACGTCGAGGGCGCCTCGCACATGGCCGAGGGCTACACCCGTGCCAAGGCGGGCAACATCGGCGTCTGCATCGGTACCTCGGGCCCGGCCGGCACCGACATGATCACCGGCCTGTACTCCGCCATCGCGGACTCGATCCCGATCCTGTGCATCACCGGTCAGGCTCCGGTCTCGAAGCTCCACAAGGAGGACTTCCAGGCCGTCGACATCGCCTCGATCGCCAAGCCCGTCACCAAGGCCGCCACCACGGTCCTGGAGGCCGCGCAGGTCCCCGGCGTCTTCCAGCAGGCCTTCCACCTGATGCGGTCCGGCCGTCCGGGCCCGGTCCTGATCGACCTGCCGATCGACGTCCAGCTGACCGAGATCGAGTTCGACCCCGAGACCTACACCCCGCTGCCGGTCTACAAGCCGCAGGCCAGCCGCGCCCAGGCCGAGAAGGCCATCCAGTTCCTGCTGGAGTCCGAGCGCCCGCTGATCGTCGCCGGCGGCGGCATCATCAACGCCGACGCCTCCGACCTGCTGGTCGAGTTCGCCGAGCTGATCAACGTCCCCGTCATCTCCACCCTGATGGGCTGGGGCACCATCCCGGACGACCACGAGCTGGCCGCGGGCATGGTCGGCGTCCAGACCGCCCACCGCTACGGCAACGCGACGTTCCTGGAGTCGGACTTCGTCCTGGGCATCGGCAACCGCTGGGCCAACCGTCACACCGGTTACAACATGGACGCCTACACCAAGGGCCGCAAGTTCGTCCACGTCGACATCGAGCCCACGCAGATCGGCAAGATCTTCGCCCCGGACTTCGGCATCGCCTCCGACGCCAAGGTCGCCCTGGAGCTCTTCATCGAGGTCGCCAAGGAGCTCAAGGCCGGGGGCAAGCTCCCCGACTTCTCCGCCTGGACCGCCTCCGCCCAGGAGCGCAAGGCCACCCTGCAGCGCCGTACGCACTTCGACAACATCCCCCTGAAGCCGCAGCGCGTCTACGAGGAGATGAACAAGGCCTTCGGCCCGGAGACCCGCTACGTCACCACCATCGGCCTCTCCCAGATCGCGGCCGCGCAGTTCCTGCACGTCTACAAGCCGCGCCACTGGGTCAACTGCGGCCAGGCCGGCCCGCTCGGCTGGACCATCCCGGCCGCCATCGGTGCCGCCACCGCGCAGCCCGAGACCCCGGTCGTCGCCCTCTCCGGCGACTACGACTTCCAGTTCATGATCGAAGAGCTGGCCGTCGCCGCGCAGCACAAGGTCCCCTACGTCCACGTCCTCGTGAACAACGCCTACCTGGGCCTGATCCGCCAGGCGCAGAGCAACCTGGGCATCAACTTCGAGGTCAACCTCGAGTTCGAGAACATCAACACCCCGGAGCTCGGCGTCTACGGCGTCGACCACGTCAAGGTCGCCGAGGGCCTGGGCGTCAAGGCCATCCGCGTCACCGACCCGGACAAGCTGGGCGAGGCCTTCGAGGAGGCCAAGAAGCTGGCGCAGGAGTTCCAGGTCCCGGTCGTCGTCGAGGCCATCCTGGAGCGCGTCACCAACATCGCGATGAGCAAGACGGTCGACATGAGCGACGTCACCGAGTTCGAAGAGCTCGCGACGGAGCCGGGCCACGCCCCGACCGCGATCAAGGCCCTCCAGGTCTGATCGGCCCCGCACGCACGCACCGGCCCCCGTTCCTCCTCCGGGAGGGGCGGGGGCCGCTCCGCGTTTCCCTGCGTACGCGGCTCCGTGCCGCGGTCGTCGACACCCCGGCGGGGTGAACCCCGGGCGGCACCAGCCGCCTGCGGGCCGGGGGGTGGGCCCCTGGCGCCACCACGGTGGGGGCACGCCCTGCGGGCCTGAGCGGGGGCGGGATCCGGCTGTGGGGGCGGGGGTGGGGGGCGGTGTCCTGCCCGGACCGGTTCAGGGAGGGTTTGGGGGTTTCCCGTCAGTCCCATCGTCCTTCCGTGTCGTGCCGGTCCCTCAAGGGCGCTCCCTTCGGTCGCGTCACTTCGTGATCGCCTTCGGCGACCCTTGACCGACCGTCCCGCCCCGGAAAGCCGAAAGACTGCCGGGAAACCCCCAAAAGAACGGCACGGTCCAAGGGCAAGGGGCGGGTCTCTCAGCGATGAGGCGACGGGGCCGGGACCTGGCCGGCCAGGCACCCGGGCCCTCAAGAGCCGAGATCCCGGGCCAGGGGCGCGGCTACCCGCACGAGAGGCCGGAGATCCGCGCCAGCGGCCTCGTTGACACACGACACGGCAAGCGCTCGTCGAGGGCGTGCTGGTGGCCGTGATCAACGAGAACGTCTCCGACACCGGTATCGAGCGCTGGATGGAGCTCGCCTACATCCGCAACGCCTCCGGCCGTGACTGCCGGGAAACCCCCAAACCGGCTGTGAGTCCGCCCCAGGGGGTACGGACCCCCGGCACCCGGACCCGCACCCCGTGGGCGGGTAGGTGACTCTTGCCCCGCCCACGCCCCGCGCCGCAAGCCGTGTACCGGCAACGACAAAGAGCCGAGTCACGGGACCGTCCGTGACTCGGCTCTCTGGTTGTTACCGCCCGACGGAGCGAGGCTGGCGCGACAGGACGTTCGCACCGCCGGGCGGAGTTGGAAGGTTCTCCTCTGTATAGAGGGGGCCCTGTGCGTGGCCCCTCTATACAGAGGAGTGGCTGGGACCGTGGCGGTCGGGCGACGAGAACTTCGGCGTCGTCTCCCTCAGGTCAAGAGACGGGCCTCGGAACCCATTACCACCGCACTGGCTCGCTCGCCCGCCACGGTCCTCGTCCTGCCCCCACCGCGTACCACCCCTCATCCGGGTCCGCGGTGCGGGCTCGGCACCCGGAGCCTGACCTCCCGTCAGGCCCCCGGTGCAGCTTTTCGGCTCAGGCGTCGCGCAGGGCGCGGACGGCCTCCTCGACGCGCTTGCCGTAGTCGGCGTCCGCGGCGTGGAAGTGAGCCAGGTTCTTTTCGATGACGTCCTCGAGGGTGACCTGAGACAGGCCGCCGGCGATGTTCGCCACCAGACGCTGCTTCTCGGCCTCCGACATCAGGCGGTAGAGCTCACCGGCCTGGAAGAAGTCGTCGTCCTTGGTGTGGGCCGGGGCCTCGTGGGTGCCCGTGTAGCCGGAGACGGCCTTCGGGGCACCGAGGGCTATGCCGGTCTCGGCGGGGCCCTGGTACGAGTTGGGCTCGTAGTTCTTGTCGGTGCGCGAACCGTTGCGCAGCGCCATGACGCCGTCGCGGCCGTAGTTGTCGGCCTTCGTCGCCTTCGGGGCGTTGACCGGCAGAACGGTGTGGTTCACACCGAGGCGGTAGCGCTGGGCGTCGGCGTACGCGAACAGGCGGCCCTGGAGCATCTTGTCCGGCGAGGCGGTGATGCCCGGGACGAAGTTGTTCGGGGAGAAGGCGGACTGCTCGACCTCGGCGAAGACGTTGTCCGGGTTGCGGTCGAGGACCAGGCGGCCCACGCGCTGCAGCGGGTAGTCGCTGTGCGGCCACACCTTGGTGAGGTCGAACGGGTTGAATCGGTAGTCCGCGGCCTCGGCGGCCGGCATGATCTGGACGTAGAGGGTCCAGCTCGGGTTCACGCCGCGCTCGATCGCCTGGAGCAGGTCGGTCTGGTGCGAGTTGGCGTCCTGGCCGACGAGCTCGGCGGCCTGCTCGCCCGAGAGGCAGCGGATGCCCTGGTTCGTCTTGAAGTGGTACTTGACGAAGAAGGCCTCGCCCTGGGCGTTGGTCCACTGGTAGGTGTGGGAGCCGTAGCCGTTCATGTGGCGGTAGGACGCCGGGATGCCGCGGTCACCCATCAGCCAGGTGATCTGGTGCGTGGCCTCGGGGGCGTGCGCCCAGAAGTCCCAGACGTTGTCCGGCTCCTGCTTGCCCGTGAAGGGGTCGCGCTTCTGGGAGTGGATGAAGTCGGGGAACTTGATCGGGTCCTTGATGAAGAACACCGGGGTGTTGTTGCCGACGAGGTCGTAGTTGCCCTCTTCGGTGTAGAACTTCAGCGCGAAGCCGCGCGGGTCGCGGACGGCGTCCGCGCCACCGAGGGAGTCGGCGACGGTGGAGAAGCGCAGGAAGGTCTCGGTCTTCTTGCCGACCGTGTTCAGGAACGCCGCGCTGGTGTACGCGGTGACGTCGTCGGTCACCTCGAAGTAGCCGTACGCGGCCGAGCCGCGGGCGTGCACCACGCGCTCCGGGATGCGCTCGCGGTTGAAGCGGGCGAGCTTCTCAAGGAGCTGCTGGTCCTGGATCAGGAGCGGGCCACCGACGCCGGCGGTGGCGGAGTTCTGGTTGTCGGCGACCGGGGCGCCGGACTCGGTCGTCAGCGTGCGCTTCGACATGGTGACCTTCCGTACGGGTAACTGCTGACGGAATGCATCTTCCGTCATGCGGAACAGCCTAATTTCGGCGTGAACGCGACGTCAACAGTTTGTTTAAAAGAAAGAGAGAGGAGAGGTGATCCGGACGGTGCCGGCGCTTGGGCGCGACAGGACAGGTGTCAGCACCGGCACCATCCGGAAACTCAGGCCCCCGTCAGGGCGGGGGGAGGGCGACCCGGGGGATGGGGCCGCCGGCGGGATCAGATCTGGGCGCCGGAGAGGCGCTCGACCGCGCGGAGCAGGGCGGAGTGGTCCAGGCCGCCGTCACCCTGGGCGCGCAGCGAGGCGACCAGCTGGGCGACGACCGCGCCGACCGGCAGGGCCGCACCGACGTTGCGGGCGGCGTCGGTGACGATGCCCATGTCCTTGTGGTGCAGGTCGATCCGGAAGCCGGGCTTGAAGTCGCGGTTCAGGAAGTTGTCCTTCTTGCGGGTCAGGACCGTGGAGCCGGCCAGACCGCCGTTGAGGACGTCCAGGGCGGCCTGGAGGTTCACGCCGGACTTCTCGAGGAAGACGACGGCCTCGGCGCACGCCTGGATGTTCACCGCCACGATGAGCTGGTTGGCTGCCTTCACCGTCTGGCCGGAGCCGTGCGGACCGCACAGGACGATGACCTTGCCGAGGGCCTCGAGGATCGGCAGGGCCTCGTCGAAGTCGGCCTGCTCGCCACCCACCATGATCGACAGGACGGCCTCGATGGCGCCGGCCTCGCCGCCGGACACCGGGGCGTCGATGACGCGGATGCCCTTCTCGGCGGCGTTCTTCGCCAGGTCGATGGAGGTCTGCGGGGTGATCGACGACATGTCGATGATCAGCGCGCCGGACTTGGCGTTCTCCAGGATGCCGTTCTCGCCGTAGGAGATGGCCTCGACCTGCGGGGAGGCGGGCACCATCGTGATGATGACGTCGGCGCCGGCGACGGCCTCGGCGATCGAGCCGGCGGCCGTACCGCCGGCGGCGGCCAGGCGCTCCAGCTTGTCCTGCTCCAGGGTGAAGCCGGTGACCGAGTAGCCGGCCTTCAGCAGGTTCTCGGCCATGGGGGAGCCCATGATTCCGAGACCGATCCAGGCGATCTTGGGGAGGTTGCTCATGATGAGGGTCCTTCTCTTAATGCTTCGTACGAAAAGTGCGTGAGGTGCCTGGCTGATCGCCTGGACTTTGTCCGCCTACTTGGCGGCGCGGGCCTCGGCCGGCAGCCACTCGAAGGACGCGGCGGCGTCGGCCGCCTTGTACTCGAGGCCTACGTAGCCCTCGTATCCGGCCTTCTTCAGCTGGTCCAGGAGTGCCTCGAGGGGCAGCTCGCCGGTGCCGGGGGCACCGCGTCCCGGCTTGTCCGCGATCTGGACGTGGCCGGTCTTGGCGGCGTACTTTTCGATGACCTCGGAGAGGTCCTCATCGTTCATCGCCAGGTGGTACAGGTCGAGCAGGAACTTGGCGTTCCCGAGGCCGGTGGCCTCGTTGACCTTGTCCACTACCTCGATGCCGGCCGGAGCGCTCACCAGGGGGTAGAGCGGCGACTCGGGCTTGTTGAGGGTCTCGATCAGGAGGATCGCACCCACGCGGTCCGCGGCCTGGGCCGCGACGACCAGGTTCTTCAGGGCCAGCTCGTCCTGGACGGCCGGGTCCACGCCTTCGACGCGGTTGCCGTACAGGGCGTTGAGCGCCTTGCAGCCGACCGAGGCGGCGAAGTCCGCCGCCACGTTGATGTTGGCGTTGAAGCGGTCCGACTCCTCGCCGGGTACCGATACCGCACCGCGGTCCGGGCCCGGCAGCCGGCCGGCGTAGAAGTTCAGGCCCACCAGCTGGGTGCCGGCGTCCTCAAGAGCCTTCTTGAGGGCGTCCAGCTCCTCCTGAGCGGGGGTGGGGGTCTCGATCCAGGGCCACCACAGCTCGACCGCGGTGAAGCCCGCCGCGGCGGCGGCCGCGGGGCGCTCCAGGAGCGGGAGTTCCGTGAAGAGGATCGACAGGTTCACATCGAAGCGCTGGTCCGTGTATCCCATGAGGGGTATGCGCTCCTTCCGTATTGCGGAAGTTATTTTCTGCTTGATGGAAGACTGCAAGCCGAGGCTCGCACTTGTCAAGTGCGGACTCCCGGAATCTCACGACTGCCCGGTAGCTTGGCGACGTGCGATTGAGAGTTGAGTTCACGACCGAGCCCTTCGACCTCGAAGAGGCTCCCGCCCACGCCGTGGCCGCCCGCGAGGTCATCCAGAAGGCCGAGCTGGACGCGGTCGACGTCGGCCCGTTCGGCAACACGGCCGAGGGCGAGTCCGACCGGGTGCTGACCGCCGTGGCCGCGCTGCTGCGCGACTCCCTGGAGGCCGGCGCGACGCGCGTCTCCCTCCAGGTGAATGTGATCGGGGAGGGCGGCGCATGACCGAGCCCCGCGACCACCCCTTCGTCGCCGCGGTCAAGCCGCTGGTCGACGCGATGGGCGGCGAGATGATGGACCCCGCCCAGGCCGAGCCCGACGACGTCGTGCTCGCGTGGGAGGGTCAGGAGCTGCTGGCCGTGCGGCTGCCCCAGCTGTCCGACTCGCTGGACCACATCCTTGCGGCGCTGGAGCGGCGGCACGGCGTACCGTTGGCGCGGCTGGACCGCAAGGCCAAGCAGGACGTGGTGCGCATACTGGAGGCGCGGGGCGCCTTCTCGGTACGCCACGGCGTGGAAACGGTCGCCGGCGCCCTGGGCGTAAGCCGCTTCACGGTCTACAACTACTTGAACCGGGATGCCGCCTCTCAAAAGCCGAATAAGACGGCCAAGAGTGAGGGCTGATTCACCGATCGTGACGAGCCGCCGCCCAATTCACCCGGGCGGCGGCTTTTGTGTACGGGAAGTTTCAACAAAGTGTTGACGCCGTGTTGTCGAGGGCGTTAGCTATGCGCAGCCCGTCAAAGCAACAACAGGCCACGGAGGCCTACCGTGACTTCGAGTCCGACCCCGGGTCTCACCCGGTTCAACGCCTTGGACGACAGCGCGGCCACGGCCGAGCTGCACGAGGTGTGCGCCAGTTCGGCGTGGGGGAGCAAGATGCTCGCCCAGCGCCCCTTCGCCACCGTCGACGCCCTGTTCTCCGCCAACGAGTCCGCCATGGCGGAGCTCACCGCGGACGACCTGGGCGAGGCGATGGGAGGCCACGCGCCGATCGGCCGGCCGAAGCCGGGAGACCCGACCTCCGCCCGCGAGCAGCGTGGCATGGCCGGTGCCTCGGAGGAGCTCAAGAACGAGCTCCTGGAACTGAACCTGGCCTACCAGGAGAAGTTCGGCCACGTCTTCCTCATCTGCGCCACCGGTGCGACCGGTGAGTTCATGCGGGACGCGGTCAAGGTCCGGATCGCCAACTCCGCCGAGCAGGAGCGAGAGATCGCCCGCGGCGAGCTGGTGAAGATCAACCGGATCCGCCTGACCCGCCTCGCCGAACTCGCAGAAGGAGAGTGACCATGAGCACCGAGACCACCGCGTCGGTGTCCACCCACATCCTGGACACCAGCATCGGCCGCCCCGCCGAGGGCGTCGCCATCTCCCTGTCGGCCCGCGCGGGCCTCGACGGCGAGTGGGCGGCCCTGGGCGGCAGCGCCACCGACGCCGACGGGCGCTGCAAGGACCTGCCGGCCCTGCCGGAGGGCACCACACACGTGCGTCTCGACTTCGAGACCGAGACGTACTTTTCGAAGAAGCAAGCCGAGGCGCAGCAGGACGCCCCCCGCGTAAGGGACAGCGGTGCGTTCTTCCCCGAGGTAACCATCACCTTCGCGGTGAACCCGGGCGAGCACTACCACGTACCGCTGCTGCTCAACCCGTTCGGCTACTCCGTTTACCGAGGGAGCTAGCATGGCCACGATTCTGGGCCAGAACCAGTACGGCAAGGCAGAGAACCGCGTCGTCAAGATCACGCGGGACGGCGACACCCACCACATCAAGGACCTGAACGTCTCGGTCGCCCTCTCCGGCGACATGGACGACGTCCACTACTCCGGCTCGAACGCCAACGTCCTCCCGACGGACACCACCAAGAACACGGTGTACGCGTTCGCCAAGGAGTACGGCATCGAGTCCGCCGAGCAGTTCGGCATCCACCTGGCCCGTTGGTTCGTCAACAGCCAGGAGCCGATCCAGCGCGCGCGCATCCGGATCGAAGAGTACGCCTGGGACCGCATCGCGACCTCGGACGCCAACTCCAAGTTCATCGGCGCCGACGAGGTGAACCACTCCTTCGTCCGCAAGGGCATGGAGACCCGCGTCACCCAGATCACGTACGACGGCCAGAACTGGGAGGTCGTCTCCGGCCTCAAGGACCTGATCGTCATGAACTCCACGAACTCGGAGTTCTGGGGTTACGTGAAGGACAAGTACACGACCCTTCAGGAGGCGTACGACCGCATCCTGGCCACCCAGGTGTCGGGTCGCTGGCGCTTCAACTGGACCGACGACGAGCAGCGGATGCCCAACTGGGAGAAGTCCTACGCCGAGACCAGGAAGCACATGCTCCAGGCCTTCGCGGAGACCTACTCCCTGTCGCTGCAGCAGACCCTGTACCAGATGGGCTCGCGCATCATCAACCACCGTTCGGAGATCGACGAGGTCCGCTTCTCGCTCCCGAACAAGCACCACTTCCTCGTCGACCTCGAGCCGTTCGGCCTCAAGAACGACAACGAGGTCTACTTCGCCGCGGACCGCCCGTACGGTCTCATCGAGGCGACGGTCCTCCGCGACGGCGCTGACGCCCGTATTCCCGTGGACATGACCAACCTCTGAGCACGGCGCGCGCGTCCCGGGGCTCCGCAGTGGCCCCGGGGCGCGACACCCCCACAACTTCCTGAATCGGCACCCGGACCAGCACACGGGGCGGCAGTACTGTCAGCTGTCAGGCCCCCGGCTCCGGCACTCAAATCCCCTGGGTTTTGCCGTGCCCGCACCGCCACTGAAAGCACGAGGAAGTCCCATGGCAGCATCGGCAGCCCATGACAGCGCCGTAGAGCGCATCGTCATCGAAAACTGTGCGATCGCGACCGTCGACGCGAACGACACCGAGTACGCCTCGGGTCACATCGTCATCGCCGGCAACAAGATCGAGTCCATCGGCGCGGGCAAAGCCCCCGAGAACCTCGACAACGTCGTCCGCCGCATCGACGGCACCGGGCACCTCGTGACTCCCGGTCTGGTCAACACGCACCACCACTTCTACCAGTGGATCACGCGTGGCCTGGCCACCGACCACAACCTCTTCAACTGGCTCGTCGCCCTGTACCCGACCTGGGCGCGCATCGACGAGCAGATGGCGTACACGGCGGCCCAGGGCTCGCTGGCCGCGATGGCCCGCGGCGGTGTCACCACCGCGATGGACCACCACTACGTCTACCCCAAGAACTCCGGCGACCTCTCCGGCGCGATCATCCGCGCCGCGTCCGAGATGGGCGTCCGCTTCACCCTCGCCCGCGGCTCGATGGACCGCAGCGAGAAGGACGGCGGCCTGCCGCCGGACCACGCCGTCGAGACCCTTGAGGGCGCCCTGGCCGACACCGAGGCGACCATCAAGAAGTTCCACGACGCCTCCGCCGACTCGATGACGCAGGTCGCGGTCGCCCCGTGCTCCCCCTTCTCGGTCTCCACCGAGCTGCTGAAGCAGGGTGCCGAGCTGGCCCGCCGCCTGGGTGTGCGCATGCACACGCACGGCTCGGAGACGGTCGAGGAGGAGAAGTTCTGCCACGAGCTCTTCGGCATGGGCCCGACCGACTACTTCGAGTCGACCGGCTGGCTCGGCGAGGACGTGTGGATGGCGCACAGCGTCCACATGAACGACTCCGACATCGCCGCGTTCGCCCGCACCAAGACCGGTGTCGCGCACTGCCCGTCCTCCAACGCCCGTCTGGCCGCCGGCATCGCCCGCGTCCCGGACATGCTGGCCGCCGGCGTCCCGGTCGGCCTCGGCGTGGACGGCACCGCCTCCAACGAGTCCGGTGAGCTGCACACCGAGCTGCGCAACGCGCTGCTGATCAACCGCCTGAACCCGGTGCACCGCGAGGCCGCGCTCAACGCCCGCCAGTCGCTGCGCCTCGGCACCTACGGCGGCGCCCAGGTCCTCGGCCGCGCCGACAACATCGGTTCGCTGGAGGTCGGCAAGAACGCCGACCTGGTCCTGTGGAACCTGAACACCTTCCTGCACTCCTCGATCGCCGACCCGGTCACCGCGCTCGTCTTCGGCGCTGCCGCCCCGGTCACCGCCTCGTTCGTCAACGGCAAGCAGATCGTCGAGAACAACCGGCTGCTCTTCGCGGACGAGGACGCCATCGCGGTGTCCACCCGCGAGGAGGCCCAGCGCCTGGCGCGGATCTCCGCCCAGGGCTGATCTCCCCAGCGACCGCTGGGGGGAACCCCAGAAGTCCGGCAGGGGGGGACGGCCCCCGGCCGGCGGCCGCGGACCCGAGCGGGGTCCGCGGCAGCCGTTCCCGGGAAGCGCCCGAGGAGAGATCCGAGGGCGCCCCCGGGAGCGGTCACCGCTCGCCACGGCACCACCGGCCCCGTACGGGGGTGGAGCCACCGCGCGGAGCAGATTTTGGGCGAATCGATTCCGCACCCCTTGGGACAAGAAGTAGCAGTACCCACAACTCCATAAAGGCTGGACCAGCACGCTTTCGCACCACCTCCAAGACACCCACGTCCCTGCCGACGTGTTTAACCGACCGGAGGAAGCCGTGGCCGCAACGCCCAGGTTTCGCAAAGATGCAGTCGCAGTACCGGAGGAGAAGCACCCGGTCGACGAGACCTTGCCCCCGCTGAAGATGTTCACGAGCGGTCTCCAGCACGTGGCCGCCATGTACGCGGGTGTCGTAGCCCCGCCCATGATCGTCGGTCCGGCGGTCGGCCTCTCCGCCACCGAGACCGCCTTCCTGATGGGCGCCTCGCTCTTCACCGCAGGGCTCGCCACCCTCCTCCAGACCCTCGGGTTCTGGAAGATCGGCGCCAAGCTCCCCTTCGTCAACGGTGTCTCCTTCGCCGGCGTGACCCCGATGATCGCCATCGGCAAGGGGGAGGGGGACAACGCCATCCCCATCATCTTCGGCGCGATCATCGTCGCCGGACTGGTCGGCTTCATAGCCGCCCCCTACTTCGGCAAGCTCGTCCGCTTCTTCCCGCCCGTCGTCACCGGCACCGTCATCACCCTGATCGGCGTGTCGCTGCTCCCGGTGGCCTTCAACTGGTCACAGGGCGGCAACCGCGCCGCCGCCGACTACGGCTCGATGGAGAACATCGGCATGGCGGCCCTCACCCTGGCGATCGTCCTGGTGATGCGGAAGTTCCTGCGCGGCTTCCTCCAGCAGATCTCCATCCTGCTGGGCCTGGTCGCGGGCACGCTCATCGCCCTCCCGCTCGGCATGACCAGCTTCGACGCCGTCAAGAACGCCTCGGTCGTCGGCTTCCCGACCCCCTTCCACTTCGGCGCCCCGCAGTTCCAGGTCGCCGCCATCGTCTCGATGTGCATCGTGATGCTGGTCTGCATGACCGAGTCCACCGCCGACATCCTGGCCCTCGGCAAGATCGTCGGCCGGCCCGCGGACGCGAGGACCATCGAGGGAGGCCTGCGCGCCGACACCCTCGGCAGCGCGCTCAGCCCGCTGTTCAACGGCTTCATGTGCAGCGCCTTCGCCCAGAACATCGGGCTCGTCGCGATGACCAAGGTGCGCAGCCGCTTCGTGGTCGCGGCCGGCGGCGGCATCCTGATCCTGCTCGGCCTGTGTCCGATGGCCGCCTCCGTGATCGGGGTCGTCCCGCTGCCCGTCCTCGGCGGCGCCGGCGTGGTCCTCTTCGGCTCGGTCGCGGCCAGCGGCATCCAGACCCTGGCGGGCGCGGCCATGGAGAAGGGGGAGAACGCCCTGATCGTCGCCGCCTCGGTGGGCATCGGCCTGATCCCGATCGCCGCGCCGGAGTTCTACCACGCCTTCCCCAAGGACCTGCTGGTCGTCCTCGACTCCGGCATCAGCACCGGGTGCGTGGTGGCGATCCTGCTCAACCTGGCCTTCAACCACCTCGGCGCGAAGCGGAACGCGGCGGCGGAGGCCGCGGCGGAACCCGCCTTCGTCCACTGACCCCGGCGCCCCGGCCGCCGGGCCGGCACCGGGCGCCGCGCCCGGCGGCGCGTACGTCACCCACTGCGGGTGTGGCGTGCGCGCCGCCGCGCGTCGGCGTGCCCCCCGCCGCAGGCCCCCGCGCGCCGGCCCGTCGCCCCTACGCGGCCCCGAACGGCCGGCCCGTCCCGTACGGCAGGGCCTCGTCCCAGGCCACCGGTGCCGTGTCCGTCCAGATGTCCGGCCGGACCGTCCGTACCCGACGGCCCGTCCGGTCCAGCTCCTGCGCCTCCGACTTGCGCACGTGCAGGGCCACCGACGTGTCCGTCACGCGCAGCCCCGGCATCCTGCGCGTCAGGTCGGCGGTGTAGCGGGACAGCTCCTCCACGGTGCGCAGCCGGGCGCCGATCATGAAGTTCCAGCGGCCGCTGACGGACATGCAGGTCCGGGTCTCGCGGAGCCCCGCGGCCACCGCCGCGCAGTCGGCCACCTCGTGCTCGGGCACCTCCGCCCAGACCGTCGCGGACACCGGCCAGCCGGTCAGCCCCGAGGCCATCGCGCAGCTGTAGCGCAGGCTCTGCCCCGTCTCCAGCCGGCCCAGGCGGCGCCGTACGGTCGACTCGCTCATCCCCGACTCCCGGGCCAGCGAGGCCACGCTGCGCCGCGCGTCCGAGGCCAGCGCCAGCACCAGCGGCCGGTCCTCCTCGGGCATCGCGGCGACCGGCGCGGGGGACGCCGGGGCTCCCTTGCGGCTGCCGCGCCCGGTCAGCCGGTCGGCCTGGGCGGGCGTCAGCTGGTCCAGGCGCCAGCGGTCGGGGGAGGCGTGCACCGCCGTGACCACGGAGGAGCGGGTGCCGACCACCCCCGGAATCCGCTCCACCCGGAAGGAGAGGTACTGGTACATCATGTGCAGGTCCGGTACGGCGACGAATACCAGCAGGTCGCGGCCGCCCGTGGTGTGCTCCACGCCCATGGTGTGGGCGTCGCCGGTCAGGGCCGCGCCCACCGCCCGAGCGGCGCCCGCCGCGCACGTCACCTCGACCCACGCCATACAGGGCGCCCGATTGCCCGTGCGCAGCCCGATGCCGGAGACCCAGGCGTCGCCGGCGGAGGTCAGCCGCTCCCAGCGTCGCGCGAGGGTCTCGGGACGCGCGCCGAGGACCTGCGCCAGGCGCTCCCAGCTGGCGCGCGGGGCGAGCTGGAGCGCGTGGACGAGCGCCCGGTCGGTGTCGTCGATGGCGGAAATGGCCGAGTTCATACCTTCCCCTGGTGGTTCTCCCGGCCATCGGCCGGTCAACCCTGCTTTCGGCTGATCATCTCTCTTCGTGGGCCCGGGCATGCCACCAGGCTGTCTAGTGGGCCTTGAGGAGAGCAGGAGGAGGACGTGTGGGGGACCTCGGGGCGAGCCTGCGCCACGCGGTGCCGGCCGAACTGTCGAGCTTCGTGGGGCGGGAGCGCGAGCTCGCGCGGACTGCTGCCCTGCTCGGTACGGAACGTCTGGTCATCCTGGTCGGACCAGCGGGAATAGGCAAGACGCGGCTGGCCGTGCGGACCGTCCGGGCCCTGGGCCGCACCGAGGGCGCGGACGTGGTGTGGGCCGATCTCGCGAGCCTGCCCGGACGCCTGCGGGGCACCCTGGCGCAGGAGCTGGAGCGGCGGCTCGAAGGCCGCGAGGCGCTGCTGGTGCTCGACGGCTGCGAGCAGTTCGGGGAGTATGCGGGGGCCCTGGCCGACCGGTTGCTGGCGCGATTGCCCCGGGTGCGAATTCTGGCCACTTCACAGCGGATTCTTGGGTTCCGGAAAGGGGCGCAGGTCGTTGTGGGCCCGCTTCCGGTGCCGCCGGAACCGCAGGATCCGGCCAGTCGGGAGCCTGCGGGTGACATCGCCGACGGCGCCGGTGCGGACGCCGCCGACGGGGGCGGTGACGCGGGCGGCGACGCAACCGAGGTCTCCGGCTACGCCTCCGTACGCCTCTACGCGCAGCGGGCGCGCGGGGCCGACCCCTCCTTCGAGCTCACCGACCGCAACGCCGCCGCCGTCGCCGCCCTGTGCCGCGCCCTCGACGGGATCCCCGGCGCGCTGGAGCTGGCCGCCGGGCGCGCCGGCCGCCACAGCCCGGCCGAGGCGCTGCGCCGGCTGACCGCCGACCCGCTCGGCTTCCTCGCCGAGGGAGCGGGCCGGGCGGGCGGGGCCGACGTCCTGCGCACGCACCGGCTGTCCTCGCCGGGGGAGCGGCTGCTGTGGACGCGGCTGTCCGTCTTCGCGGGCTCCTTCGACGAGGCCGCCGTCGCGCAGGTGTGCGGCTTCGGCGAGCTCGGCCCCGAGGACGCCGCCGAGACCCTGCGGCGGCTCGCGCCCGCGCTGCTCGCGGAGCCCGGGGAACCGGGACGCTACCGACTGCCCCTGCCCGTACGGGCCTACGAGGCCCGGCGGCTCGCGCACGCCCCCGGCGCCGACGCGGCCCTGGCCGAGCGCCGCCACCACGAGCGGTGCCGGGTCATCGCCGAACGGGCGGCCTGGCTGTGGCGGTCGGGGGCGCAGCCGCAGGCGCGCGCCCTGGCCCTGCGGGAGCTGCCCGAGCTGCGCCGCGCGATGGACCCGCTGTCCGAGGCCGGACCGGCGGGGGCACTGGAGGTCGCCGGGTCGCTCTGGTTCCTCTGGTCGGCCTGCGGGCTGGAGGCGGAGGGGCGCCGGCACCTGGAGCGGGCCCTCGCCCTGCACCCGGAGCCCCGGCCGGCCCGCGCGCTGTGCCTGGCGGCCTGGCTGGCCGCCGCCTTCGGCCGGGCGGGTGCCGCCGATCCGCTGCTGGCGGAGGCCTGGAGCGCGGCCGTACTGGAGGGGGAGGACGCCGCGCTGGCCTACCTGGCACACGCCCGGGGCACCGCGGCCCTGTGGCAGGACCGGCCCGGCGAGGCCGCCGACGAGTTCCGGGACGCCCTGGAACAGCTGCCGCAGGAGCCGGAGTTCGGACCGGGCCGGGAGGTGCTGCGGGCCGCCCTCGCGATGGCGCTCGCGCACACCGGGCCGGAGGCCGTACCCGTCGGGGACGACGGACCCGGCTCGCCCGCGGACCTGTGGGCGCGGTCCTGGTCCGACTACGCCCACGCGATCGTGCAGCGGCGCGAGGGCCGCCCCGCGCTGGCCCGGACCCGGCTGGTGGCCGCCCTGGAGGTACAGCTGTCCCTCGGGGACCGGCTCGGGCAGGCCTTCTCGGCGGAGCTGCTGGCGGAACTGGAGGCCGGCCTCGGCCACTACGAGGAGTCCGCGAAGCTGCTCGGCGCGGTCTCCGGCAACCGCCCGGCCGCAGCCTGCCCCCCGCGCGCCGAGCGGACCCTGCGGGCCCGCATGACCCCGGAGGCCTTCAGGGCGGCGCGGGCGGAGGGCTCCCGCCGCACGCTGAGGGACCTGCTGCCGGAACTCTGAGCCGCAGGTCACCGGCTGGTGCGCGAGGTGCTCCCGGGCCCGGAGTTCCGGCGCCGGTCCGGCGTACCGCGTCAAGGACGCGGAAAGACATCGCATGAGCCCACCCCTTCCGACCGGACAGGTGGTACAGCGATGCCCGAAACCCCGCAGCTCTGGATGCGCAGCGAGACCCGGCCCACCGAACGGCGCGCCCCCCTGACCCCCGAGGACGCCGCGCGGCTCGTCGGGCAGGGCTTACGGATCACGGTGGAGGAGTCCGGGCACCGGGTCTTCCCGCTCGACGCCTACGAGGCCGCCGGCTGCCGTACCGCGCCGGCCGGCTCCTGGTCGCGGGCCGCGCCCGGGTCCGCGTACGTCCTCGGCCTCAAGGAGCTCCCGCCGACGCCCGAGCTCCTGCACCACCGGCACGTCTACTTCGGGCACGCCTACAAGGGCCAGGCGCAGGCCCCCGGCCTGCTGCGCCGGTTCGCGGCGGGCGGCGGGACCCTGCTCGACCTGGAGTACCTCGCCGACGCGCAGGGCCGCAGGCTGGCCGCCTTCGGCTACTGGGCGGGGTACGCGGGCGCCGCCCTGGCGGCGCTGCACGCCCGCGGCGCCCTCAGGGCCCCGCTGGTCCCGCTGCCCCGGCCCGAGCTGGACGCCCGACTGCGCGCCGGGGCCCCCGACGGGCTGCGGGCGCTGGTCATCGGTGCGGGCGGCCGCAGCGGGCGCGGCGCCTGCGACGCCCTCGCCGCCGCCGGGATCCCGGTCACCCGCTGGGACCGCACCGCGACCCGCAGCCTGGACCGTGCCGCGCTGCTCGGCCACGACATCCTGGTCAACGCGGTGCTGACCACCCGTCCGGTACCGCCCTTCCTGACCCCGGCCGACCTGGAGACCGGCGGTGCCCGGCGGCTCTCGGTGATCGCCGACATCACCTGTGACACCGGATCGGAGCTGCACCTGCTCCCGGTCTACGACCGGCTGACCGACTGGACGGCCCCGGCGCGGCGGCTGCCGGCCGGGGGTCCGCCGGTGGACGTGATCGCCATCGACAACCTCCCGTCCCTGCTCCCGGCGGAGGCGGCCCGCGCCTTCTCGGCGGACCTCCTCCCCAAGCTCCTCGCCCTGCACGCGCCGTCCCCGGACCCGGACTGGCTCCGCTGCCGCGCGGCCTTCACCTCGGCCCTGGCGGCCCTGACGGGCCCGGACCGCGCCGCCTAGGCCTGCCGGGGGAGGTCCGCGTCCGGCTGCCAGAGCATCAGGTTGCTCATCAGCTCGGCCTGCTCGACCGCGTCGTCCAGGGCGTGGTGGGTGTGCCGGCGCTGAGAGCGCAGTTCGCGGGGCATCCGGCCCTTCACGGCGGCGCGCAGCGGGACGCGGGCCTTGGCCGCGTACAGGGTCTTCATGTCCAGGCAGCCGGAGTGGCCGAAGGGGCTGTCGTCGCCGAACTCGATCAGGTACCAGTACAGGAAGGTCCAGTCGAAGGAGGCCGGGTAGCCGCACATGACCGGCTGCGCCCCGGCGGAGACCTCCCGCACCCACGCCCGGAACTCCGCCATCGCCGCGGCCGGGTCGGTGCCCTCGCGGAGCAGGCGTTCGCGGTCCAGGCCGCTGACGGCGAGGGCGGCGTCCACGTACCGGTCGCTGATGGGGCGCAGCTCCCGGTAGAAGGTCTGGCGCTCCGGGTCGGCGGCCGTGTACACGGCCCCGTCCTGGCGGCCGGCGACGGCCGCGCCGAAGCTGATCATCGAATAGGGGCCGGGGATCGGGCCGTCGGCCTCGATGTCGACGGAGATGTAGAGACTGGGACGCGCGGGACGGACTGCCATGGCCTGATCATGACAGCCCGTCCCGCGGTCCTCCTCCGAATTACGGAGCGGCCGTCAGGAACATGCCGGTGTGGTCGCCCCCGGCGGTGTTCTTGCAGCTGGACGCCGAGCCCGCGGACTGGGCCACGGCCAGGGCCAGGCAGCGGCCGACGGCCAGCTGCCCGTAGTAGTTCGGGTGCATGGACTCCTGGATCAGGCCCTGCGACTCGTTGTTGTCGATCCAGCGCGCCCATTCGCTCGTCTTCCCCGAGGCGGGGACGGTGGAGCTGACCTGCTTGCTGGCCTTCGCGCAGACCTCACGGCCCTGGAGCATGTCCCGCAGGTCCAGGAACTGCACGCCCTTGGCCGCCGCGACCCCCTTGATGCGGTTGGCGATCTGCGGCACGAGCGAGTCCCGGGCCCAGTCGGAGTCCCGGTTCCAGAACGGGCAGCCGCCGGTGTTGAGCCGGCTCCAGTCGCTCTGGGTGTACCGGTTCTCCGCGCCCCGCGGGATCGGGGACGGGTAGGACTGCAGCACGATCCGGTACGAGGAGTCCGCGTACCCGGCCTGGCGCATCACGGCCCGGATCTCGTCGACCGACTTGCCGACGTTCTCCATCACGCCGTCGATCTTCTGGTCGACCCCGGCCTGCTGGTCGTCGTAGCAGTACGAGCCCCACAGGACGAAGTCGAGCGCGCAGTCCTTGATGATGTCGGCGAAGCCGAGGTCGTTCCCGCCGATGGACAGCGCGATGACCTTCACGTTGCGGCTCGCGGCCACCGCCGCGAGCTGGTCGGCCTGCGGGGCCTCGCCCTTGTAGGCCACGCCGCCGTTGGAGGCGCGGAAGACGTTCTGCGAAACCGCCCCGGAGCAGGCCAGGTTCACCGCCGTCTCGGCGATCGCGCCGGCGCTCAGCACCTCGGCCGAGTCGGAGCGGTGGCACCCGCCCGCGGTGGCGCCGTATACCTTCGCGGGATCGTAGGAACTGCCACTGACCCACGCCCGGTCGGTGCCGTTCCTGCTCCCGCTGTTGGTCAGGCTGTTGCCCTTCCAGCGTCCGGCCTCGCCGGAGATGTAGCTGTCGCCCATGGACACCACGGCGGTGGGTCCCGTCCCGGGGCCGGCCACGGCCGTCCCGGCCCCGCCGGCGAGCAGCGCGGCCGCGAGCGGCAGTACCATCCCTGCGCCGGCCAGCCGTCGCACGCGACGCGGGGCCGCCCGGCCCTCGCCGGACTTTCGGAATCCGATCACTGCGGAACTCCTGCGGTCGGCCACGCCGAAGTTGCCGACAACTTCGGTGCGTGGCTTGGAAAGTGGGGGTACCGCCGGCGCCGGTGGCATCGGAAAGGTGGCACGCGCCCACTTGTTACCGCTAGGTACAGTCACGTTACGATGCAGTAACGTCCGACCGGTCGGTCGGGCGTCGAGGCCGTGTGGGGCCGTTGCGGCGGGGGGTGAAGGCCGCCGTCCGGATTCGCGGATGCGCAGACCGCGTGCGGAAACGGCTCCGCCCCCGGCGCCTCGGGGGCGGCGGGGGCGGAGATGTGCTCGACTGCTGTGCGATTCAGCCGAAGTGGGTGGTGCGGGTCGTGACGGCCGGTCAGCCGACCAGCTGGTCGTACGCGGGGAGGGTCAGGAAGTCCGCGTAGTCGGCGTCCAGGGAGACCTGGAGCAGGAGGTCGTGGGCCTGCTGCCACTTCCCGGCCGCGAAGGCCTCGTCGCCGATCTCGGCGCGGATCGCGTCGAGCTCCTCGGCGGCGATCTTGCGGGTCAGTTCGGCGGTGGCGAGCTCGCCGTTCTCGAACACGACTCCGGCGTTGATCCACTGCCAGATCTGGGAGCGCGAGATCTCGGCGGTGGCGGCGTCCTCCATGAGGCCGAAGATGCCGACGGCGCCGAGGCCGCGCAGCCAGGCCTCGATGTAGCGGGTGCCGACCTGGACCGCGTTGCGCAGACCCTCGTAGGTGGGCCGGGCGTCCAGGGAGTCGATCGCGATCAGGTCGCCGGGGGCCACCGAGACGTCCTCGCGGAGGCGGTCCTTCTGGTTGGGCTTCTCGCCGAGGACGGCGTCGAAGGAGGCCATGGCGATCGGGACCAGGTCGGGGTGGGCGACCCAGGAGCCGTCGAAGCCGTCGGCGGCCTCGCGGTCCTTGTCGGCCCGGACCTTCTCGAACGCGATCCGGTTGACCTCGGCGTCCTTGCGGGACGGGATGAAGGCGGCCATGCCGCCGATCGCGTGCGCGCCGCGCTTGTGGCAGGTGCGGACGAGCAGTTCGGTGTAGGCGCGCATGAAGGGGGCCGTCATCGTCACCGCGTTGCGGTCCGGGAGGACGAACTTCTCGCCGCCGTCCCGGAAGTTCTTGACGATGGAGAACAGGTAGTCCCAGCGGCCCGCGTTCAGGCCCGCCGCGTGGTCCTTGAGCTCGAAGAGGATCTCTTCCATCTCGTAGGCCGCGGTGATGGTCTCGATGAGGACGGTCGCGCGGACGGTGCCCTGCGGGATGCCCACGTAGTCCTGGGCGAAGACGAAGATGTCGTTCCAGAGGCGGGCCTCCAGGTGCGACTCCGTCTTCGGGAGGTAGAAGTACGGGCCCTTGCCGAGGCCGATCAGGCGCTGGGCGTTGTGGAAGAAGTAGAGGCCGAAGTCCACGAGGGAGCCGGAGGCCGGGCCGCCCTCGAAGCTGAGGTGGCGCTCCTCCAGGTGCCAGCCGCGCGGGCGCATGACCACGGTCGCGAGCTGGTCGGCGGGCTTGAGGGCGTACGCCTTGCCGGTGCGCGCGTCGGTGAAGTCGATGCGGCGCTCGTAGGCGTCGATGAGGTTGAGCTGGCCGAGGACCACGTTCTCCCAGGTGGGAGCCGAGGCGTCCTCGAAGTCGGCGAGCCAGACCTTGGCGCCCGAGTTCAGGGCGTTGATGGTCATCTTGCGGTCGGTCGGACCGGTGATCTCCACGCGGCGGTCGTTCAGGGCGGCCGGGGCCGGCGCGACCTTCCAGTCGCCCTCGCGGACCTGTGCGGTGTCCGGGAGGAAGTCGAGCGTGGAGGTGCGGGCGATCTCGGCGCGCCGCTCGCCGCGTCGGGCGAGGAGCTCGGCGCGGCGGGGGGCGAACCGCCGGTGGAGCTCGGCCACGAAGGCGAGAGCCGCTTCGGTGAGGACTTCGTCCTGCCGGGGCAGGGGCTCGGCGTCGACGATGGCCAGCGGGGACGGCGCTGG
This sequence comes from Streptomyces sp. NPDC040718, assembly GCF_055593565.1. Classification (NCBI taxonomy): domain Bacteria; kingdom Bacillati; phylum Actinomycetota; class Actinomycetes; order Kitasatosporales; family Streptomycetaceae; genus Streptomyces; species Streptomyces sp. NPDC040718. Next base: position 521,231 of record NZ_JBVIXO010000005.1, on the reverse strand, counting down.
TGCGGACATAACTGTCACTCCTTCAGCGGCGGTGCCTGGCGGCCGCGGGGAATGCTCGCGCGAGACGGCACGCAGTGCCGTCGGGTGTGGAGAGTTCCGGGTAACGGTCGCGGGCGCCGTCTGGGGTTCAGGGCGCTTCTGACCAGTGGATAGTAATTTCCTCATGGTGGAAGTTCAATGGTTTGTTGATGTCGAGATTCTCTGAGTCGACAGATTCCGGTTGCCGGTGGCCCTCAGTGCCATCGCGGTCACGCCCCGCTCAGTCCAGATGTGCCAGGTCGGCCGGGGTGTCGATGTCGAAAGCGGCCGCGACGTCCCCGCACTCCACCAGCATGACCTCGGCGGCGTGGTTCTTCAGGTGGACACGCGCACCCTGGTCCCCGGTCGCGGTCGCCGCGATGTCCGCCCAGCGGTCCGCCCCGAACAGCACGGGATGCCCGCGCTCCCCGTCGTACGCCGCCGCCACCAGGCTCGACGGCGAGCGGTACGCCTCCCGCACCCGGGCCACCGCCGCCGGCCCGATGCCCGGCTGGTCCACCAGCGACACCAGGGCCGCGCGGGCCCCCGTGCCGGCCAGGGAGGCGAGGCCGACCCGCAGCGAGGAGCCCATCCCCTCGGCCCAGTCCGGGTTGTCCACGACCACGCAGCCCGCCAGGTCGGCGCGTTCGCGCACCTCCGCGGCCGAGGCCCCGAGCACCACGTGCACCGGGCCGCAGCCGGCCTCGCGCAGCACGCGCACGGCGTTCTCGACCAGCGGGCGCCCGCGGTAGGGGAGCAGGGCCTTGGGGCGCCCGCCCAGCCGGCGCCCGCCGCCGGCGGCCAGGAGCAGGCCGGCGATCAGGGGCGGGGGCGGGGCCCCGGCGCCGGACGCGGACCCGGACGGGGAGGTCACAGGGGCAGGGGGCCGGCCGGTGACGGCTTCGCGGGAGTGTTCGACTGCTGACATGCCGGCGATTCTCGCCGCCCCTTCCCCCGAACGGGTGGGAGCCCCGCCAGCAGCCGCCGTACGGAGGCGAGCGCGGCCCCGACCCGCAGCGGTTCGGAGATCCGGTTCCCGACGGCGGCCGCCAGGGCCCGTTCGTCACGATCGGTGAGTCCGCCGGTGGATCCGCCGGTGAAGACTTCGTACGGCATCGTGGAGCACTCCTTGCCAATCGAGGGCCAATACCGCGAGTCTGGACCCGGATTGGCCTGGCCGGCAGAGCCAATCAGGGGAGGTTGGCATGGCAAACGGGCGAGTGGTCCATACGGCGGACAGGACGATCGGGAGCCGCCAGCTCGCGGCACTGCTCCCGCCCGAGGTACTGGCCCGCCCCGGGTACCGGGCCCTCGCCGACGCCGTCCGCACCCTGATCCTCGACGGCCGGATCGCCCTGCACGTCCGGCTGCCCGCCGAGCGCGAGCTCGCCGAGGCGGTCGGCGCCAGCCGCGCCACCGTCACCGGCGCCTACGACCTGCTCCGCGAGAGCGGCTACGTACGCAGCCGGCGCGGCTCCGGCACCTGGACCGAGCTCCCCGACGGCCACGGGCCCGTCGGCGCCCACAACCTCCTCGGCGCCGGCGGCTACAGCGCCGACGGGGACCCCGGGATCGACCTCGCCATCGCCGCGATGGGGGCCCCGGACGGCAGCCTCGCCGATGCCCTCGCCCGGGTCGCCCCGATGCTGCCCGGACTCACCCGCACCCCCGGCTACCACCCCTTCGGGCTGCCCGACCTGCGCGCCGCCGTCGCGGACCGCTTCACCCGCCGCGGGCTGCCCACCCGCCCCGAGCAGATCCTGGTCACCGCCGGGGCCCAGCAGGCCTTCGCCCTCGTGGTCAGCCTGCTCTGCCGGCCGGGGGACCGGGTCGTCACCGAGAACCCCACCTACGCCAACGCCCTCGACGCCCTGCGCCACGCCCGCCTGCGCACCGGGTCCATCGCCGTCTCCGACACCGGCTGGGACATGGAGATCGCCGAGTCCACGCTGCGCCAGACCGTGCCCCGGCTGGCGTACGTGATCCCGGACTTCCACAACCCGACGGGCGCCCTGATGCCGCAGGAGCAGCGGCTGCGGCTGCTGGCGGCGACCCGGGCCACCGGTACCTGGCTGGTGGTCGACGAGACCATCGCCGACATCGCCCTCGACGTGCCCGCCCCCGCGCCGCTGGCCTCGCTCGCCCCCCGCTCGGGCGCCGACCACGTGATCACCATCGGCTCGCTGAGCAAGACGCACTGGGGCGGCCTGCGGGTGGGCTGGGTCCGGGCCACCGCGAAGATGATCGCCGAGCTGACCGCCGTACGGGTCTCCGCGGACATGACCGGCTCCGTGCTCGACCAGGCCGTGGCGCTGCCGCTGCTGGAGGGCCTGGACCGGTCCCTGCCCGACCGGCTGGCGCAGCTGCGCTCCCGGCGGGCGGCCCTGGTCTCCGCGCTCCAGCGGCACACCCCCGAGTGGTCCTGGCAGCTGCCGCCGGGCGGCCTCTCGCTCTGGGTGGACCTCGGCGAGCCGGTCGGCTCCGCCCTCTCGGAACGCGCCGCGGCCGCCGGGGTGCACATCGGGCGCGGGGCCCGCTTCGGTGTCGACCCGGGCACCTTCGAGCACCGCCTGCGCATCCCGTACACCCTGCCGGCCGAGCGCCTGGAGGAGGGCGTACGCCGTCTCGCGGCGGCCTTCCACGACGGCGTCCCGCTGGCTCCGGGGGTCGAGCGGCCGTACTGGGTGGCCTGAGCCGGCCGGGCCGGTCAGGCCTGCCCGGCCGCCGGATCCGCGGCGGGGGCGCCGGGCCCGGACCCCTGCCGGGCCCGCCCGAAGTACGCGTTCGCCGCCGGCCGGAACATCAGCGCCACGGCCCCCAGCAGGGCCGCGACGTGCACGGCCCGGCTCGCCCCGAAGACGAGGTCCAGGGCGCCCGCCCGGGACAGGGCGTCGGCGGCCGAGCCTCCGCCGGCGAGGTGGCCGAGGGGCTGGAGCACCATCGAGGCGGTGCCCAGCACCCCCAGGCCCAGCGCCAGCGTGACGCGCGCCCACGGGGCCCCGTCCCGCATCCGCCGGGCGACGAGCACGGCGAGGGTGAAGACCGTGAGCCGGACGGCGAGGCCCGTGCCGATCTCCCCGGCGGAGCCGGTGCCGTCGCCGGCCATCCGGCCGACCGCGAGCACGGTCTCGAAGGCCCCGGCGGCGACGGCCGCCAGCCACAGGACGTACGCGGCGCGGACGGGCGGCGGGGGAGCGGCGGGGGCCGGACGGCGGTGCTGCGCGGTCGTGCTCGGGATCGCGGACATCGGGGCTCGCTCTCGTGGACGGGGATCGTCCCCCGAATGCTTCCGGCCGGCGGCCCCCGCCGCCCGCCTGCCTCCCGGCCTGTCCGCCCGGGGGACAACCCCCGTAAGGCCCGAGGCTCCTATGGCGTCCGGATCAGCCGGCGGGTGGCGGCCGCCGCGACGGCGGAGGTGCGCGAGTCGACGCCGAGCTTGGCGTAGACGTGCACCAGGTGGGACTTGACCGTGGCCTGGCTGAGGAAGAGCCGCTTCGAGATCTGCTGGTTCGACAGCCCGTCCGCGACCAGCTGGAGCACCTCCAGCTCCCGCTTCGTCAGCGCCTCCGCCGGGGTCCGCATCCGGTCCATCAGCCGCAGCGCCACCGCCGGCGCCAGCGCCGACTGGCCGGCCGCCGCCGTGCGGACCGCCGCGGCCAGCTCCTCGGGCGGGGCGTCCTTCAGCAGGTAGCCCGAGGCGCCGGCCTCCACCGCCGCGAGGATGTCGGCGTCCGTGTCGTAGGTGGTCAGCACCAGCACCCGGGGCGCGCCGGGCCGCGCCGTGATCGCCGCCGTGGCCGCCGAGCCGTGCATCCCGGACCCGAACTGGAGGTCCATCAGGACGACGTCCACCGGCTCGGAGGCGGCCAGTTCCACCGCCCGCTCCGCCGTCGCCGCCTCCGCGACCACCGCGAAGTCCGGCTCGGTGTCCAGCACCGCGCGCAGTCCGGCGCGGACCACGGGGTGGTCGTCGGCGAGCAGGAGCCGGATGGTCATGGTCAGGCCTCCACGGGCAGCGGCAGGGTGACGGCCACGGCGGTGCCCTGGCCCGGGTCGGACTCGACGGTGAACAGCCCGCCCAGCGACTCGGCCCGCGCCCGCATCGCGGGCAGGCCGAAGCCGCCGTCGCCGGAGGCGGCCCCTGCGGGGTCGAAGCCCCGGCCGTCGTCGACCACGTCCAGGGTGACCGAGCTGTCCATGAAGGTCAGGGTGATCTCCGCCCGGCCGGCCCCCGCGTGCCGCACCACGTTGGCCAGCGCCGACTGGGCGATCCGGAGCAGGGCCACCTCGTACGGGGTGGGCAGCGCCCGGGGGGTGCCGCTGACGGAGAAGCGCACGCGCGGGCCCGGTGCCCCCGAGCACAGCCGCTCCAGCGCCGCCGCCAGCGAGCCGTGCTCCAGGTCCGGGGGAGTCAGGGCCCGTACGAAGCGGCGCGCCTCGGCGAGGTTGTCCTGCGCGGCCTCGCGGGCCCGGGCGATGTGCGCGAGCGCGGCCGCTGCGGGGGTGACGCAGACGCCGGCCCCCGGAGCCCCCCGGCCGGCCGGAGCGTCCGGGGCCGCCAGGTCCTCCGACAGCGCCCGCTCGGCGGCCCGCAGCAGCAGCTGGATGGACGACAGGCCCTGGGCCAGGGTGTCGTGGATCTCCCGCGCGAGCCGTTCGCGCTCCGCGAGGATCCCCGCGCCCCGCTCGGCGGCCGCCAGCTCGGCCCGGGTGGCGATGAGCTCCTCGATCAGCTCGCGGCGGCGTTCGCTCTCGCGGTACAGGGCCTGGTAGCCCAGCACCGTGGCGACGGCGACCGCCCCGCCCAGCAGCGGCCCGAGGAAGGCCCCGGGGTTGACGGAGCCGGTGTGCGCCACGAAGCCGCCGATGGCGGCGCAGGCGGTGGTGCCGACGGCCGCCAGGGCCCAGCGCAGCCGCAGCAGGTGCAGCTCCAGGAAGTACAGCGGGAAGGCGATCCACACCCCGTCGGGGGAGAGGACCAGCAGGGCGCCCCACACCGCGCCCACCCCGGCCAGCCACAGTCCGGCGGCCCGTGCCGAGCGGTGCACGGCGCGGGCCCGTACGCCCGCCGCGTAGACGGCGGCCAGCAGCACGCAGACGCCGGTCACCCACCCGGCGCGCGGCGCGGAGTCGGCGACGGCCCGCGCGGAGGCCAGCGCGAGCAGCCCGAGGAGGAGCGCGTGCAGGCACAGCCGCAGTACGCGGGTGACGGGGGTCAGGGGGCGGGAGGGCGGTGCGGCAGACATCGTCCGACCAGCGTAAGCGGGCGGTCCGGGGCGCCGGTCAACCGAAAGTTTGATGTCCGGATGCCACCTTCGATAGCAGGATGCCGACCGTGGCGCGATGCCCGGGGCCCGCGTGCGCGACCAAGGTGGGGGACATGTTCGTCGCATGGAGAGATCTACGGTTCGCCAAGGGCCGCTTCGCCCTCATGGGCTCGGTCGTACTGCTGATCACGCTGCTGGTCGGCCTGCTGTCGGGGCTCACCTCCGGACTGGCCCGGGAGAACATCTCGGCCGTCACCGGGCTGCCCGCCTCGCACCTGGCCTTCGCGGCGCCCGCCGGGGACCAGAAGGTCTCCTTCACCCAGTCCCAGCTGCCCGAGGGCGCCTGGAAGGCCTGGCGGGGGCGGCCCGGGGTCGAGGCCGCCCAGCCGCTCGGCATCCGCACCACCAACGCCGTCGCGGGCGGGCGCACCGCCGCCGTCTCCGTCTTCGGCGTCGAGCCGGCCGGCCGGCTCGCACCCGCCGGGGCGGGGCTCGGCCAGGGCCGGGTGGTCCTCACCGAGAAGGCGGCGAAGGAGCTCGGCGGGCTCACCGCCGGGGGCCGGGTCAGGATCGGGACGCTCGAGCTGACCGTCGCCGCCGTCTCCGGCACGGCGGCCTACAGCCACACGCCGGTCGTCTGGATGGACCTGGACGACTGGCAGCGCGTCGGCAACCCCGGCGCCTCCCCGGACACCGTCGCCACCGTCATCGCCCTCCGGGGCTCCGCTGACGCGGACTGGGCCGCAGGCGACCAGGCGGCGGGCACGAAGACGCAGACGGTCGACGAGGCCCTCGGAGCCATAGGGTCCTACCAGGCCGAGAACGGCTCGCTCCAGCTGATGCGCGGCTTCCTCTTCGCCATCTCCGCCCTGGTCATAGGGGCCTTCTTCACCGTCTGGACGATCCAGCGCAGCGGTGACGTCGCGGTGCTGAAGGCGCTGGGCGCCTCCACCCCGTACCTGCTCAAGGACGCCCTCGGCCAGGCCGTGGTGATGCTCGCGATCGGCACCGGCGCCGGGACCGCGCTCGCGGCCGGCATCGGCGCCCTGATCAGCGGCGGCGACGTGCCCTTCGTCCTGGACGCCGCCACCGTGCTGGCCCCCGCCGCGATCATGATCGTGCTCGGCGCGCTGGGCGCGGCCCTGTCCATCCGGCGGATCACCTCCGTCGACCCGCTGACCGCCCTGGGGAGCGCCCGATGACCCTGCTCGTTGACGACGTCACGCTCACCTACCCGGACGGGGACGGCCGCCTCACCGCGCTCGACGCCGTCTCCCTGGAGGTGCCCGCGGGCTCCCTGACCGCGATCGTGGGGCCCTCCGGCTCCGGCAAGTCCAGCCTGCTGGCCGTGGCGGCCACCCTGGTCACCCCGGACTCCGGCCGGGTCGTCGTCGCGGGCCGGGACACCACCCGGCTCGGGCCCGCCGAGAAGTCGGCGCTGCGCCGGGAGCACATCGGCATCGTCTTCCAGCAGCCGAACCTGCTGGCCTCGCTGACGGCCGCCGAGCAGCTCCAGGTGATGGCCCACGTCTCGGGCCGCCCCTCCGGGCAGCTGCGCCGCCGCGCCCTGGAGCTGCTGGACGCGGTGGGCCTGGCCGACAAGGCCGGCAAGCGCCCGCACCAGCTGTCCGGGGGCCAGCGCCAGCGCGTGAACATCGCCCGGGCCCTGATGAACGAGCCGGCCGTGCTGCTGGTGGACGAGCCGACCAGCGCCCTCGACCACGAGCGCGGCGCGGCGGTCCTGGACCTGCTGGTCGCCCTCACCCGGGAGCGCGCCACGGCCACGGTGCTGGTCACGCACGACCGCGCCCACCTGGACCGGATGGACCGTACGGCGACCATGGCCGACGGCCGCCTCACCTCCGCCGCCCCCGCCGCCCCCGCCGCGCCCGACGGACCGCGGTCCGCGTCCGTCCCGGCGGCCTGAGCACGCGTACGAGGCCGTACGCGGCCGGCGCGCGGGCCCGCACACGCGAGAGCCCCGGCACCCCCACAGGGGGAGGGTGCCGGGGCTCTCGTCGTACGCGGTCCTACGCGGGGGTCTGGCTCTGCAGGGCCACGGACAGCTCCGCGGCGACGCCCTGGAGGATCGGCACGAAGGACTCGGCCACCGCCTGCGTCACGCGGCCGGCCGGACCGGAGATGGAGATCGCGGCGGCGGTCGGCGAGTCGGGCACCGACACGGCCAGGCAGCGGACTCCTATTTCCTGCTCGTTGTCGTCGACCGCGTAGCCGACCCTGCGGACCTGCTCCAGGGCCTCCAGGAAGCCCTCGGGGGTGGTGATGGTCTTCTCGGTCGCTGCGGGCATCCCGGTGCGCGCCAGCAGGGCGCGGACCTCGTCGGCCGGGGTGTGCGCGAGCAGCGCCTTGCCCACGCCGGTGGAGTGCGGCAGGACGCGGCGGCCGACCTCGGTGAACATGCGCATGGAGTGCTTGGACGGCACCTGGGCGACGTAGACGATCTCGTCGCCGTCGAGCAGGGCCATGTTCGCCGTCTCCCCGGTCTCCTCGACCAGGCGGGCCAGGTAGGGGCGGGCCCAGGTGCCCAGCAGCCGCGACGCGGACTCGCCCAGGCGGATGAGGCGGGGGCCGAGGGAGTACCGTCGGTTGGGCTGCTGCCGGACGTACCCGCACGCGACGAGGGTGCGCATCAGGCGGTGGATGGTCGGGAGCGGCAGGCCGCTGGCGGCCGAGAGCTCGCTGAGGCCGACCTCGCCACCGGCATCGGCCATGCGTTCGAGCAGATCGAAGGCGCGCTCAAGGGACTGGACGCCACCGCCGCCGGCGGTGGGCTTGGCGGAAGCGTCGGTGGTGCTGGCGCTGGACGTCGGCACGGCGCGGTCCTTTCGGTGCTGGCAGGCAAGGAAGCAGCCTACCGGTCGGTCGGCGTCGGCCCTAGAGCCGGGCCCTCGCCGTCCTCGCCGGTCAGAGGTGGTTTGTCCTGGTGGTGGACGTCCTCGGGAAGTTACCCGCCCGATCCCCGGTGGTGGTAGCTACATTCTGGATAGTGAAATCTTAATTCCATCCTGTGGAAACATCCAATTGCGGTGTCAGCGCGTCAGCAGTCCGTCCGGGCGCTCTTGACTGGCCCCGGATCGGGGTGAAGACTCCGTCAACAGAACGTTGAATTTCGCTCTGTGGAAGTAGATGGGGAGGTTCCGGTGGCCGACGTGGCGGTGGAACTGGTACTGCGCTCGACGCGCGTCATCACCCCCGAGGGGACGCGCGCCGCTTCGGTCGCCGTCGCCGGCGGGAAGATCACGGCCGTGCTGGCGCACGACGCCGAGGTGCCGGCCGGAGCCCGGCTGGAGGACTTCGGCGACGACGTCCTGCTTCCCGGCCTGGTGGACACCCACGTCCACGTGAACGACCCGGGCCGCACGGAGTGGGAGGGCTTCTGGACGGCCACCCGCGCCGCCGCGGCCGGCGGCATCACCACCATCCTCGACATGCCGCTCAACTCCCTGCCGCCGACCACCACGGTCGACAACCTCCGCGTCAAGCAGGAGGTCGCCCGGACCAAGGCGCACGTGGACGTCGGCTTCTGGGGCGGCGCCCTGCCGGACAACGTCAAGGACCTGCGCCCGCTGCACGACGCCGGCGTCTACGGCTTCAAGTGCTTCCTGTCGCCCTCCGGCGTGGACGAGTTCCCGCTGCTGGACCAGGAGCAGCTGGCCACGTCCCTCGCCGAGATCACCGGCTTCGGCGGCCTGCTCATCGTGCACGCCGAGGACCCGCACCACCTGGAGTCCGCCCCGCAGAACCCGGGCCCCAAGTACGCCGACTTCCTCGCCTCCCGCCCCCAGGACGCCGAGAACACCGCGATCCAGAACCTGATCGCCCAGGCGAAGCGGCTCAACGCCCGCGTGCACGTCCTGCACCTGTCCTCCGCCTCCGCGCTGCCGCTGATCGCCGCGGCCAAGGCCGAGGGCGTGCAGATCACTGTCGAGTCCTGCCCGCACTTCCTCACCCTCACCGCCGAGGAAGTCCCGGACGGCGCCACCGAGTTCAAGTGCTGCCCGCCGATCCGCGAGGCCGCGAACCAGGACGTCCTGTGGGACGCCCTCGCCGACGGCACCATCGACTGCATCGTCTCCGACCACTCGCCCTCCACCGCGGACCTGAAGACCGGCGACTTCGCCACCGCGTGGGGCGGCATCTCCTCCCTCCAGCTGGGCCTGCCCGCGATCTGGACCGAGGCGCGCAGGCGCGGCCGCACCCTCGAAGAGGTCGCGCGCTGGATGTCCACCGCCCCGGCCGCGCTGGCCGGCCTGGCGCAGAAGGGCGCCATCGAGGCCGGCCGTGACGCCGACTTCGCCGTCCTGGCACCCGAAGAGACCTTCACCGTGGACCCGGCCGAGCTGCACCACCGCAACCAGGTCACGGCGTACGCGGGCAAGACCCTGCACGGCGTCGTGAAGTCCACCTGGCTGCGCGGCACGCAGATCGCCGACCACGGCACCCCGACCGAGCCCACGGGCCTCCTCCTTGAAAGGCAGAACTGACAGTGGCACAGCGTTCGACTGGATCGGCTTCCTTCACCGGTAACGCGAACCCGTACGGGGGCGGCGACCCGTACGCGGACTACCGCACCGCGGAGTTCCCCTTCACCCAGTACGCGAACCTCGCCGCCCGGGAGCTGGGCGCCGGTGTCATCGCCGCCAACGACGAGTTCTTCGCCCAGCGCGAGAACCTGCTGATCGCCGAGGCCGGCCACTTCGACCCCGAGCACTTCGGGCACAAGGGCAAGGTCATGGACGGCTGGGAGACCCGCCGCCGCCGCGGCGTGTCCGCCGAGCAGCCCTGGCCGACCGCCGAGGACCACGACTACGCCCTGATCCGCCTCGGCGCCCCCGGCGTCATCCGGGGCATCGTCGTCGACACCGCCCACTTCCGCGGCAACATGCCGCAGGCCGTGTCCATCCAGGGCGCCTCCGTCGAGGGCTCCCCGACCGAGGCGGAGCTGCTCTCCGACGACGTCAAGTGGACGACCCTCGTCGAGCGCACCCCGGTCGGCGGCCACGCGGCCAACGGCTTCGAGGTCAACGTCGAGCAGCGCTTCACGCACCTGCGCCTGAACCAGCACCCGGACGGCGGCATCGCCCGCCTGCGCGTCTACGGCGAGGTCCGCCCCGACCCGAAGTGGCTCGCCGTGCTGGGCACCTTCGACGTCGTCGCCCTGGAGAACGGCGGCTCCGTCGAGGACGCCTCCAACCGCTTCTACTCCCCGCCGACCAACACCATCAACCCGGGCCGCTCCCGCAAGATGGACGACGGCTGGGAGACCGCCCGCCGCCGCGACAACGGCAACGACTGGATCCGCTACCAGCTCGTCGCCGAGTCCGAGATCCGCGCCGTGGAGATCGACACCGCCTACCTCAAGGGCAACTCGGCCGGCTGGGCCTCGCTGTCGATCAAGACCGGCGAGGAGGGCGAGTGGACGGAGTTCCTGCCGCGCACCCGCCTGCAGCCCGACACCAACCACCGCTTCGTGCTGGACGCCCCGGCGGTCGGCACCCACGTACGGATCGACATCTTCCCGGACGGCGGCTTCTCCCGCCTGCGCCTGTTCGGTTCGCTGACGGAGGGCGGCGCGGCCGCGCACGCCGCCCGTCACCAGGAGCTGGGCGGCTGATCCGCTCTTCATGACCCGCCCCGGGGGCCGACACCCCCGGGGCCGGGAACGCACCGACGGGGCGCACCACTTCCGTGGTGCGCCCCGTCGCGCTCGCCGGCCCGGGCCGCACGGGGGCCGGGCCCCGCGCCGGGCTCCTGGTCCCGCCGCGCGCCCGGCCCCGAGGGCTACGCGGCGTGGCCGCCGTCCACCGAGAACTCCGCCCCGGTGACGTACGCGGAGTCCGGCCCGGCGAGGAAGGACACCATCGCCGCCACCTCCTCGGGGGTGCCGTAGCGCCCGAGCGCCGTCATCGAGCGCTGCGGGTCCGCGTACGGTCCGTCGGCCGGGTTCATGTCCGTGTCCGTGGGGCCCGGGTGGACCAGGTTGGCGGTGATGCCGCGGCCGCCGAGCTCCCGGGCGAGGGACTTCGTCAGGCCCGTCATGGCCGCCTTGCTCATCGCGTACAGCGTGCCGCCGGGGCCGGGGACCCGGCCCACCATGCAGCTGCCGACGGTGACGATCCGTCCGCCGGGACCCATGTGCCCGGCCGCGGCCTGTGCGGCCAGGAAGGCGCCCCGGACGTTGACGCCGAGGACCAGGTCCACCTCGGCGATGCCGAGCGTGCCGATCGGCCCGATCACCCCCGCGCCGGCGTTGTTGACCAGGACGTCGAGCCGCCCCAGCGCCCGTACGGTCTCCTCCACCGCCGTCCGGGGGCCGTCCGCGCTGGCGGCGTCGGCCCGTACCGCCAGGCCCCTGCGGCCCAGGGCCTCGATCTTGCCCACGACCTCCGCCGCTGCGCCGGCGCCGTTGACGTAGGTGAGCGCCACGTCGAAGCCGTCCTCGGCCAGCCGCAGCGCGGTGGCCGCTCCGATGCCCCGGCTGCCGCCCGTCACCAGGGCCACCGTGTTGCCGTTCATGTCGTTCCTCCCCGATCCGTACCGTCCATTTGGTTGCGAGTTCAATGAAATCTTCGGGAGGCGGACGGCGCTGGCGGGAATCCGACCTCGCGCTCACGCGCGCCGCACCGATGAGTTCCGGCGCCGACGGGAGTCTGAGGAGGAGAAGAGACCGGCAGGACACGACACAAGGAGCGCCGCGCCATGGGCAAGCTGACCCTCACCACCTTCCTGACCCTCGACGGAGTGATGCAGGCCCCCGGCGGCCCCGACGAGGACCGCAGCGGCGGGTTCGAGTACGGCGGCTGGCTCGTGCCCTTCGCCGACGAGGGCATGGGGGAGTTCGTGAACGAGCTCTTCGGCCGGGCCGGGGCCTTCCTCCTCGGACGCCGGACGTACGAGATCTTCGCCTCCTACTGGCCGCAGCACGACGACCCGGCCGACCCGGTCCCGAACAAGCTCAACCGGCTGCCGAAGTACGTCGCCTCCACCACCCTCGAGGACCCCGCCTGGGGCCCGGCCACCGTCGTGGACGGGGAGCAGCTCCAGTCGGAGATCGTCCGGATCAAGGACGCCATGGACGGCGAGCTCCAGGTGCACGGCAGCGGACAGCTGGCCCAGTGGCTGCTGGCGCGCGACCTCGTCGAGGAGCTGAACCTCCTGGTCTTCCCCGTCTTCCTCGGCGGGGGCCGGCGGCTGTTCCCCACCGGCGGCCTGCCCACGGCCTTCGAGCTGACCGCCTCCCGCACCACCGGCAGCGGGACCGCCATCCACACCTACCGCCCCACCGGCCGCGCCTCCTTCGGCACCTTCGAGGACTGAGGCCGCGGGCTCCGCGGGGGCGGGACGGCGCGGGATAACCGGTCGACCGGGAAGATCCACTCGGCTACGGTGGCCCCGCACCCGTGCGAGCCGCCGCCGTCTCCACACCCTTCCCGCCGTCGGAGCCGCCCGGTGTCCACCCTCGCCGCCCCCGCCCCCGCCCTCGCCCCCCGCCGTGCCTGGCTCGCCGACCTGCCCGTGCTGCTCGTCGCCGTCGTCTGGGGCGGCAGCTACCTCGCGGCCAAGGGGATCACCGCCACGCACACCGTGATCGCGGTCCTCGTACTGCGCTTCGCGCTCGTGCTCCCCGTGCTCGTCCTCGCCGGACGGCGGCGGCTGCGCGCCCTGAGCCCCGCCCAGCTGCGGGGCGCCGCGGCGCTGGGGCTCGTACTCGGCGGGATCTTCCTGCTGGAGACCTACGGGGTGGTGCACACCTCCGCCACCAACGCCGGTCTGATCATCAGCCTGACCATGATCTTCACGCCGCTCGCCGAGTCCGCCGTGCGCCGCAGGCGGCCGTCGGCCGCCTTCCTCGGGGCCGCCGCCGTCTCCGTCGCCGGGGTGGTGCTCCTGACGCAGGGCGCCGGGTTCACCGTGCCCGGTCCGGGGGACCTGCTGATCCTCGGCGCCGCCCTGGCCCGCACCCTGCACGTGCTGCTGATGGCGCGGATCAAGGCCGTCCAGGACGCCGACTCGCTCTCGCTGACCACGGTCCAGCTCGGCAGCGCCGTACTGGTCTTCGCCGTGCTGGCCGCGGTCCCCGGCACCGGTGACGCCCCCTGGACGGCCGCCGCCGGCTTCGGGCCCGCCGAATGGGCCGGGCTCGCCTTCCTCTCCGTCTTCTGCACCCTCTTCGCCTTCTTCGTGCAGATGTGGGCCGTACGCCGCACCTCGCCCTCCCGCGTCAGCCTGCTGCTCGGCACCGAACCGCTGTGGGCGGCGGCCGCGGGCATCGCCATCGGCGGCGAGCGCCTCGGCGCCGCCGGCCTCACCGGAGCGGCCCTCGTCCTCGCCGGCACCGCCTGGGGGCGCCGCGCGGCCGGCTGAGGCCGAGCCGCCGAACCCGCGCCGATTGGCCGGTAAACGGCTCCTGCGGGCTTGATCGCCGGGCCTACTGTGGCCCGCATGTCCGCCGGCGCCCGCACGCTACAGGTCCGGGAGCTCCTCCAGCCGTACGGGCCGGCGCTCCCGCCGGGAGCGCTCGCAGGCCTCGGCCACCCGGAACGCGGCGAGCGCCTGGAGCCCGTCGCAGGGGTTGTCCCCCTCGCCGCGCACCAGGCGTACGAACGCCGCCAGCTCGGCCTCGTAGGCGGGGGCGAACCGCTCCAGGAAGCCGGTCCAGGGCTTGCTCGCCGGGGGCGGGCCGTGCGGCTCCGTCGAGGCGATCGGCGTACGGTCGTCCAGCCCGGAGGAGACCTGGTCCAGCTCCCCGGCCAGCTCCATCCGCACGTCGTACCCGGCGCCGTTGCAGCGGGTCCCGGTGCTGGTGACCAGGGTCCCGTCGTCCAGGGTCAGGACCGCGGCGGCGGTGTCCACGTCCCCCGCCTCCCGGAACCGGGCCGGACCCGCGTCGGCGCCGACCGCGTACACCTCGACCACCTCGCGCCCGGTCACCCAGCGGACCATGTCGAAGTCGTGCACCAGGCAGTCCCGGTACAGGCCCCCGGAGGCCGCGAGGTACTCGGCCGGCGGCGGAGCCGGGTCGGCCGTCATCGTCCGCACGGTGTGCAGCCGCCCCAGGGCACCCGAACGGACCAGTTCCCGCGCGGTCCGGCAGCCCGCGTCGAAGCGCCGCATGAAACCGACCTGGAGCAGCCCCCGGGCCGCCCCGACCTCGCGCAGCACGGCCAGGGTGCGGGCCAGGTCCGGGGCCAGCGGCTTCTCGCAGAACACCGGCAGCCCGCCGCGCACCGCCCGTACCACCAGGTCGGCGTGGCCCTCCGTGGAACAGGCCACCACCACGGCGTCCACGCCCCAGGTGAAGACCTGGTCGACCGCCGGAGCGGCGGTGGCCCCCAGCCGGTCCGCGAGCCGCGCGGCCCGCCCGGGGTCGGCGTCGGCCAGCAGCAGCGAGCCGGCATCCGGGTGGCGGGCCAGTGCGGCCGCGTGGAAGGAGCCGATCCGGCCCGTTCCGATCAGCCCGATGCGCATGCACTCAACGTGACCCCGTACGGGGGACCTGTCAATCTGCCCGCGCATGCCCCGATGACCCTTCATGGTCCACTGTGGCGGATACTGGGCGGCTGAAACCGGAATGACCGATTGATGACGGACGAGGGAAGGGCACGGGGACGTGGCTAGGGTTCGGACAGGGGTACGCGTCGTCGGCGCCGTGCTCGCGGCGGTACTGGGGGCCTCCCTCGCGGGCTGCAGCAGCACGGGCGGCAAGCGCGCCGAGGAGCGGGCGAAGGCCGCGCAGGCGGGCCGGCCCGCCGTGTCCACGCCGCGCTGGACCTTCGCGATGGTCACCCACGCGGGCGACGGCGACACCTTCTGGGACATCGTGCAGAAGGGCGCCAAGGAGGCCTCGGCGAAGGACAACATCAACTTCGTCTACTCCCACGACGACCAGGCGCAGCAGCAGGCCCAGTTCGTGCAGAACGCCATCGACCAGAAGGTCGACGGGATCATCGTCAGCCTCGCCAAGCCCGAGGCCCTCAAGGACGTCATCGGCAAGGCCGTCAAGGCCGGCATCCCGGTGGTCACGGTCAACTCCGGCTCCGCCCAGTCCGCCGAGTACGGCGCCCTCACCCACATCGGGCAGGACGAGGAGATCGCGGGCGAGGCCGTCGGCACCGAGCTGACCAGGCGCGGCAAGAAGAAGGCCGTCTGCGTCCTGCACGAACAGGGCAACGTGGGCCACGAGCAGCGCTGCGCCGGCGCCAAGAAGACCTTCGGCGGCTCCATGGAGAACCTGTACGTCGAGGGCACCAACATGCCCTCCGTCCAGGCGGCCGTCCAGGCCAAGCTCCAGGCGGACCCCTCCGTGGACTCCATCGTCACCCTCGGCGCGCCCTTCGCCCCCACCGCCGTCAAGGCGAAGGACGCGGCGGGCAGCAAGGCCGAGGTGGACACCTTCGACCTCAACGAGTCCGTCGCCCGCGACCTGAAGTCCGGGGCGCTGGGCTTCGCCGTGGACCAGCAGCCCTACCTCCAGGGCTACGAGGCCGTGGACCTGCTCTGGCTCTACCGCTACAACGCGGACGTCCTCGGCGGCGGCCGCCCGGTGCTGACCGGCCCGCAGATCGTCACCGCAGCCGAGGCCGCCAAGCTGGAGGAGTACATCAAGCGGGGCAGCCGATGAGCACCCCCGCCGCCCCCGCCGCGGACGAACGGCTCGCGCCCACCTCGTACGTCCGGCGGCTGCTGGGCCGCCCCGAGCTGGGCGCGGTCGTCGGCGCCGCCGCCGTCTTCGTCTTCTTCTGCTTCGCGGCCGACAGCTTCCTGAAGCCCTCCAGCCTGAGCACGGTCCTGTACTCGGCCTCCACCATCGGCATCATGGCGGTCCCGGTGGCCCTGCTGATGATCGGCGGCGAATTCGACCTGTCGGCCGGCGTCATGGTCACCACCTCGGCGCTGTTCAGCTCGATGTTCAGCTACCAGATGACCGCCAACGTCTGGGTCGGCGTCCTCGTCTCCCTGCTGGTCACCCTGGCCATCGGCTTCTTCAACGGGTTCATGCTGACCCGCACCAAGCTGCCGAGCTTCATCATCACGCTCGGCACCTTCCTGATGCTGACCGGACTGAACCTCGGCTTCACCAAGCTGATCAGCGGCTCGGTCTCCACCAAGACCATCGCCGACATGGAGGGCTTCTCCTCCGCCCGGGCCCTGTTCGCCTCGCAGTGGAACGTCGGCTCGGTCACCCTCAAGGTCACCATCCTGTGGTGGCTGGTGCTGGTCGCCGTCGCCACCTGGATCCTGCTGCGCACCCGCGCCGGGAACTGGATCTTCGCCGTCGGCGGCGGTGCCGACGCGGCCCGCGCCACCGGCGTCCCGGTCGTCAAGACCCGGATCGGCCTCTACATGGGGGTCGCGCTGTGCGCCTGGATCTCCGGGCAGCACATCCTCTTCTCCTTCGACGTCGTCCAGTCCGGCGAGGGCGTCGGCAACGAGTTCCTCTACATCATCGCGGCCGTCATCGGCGGCTGTCTGATGACCGGCGGCTACGGCTCCGCGATCGGCTCGGCCGTCGGCGCCTTCATCTTCGGCATGACCAGCAACGGCATCGTCTACGCGCAGTGGAACCCGGACTGGTTCAAGTTCTTCCTGGGCGCCATGCTGCTGCTCGCCACGCTGCTGAACGCATGGGTCCGCAAGCGGGCGGAGGCGCGGGCATGAGCACGCCACTGGTGAAGCTGACGGACGTCAGCAAGTACTACGGCAACATCCGCGCCCTCCGGGGAGTCTCCCTGGAGGTGTCGGCCGGCGAGATCACCTGCGTGCTCGGCGACAACGGCGCCGGCAAGTCCACCCTCATCAAGATCATCGCGGGGCTGCACCGGCACGACGCCGGCAGCTTCGAGATCGAGGGCGTCGAGACCGGGCTCGCCAACCCGCGCGCGGCCCTCGACCACGGCATCGCCACCGTCTACCAGGACCTGGCCGTCGTCCCCCTCATGCCGGTCTGGCGGAACTTCTTCCTCGGCTCCGAGCCCACCAAGGGCCGCGGCCCCTTCCGCCGCCTCGACGTCGACTTCATGCGCGAGACCACCCGCACCGAGCTGCTGCGCATGGGCATCGACCTGCGCGACGTCGACCAGCCGATCGGCACCCTCTCCGGCGGCGAGCGGCAGTGCGTGGCCATCGCCCGCGCCGTGTACTTCGGCGCGAAGGTCCTCGTACTGGACGAGCCCACCGCCGCCCTCGGCGTGAAACAGTCCGGCGTGGTCCTCAAGTACGTCGCCGCCGCCCGCGACGCCGGCCTCGGGGTGGTCCTCATCACCCACAACCCGCACCACGCGTACCTGGTCGGGAACCGCTTCGTGCTCCTCAAGCGGGGCGCCATGGCGGGCAGCCACACCCGCGACTCGATCACCCTGGACGAGCTCACCCGGCAGATGGCGGGCGGCTCGGAGCTGGACGAGCTGAGCCACGAGCTGGAGCGGGTGGCAGAATCAGGGTCGACCACCCCATCCGATCCGGCCACCGACAGGGACGAAACGACTCGATGAGCACGTACCGGGACTTCACGCTCGCCCACCGGGGGGCGGCGCGAGGCACCGTCCTGCGGACCGTCGGGACCCGTGAGCGCCGCTCCCTGCGCACCGCCCCGCGCGTCCCGACCGTCGGCATCGACATCGGCGGCACCAAGGTGATGGCCGGCGTGGTCGACGCCGACGGGGTCATCCTGGAGAAGATCCGCACCGAGACCCCGGACAAGTCCAAGAGCCCCAAGGTCGTCGAGGACACCATCGTCGAGCTGGTCCTCGACCTCTCCGACCGGCACGACGTGCACGCCGTCGGCATCGGCGCCGCCGGCTGGGTCGACGCCGACCGCTCCCGCGTCCTGTTCGCCCCGCACCTGGCCTGGCGCGACGAGCCGCTGCGCGACGCCCTCCAGTCCCGGCTCGCGGTCCCGGTCATGGTGGACAACGACGCCAACACCGCCGCCTGGGCCGAATGGCGCTTCGGCGCCGGCCGCGGCGAGGACCACCTCGTCATGATCACCCTGGGCACCGGCATCGGCGGGGCCATCCTGGAGGGCGGCCAGGTCAAGCGCGGCCGCTTCGGGGTGGCCGGCGAGTTCGGCCACATGCAGGTCGTACCCGGCGGACACCGCTGCCCCTGCGGCAACCGCGGATGCTGGGAGCAGTACAGCTCCGGCAACGCCCTGGTCCGCGAGGCCCGCGAGCTGGCCGCCGCCGACTCCCCGGTCGCGTACAACATCATCGCGAAGGTCGGCGGCAACGTCCACGAGATCACCGGCCCCCTCATCACCGAGCTGGCCCGCGAGGGCGACGCCATGTGCGTCGAGCTCCTCCAGGACATCGGACAGTGGCTCGGCGTCGGCATCGCCAACCTCGCCGCCGCCCTGGACCCCTCCTGCTTCGTCATCGGCGGCGGCGTCAGCGCCGCCGACGACCTGCTGATCGGCCCCGCCCGGGACGCGTTCCGCCGCCACCTCACCGGCCGCGGCTACCGTCCCGAGGCCCGCATCGCCAAGGCCCAGCTCGGCCCCGAGGCCGGCATGGTCGGCGCCGCCGACCTCGCCCGCCTCGTCGCCCGCCGCTTCCGCCGAGCCACCCGCCGGCGCGTCGAGCGGCACGAGCGCTACGCGCAGCTGGGCCGGCGCGGCGCCGCGGGCCCCACGGACCCCAAGGATCAGGAACAGCAGTGACACCGCCCTCCCTGCCCCGCCAGGCCTCCTCGCCCGAAGCGGGCGGTACGCAGCCGCCCACCGCCGAGGAGCGCGAGGGCCGCCGGCGCACCGTACGGCGCCGCTGGGTCACCGCGATCATCATCGTGCTGCTCATCGGGGTCCCGGCGGGCTACCTGTTCGTCTCGGCCCAGCAGAGCCGGGAGAGCGGCAAGGACAAGGCCGCCCGGGTCGGCGCGGTCAAGGTGCGCACCGACTGGCCCTCCAAGGTGCAGCGCGGCATCTACGAGGTGCCGATCCCGATGATGGCCTCCCACGTCGGCTACCTGGAGACCAACAACTGGCACACCAGCCGGCTGTACGTGCAGTTCCAGGTGACCCCCGCGGAACTGGACGCCTTCCTGGCCGGCGTGGGCACCAGCAGGGACGCCCTGACCCCCGGGGTGTCGGTCTCCGACCGCGACGCCGGGGTCGCCGGCTGGAGCTGGAGCCCGCAGCACAAGTGGTCCGGGGTCACCCTGGAGGCCGAGGACCCGCGCCCCACCCGGGACATCACCGTCGACTCCACCAACCCGTCGGCCCCCCGCGTCTACGTCGTCTCCACGACCGTGCCGTAGGGCCGGCCCGTCCCGGCCTATGGTGGGATCATGAAGCTCACCAAACGGCTGCACTCCTGCGTCCAGTTGGAGAAGGACGGGCGCGTGCTCGTCATCGACCCGGGCGCCTTCAGCGAACCGGACGCGGGGCTCGGGGCGGACGCCCTGCTGGTCACCCACGAGCATCCCGACCACTTCGACGAGGGCCGGCTGCGCGCGGCGCTCGACGCGAACCCGGCCGCCGCCCTGTGGACCCTGCGCAGCGTCGCGGACCGGATGGCCGCCGCCTACCCGGGCCGGGTGCACACCGTGGGCCACGGCGACGCCTTCACCGCCGCCGGCTTCGAGGTCCAGGTCCACGGCGAGCTGCACGCCGTGATCCACCCGGACATCCCGCGGGTCACGAACGTCGGCTACCTCGTCGACGGCTCCCTCTTCCACCCCGGGGACGCGCTGACCGTGCCCGGCGTCCCGGTGGAGACGCTGATGCTGCCCGTGCACGCGCCGTGGAACAAGGTCGCCGAGGTGATCGACTACGTCCGCGAGGTCAAGCCGGCCCGGGCCGTCGACATCCACGACGCCTACCTGTCGGACATCGCCCGTCCCGTCTACGACTTCGCCCTGGACCACTTCGGCGGCGCCCCGCACAGCCGCCTCGGCGCAGGTGAGAGCGCCGCGCTCTGACTGTCGGTGCCGGGCGGTAGGTTGGTGTGCATGCGTATCGCCACGTACAACGTCAACTCGATCACCGCCCGGCTGCCGCGGCTGCTGGCCTGGCTGGAGAGCTCCGGCACGGACGTGCTGTGCATCCAGGAGACCAAGTGCTCCGCGGAGCAGTTCCCCGCCGCCGAGCTGCGCGAGCTGGGCTACGAGTCGGTCGTCAACGCCACCGGCCGGTGGAACGGCGTGGCCCTGCTCTCCCGCGTCGGGCTGGAGGACGTCGTCGTCGGGCTGCCGGACGGCCCCGACTACGAGGGGGTCCAGGAGCCCCGCGCCATCTCCGCCACCTGCGGCGGGGTGCGCGTCTGGTCCGTGTACGTGCCCAACGGCCGCGAGGTCGAGCACGACCACTACGGCTACAAGCTGAACTGGTTCGGCGCCCTGACCACCGCCATCGCCGAGGACGCGTCCGGCACCCGCCCCTTCGCGGTCCTCGGCGACTTCAACGTGGCGCCGACCGACGAGGACGTCTACGACCCGGCGGTCTTCGCGGGCCTCACGCACGTCACCCCCGCAGAGCGGGCCGCCCTGGAGGCGCTGCGCGCCGCCGGGCTCGCCGACGTCATGCCGCGCGCGCTCAAGTACGACCGCCCGTACACCTTCTGGGACTACCGCCAGCTCGCCTTCCCCAAGAACCGGGGCATGCGCATCGACCTGGTGTACGGGAACGAGCCCTTCGCGAAGGCGGTCAAGGACGCCTACGTCGACCGCGAGGAGCGCAAGGGAAAGGGCGCCTCCGACCACGCCCCCGTCGTCGTCGACCTCGACATCTAGAAGACGGACGGATCAAGGCGCGCCCTGTGGCCAGCCGGGGATCCTGGTGCCAGGCTGGTCGGTATGAACATCCCTTTCCTGGCCAACTGGCTGAACCGGCACGAAACGGAACAGGGTGCGGGGCTCGCCGCCGCCCTCGCGGATGATCCCGAGGGCGTCGCCGAGCTGTTCTCGGAGTGCGAGATGCTGCGGTCCCAGGCGAGGGCGGCCGGGCTGGAACTCGACCAGACCCCGGCTTCGTTGGAGGCCCTGGACCAGCTGATGCCGCGCTGGCGCCGGGACCCCGAGGCGGTGCCCTGGCTGGGCAACGACGCCGGCTTCTACCTCGGGACCGTGATCCTGCGCAGCCTGCCGGGCGCCGGCTGGCAGGTCTGGCCCAACGGTCAGCCGGTGATCAGGCTCGCGTCCGGGCGGGAGCTCAACGTGATCGAGTCGGGGCTGTCCTGGGCGATGACCGGCTCCCCGGAGCTCAGCCAGGCCTACGCCGAGGCCTCCGAAGGCTGAACGAAGGGCCAATGTACGTCAATGTACTTTCTGTACCTTTTTGGCGTGTCGAGGTGAAGTCCCCCCGACGGCTGGATAGTTTGCGCTGACCTCGACACACCGACAAGTGGGCAGGGCAGCGTATGGCCGTCGATCCGTTGATCGAGCTGCGGGACGTCAACAAGCACTACGGGAAGTTGCACGTCCTCCAGGACATCAACCTCACCGTCGGCCGCGGGGAGGTGGTGGTGATCATCGGGCCCTCCGGGTCAGGCAAGTCCACCCTCTGCCGAACGATCAACCGGCTGGAGACCATCGAGTCCGGCACCATCACCCTCGACGGCCGGCCCCTGCCCGCCGAGGGCAAGGAGCTGGCGGGCCTGCGCGCCGAGGTGGGCATGGTCTTCCAGTCCTTCAACCTCTTCGCGCACAAGACCGTCCTGGCCAACGTCTCGCTCGCCCAGATCAAGGTGAGGAAGCGCAAGAAGGAGGACGCCGACAAGCGCTCCCGGGAGCTCCTGGACCGGGTGGGCCTCGCCAGTCAGGCCGACAAGTTCCCCGCCCAGCTCTCCGGCGGCCAGCAGCAGCGCGTGGCCATCGCCCGCGCCCTCGCCATGAACCCCAAGGCGCTGCTCTTCGACGAGCCCACCTCCGCCCTCGACCCGGAGATGATCAACGAGGTGCTCGAGGTCATGCAGCAGCTCGCCCGCGACGGGATGACCATGGTCGTGGTCACCCACGAGATGGGCTTCGCCCGCTCCGCCGCGAACCGCGTCGTCTTCATGGCCGACGGCCGGATCATCGAGGACCGCACCCCGGAGGCCTTCTTCACCGCCCCCGAGAGCGACCGCGCCCGGGACTTCCTCTCCAAGATCCTCAAGCACTGAGGGGCGGCCCGATGAAGCACACCCTGCGCGCACTCGCCCTGGCCGCGCTGCTCCTCGCGACCGCCGCATGCGGCAAGTCGGGCAGCCCCCCGGTCAAGGGCCCCCAGCCCGAGGACCTGCCCGTCTACAAGGTCGACACCGGCTTCTCGCTGCCCCAGTCGCGTACCTGGGAGAAGGCGAAGAAGCGCGGCCGCCTCGTCGTCGGCGTCAAGGAGGACCAGCCGTACATGGGGGAGAAGGACCCCGCGAGCGGCCGCTACTCCGGCTTCGACATCGAGATCGCCAAGATGATGGCGGCCTCGCTCGGCTTCGACCCCAAGACCATCGAGTTCAAGACCATCGCCTCCGCCAACCGCGAGACCGCCCTGCAGAACGGCCAGATCGACTACTACGTGGGCACCTACACGATCAACGACAACCGCAAGAAGCAGGTCGGCTTCGCGGGTCCCTACTTCATGGCCGGCCAGTCCCTGCTCGTCCGCAGGAACGAGAAGGACATCAAGGGACCCGAGGACCTCGACGGCAAGAAGGTCTGCTCCGCCGCCGGCTCCACCCCCTACCAGCGGCTCCAGCGGGAGTTCCCCAAGGCCGTCCTCGTCGCCTACGACACCTACTCGGTCTGCGTGGACAACCTGCTGACCTACCAGGTCGACGCCGTCTCCACCGACGACTCCATCCTCCTCGGCTACGCCGCCAAGGTCCCCGAGGAGCTCAAGGTCGTCGGCAAGCCCTTCTCCGAGGAGCCCTACGGCATCGGCGTCCCCCGCGGCGACAGCGCCCTGCGCTTCGCCCTCGACGACGCCCTGGAGGCCGACGAGAAGAACGGCGACTGGAAGAAGGCCTACGAGGCCACGCTCGGCCTCTCCGGCCAGCCCGCCCCCAAGCCGCCCGCCATCGACCGCTACCCGGCGGGCTGAAGGGAGAGCGCACCCCCATGAACGTACTCACCGAGAACTTCGCGCTCTACGGCAAGGGCTTCCTCGGCACCGTGGAGCTGACCGTCTACGCCTCCCTCGTCGCCCTGGTCCTCGGCTTCCTGATGGCCTCCTTCCGCGTCGCGCCCGTCGGCTCCTTCCGGGTCTTCGGCACGGTATGGGTGACCGTGCTGCGCAACACCCCGCTCACCCTGCTCTTCTTCGCCGTACTGCTGGGCCTGCCGCGCTTCGGGCTGGTCCTGCCCTTCCAGCTGTTCGCCGTCCTCGCGCTCGGCTGCTACACCTCGGCGTTCATCTGCGAGGCGCTGCGCTCCGGCATCAACACCGTGCCCAAGGGGCAGGGCGAGGCCGCGCGCAGCCTCGGCATGTCCTTCGGGCAGACCCTGGGCACGGTGGTGCTGCCGCAGGCCTTCCGCTCCGTCATCCCGCCCATCGGCTCGACGCTGATCGCGCTCGCGAAGAACTCCGCGATCGCCGGCGCCTTCAGCGTCACCGAGCTGCTGGGCACGTACAAGACCCTCAACGAGCTGGGCTACAGCATCGTCTGGACCTTCGTCTGGATCGCCGTCGGCTACCTGATCATCACCCTGTCCATCAGCGCGGTCTTCAACGTGCTGGAGAAGCGCTACGGAGTGGCCCGATGACCGCGCACGCGCTGCACGGGGACCTGGAGTCCACCGCCCTCTACGACCTGCCCGGCCCCCGGGCCCAGCGCCGCCACTTCCTCTACGGGATCGCCTCGACGGCGTTGATCCTCGGCCTGCTGGCGTGGATCCTCTACCTCCTCTTCGACACCGACCAGTTCACCGCCGCCAAGTGGAGCCCCTTCGAGTACGAGGGCATCCAGGAGCTGCTGCTCAAGGGGCTCGGCAACACCCTGAAGGCCTTCGCGTACGCCTCGGTGCTCTCGCTGGCGCTCGGCGCCGTGCTCGCGACCGGCAGGCTCTCGGCACACCGTCCCCTGCGCTGGATCGCGACGCTGTGCGTGGAGTTCTTCCGGGCCATGCCGGTACTGGTGATGATCTTCTTCATCTTCGTGGCGCTGAAGGTCCAGCCCCTGCCCGCGCTGGTGGCGGGGCTGACCCTGTACAACGGGTCGGTGCTCGCCGAGGTCTTCCGCACGGGCATCAACGCAGTGGAGAAGGGCCAGCGCGAGGCGGCGTACGCGCTCGGCATGCGCAAGACGCAGGTGATGACCTTCGTGCTGGCGCCGCAGGCCGTCCGGGCGATGCTGCCCACGATCATCAGCCAGCTGGTGGTGGCCCTGAAGGACACCTCGCTGGGCTTCCTGATCACCTACGAGGAGTTTCTGCACGCGGGCAAGCTGATCGCTTCCAACCTGGACTACGACCTGCCCTTCATCCCCGTCGTGATGATCATCTCGCCGATCTACATCGGCATGTGCATGCTGCTGTCCTGGTTCGCCACCTGGGTCGCGCGGCGGGAGCGGCGCAGCCTGAAGACCAGGGCCGTCGAGGTCGCCCCCGCCGAACCCGGCACCGTGCTGCCGGGGAGATAGACGCCCCCCGGCAGCGGCCGCGGATCACTGCTCGCGCAGCGGCACCGAGACGTACGAGGGATCGGTGCGCGGCGAGGAGAAGGTCAGCTGCGCGCCGGTGGGGTTGTGCTCGATGTAGAGCGGGTCGACCG
The DNA here is from genome assembly GCF_055593565.1 of Streptomyces sp. NPDC040718. NCBI lineage: Bacteria > Bacillati > Actinomycetota > Actinomycetes > Kitasatosporales > Streptomycetaceae > Streptomyces > Streptomyces sp. NPDC040718. The sequence goes on along the minus strand of NZ_JBVIXO010000005.1, from coordinate 496,244 downwards.
TGTCGACGACGAGGGCCAGGCGGTGGCCCTCGGGCACGTCGTAGGCGGTGGAGAACAGGTCCAGGTCGACCCCGAAGGCCTGGCCGGGGGTCTTCCCGTGGAAGGTGTACGGGGCGTTGCTGACGAGCTTGCCGATGCCGAGCGGGCCGACGTCGTAGAGGTAGGCGACGAAGGTGCCGTCGCCCTTGGTGGGGGTGACGGTGGTGTGCAGGCGTACGGTGCCCCGGATCCGGCGCTCCTCCGCGTAGCGCGGCGACTGCCAGACGGCGGCGAAGGCGCGGGGGAGCAGCGGGACCGAGGCGGTCGGCGGGGCCTTGGCGAACTGGTCGAGGATGCTGGAGAGGAAGAGGATCCCGCCGTTGGCGCCGGAGTCGACGTTCGCCCAGACGTGCTCGCTGTCGGCGAGGGGGAGCTTCTCGGTGCCGCCGGAGCCGACCGACTTCCAGTCGGCGTAGCCCTCGTACCCGTCGGTGCTGCGGGACTTGATCTGCACCGGGGCCTCGGCGTCGACCCCGTTGCGGTCGCCCTTGAGGTAGCGGTCGAACCAGCGGTGGGCGTTGGTCCAGGTGTCGTTGGGCAGGCCGAGCAGGCCGGTCGCCTCGGCGGTGGCGTGGTCGCCGGGGCGGAACTCCAGGCGCTTGGGGCCGGTGAGCTTCTCGAAGAACGCCGCGTACTGGTTGGGCGGGAAGACGGTGTCGCCCCAGGCGTTGCCCAGCATGATCGCGGTGCCGTTGGCGTTGATCCGGTCGACCTGCTCGGAGGCGGAGCGCTTCTTCCCCCAGTCGATCATCGCCTGCTCGTTCTCCAGCTTCGAGCCGAGGAAGTCGCCCAGGATCTGCTGGAGTTCGGGCCCGGGGCGGCCGGTGAGGTAGCCGGCGGCGCCGAGCATCCCGGCGGCCTGGAGGTGCTGGGTACGGCCGGAGTAGATGGACTCGATGAGGTCGGCCCAGCCGCTGAGGGCGACGACGGCCTTGACGCGCGGGTCGTGCGCGGAGGCCAGCAGGCTGATGCCCGCCCCGTAGGAGACCCCTCCGAGGCCGATGCGGCCGGGGTCGGCGGGGGCGTTGGCGAGGGCCCAGTCGATGACGGCGGAGACGTCGGCGATGTCCGCCGGACCGGCGGTCTCGATCCGGCCGCCGGAGAGCCAGAAGCCGCGCGAGGTGTAACTGACCACGACGTAGCCGGAGTCGGCCAGCTGCTTGGCCTGCGCGACGTATTCGATCTGCGGCATGCCCCAGCTGGTGGGGAGCACGACCATCGGGTACTTCCGGCCGGGTTCTGCGCCGGCCGGGGTGAAGACGTTGCCCTTGAGGGTGATGCCGCCGGAGCCGGGGATGTCGTGGAAGCGCACCTGTGGGGACGCGTCGGTTTGCGAGGTGGCGGCGGGGGCCGCCTGGGCCTGGTGGGGGGCCAGGCCCAGGGCGGTCGCCGCCAGCAGTGCGGCCACGGCCGCTGCGGTGGTGGGGCGGGCTCTCATCGATCGCTCCTCGCGTGCGCCGGTGTCCGAAAGTGACCCGACGGTAACGGGAGGGGCTTACTCAGGGTAACCCGTGAGTAAGTTACGTAGCGGTAACAATTGGGGCGGGGTCGGGCAGCGCCTTTCGGTCAGCCCTGCTGGGTGCCGCCGCCGGCCAGGGCGCTCTTCGCCTTCCACTGGTCCCACGACAGGTTCCACTCGCCGTACCCGTTGCCGAGGTCGGCGTTGCCCTTGGAACCGCTGCCGACCACCTCGAAGGGGTCGCCGACCTGTACCCGCTCGTAGAAGGACTTCGCGTCGGCGTCGCTCATGCCCACGCAGCCCGAACTGCTGTTGGCGCGGCCGAAGTTCGCGGCGTTCCACGGTGCGGCGTGCGCGTACATGCCCGACCAGGTCAGCCGCATCGAGTAGTCGACCATCTTGTCGTAGGAGTCGCCCAGGCCCACCGTCTGGGAATCCATCCGGATGGTGCCCTCCTTCGACATCAGCACCATCTTCCCGGACCAGGAGGCCTTCTGGCCGCCGGGCGTGCCCGCCGAGACCGGGATCGACTTCACCGCCTGGCCGTCCTCCGTCACCGACATCTTCTTCGAGTCGAGGCTGACCTCCATCCGGCGGTCCTTGCCTATCTTGAACTCGGTGTTGTAATCGCGGGCGAAGAGGCCGCCGCCGGATCCGGAGTCCACGCCGTTCAGGTTCATGTCGACCTTCACGTCGGTGCCGGACTTCCAGTACTCCTTCGGCCGCCAGTCCACCCGGTCCTTCCCGGAATAGTCCTTGAACCAGCCCCAGGAACCCTCGGTGCCGTTCGAGGCAGTGACCTTCAGCTGCTTCTCGACCTCGGCCTTGTTCTTCACCGGATTGTCGAAGACGAGCGAGACGGGCATCGCGACGCCCACCGTGCTGCCCTTCGGGATGTTGATGGAGACCTTGTTCACCTTGTCCGCGGGCGAGGTCTTGAACTGGGTGCTCGCGCTCTGGCTGGCGGTGTTCTGCGCCTGGACCTTGTAGTCGGTGCCGGGGGAGGCGTTGCGCTCCGAGGTCCAGGTCCGGCCGTCGGCGGATATCTGCCCGGCCAGCTCCCCGCCCTTGCCGTCGACCACCTTGACCAGGGAGAACTTGCCGTCGGCGAGGGTCACCTTCACCGGCTCGCCGGCCTTGACCTGGTCGCCCGTGAGGTTCACCGAGATCGCCATGTCCGGGCCCTTCTCCGTCCCGCCCCCCTTGCCGCCGCCGCCCGCCTTCCCGTCGGAGCCGCCGCCCCCGCAGGCGCTGAGCGCGAGGGTGAGCAGCGCGGTGCCCGCCAGCGTCGCGTGACGGGTGCGGCGGCGCGGAAGTGCGGTGCGGCGTGTACGGCTCAACGAAAACCCCTCCGAAATAACGGTCGTCCACAGGTAAGGAGCGAACGCGGCAACATTAGGTTGCGCATTCGGCTGAAGAAATCCCGAGATGCGCTGTGACATGAGCCGCAGCGGAACTGTTGCCATCCGGTCACATTCGGGGACGCGTTACGGAATCCGGCCGTCCGGAATTGGCCAACGGGCGGGTCCGGTACGGGAAAAGGCCCTTCGGCTCCGGGGCTGGGGTCAAAGGACCCTACCGGGACACGAATTCACCCGGACCCGGCGCCCGGGTTACCCTCCACGTTCGGCTCGGCGAAGGGAAAGACCCCGATGTACGGATCCACCAGCAGCGCGGCACCGGGCGCGGCCCCCACCGGCCCGCCGCCGACGGCCCCGGCACCCGCGATGGCGGCGGCCGAAGCCCCGGCGAAGACCTCGGTGCTGCGCAGCGGCGCGCTGATGGCCGCCGGCTCCGTCGTCTCCCGCGCCACCGGCTTCGTCCGCTCCGCCGTGGTCCTCGCCGCGCTGGGCGCCGGATTCCTCGGAGACGGCTACACCGTCGCCAACACCGTCCCGAACATCATCTACATGCTGCTCGTCGGCGGCGCGCTGAACGCCGTCTTCGTCCCCGAGCTGGTCCGCGCCGCCAAGGAGCACCGCGACGGCGGGGCCGCGTACACCGACCGGCTGCTGACCGCCTGCACCGTGGCGCTCCTCGCGCTCACCGCCGCCGCCGTCCTCGCCACCCCACTGATCATCGACGCGTACACCCCCGCCTCCTACACGGACGCCCAGCGGAGCACCGTCATCGCGCTGGCCCGCTTCTGCCTCCCGCAGATCCTCTTCTACGGGCTGTTCACCCTGCTCGGACAAGTGCTGAACGCACGAGGCCGGTTCGGCGCGATGATGTGGACCCCGGTCCTGAACAACATCGTGATCATCGGGGTCTTCGGCCTCTTCCTCCACACCTCCGGCGGCGGCCGCGACGCCCTCAGCGCCGCGGACACCCGGCTGCTGGGCATCGGCACCACCGCGGGGATCGTCATCCAGGCCCTCGCACTCGTCCCCTCGCTGCGCGCCGCCCGCTTCCGCTGGCGCCCCCGCTTCGACTGGCGCGGCAGCGGCCTCACCCGCCCCCTGCGCAACGCGGGCTGGCTGGTGGTGCTCGTCCTCACCAACCAGATCGCCTACTGGGTCGTGACCAAGCTCTCCACCACCGTCGGCGACCAGGCCCCCGGCTTCGGCTACGCCGCCTACACCAGCGCCTACCAGCTGTGGATCGTCCCCCAGGGCATCATCACCGTCTCCCTGGTCACCGCCCTCATGCCCCGGATGAGCTCGGCCGCCGCCGACGGCGACCTGACCGCCGTCCGCGAGGACGTCTCGTACGCGCTGCGCTCCAGCGCCGCCCTCGTGGTCCCCGCAGCCGCGCTCTTCGCCGCGCTGGCCCCCTGGGTGATGGACTGCGTCTCCGGATACGGCAAGGTCACCCCCGCCGAGGTCGGGGCCATGGCCGGCATGCTCGCCGCCTTCGCCCCCGGCCTGGTCGCCTACTCCGCCCAGTACGTGCTGGCGCGCGGCTTCTACGCCCTCTCCGACACCCGCACCCCCTTCTTCCTCAACCTGGTCATCGTCGCCCTCAACGCCGGACTCTCGTACGCCGCCTACCAGCTGCTGCCGGTGCGCTGGGCCGTCACCGGCATGGCCGCCGCCACCTCCCTCGCCTTCATCGGGGGCGCCGCCGTCACCGCGTACGCCCTCTCCCGGCGGCTCGGCGCTCGCGGCGGGGCCCGCACCACCGCCGTCTCCACCCACCTGCGGCTGTTCGCCGCCTGCCTGCCCGCGGCCGGCGCCGCGTACGCGGCCGCCCGCGCCGCCGAGGGCCTCGGTTCCTTCGCCGCGGCCGGAGCGGGAACCGCCGCGCTCGCCCTGGTCGTCGTACTCCTCGCCCGGCCGCTGCGCCTGGCGGAGATCACCGACCTGCTGGACTCCCTGCGCCGGAAGGTCGGCCGATAGCGGGAGGAAAGCACATGAACCACCCTGGAATACTGACCGGATGCCACGCGTACTGCTGATCGAGGACGACCCTTCCATCCGGGAAGGGGTCGGCCTCGGCCTGCGCCGCCGCGGCCATGAGGTGAGTGCCGCCGCGACCGGCGAGGAGGGGCTGGCCCTCATCGGCGGATTCCGCCCCGAGCTGGTCCTGCTGGACCTGATGCTGCCCGGGATCAACGGCGTACAGGTCTGCCGCCGGATCCGGGAGACCAACCAGGTCCCGATCATCATGCTCACCGCGCGCGGCGACGACTTCGACATCGTCGTCGGCCTGGAGGCCGGAGCCGACGACTACATCGTCAAACCCGCCCGCACCGAGATCATCGAGGCCCGGGTCAAGGCCGTGCTGCGCCGCCTCAAGGGCCCCGGCGGCCGGCCCGGCGTGGAACGCCACGGCGAACTCGCCATCGACCGCGCCGGGCTGACCGTCGCCAAGAACGGCGAGCGCATCGCCCTCGCGCCCAGCGAGATCAAGCTCCTGCTCCACCTGTCGGCCTCACCCGAACAGGTCTTCTCCCGGCAGCAGCTGCTGGAGTACGTGTGGGAGCACAGCTACCACGCCGACGCCCGGCTCGTGGACGCCTGCGTGCGCCGGCTGCGCAACAAGGTCGAGGACCCCGACCGCCACCCCCGCTACATACAGACCGTGCGGGGCTTCGGCTACCGCTTCGGCCCGCTCTAGTGCGACGCCTCCCGCCGCTGGGGCTGCGGACCCGGCTGATCGCCGCGTTCCTGCTCGTCGCCACGATCTGCGCCGTCAGCACGGCAGCCCTCACCTACCGGCAGGCCCGCCGGGCCGTGCTGACCCAGAGCCAGGACACGGCGGTCAGCACCCTCCGCGACCAGCTGGAAGGCCAGGGCATGAGCCTGCCCATGGACCGCCAGCAGCTCCAGCGGCTCGTCAACGACCTGGGCAAGCGCGGCAAACCGCACTCCTGGGTGGTCTACGGGGAGTACGGCACCCTGCGCGCCTCCTCCAACGGCACCCCCACCACCTCCGCCGTCCTCACCGAGAAGCTGCGCGACCAGGTCGCGGCGAACCCGCACGGGGCCTTCCAGCGGGTGGAGGACGGCCGCGGCGAGCCCTACCTGACCATCGGCATGCCCGCCGTCTTCACCCGCAACGGCAACCGCGAGCCGACCGGCGTCACCGGCTACGCCGTCATGCCGCTCACCAGCGAACAGCAGACCGTCGACGCCATGGTCGAAGCCGCCAAACAGGGCGCCGTACCGGGCCTGGCCATCTCCCTCGTACCCGCCCTCCTCGCCGCGCGCAGCGTCCTGCGCCCCGTGCGCGACATGCGCCGCGCCGCACAGAACCTGGGCCGGGGCCGCCTCGACACCCGCATCACCGTCAGGGGCGCCGACGAACTCGCCGGGCTCGCCCGCACCTTCAACGAGACCGCCGGCGCCCTGGAGGAGTCCGTCACCGAGCTGCGGGAGGCGGAGGCCCGGGCCCGCCGCTTCGCCGCCGACGTCTCCCACGAACTGCGCACCCCGCTCGCCGGGATGCTCGCCGTCACCGAAGTGCTCGACGAGGACGCCGCCGGCCTCGACCCCGACACCGCCAAGGCCCTGCGGCTGATCAGCGCCGAGACCGGGAAGCTCGCCGTCCTCGTCGAGGACCTGATGGAGATCTCCCGCTTCGACGCCCGCGCCGCCGAACTCAACCTCGACGACGTGGACGTCGCCGAGGCCGTCGGCAAGACCCTGGAGCGCCGCCGCTGGGACGACGACCGGGTCACCGCCGACCTCCCCGAAGGGATCCGCGCCCGCCTGGACCCGCGCCGCTTCGACGTGGTCCTGGCCAACCTCGTCGGCAACGCCCTGCGGCACGGCCAGGCCCCCGTACGGGTCGCCGTACGCACCCAGGAGCACCCCGGCGGGCCGCGCCTGCTGCTGGAGGTCGCCGACAGCGGACCGGGCATCGCCGAGGAGGTGCTCCCGCACATCTTCGACCGGTTCTTCAAGGCCGACGCCGCCCGCGCCCGCTCCGCCGGCAGCGGCCTCGGCCTCGCCATCACCCTGGAGAACGTCCGCCTGCACGGCGGCACCCTGAGCGCCGCCAACGGCCCCGGCGGGGGAGCGGTGTTCACCCTCGACATGCCCCTGGAGGCCGCCGTATGAGCCGGACGCGGACCCTGGCGGCCGCCGCCGCCCTGCTCGGCCCGGCGCTGCTGCTCACCGCCTGCGGGATCAAGCCGACCGGGGTCGTGGAGAGCGGTGCCGCCGCCAAGGTGGCCGTCGCCGCCCCCGCCCGCACCTCGATGGCCTACTTCGTCACCCCCGAGGGACGGCTGGTCCCCTCGCCGCAGCCCGAGCACACCCGCGACGGCCCCCGGGGCAGCCTGACGGGACTCCTCGGCGGCCCCGGGGCCCCGGAACTGGAGGCAGGGCTCGGCACCCGGCTGCCCCCGGTCGAGGGAAGGCGACTGGAGGAGATCGGCGTCGGCTTCACCGCCCGCGACCGGGTGGAGGCGCGGCTCCCCTTCCCCGTCGCCGACCTGGACCCGACCGCCCGCCGCCAGCTCGTGTGCAGCGCCCTGTCCACCCTCGCCCCGGCCTTCGACGTGGTGCTGCGCGGCACCGACACCGCCCTGGACGCGGCCCGCTGCGAACCCGCGGGCCCAGCCGGTTAGGACCTGTCCGACGGCCCCTTGCGGCGGCGCCCGCCGTCCCGCCACCGTGGGGACCATGGAACGCGCCGCCCGGCCCACCGGCATCCCCGACGTCTTCGACCCCCGCGTGTACGCCGAGGGCGTCCCGCACGAGCGCTACCGGCTGCTGCGCGAGCGGCACCCGGTGGCCTGGCAGGAGGAGCCCGAACTCGGGGGATGGCCCGCCGGGCCCGGCTTCTGGGCCGTCACCCGGCACGCCGACGTCGTCCGCGTCCTGCGCGACCACACCGCGTACTCCTCCTGGCTCGGCGCCACCCAGATCCGCGACCCCGACCCCGCCGACCTGCCGTTCCTGCGCAGCACCATGCTCAACCAGGACCCGCCCGACCACGGCCGGCTGCGCCGCCTGGTCTCCCGCGCCTTCACCCCCGCCCGGGTCGACGCCTTCGCGGACCGGGCCCGCGAGCGCGCCCGCACCCTCCTCGCCGCCGCCCGCGACGGCGCCGAGGACGGCGGCGCCGACGTCGTGCGCGCCGTCACCGACGAGTACGCCCTGCTCAACCTGACCGACCTGCTGGGCGTCCCGCCCGCCGACCGGGCCCTGCTGCTGGAGTGGACCGTACGCGTCATCGGCTACCAGGACCCCGAGGACGCCCCCGAGCCGCTCCGCGGCCCCGACGGCAAACCGCTGAACCCGCGCTCCCCGGCCCTGCTCGGCGAGATGTTCGGCTACGCCCGCGAACTGGCCGCGTACAAGCGAGCCCACCCCGGCGACGACGTGATGACCGCCCTCGCGCAGGCCGGACTGGACCCCGCCGAACTGGAGATGTTCTTCTTCCTGCTCACCGTCGCCGGCAACGACACCGTACGCAGCGCCGCACCCGGCGGCCTCCTCGCCCTGGCCGGGAACCCCGACGCCTACCGGCGCCTCGCCGACGGCCGCGCCCCCCTCGCCCCGGCCGTGGAAGAACTCCTGCGCGTCCACCCGCCGGTGCTCAGCTTCCGCCGCACCGCCGCCCGCGACACCGAACTCGCCGGCACCCCGATCCGCGCCGGCGACAAGGTGGTGGTCTTCCACGCCTCCGCCAACCACGACGAGCGCGTCTTCACCGACCCGGAACGGCTCGACCCCGCACGCTCCCCGAACCCGCACGTCTCCTTCGGCGACGGCCCGCACGTCTGCCTCGGCGCCCACTTCGCCCGGCTCCAGCTGCGCACCCTCTACGAGGAGTGGCGTACGGCGATGCCCGCACCCGAACTCGCCGGCCCGCCCCGCCGGCTGGTCTCCAACTTCATCAACGGCATCACCCGGCTGCCGCTGCGCGTGTCCGGGCCGCGGCGGTGACGTCCGCCACCAGCTCCGTCACGTCCGGCCCGTAGGCATCGGAGTTGATCACCTTCAGGAGGAGGCAGAAGGACTTCCCGCGGTGGTCGCGCGCCAGCGTCCGGTGGTGCCTGGCGAGGTAACGCGCCGCCGCCTGGTTGCTGTTGGCGGTCTGCCCCGACAGCAGGAACACCGGCCGCGACCCCTGACCGGTCGTCAGCCGGGCCAGCAGCACGTACTCGACCAGGCCGGGCTCCCAGCGGTACGTCTCCCCGCCGACGGCGATCGACCCCCGGTCCGGGCCGGATTCGGAGGAGAGGTCGACTCGGACGCCCGGCAGCAGCGAGTGCAGGTGGGCCACCGTACGGGAGTTGGAGGCGGGACCGCCGACGCAGAACTCGGCGCGCTCGCCGAAGCCCTGCCGCGCCTCGTGGGTGACGATCTGCACCGTCGCCCCGCAGTCCTTTATCAGCGCGGATATCTCCAGCAGGGCGAAGGCGTCGTTGCGGTGCAGCGAGGATTCCGTGCCGCCCATCTGGCGGTTCGCCACGAACAGGCAGTCCGCCCCCGTCGGCAGCCCGAAGAAGGCCTGCTTGCGGCGCAGGGCCCGGCGCCACAGGTACGTCCGCGCGAACCAGCCGAAACCACCGCTGACGGCGGTGGCCACCACCCCGAGCACGATGTTGCGCACGTCGTCGTTCATGCCGCGGATGGTAGCGGCCGCCCCGCCGTCCTGACGCGGGGGGTGCGGCGGAGCTAGGCTGCCGCCCTGAGTCTGACAGGCAGTCGACTGGAGGAACCGGATGCGCGCTTCCGCCGCACGTCAGTTAGCGTTCGCAGCCCTCGCCGGGGCGCTCGTCTCCACCGGGGCCGCCGCCCCGCCGCAGCAGGCCCCCGCCCCGCCCAAGGTCCCGGTCGCCGCCGGCTACGGCGGGGCCGTCGCCAGCGTCGACGCCGACGCCTCCGCCGCCGGCATCGCCGTACTGAGGGCCGGAGGCAATGCCGTGGACGCCGCCGTCGCCGTCGCCGCCGCGCTCGGGGTCACCGAGCCGTACTCCGCGGGCATCGGCGGGGGCGGCTACTTCGTCTACTACGACGCCTCCTCCCGCCGGGTGCACACCATCGACGGCCGCGAGACCGCGCCCGCCACGGCCACCTCCACCCTCTTCCAGGAGAACGGCGTCCCCATCCCCTTCGCCGAGGGCCAGACCAGCGGACGCTCGGTCGGGGTCCCCGGCACCCCCGCCACCTGGAAGAGCGCACTGGACGCCTGGGGCAGCCGCCCCCTCGCCCAGCTCCTGCGCCCCGCCGAGAAACTGGCCCGCGACGGCTTCAAGGTGGACGGCACCTTCCGCGCCCAGACCGAGGCCAACCAGGACCGCTTCAAGGACTTCCCGGCGACCCGCGAGCTGTTCCTGCCCGGCGGACGACTGCCCGTCGTCGGCTCCACCTTCAAGAACCCGGACCTCGCCGCCACCTACGCCGAACTCGCCCGCAAGGGCACCGGCGCGCTCTACCGGGGCCCGATCGCCGAGGACATCGTCAACACCGTCCGCAAGCCCCCCGTGGACCCGGCCGCCACCCGCAACGTCCGCCCCGGCGACCTGACCACCGCCGACCTGCGCGCGTACGCCACCAAGCGGCAGGCCCCGACGCAGATCGGCTACCGGGGCCTGGACGTCTACAGCATGGCGCCGTCCTCCTCCGGCGGCACCACCGTCGGCGAGGCGCTCAACATCCTGGAGCGCACCGACCTGTCGGAGCTGTCCCAGGCGCAGTACCTGCACCGGTACATCGAGGCCTCCCGGATCGCCTTCGCCGACCGGGGACGCTGGGTCGGCGACCCGGCCGCCGAGTCCGTGCCCACCCGGGAGCTGCTCTCGCAGCGGTTCGCCGACACGCGCGCCTGCCTCATCAGGCCCGACCGGACGCTGACCAGCCCGCTGGCGCCCGGCGACCCCCGCGACCCGGTCCCCTGCGCGACCACGGGCGAGACCGCCCCCACCACCTACGAGGGGGAGAACACCACCCACCTGACGGTCGCCGACCGCTGGGGCAACGTGGTCTCCTACACCCTGACCATCGAGTCCACCGGCGGCAGCGCCATCACCGTCCCCGGGCGGGGCTTCCTGCTCAACAACGAGCTGACCGACTTCTCCTTCGCCCCGGCGGCCCCCGGGGTGCCCGACCCGAACCTGCCCGGCCCGGGCAAGCGCCCGCGCTCGTCCATGTCGCCGACCATCGTCCTGGAGCACGGACGTCCGGTCCTCGCGGTCGGCTCCCCGGGCGGCGCCACCATCATCACCACCGTCCTGCAGACCCTGACCGGCCACCTGGACCGGGGCCTGCCCCTGGTCGACGCCATCGCGGCCCCGCGCGCCAGCCAGCGCAACCAGACCACCACCGAGCTGGAGCCGGGCCTGTGGAACAGCCCGCTGCGCGCCGAGCTGGAGGGCCTGGGCCAGGCCTTCCGGCAGAACCCGGAGATCGGCGCCGCCACCGGCGTCCAGCGGCTGCCGGACGGCCGCTGGCTGGCGGCGGCCGAGACCAGCCGCCGGGGCGGCGGCTCGGCGATGGTCGTGCGGCCGCACGGGAAGCCGTAGCGGTCGCCGGGACCGTTCGCGTCTTCCGGGCCACGCCGCCCCGCGGCGTGGCCCGTGCGTCCGGTTCCGGAGGGCCGTCTACGAGGAAGAGGTGCCGGAGAGCACGAAGCCGTCGTATCCGCTCCGGGCCACGGCGTCGCACTCCGCCCGGTACCGGTCCAGCCCGCCCGCGTAGGCCAGGAACACCCGGGGCTTGCCCGGTACGTTCGCTCCCGTGTACCAGGATTCCGCGGCCGGGTAGAGCGTCCGGCCGGCGACCTCCGCCACGTGGGCGCCCCAGGCCGCCTCGGCCTCCGGGGCCGCGTCGATCTCCGTGAGGCCGCTCCGCCTCATGTGGGCGATGCAGTCGGTGATCCACTCCACCTGCTGCTCCAGGGACACCGCGATGTTGGTGAGGACGGACGGGCTGAGGGGGCCGAGGACGGTGAACAGGTTGGGGAAGCCGGCCGACATGAGCCCCAGATGGTGCCGCGGGCCGTCCGCCCACTTCTCCCGGAGCGTCACGCCGGCCTTGCCGACGATGTCGATGGCCAGCTGGGAGCCGGTCAAGGCGTCGAAGCCGGTGGCGAAGACGATCGTGTCGAAGACGTGTTCCCCGTCCGAGGTCAGGACGCCCCGGGGCGTGAGCCGTTCGATCGGCGTCGCGCGCAGGTCCACCAGCCTCACGTGCGGCCGGTTGTAAGCGGCGTAGTAGCCGGTGTCCAGGCAGGGCCGCTTGGTCGCGAACGGGAAGGTCCGCGGGGAGAGCAGTTCGGCCGTCGCCGGGTCGGCGACGACCGACCGGATCTTGGACCGGACGAACTCGGCCACGGTCTCGTTGGCCTTCGCGTCGGTCAGGATGTCGGTGTACGTGCGGAGCAGTCCGCTGAGCAGCCCCGAGCTCCAGGCGGCTTCGTAGGCGGCCGTGCGCTCGGCCTCGTCCGCCTCCAGGGCCGACCGCGTCGGCGGTTCGAAGACGGTCCCGCCCCGGGAGAGCCGCTGGGCCTTGCGGAACTCCGGGTACCGGGACTTGAGTTCGGCGGTCTCCGTGCTCCGCAGCGGGCGGTTGTGGGCCGGGAGCGCATAGGCGGGCGTGCGCTGGAAGACGGTGAGTGCGGCCGCCTCCCCGGCGATGACGGGGATGGCCTGGACACCGGAGCAGCCGGTTCCGATGACGGCGACCCGCCGGCCGGCGAAGGAGACCTCCTCACGGGGCCAGCGGGCGGTGTGGTGGACGGCCCCCCTGAAGCTCTCCGCCCCGGGGATCCCCGGGTCCTTGGGGCGGGACATGCAGCCCGAGGCCAGGACGAGGAACCGGGCGGTGACGGTCCGGCCGGTGTCCGTGGCGACCTGCCAGGTGTGCCGGTCCTCGTCGTACGCGGCGCGGGTGACGCGGGTGCGCAGGCTGACGTGCTCGCGCAGGCCGAAGCGGTCGGCGACGTGGTGGACGTAGCGCAGGATCTCCGGCTGGGACGCGTAGCGCTCGCTCCACTCCCACTCCTGGTCCAGTTCGGGGGAGAAGGAGTACGAGTACGACATGCTCTCGACGTCGCAGCGCGCACCGGGGTACCGGTTCCAGTACCAGGTACCGCCGATGTCGTCCCCCGCTTCGAAGGCGACTGCCTCCAGGCCGAGTCCGCGCAGCCTGTACAGCTGGTAGAGGCCGGAGAGCCCGGCCCCGACCACGACGGCGTCGATCGGGCGGGCGGAGGTGTCGTCCATCGGATTCCCTCCCCGAGGGCGGCGTGGGTCATGGGGGCGTGGTGGCGGCGGAGACGCCTGGCACAGGAGCGACATCCTGGTGCACTCCAGGCGTCACGGGAAGGGGCGGTATTCGCTCGTACGGCTTTTTCCCATTTCCCTGGCCGGATATCACCGGGCCTTGCGACACCGTGATGAACGCGCCACATTCCCGCATGCGGGCGCCACTTGGCCATTATGCGACGGTGACTTGAACCCCGGCCCTGAGGTAATCTCCAGGCAAAGAGGTGCTCGCGTGGTCGTCAAGCGCACCCGTTGGCGTCCTGCCGTTGCGCTATAGGCGCGAGTGTCGGCCCGTTTCGAATCACCTCCCGTCACCTCACCGTGTCGACGATGACGCGGAGGCACCGGCGTGCGCCCTCGGTATGCGCCGGTACACCCATCGACTGATGACCTGAACACACCGCGCCCGGCTCCCCCATGGCCGTGGGCGCAGGAGAAAGGCCACCATGAAGTCCCTGGTCGACCACGCACGGTCCTTTGCCGCCCATGTGGCGGAACGTGCCGAGGAGTTCACCGTTCTCGGCACCGGGCAGAGTCCCCAAGCGCTGTTCATCACCTGCTCCGACTCCCGCGTGGTGCCGTCCCTGTTCACCGGCGCCCGCCCGGGTGAACTGTTCGAGCTCCGCACGGCGGGCAACATCGTGCCCGACTACCGCAGCCACCGCCCGGCCGCCGAGACGGCCACCATCGAGTACGCGGTAAGGGTGCTCGGGGTCCGCGACGTCATCGTGTGCGGGCACTCACACTGTGGCGCGGTCAACGCCCTGATGAGCGGGGGCGACCTCGCCGGCCTGCCCGCCGTACGGGGCTGGCTGGAGCACGCGGCCGTCCAGCCCGAGACCACCGCACCCCTCGCCCCGGACCTCGCCGAGGCCGTCCAGCGCCACGCGGTGGCCCAACTGGAGCGGCTGCACACGCACCCGTGCGTCGCGGAGCGGGTGGCGGACGGCACCCTGGGGGTCCACGCCTGGTACTACGAGGTCCACACCGGAGCCGTGCGGCAGTACGTACCGCACGACGACTCCTTCCGGCCGCTGTGATCCGCATCCGCCCGACCCATGGGCCGCCCGGTACGCCACCCCTTCCGCTTTGGTCACGCGAGGAAGTCCGCTGATGTCCTTCACCCTGAAAAAGCCCCCTCATCTGCGGCGTGACGCCTTGGCCTCCCTCGTCGTCTTCCTGGTCGCCCTGCCCCTGTGCGTGGGCGTCGCCGTCGCCTCCGGGGTGCCCGCCGAACTCGGGCTGATCACCGGTATCGTCGGCGGCCTGGTCGTCGGCTTCCTGCCCGGCAGCTCCCTCCAGGTCAGCGGCCCGGCCGCCGGCCTGACCGTCCTGGTCTTCGAGGCAGTCCAGGAGTTCGGCCTCGGCGCCCTGGGCCCCATCGTCCTGGCCGCCGGCCTGATCCAACTCCTCCTGGGCGCATTCCGGTTCGGCCGCTTCTTCCGTGCCATCACGGTCGCGGTCGTGCAGGGGATGCTCGTGGGAATCGGGCTGGTGCTGATCTTCGGGCAGCTCTACACCATGGCCGACGCCAAGCAGCCCCGCTCCGGATTCGAGAAGATCACCGGTCTGCCGGGCCTGGCCGTCGAGATCGCAGGCTCAGGCCGGGCCCTGACCGCCTTCGCCGTCGGGGCGGGTACGATCGCCGTCCTCGTCCTGTGGAAGAAGCTCCCGGCCCGGGTCCAGGCGGTCCCCGCTCCGCTGGCCGCGGTCGCCCTGGCCACGGGCGTCACCGCGGCGGCCGGCTGGTCGGTCCCCCGTGTCGACGTACAGGGACTGGTCTCGGCGATCCAGCCCCCGGGGATGTCCGACTTCGCCGCACTGGGCAGCCTCTCCGTCATCGGCACGGTCATCGCCTTCGCCCTGATCGCGTCGGCCGAGAGCCTCTTCAGCGCCGCGGCCGTCGACCGGATGCACGACGGACCGCGCACCGACTTCGACAAGGAGCTGATGGCGCAGGGCGCGGGCAACGCCGTCTGCGGAGTGTTCGGCGCCCTCCCCCTGACCGCCGTCATCGTGCGCAGCGCCGCCAACGTCCAGGCGGGCGCCCGGACGAAGCTCTCCCGCATCCTGCACGGCCTGTGGCTCGTGCTCTTCGCCGCGCTCCTTCCCGCCGCGATCGGCGTCATCCCCCTGGCCGCGCTCGCCGGTGTCCTCGTGCACGCGGGCTGCAAACTCATCCCCGTCAAGGACCTGCCGCCCCTGTGGCGCTCGCACCGGGGCGAGGTCGTCGTCCTGGCCGCCACCGCGATCGCCATCATCACCACGAGCATGTTCGAAGGCGTCCTCCTCGGCATCGCCCTCGCGGTGGGCAAGAGCGCCTGGGAGACCTCCCACGTGCAGCTGGGCGTCCACGAGACGACCGACGGCCGGTTCCTCGTCACCCTCACGGGGTCCGCCACCTTCCTGCGCCTGCCCCACATGCTCGAAACCCTCGAAGCGCTCCCCGCGGGCCACCCCGTGGAACTCGACCTCTCGGAACTGCGGCACCTCGACCACGCCTGCCGCATCACCCTGGAGAACTGGGCACAACAGCGCGGGGCCACCATCGGGGCACTCGCGAGAACCTGACCGACCGGAATTCCGAGGCCGGCGCCGGTCCACGGCCCGGCCTTCGGCATGTGGGCGGCGAAAAAGCTCGGATTCGATCACGGATTCGGAATCCGCGCCCGAACAAGGTTGCGGAGACGTCACTCTTTTCGGCCCCTCTCTGCCCGTTACGCGCCATCCCTTTGTCTTCCCTTGACCGTCCATTGCCCTGTTCTTTAACTTCGTGGAGCGGCGGATGACGATATGCGCCGCGCTCTCTCCCCATTACCGGAGGTATTGCCATGGAGCAGCTCATCCGCACGATGACCCAGGACGACGTCTGGCACCGCTGGGTCGAGGCCAACTCCGTCCAGGGCGCGAAGGACGGGTGCATCAGCGCCTCGCCCAAGGAGGGCTGCATCAGCCTGGCCGGCAAGGCCGGCTGCATCTCCTGAAGCGTCCGATCGAGCCCGTCCACCGAGGTGACGGGCCGTCGGGCCGGGGCGCGGCGGGGGGAACGGCCCCCGCCCGCCCGGCCCGGGGCCCGCACCCCGGTCGACCCCCCTCACGCCCCCGACCGAAAGTGGCCATGGACGGCACAACCACCCCGACCGGCATCCCGCACTCGGAGGGCCTCCCGGTCCCCGACGTCATCGACTGCGTCCGGGACATCCCGGTCTACCGTTCCGCCCTCGACCAAGGTGCCTTCCCCATCCTGGAGAAGCCCGAGATCGCCCGGGGCTTCCCGGACAACTGGATGACCCCGCGCCTGGCCGCCGCCCTCCGGGCCGGCGAAGCCGAGTACGTCTGGTCGACCGGCACCCACCACGCCCGGATGCAGCTCATCCGGCCGCCGTACTTCCTGCTGCGCTCCTACTACCGGCTGTGGGCGGAGCACCCCGACCTGGCGAAGACGTGGGAGAGCGGCTGCCGGAGGGTCTCGCTGACCACGGTCCTGGCCACCGAGCACGTGGCCCGCGTCAACGCCCGCCGCAACGGCACCGAACCGGCCGCCTCGCCGACGCTGGAGGACCGCAGGCTCGACGAGCGCACCCTGTACCTCAACACCCGCCTCGACCCCGCGCACTGGGACCGGGCCGATGTCGAACGGATGCTGGCCGAGATGTGCGAGGTCTGCGCCGCGCACCCCGACGGGGCCTACCACCTGGACTGCTCCGGGTACCACCTCGCCCACCTGGTGCACCGCGCCGCGGAGTTCGGCCTGTGGACGCCGGAGGCGTTCCCCCGGCCGGCCAGTATCGTCACCGCGTACGAATACACCCCGGCCAACGTCCGGCGGTACCTCACGCAGCGGTTCGGCACACCGGTGATCGACCTCTTCGGCAGCACCGAGCTGGGCTACCTCTACTACAGCGACCGGCACGGCCGCTACCACCCCTACCTGGACCGCATGGGCATCGAGCTCGTCCCGGTGGCACCCGGCAGCGGGATCCAGAGCCTGATCGTCACCAGCATCCGCAACCCGTACATGCCACTGGTGCGCTACCGCTCCGGCGACTGCGTCCGCACCTCGGACGGCAGTACCGACCCGGCGAAGGTGGTCGCCTTCTGCGGGCGCGAGAAGGAACTGCTGGAAACCCCGCACGGCCCCGTCGCCCAAGCCGACCTCGACGAGCACGTGGCCGCGACCGCCCCGGAGGTCTTCCTCTACCGCCTCGAAGCGGGCGGCGGCCCCGGCTCCCCGGCGCTCCTGCGCTACACCACCTTCGACGGACGGCCGCTCCCCGCCGAACCGGCCGCGGCGCTCGCCGCCCGGCTCACCACCCTCACCGGACGCCCGTGCGGCACCGGGCACGCCACCCACCTGCCGATCGGCGCGTCGGGCAAGTACGCCTGGCTGGCGACCGCCACCGGCCCGGACCTGCCGGCCGCAGACCCCCGAGGAGACACCGCATGAGCCCCCGTGTGACGCCCGAAGCACTGCGCGCCCTGCTGGGTGAGCCGCTCCACGAGGAGGCGGTGCGGTACGCCGAACGCCGCACCGGCGCCGAACGGCCTTACGCCGAACGCCAGGTGCTGGAATGCCTGCGCCACCTCTACCTCGTCTCCGCCCACCCCGACCGGCTCGGCGGGCTGTTCCTGCCCGTCGAGCAGGACGTCGACGAGATCTGGCACTACCTCGTCCTCCAGACCCGCGAGTACCGCACGCTGTGCGAGGACCGGCTCCCGGGAGGCTTCTTCGTCCACCACCGCAGCATCGGGTACGAGGAGTACCAGGCCGAGCCCGGGCGTGAGCAGGCCGTCGAGGAGGCGCTGCGCTGGATCCCGCTGTACTGCGCGGAGTTCGGCCCCATGGACGAGGGGATCCTGCCGCACTGGACGATCGTCCGCTTCCTGCACGAGGGGCTGCACCTGTCCCTCGCCGAGATCTCGGCACTCGAAGCGGTCCCGGAGCCGGCCGGGCGCTGACGATCCGGCCCGATCCGAAAGGCCAGGCCTAGAGGGCGGTGAGGATCCTCGGGCCGCGGGCGGTGATCGCGACCGTGTGCTCGGCGTGGGCTGCGCGGGAGCCGTCGGTGGTGCGCAGGGTCCAGCCGTCCGGGTCGCAGACGTAGTCGTCCCCACCGCCCGCGATCAGCATCGGCTCGATCGCGATGACCATGCCGGGGCGCAGCTTCATGCCGCGTCCCGGCGGTCCCTCGTTGGGGACGCCGGGGTCCTCGTGCATCCCGCGGCCCACGCCGTGGCCGCCGAAGCCCTCGGGGATGCCGTACCCGGCGGAGCGGCAGACGGTGCCGATGGCGTGGGCGATGTCGCCGATCCGGTTCCCGGGCACGGCGGCGGCGATGCCGGCGGCGAGGGCCCGCTCGGCGGTCTCGACGAGGCGCAGGTCCTCGGGGCGGGGGCGGCCGACGGTGAAGCTGACGGCCGCGTCCCCGACCCAGCCGCGCAGTTTCGCCCCGCAGTCGATGCTCACGAGGTCCCCGTCGCGCAGCCGGTAGCCGTCCGGGACGCCGTGGACGATCGCGTCGTTGACCGAGGCGCAGACCACGGCCGGGAAGGGCACCGGCGCGAAGTGCGGCCGGTAGCCGAGGAAGGGGGAGGTGGCGCCGGCCTCGCGCAGCACCGAGCGGGCCACCGCGTCCAGCTCCAGCAGGGACACCCCGACCCGGGCGGCCCCGCGTACGGCCGCCAGGGCGTGCGCCACCACCCGGCCGGCCGCGCGCATCTCGTCGATCGATCTGTCTGTCTTCAGCTGCACCATGCCAATAACTATACCGGTATTAGTTTACCGGGATAGTTATTGGCGTGCGGGGTAGGATGGGGGCATGGTCCGCACCCCACTGACACCCGAAGAGCGCGAGCGCGGCGAGCGCCTGGGCGCCCTGCTGCGCGAAGCGCGCGCCGGCCGCAGCATGGTCGAGGTCGCGGCCGGCGCCGGCCTCTCCGCCGAGACCCTCCGCAAGATCGAGACCGGCCGGGCGCCCACCCCCGCCTTCTTCACGGTCGCCGCCCTGGCCGAGGCCCTCGGGCTCTCCCTGGACGAGGTCGTACGGCGCTGCGCGCTCGTGCCGGCCTGACCGCCCGGCCCCCGGTGCGGCAGTCGGCCGAGACGCCGGCACCTTCCACGGGCGTGTCCGGCGGCCGGACGGCCCAATGGGCGTTGGAGGTTCCCGAACCCGGGAAGCGGTGAAGGCGTGTCAGTGATGAACGCAGCGAAACGCCTCGGCCTCGCACTCCTCGGCGCCCTCCTCGCGGCCGGCCTGCTGGCCGCCGCCTGCTCGACCCCGGGGGCGCGGACCGGCGCCCTCGGCCCGGCGGCGGGCTCCCTCACGGCCGGCCGGGGCGCTGTGGACGCAGGTTCGCCGTCAAGGATTGAGATTTCCGTAGCCCGCCCGTAACACGGGTGGGATGCAATGCGTGCATGGAGACGCCGACTGCGCTGGTGATCGGGCAACTCACGGACTACCTGCGGGGGTTGACGCAGAGACTGGATCCCGGAGCCGGCTGGTACGGGGAGTTCCTGCGGCGGGACCCGGAGGGGATGCGCGCCTGCCTCGACGGGGTCGCGGTGCCGCCGTGGGACGTACTGGAATCGCTGCTCGGCGACCTGCCGGGCGAGCCGGGCGGCCCGGCCGGCGAGGCGGCGTACGCGGCCTCGCTGCGGGCCGCCGCGGTCGCCGCGTGGGACGCCGTGCCGGGCGGCGCGGGGGAGCTGCGGACCCTGCTCGACACCGCCGCCGGGCAGCGGGCCGCCCTGGACCGGGCCCTGCGGACCCTGACCGCCCGGCTCGCCTCCGCCGCGGACCCGGCGGAGGCGGCCGCGCTGAACCGGGAGCTGGCCTGGACCCGCGACGACGCCGCCCGCGCCGCCGCGCGGTACGCGGACCTGGAGTCCCGGATGGCGGCCCTGTCCCCGGAGCCGTGGCTGTCGCACGGGCCGGGGGCGCAGCCGAGCCGGGGGGCGCACGCGCAGCCGGAGCCGCATCCGGCACCGCTACACGGGCCGGGGCAGGAGTCGCGGCCGGGGGCAGGGCCACGGCTGAGCCTGGGGTCGCAGCCGAGCCCGGGGGCGCACGCGCAGTCGGGGCCGCAGCACCAAGAGCCGGCGCCGCAGCCGGGGCCAGGGTTGCAGCCGAGCTCGGGGCCGCATGCGCGGCCGGGGCCGCAGCCGGAGCGCAGCCCGGCGCCGCCCCACGGGCCGGTGCCGCACGCGCAGCCGGGGCCCCGGCCGGAGCCGCCGCACCCCGGCCCGGTGCCGCAGCAGGGGCCGGGGACCGAGCCGTTGCCCGCCGTCCCGGCGCAGCCGGAGGGCGGGCGGTGGCTGCGCGGAGCCCGGCGCGCCGGGGGCGCCCGGTACGCGGGCGCGCCGCCGGCCGCCGCGGCGGCGCCCCCCGGGCCCCCGGCCGCCGGCGTCCCGGAGCTCCCCGCACCGGCCCCGCGCGGCGCCCGCTTCGCACACCTGGCCGCACCGCCCACGCGCACCCCGGTGCCGCCGGACGGGGAGCCGGGCGCGCACGCCGTCCCGGTGGCCCCGGCCGCGCCCGACCCCGACGAGTCCTCCGTGTGGGACGTACCCGCCGGCACCCCGGAGGGCGGCCCCCGGGGCGGGTTCACCGCCGAGCTGCTCGCGCTGCGCGCCCAGGGCCGCAGCGGCGAGGCCCACGCCCTGCTCTGCGAGGCCGCCGCCTGGCCCGCCGCCGAACTGCCCGCCCTCGCCGCCGAGCTCGCCCGCGCGGGTCTCGCCGCCGACTGGGCCACCCTGCTCTGGGAGGCGGCCTCGCTCCCGCCCGACCGGCTTGCCGCAGCCGCCGCCGCCCTCGGCGAGGCGGGCCGGGAGGCCGACTGCGACGGGCTGCTGCGCCAGGGCGTGGCCCGCCCCGCCGCCGAGGTCGCCGAAGCCGCCCTCGCCCTCGGCGCGGCCGGCCGGGACCGCGAGGCCCAGGCCCTGCTGGCCGCCTTCGTCCGGCTGCGCACCGCCGAGGAGGCGGCCGGCCTGGCCCGCCGGGACCCGCACTGGTTCGCCCCCCGGCTCCTGCGCGCGGCCCGGGCCCTGTCCTCCACCCGCCACCGCGACCTGGCGCACGCCCTGCGGGTCGCGGGAATCCCGGTGGCGTGAACCGCCCGTCTGCTGACCGCAAACGCCCACGTGACGACGTAACGTGATCGACTACTCCAATTGCGCAAGGCGGTCTTGCCCCGCGCTGTGACGAGGCCTACCTTCGACTCCCTACGCACACCGTCTACGTGCGTAGAAGCCGGCGTTCCCGTCGCGAGGAGCAGCTCATGGCCCAAGTCGTCCGCGCCGCACTCGTCCAGGCCACCTGGACCGGAGACACCGAGTCGATGATCGCCAAGCACGAGGCGCACGCCCGCCGGGCGGCCGCCCAGGGCGCGAAGATCATCGGCTTCCAGGAGGTGTTCAACGCCCCCTACTTCTGCCAGGTCCAGGAACCCGAGCACTACCGCTGGGCCGAGCCCGTCCCCGACGGCCCCACCGTGCGCCGGATGCAGGAGCTGGCCCGCGAGACCGGCATGGTGATCGTCGTCCCGGTCTTCGAGCTGGAGAGCGAGGGCTTCTACTACAACACCGCCGCCGTCATCGACGCCGACGGCAGCTACCTCGGCAAGTACCGCAAACACCACATCCCGCAGGTCAAGGGCTTCTGGGAGAAGTACTACTTCCGCCCCGGCAACCTCGGCTGGCCCGTCTTCGACACCGCCGTCGGCAAGGTCGGCGTCTACATCTGCTACGACCGCCACTTCCCTGAGGGCTGGCGCCAACTCGGCCTGGGCGGGGCCCAGCTGGTCTACAACCCCTCCGCCACCTCCCGGGGCCTGTCGGCGTACCTGTGGCAGCTGGAACAGCCCGCCTCCGCCGTCGCCAACGAGTACTTCGTCGCCGCCATCAACCGCGTCGGCCAGGAGGAGTACGGCGACAACGACTTCTACGGAACCAGCTACTTCGTCGACCCGCGCGGCCAGTTCGTCGGCGAGGTCGCCAGCGACAAGGAGGAGGAACTCCTCGTCCGCGACCTGGACTTCGACCTGATCAAGGAGGTCCGCGACCAGTGGGCCTTCTACCGCGACCGCCGCCCCGACGCCTACGGAGGACTCGTACAGCCGTGACCAACCCCATCCCGCTGCACAGCCGCCACCGCACCGTCCTGCCCGACTGGCTCGCGCTCTACTACGACCGCCCCATCGAGCTCACGCACGGCGAGGGCCGCCACGTCTGGGACGCCGACGGCAACCGCTACCTCGACTTCTTCGGCGGCATCCTCACCACGATGACCGCCCACGCCCTGCCCGAGGTCACCAAGGCCGTCGCCGAACAGGCCGGGCGGATCATCCACTCCTCCACCCTGTACCTCAACCGGCCCATGATCGAGCTGGCCGAACGGGTCGCCGCCCTGTCCGGCATCCCCGACGCCCGGGTCTTCTTCACCACCTCCGGCACCGAGGCCAACGACACCGCCCTGCTGCTCGCCACCACGTACCGCCGCTCCAACCAGATCCTGGCGATGCGCAACAGCTACCACGGCAGGTCCTTCTCCACCGTCTCGATCACCGGCAACCGGGGCTGGTCCCCGACCAGCCTCTCCCCGCTCCAGACCTACTACGTCCACGGCGCGGTCCGCACCCGCGGCCCCTTCGCCGGCCTCGACGACACCGCCTTCACCGCAGCGGCCGTCGCCGACCTGGAAGACGTACTGGGCCAGGCGCGCGGGGGAGTGGCCGCGCTCATCGCCGAACCGGTCCAGGGAGTCGGCGGGTTCACCTCCCCTCCCGACGGGCTGTACGGGGCCTTCCGCGAGGTCCTCGACCGGCACGGCATCCTGTGGATCAGCGACGAGGTGCAGACCGGCTGGGGCCGCACCGGCGACAACTTCTGGGGCTGGCAGGCCCACGCCCAGAGCGGCCCGCCGGACATCCTGACCTTCGCCAAGGGCATCGGCAACGGCATGTCCATCGGCGGTGTCGTGGCCCGCGCCGAGGTGATGAACTGCCTCGACTCCAACTCCATCTCCACCTTCGGCGGCTCCCCGGTCACCATGGCGGCCGGCCTCGCCAACCTCGCCTACCTGCTGGACCACGACCTCCAGGGCAACGCCCGCCGCGTCGGCGGCCTCCTCCTGGAGCGGCTGCGCGCCGTCACCGCCTCCGTGCCCGCCGTACGGGAGGTCCGCGGCCGGGGCCTGATGGCCGGCATCGAACTGACGAAGCCGGGCACCGACCAGGCCGACCCGCAGGCGGCCGCCGCCGTGCTGGAAGCCGCCCGGGAGCGCGGGCTGCTCCTCGGCAAGGGCGGCGGACACGACACCAGCGTGCTGCGCATCGCGCCGCCGCTCACCCTCACCGTCGCCGAGGCGGAAGAGGGCGCCGAGATCCTCGAACAGGCGCTGAGCAGCATCCAGTAGGGGGACGTACATGAGCATCCGTACGCTGATCAGCGGCGGCCTGGTCGTCACCGCGGCCGACGAGCTCCACGCCGACGTCCTGATCGAGGACGGCCGGGTGGCGGCCCTGGCCGCGCACGGCTCGGCGGCCGCCGGTGCCTGGACGGCCGACCGCACGATCGACGCCACCGGGAAGTACGTGATCCCGGGCGGCGTCGACGCGCACACCCACATGGAGCTGCCCTTCGGCGGCACGGCGGCCTCGGACACCTTCGAGACGGGGACCCGGGCGGCGGCCTGGGGCGGCACGACCACCATCGTCGACTTCGCCGTGCAGAGCGTGGGCCGCTCCCTGCGCGAGGGGCTCGACACCTGGTACGACAAGGCCGACGGCAAGTGCGCCGTCGACTACGCCTTCCACATGATCCTCTCGGACGTCAACGAGGGGACCCTGAAGGAGATGGACCACCTCGTCGGCGAGGGGGTCACCTCCTTCAAGCTCTTCATGGCCTACCCCGGCGTGTTCTACAGCGACGACGGCCGGATCCTGCGCGCGATGCAGCGGGCCTCCGGCAACGGCGGGCTGATCATGATGCACGCCGAGAACGGCATCGCGATCGACGTGCTCGTCGAGCAGGCCCTGGCACGCGGGGAGACCGACCCCCGCCACCACGGCGAGGTGCGCAAGGTCCTCCTGGAGGCCGAGGCCACGCACCGGGCGATCCAGCTGGCCCGGGTCGCGGGCTCCCCGCTGTACGTGGTCCACGTGTCGGCGGAGGAGGCGGTCGCGGAGCTCGCGGCGGCCCGGGACAAGGGGCTGCCGGTCTTCGGCGAGACCTGCCCCCAGTACCTCTTCCTCTCCACCGACAACCTGGCGGAGCCGGACTTCCAGGGCGCCAAGTACGTCTGCTCCACCCCGCTGCGCCCGCGCGAGCACCAGGCCGCCCTGTGGCGGGGCCTGCGCACGAACGACCTCCAGGTGGTGTCCACCGACCACTGCCCGTTCTGCTTCCGCGGGCAGAAGGAGCTGGGCCGCGGCGACTTCTCGAAGATCCCCAACGGCCTGCCGGGGGTGGAGAACAGGATGGACCTCCTCCACCAGGCCGTCCTGGACGGGCACATCAGCCGCCGCCGCTGGATCGAGATCGCCTGCGCGACCCCGGCCCGGATGTTCGGCCTCTACCCGCAGAAGGGCACCATCGCGCCGGGCTCCGACGCCGACATCGTCCTCTACGATCCGCACGCCGAGCAGGTCATCTCCGCCGAGACCCACCACATGAACGTGGACTACTCGGCGTACGAGGGCAGGCGGATCACCGGACGCGTCGACACGGTCCTCTCGCGCGGGGAGCTCGTCATCGACCGGCGCGAGTACACCGGCCGGGCCGGCCACGGGGCCTTCGTCCCCCGCTCCACCTGCCAGTACTTGTAAGCCCGCAAGCAGCAAGGAGCCGCCATGGACTTCGGCCTCGTCCTGCAAACCGACCCGCCCGCCTCCCAGGTCGTCAGCCTCATGAAACGCGCGGAGCGCAACGGCTTCCGCTACGGCTGGACCTTCGACTCGGCCGTGCTGTGGCAGGAACCGTTCGTCATCTACAGCCAGATCCTCGCCAACACGCAGAAGCTGCACGTCGGCCCCATGGTCACCAACCCGGGCACCCGCACCTGGGAGGTCACCGCCTCCACCTTCGCCACCCTCAACGACATGTACGGCAACCGCACCGTCTGCGGGATCGGCCGCGGCGACTCGGCGATGCGGGTCGCCGGCCGGGCCCCCAACACCCTCGCCCGCCTCGGCGAGGCCATCGAGGTCATCCGGGATCTCGCCGAAGGCCGCGAGGCGGTCGTCGACGGCAACCCGATCCGCATCCCGTGGATCAAGGAGGGCAGGCTCCCCGTCTGGATGGCCGCGTACGGCCCCAAGGCCCTCGCCCTCACCGGACAGAAGGCCGACGGGTTCATTCTCCAGCTCGCCGACCCCTTCCTCACGGAATGGATGGTCAAGGCGGTCCGCGACGCGGCATCGGAGGCCGGCCGCGACCCCTCGTCCATCACCATCTGCGTGGCGGCCCCCGCCTACGTCACGGCCGACGACTCCGTGGCCGACCTGGCCCACGCCCGCGACCAGTGCCGCTGGTTCGGCGGCATGGTCGGCAACCACGTCGCCGACCTGGTCTCCCGCTACGGCGAGCACTCGGGCATGGTCCCGGACGAGCTGACCGAGTACATCAAGGCCCGCCAGGGCTACGACTACAGCCACCACGGCCGCGCCGGGAACCCGTCCACCGACTTCGTCCCGGACGAGATCGTCGACCGCTTCTGCCTCCTGGGCCCCGCCGAGGCCCACATCGAGAAGCTGAAGGCCCTGCGCGACTTGGGCGTCGACCAGTTCGCCGTCTACGGCATGCACGACGCCCGGGAAGCCACCATCGACGCGTACGGGGAACGGGTCATCCCCGCGGCCAGCGGCGAGGCGGACGCTGGGTAAAGGTGGACTAAAATGTGCCGGTGAGTGAGCAGAGAGCGCATGTACGAATAGCGGGACAAATCGGGCGGTGGTGGTTGTTCGGGCCGCTGGTCGGTCTGGCTGCTGCCGTGGCCATGGCCGTCCGGATCTTCCACAACGGCCCGATCGGGATGGCGGACAACGGTGACGGTCCGTCCCGGATGTGTGCCCTCGACACCTCCGTCCACCTCGACAAGGGGTCCTGGTGGTGGTTCCACTACGCCAACTTCCGGTATGACCAGGCCAAGCCAGAGGCGTGCACGTCCGAGAACACCTACCCGGGCAGCGGCAAGTGGATGCCCATGCTGGCCCGGCCGCTGAGCCAGCTGCTCGGCTATCCGGGAGCGCTCGACCTCCGGGCCCAGGCATTGCTCTGGTGCGCCCTCGTGGGGGTGGCCTTCGCGGTCTTCGCCGTTGCCCTGCGGGGCCCGATCCTGCTGCGCCTGCTGGTCTGCGGCGCGCTGTTCCTGGTGGTCGGGGACTCGGTGGTGGCGGGGTACGCGGCCTCGCCGTTCAGTGAGCTGGCTGGGCTGACCGGGCTGCTCTTCGCCACTGTTGGCGCGGTCCATCTTGGCGGTTCGCCCCGGGCTCGGCTCGGCGGGCTGCTGCTGTTCACCATCGGGTCGGTCACTCTGGTGGGCTCCAAGATGCAGGCCCTCACCATGGCCGTGCCCCTCCTGGCGCTCCTTCTCTTCTTCAAGGTGCCGGTCGGCCGGCTCGCCGGCCGGTTCTCCGCCCGGGTGCTCCCCCTCGCGGCCGCATTGGTGATCGGCGCGGCGGGCACGCACACGCTTGTGTTCCAGATGGAGGCGTTCAAGGAGATCAACCGGACCGAAATGATCTTCGTCGGGATCATGGGCAAGAGCCCCGACCCGGCCAAGGACGCCGTCGAGCTCGGCCTCCCCGCCGACTTCGGCCAGTACGCCGGGCTGAACTGGTGGGGCGAGAAGGCGCCCCAGAAGGATCCCCGCTGGCCCGAGGTGAAGGACCGCATCACCTACGCCAACATCGGCACCTACCTGGCTAAGCACCCCGGCGTCGCCCTCCGGATCGCCGACGGCGGGCTGGACGACTTCGCCGCCTCCCGGCCGGATAACCTCGGCTCTTACCCCGTCAGCGCGGGCAAGCCGGCCGGTGCCCAGGAGCACCGGCTGGCCCTCTACACCGGATTCCTGCGGACCCTCGGCGGCGGTTGGGTGCTCGGCCTCCAGTTCGCGCTCGTGGTGGGTGGAGCCTGGTGGCTGCGCCGCAGCCCGGACAACCCGCGCCGTCGTGCCTTCCTGGCGATGATGATCTGCCTTGGCGGGGCCACGCTGACCCAGTTCGTCACCGCCATGTACGGCGAGGCGATCGAGAACACCAAGCACCTGATCTACGGCATCTTCGCGACCGGCCTGGCCTTCGTGCTGACGGCCGCCAGTGTGCTGTACACCCCCGCCGCCCTACGTCCTGCAGCCGAGGAGGAGAACGAGGAGGGGGCGATCGTGAGGGACCGAGACTTGGCCCGCCTTGGGTTGGATAATTCCTGAGTTGAAGAATGCCCAATGGGCTGGACTGTCGGGAGCCGGGGAATTCTGGACGGTGGGGCATAAGTGCTGCCACCCCGCCAGGTAATCGAAGTGGCGGCTGCGTGGGGTGTTGGAATTAACTTCGCTTTGGCGTGTATGGAGCACCCGAGGGAACGTGAACGTACCCCGCTGCCTCTGATGCCAGCCGGTCAGCCCGCATCGCGGTTGCCATGAATTTCGACCTGTGGTGACACATGTGCGAGAAGACGGTCACGATGACCGCCCATGCAAAACGCTCGGATGGGAACCTCCACCCGAGCGTTTTGCAAGGAACCTTCAATCGACGGCTTGGTCAATGTGGCCACGTATTGCGGCGACTCCTGAGGAGTCGATGCGGCCAGACTGCCATCGCCGGGCTAGAGGTCGTCCACCTGCCATTGAACGCAGCCAGGCCTGCGGCCTCCGGAGGTCAAAAATTCCTTCACTGCCTGACGGACCAGGTGGATCGGAATTTCCGAGCTACCGGGGAAATATGTGTCATGGCCCGCGATGAAGTATACGGGGGCAGGGCGACCCTCGTCAGGTCCGAGCGTGACGTAGTTTTCGTCGTCCGCGAAGGAAACAAGCCCGACTTGGCGGTCTCCGTCAAGGCCAACCATCAATTCATGATCCGGGAATCCGGAAGGGAGGAGTTCCCTCTCCAGCGAATGGATCTGAGCGAGGTTCTGGATAATTACACCCTTCGGGGGTTCCAGGAGGGCATCAAGGACTGTGTCTACATCCTCGGGCGTGTAGAGCAGCACTGGCTGATCACCGTGTTCTTGCCGGTATCGGGCCTGGGCGATGGCCTTCACTGAGTTCCTCCGTAGGGCTGTTGTTTCCACTTGCCAGCCGTGATCGACGCCTACGGTGCGCAGGTCATTCCGGCGCTCGCCGGGTGAAGGCCACCTGAACCGGACCGGCTCCTGGGGCGCCCGCCTCCTGACATACGATCAGGAGCGCGGGTCGTCGCGTAAACGGGGTGCTGATGTTCAGGTTGTTGGTGTCGCAGACGGATCCGAGGGGTCTGCGTACGATCGCCGATGCGCTCGAGGCGCACGTGCCGGACGGGCCGGTCATGATCGACGTCGCGCCCGGCCACTACCGGACCGATGCGCTCCGCTGCTGGGGCACGGTCGTCATCACCGCCCTCGGCGGACGCGGATCGGTCGTCGTCGACGGGGCCGCCGAGTACAACTTCCAGGTGGAAGGCCATGTGACGCTGCGGGGCCTGGTCCTGCGCAACTGGCACGAGAACGGCCGGGCGCTGGGTGTCACGGGTGGTACGGCGGTGGTGGAGGACTGCGAGTTCCTCGCCAAGTCCGGCCACACCGTCAACGCTTGGGGCGGGGCCGAGCTCTTCCTCCACCGCAGCACCGTACGGGAGGGGGCCGTCGTCTACTCCGATGCCGCCGGCCTGGTCGAGGGCAGCGAGGTGATCGGCTCCGCCCTGTGCGGCATCGCGCTGCAGGACGGCAGCCGGGTCAGCGTCCGCAACACCCGGGTGGAAGGCGCGGCGGAGCACGGCATCCTCGTGGCCTCGGGAGTGAACGCGCTGATCGAACAGTGCCGGATCGAGGAGACCGGAATGGCCGGGATCCTGGTCCGGGACCATGCGCAGGCCGCCATCCGTGCCAGCGAGATCCACCGTTCCACCCATTGCGGCCTGTTGGTCCACGACAGCGGGCAGGCCGATGTACAGGGCCTCCTCATCGCGGAACCGGGGATCGACGGCGCCTGGTGCACGGCTTCCGGCACGCTGACCGCCGCCCGGATGACCGTCATGGACGCCAAGCGCAACGGGGCCTCGGTGGACGAGCGGTCGACGGCCACCCTCACCGACTGCGAGGTCGTGCGGGCCGCCGCGCACGGGATCCTGGCCGGAGACGGTGGCAGGGCGGCCCTGGTCAGGGGAGCGGTCTCGGAGTCCGACATCGGAGCGGGTGTCACCGGCGACGGCTCCCTGATCATGAACGGAACCCTGGTGGCGCGCAGTGTCCAGGCCGGCATCGGCGTCGACGCCGGGGCGCGGGTGGTGCTGCAGGGCTGCAGGGTCACCGATACGGACGGCCCGGGGATCATCACCGCACAGGGCTCCCATGTCGAGATCCGGGGTCTGGTGGCGGAGGGGAACA
The DNA here is from genome assembly GCF_055593565.1 of Streptomyces sp. NPDC040718. Taxonomy (NCBI): domain Bacteria; kingdom Bacillati; phylum Actinomycetota; class Actinomycetes; order Kitasatosporales; family Streptomycetaceae; genus Streptomyces; species Streptomyces sp. NPDC040718. The sequence continues at coordinate 466,502 of NZ_JBVIXO010000005.1, read as the reverse complement.
AGGCCGAAGACCTCCTGGACGTCCCGCCCGCGGCCACGGCTGCCGAGCCGGCGCAGGCCCCCGCACCGTCGGCCGCGGCGCCCGCACGGACCGAGCCCGCGGGGGCGGGGACGCCGCCCGTGACGCCCGAGGCGGTGGAGGGCCTCCTCGCCGAGCTGGACGCCATGGTCGGGCTGCGGGAGGTCAAGGGCGAGATCCGGAAGCTGGTCAAGTTCCTGCGGGTCGCCGAACAGCGCCGGGCGGCGGGGCTGCCCGAAGGGCCGGTGATCGGCCGGCACATGGTGTTCTCGGGTTCCCCCGGTACCGGCAAGACCACCGTGGCCCGCGTCTACGGCCGGCTGCTGGCCGCGCTGGGCGTGGTCGCCGGCGGCCATTTCACCGAGGTCTCCCGCGCCGACCTGGTCGGGTCGCACCTCGGCGAGACGACCGCGATGACCACCGCGGTCTTCAACAAGGCCCGCGGCGGAGTGCTGTTCATCGACGAGGCCTACACCCTCTCCCGTCGGTTCGGCACCGGAGCCGACTTCGGCCAGGAGGCGATCGACACGCTGGTCAAGCTGCTGGAAGACCACCGGGACGAGGTCGTCGTCGTCTTCGCCGGCTACTCGGCCGAGATGCGCGAGTTCCTGTCCGCCAACCCCGGCCTGCAGTCGCGGATCTCCCGGACCATCGAGTTCGAGGACTACAGCCCGGACGAGCTGGTCGCCATCTTCGAACGACTGGCAGGGCAGTACGGCTTCCTGCTCGCCGGGCCGACCCGGGCCGCCCTGGCGGCCCACTTCCAGCAGGCCCGGCGCACCGACACCTTCGGCAACGGACGGGAGGCCCGGCGGATCTTCGAGGCGGCCCTCGAACAGCAGGCGCTCCGGCTGGCCGACCGCGAGGACGTCCCGTCACCCGAGGAGCTGGTCCAGCTCCTGCCCGACGATCTCGACGGAGTCGTCGATCGCGGACTGGGCGCACGGTTCGCGGAGGCCAGGGATTCCCGGCAACTGGACACGATCCTCGGCGAGCTCTCGGCCATGGTGGGGCTGGAGGGCATCAAGGCGGAGATCCGCGACCTGACCGACCTGATCGTCACCACCCGGCGGCGCCGGGAAGCGGGCCTTCCCGCCGACCCGATGCCGAGCCACCTGATCTTCTCCGGCCCGCCCGGCACCGGCAAGACCACGGTCGCCCGCCTGTACGGCTCCCTGCTCGCGGCTCTCGGAGTCCTGGCCCGCGGCCAGGTGGTCGAGGTGTCCCGCAGCGACCTGGTCGGCCAGTTCGTGGGGAGTACCGCCCTCCGGACCGCCGAGCAGTTCGAACGCGCCCGCGGCGGCGTCCTGTTCATCGACGAGGCGTACACCCTCTCCCGCCCGGGCGGATCGGGGGCCGACTTCGGGCAGGAAGCGGTCGACACCCTGGTGAAGCTGATGGAGGACCACCGTGACGAGGTCGTCGTGATCGCCGCCGGCTACACCGACGAGATGACGGCCTTCCTCGACGTCAACCCCGGTCTGGCCTCCCGGTTCTCGGCCACCGTAGGCTTCCCCGCCTACAGCCCCGAGGAACTGCTCACCATCCTCGCCCACCACGCGGAGCGTTCCGGCTTCGAGACCCCGGACGCCACCCTCCAGGCGGTGCGCGCCCAGATCGCCGCCGACCCCGAGAGGTTCGCCCAGGGCAACGCCCGCGAGATCAGAAAGCTGTTCGACGAGGTCAAGAGCGCGCATGCCCGCCGGATCGCGGCCCTCGAACGCACCGGCCGCGAAGCGACCCTGGACGAGCTCCGCGTCCTCCTCCCCGAGGACGCCGCCCGGTAGCGCGGCGGCGCCGCTGCCGCGCCCTTCCCCGCAGCGGGGCGAGCGCGACAGGCCTTGTCCGATAACCCGAACAAGGCAGGCTAGGATGCCACGGCAGACGCAAGCTGCCCACCGCGGCCCATGTACGAGGCCGCCGTAGGCGCGGTTCCGCATGGGGCCGCCGCCCCGGTCGGACGGACCGGGCGCGTCATCGCTTGGAGAGTTCTCGCCGTGCTCAGTCAGCCTTCCCGTTCCCGTGCCGTTGTGACCGGTACCGCCGTCGTGGCCCTGGCCGTCGCGCTCGCGGGCTGTGGGAGTACCAAGGGCGAGAAGGGGAAGAAGGCCCCGGCGGCGAGCGGCTCGGCCGCTGCGGCCCCTTCCCCCTCGGCCGCCGGGAAGGTGCAGATGCCGGCCGGACCGGCCGCCGCCATGACCAAGGCCCGGGACACCGCCGTCGGCCCGGTCATGACGACCAGACTGGCCGGCCCGAAGTCCGGTGTGACCGGTCAGGTGTGGGTCTGGCTCCCTCCCGAGTACCACGACCCCAAGTACGCCAGGACCGGCTTCCCGGTGCTGACCCTGTACGCGGGCGGTCAGAGCAACGGCTACAACACCTGGGCCGGCAGCGAGCTGCCGATCCAGGAGGAGGACGTGCGGCTGGCCAAGGCGGGCAAGGCCCATCCGTTCATCATGATCATGCCGGTGCAGAACTTCAGCGCCGACGAGAAGAAGGCCCTGGACTGTTCGGACATCCCCGGCCAGCCCAAGATGGCGACCTGGATGGCCCAGGACATCCCGGACTGGGTCCGGGCCAACTTCCGCACCCTGAAGGGGCGCGACAGCTGGGGCGTCATGGGCGCCTCCACGGGCGGGTTCTGCAGCGCCAAGCTCGCTCTGCAGTACCCGGACGTCTACAAGGCCGCCGTGCCGATCGACGGCTACTTCGCGCCCGACTCGCGGCTGTGGGCGGGCCACAGTGCGGAGAAGGCGGCCAACAGCCCCGAGCTGCTGGTCGGCCAGGGCAAGGCCGACGTGAAGATGCTGGTCACGGCCGGCGGTGCCGACGGGTACGAGAAGGGCGTGGTCAAGAGCTGGATGGCCAAGGCCGCCCCGCCGGTCGCCCTCGAGTACTACGAGCAGCCCGGCGGCAAGCACCTGACCTCGGACTTCAAGAAGATGATCCCGGACGCCCTGCAGTGGCTCACCAGGAACCTGGAGGGCCCCGCCCACGACTGAGCGGAGCCGGTGGGCCGGATCCGCGCCGACAACGACATCCCGGTGGGTGACCTCCTCTTCGTGGAAGTCACCGTCCTCGACCCCTCGGAGTTCGAGGCCGGCGTGACGGTCAGGGGTTCGGCAGGGCGAGGTCGCCCCCGTCACCCGTGAGGTCATCCGCGAGGCCGAACCGGACCGGGCCCGCCGCCCGCACGTGCACGCCGGCTGACGCCGGCCCTACTCGCCGACGTCCCTGCGGCGCAGGTCCTCGAAGGTCTCGCGGCGTACGAGGAGTCGGGCGGTGCCCTCGTGCACGGCGACGACGGGAGGCCTGCCGACCATGTTGTAGCCGGACGCCATGGACAGCTGGTACGCCCCCGCCACCGGCACGGCGATCAGGTCGCCGGGCCGGACGTCACCGGGCAGCTGCACGTCGGCCGCGAGCACGTCCCCGGCCTCGCAGTGCCGGCCGACGACCGTCGCCGCACGGGGAGCGGCCGCCCCGTCCCGGCCGATCAGCCGGGGCGCGTACCGGACCCCGTACAGGGCGGGCCGGGGGTTGTCGCTCATACCGCCGTCGACGGCGACGAACAGCGTGTCCCCGGTGCGCTTGACGGCCAGGACCCGGTACACGGCCACCCCGGCCGGACCGACGACGGCCCGGCCCGGTTCGACGGCCAGGTGCGGTACGGGCATCCCGGCGGCGGCGCAGCTCCCGGCCAGCCCGCCCCGCAGCGCCCGGGCGAGGGCGGTGACGTCGAGGGCGGGTTCGCCGGGCCGGTAGGCGATGCCGTGGCCGCCGCCCAGGTCGAGCTCGGGCAGTACCGTTCCGTGCTCGTCGCGGACGCGGACCATCAGGGCGACCACGCGGCGCAGCGCGGTGAGGTACGGCTCCACCTCGGTGATCTGAGAGCCGATGTGGCAGTGGAGTCCGGTGAGTTCCAGCTGCGGCTGGGCCAGGACGCGGGCCACGGTGCGCAGCGCGGACCCGTCCGTGAGTGACAGCCCGAACTTCTGCCCGTCCGTGCCCGTCCGGATCTTGTCGTGGCCGCCCGCGGAGACGCCCGGGACCACCCGCACCATCACCTTCTGGCGGCCCCCCGGGCCGACGGCGGCAGCGATGCGGGCGATCTCCGACGGACTGTCGATCACGATCCGCCCGACCCCGAGGCGCAGCGCCGTGTCGAGGTCGCGCGGCGACTTCGCGTTGCCGTGGAGCACGATCCGCCCGGGCGGGAACCCCGCCGTGACGGCCAGCTCCAGCTCGCCCGCCGAGCACACGTCCAGGCCGAGCCCCTCCTCGTGGACCCAGCGCACCATGGCGCGGGAGAGGAACGCCTTGGCCGCGTAGAGGACCTCGGCCCCGTGGAACGCGTCCCGGTACGTCCGGCAGCGCCCGCGTACCTCCCCCTCGTCCAGGACGTACACCGGGGTGCCGAACCGCTCCGCCACCTCGGCGAGCTCCACCCCGGCGACCGTCAGACCGCCGTGCGCGGCCCGGCCGGTGGACGCCGGCCACACGCAGAGGCCGTCCGTCCCGGACGCCTGCGCGGGTATGAGCGATGTGGTCATCGTGTCGTCCCCCTTCTCAGGCGGCCGGAGCCGACGAGGCGCGCCGCACGGCGGGGCCCGGGCCGGGGGAGCCGGCCGTGACCGGGCCGGTGGCGGCGGGAGCGGTGAGCGTCGGGTCGACGGTCAGCAGCCGTACCCCCAGCGGCTCGGCCAGCGCCCTGAGCGCGGGCTCCGAGAGCCGGATCCACGGCTGATCCGCCCCGAGCGTGGCGGCCAGCAGGTCCGGGCCGGTGAACCCGACCGCGGTACGCGCACCCAGCGGGGTCCGGAACATGCGCACCACCACCTCCGCTGTTCCCGGCCGGACGGGCACGTGGAGGAGTCCGGCCGGGACGGGTTCCTCGGGCTCGGGGTCGTCGTCGTACTGGAACAAGCACATGGGGCTCTCCTCCGGGGACCGTGAACGGAAGTCCGCGCCCCGGGCGCGGGGAGGCGTCCGGGACGGCACCCGAGAACCATCCCCGCACCGGAGCCCGAAGGCCCCGCCCCTGACGGGACCTTGACGGCGACCGGCGGAGTCCATACGCGCCGCTGACGACCGGCGTCAGCGACCCCCGGCGCAGGCACCGCGCCACCGCTGGCGATCATCGAACCGACAGTCGTAGGCGGACCCGGGGAGGAGCGGCATGGCGGACACCGTCGGCACGGACGTGGCCGAGGAACTGGCACGGGGCGGAGCGCGGGAACAGGACCGGATCCTGGAGGAACGCGCGGCGGAGGTGGCCGACGTCATGGCCGACGGGTTCGGCCGCCGGCACCCGGAGCTGGCGGCGAAGCCGGGCTTCGCCCGCTGGCAGCTCGCGGCCCTGGCCGTGGGCGCCGGCGCCGCCCTGGCCGGGCTGGTGGCGGCGCCCATGGCCGTACTGGCGCTGCTCACCGCGGTGGTGACGGGCTACACCCTGCTGCACGTGGTGGTCACGCTGGCCGGCCTGCCGCGCGGCGGCCGCCCCGCGGGATCCGGTGACGTGCCGGTGCCGGACGCGGAGCTCCCGTCCTACACGGTGCTGGTGCCCGCCTACCGGGAGGCCGAGGTGATCGGCGGCCTGGTCCGGCACCTGGCCGCCCTGGACTACCCGCCGGACCGGCTGGAGGTGCTGGTCCTGGTGGAGCGGCACGACCCCGGCACCGCCCGCGCCGTACTGGCCGCGGACCCGCCCGCCTTCGTCCGCCTCGTCCGGCTCCCGCCGGGCCCGCCGCAGACCAAACCCCGCTCGGTGAACCTGGGCCTGCTGCTGGCCCGCGGCGAACTCCTGGTGGTGTTCGACGCCGAGGACCGGCCCGACCCCGGCCAACTGCGCCGGGTCGCGGCCCGGTTCGCCTCGGGCGGCGGGCGCCTGGCCTGCGTACAGGCGCGGCTGCTCTTCCACAACGCCGACGGGAACTGGCTGACCAGGCAGTTCGCCATGGAGTACGCCCTGCGCTTCACCCTGGCGCTGCCCGGGCTGGTACGGCTGGGGATGCCGGTCCCGCTCGGGGGGACCAGCAACCACTTCCGCACCGGCACCCTGCGCGACCTCGGCGGCTGGGACGCCTGGAACGTCACCGAGGACGCCGACCTCGGCATGCGCTGCGCCGCCATGGGCCACCGCACCGAGACCATCGAGTCGGTCACCTGGGAGGAGGCCCTCGGCGCCGTCCGCCCCTACGTCCGCCAGCGCACCCGGTGGTTCAAGGGGTTCCTCCTGACGACGGTCGTGCACACCCGCCGGCCCCGCTGGACCGTGCGCCGGTTCGGTGTCCGGGGCCTGCTCACCCTGCTCGGCATCGTCGCGGGCGCCGCCGTGGCCTCCTTCGTCCAGCCGCTGCTGGCCGCCCTGACCCTGATCGGCCTCTGCGGCCTCTCCTGGTCGCCCGTCGGAGCCGGTCTGCTGCTGCCTTCCGTGGCCGCGCAGGCCGTGGCGGCGCTCGCCTGGACCGCCGTCACCTTCTCCGCGGCGAGACGCGCGGGCCTCGGGGCTCCGTGGCACGCGCTGCTGACGCCGCTCTCCTCGGTGCTGTGGTGGTTCGCGGCCTGGCGGGCGGTGCACCAGCTGGTCTTCTCCCGGTTCACCTGGGAGAAGACGCCGCACGGGGCCGGCCCGGGCTGATGCCCTCCGCGGCCGGTCCGGCCTACTGGACCCCGGGGATCCGGCGGGCCTGGAACGCGGCCCGGACGGCGTCCGCGGCGCTCTGGCCGTACATGGTCCGGGCGGTGTCGATCGTGGCCAGGGCCGCCTCCCGGAAGCCGGTGTCCGGGGCGAACCGGAACTGGGCGTTCACGATGATGCGGTCGGCGGTCCTGGCGCCGAGGGCACCGCGGATGTCGAAGAGGGCGCGGGACCAGATCTCGCCGTCGGCGTGGACCTCGCCCACCCGGTCCTCGTAGACCTTCGTGCCGTCGATGCGGCGCAGGCAGTGCGGGGCGGCGCTGTACGGGACCGAGTCCCAGTCGGCGACGCACGCCCGGTCCGCCGCGCGGGGCCAGCCGTACGCGGCGGCGGCGTGGTCGCCGACCTCCACCGCCAGGTAGTCGCCGAAGGCCTCGCCGATCGCCCCGGCCTCCGGGGAGCTGCCGAAGCCGGGGACCTGCGCGTGGTGCACGGCGTGCCCGTACTCGTGGACGATGACCTCGGCGTCCTCGGCGTCGTCCACACCGCCCTTGCCGAAGCGGATCTCGGCCTTCTTGTCGGTGAAGAAGGAGTTGTCGGCGCCCCACTGGTTGATGCGGACCGGCTGGACGCGGTCGTTGGCGCCGGGCAGCTCGCTGCCGAAGCCGAGGCCCTGGAGGTACTCCTGCGCCTCGTTGACCCAGAAGTAGGCCATGACCTGTTCGAACTGCTCGTCGGAGCGGTCGTAGCGCGCGGCGTCCGCGACCGACGCGGGCGCCCCGGTCTCCGACCGGACGGACGCCCATCTGCCCGAAAGGCCGCCGCTGTCGTCGAGGTTGCGCAGCGCCGCGGTGGCGTAGGCCGAGGCGGGTATCGCCGAGGCGGAGTCCTTCGCGTCGGTGAGCGTCTGGTCGCCGGAGGACTGTACGGGGTTGACCATGAAGACGCGGCCCTGCGGGAGGGCGGCCGCCGGCCGGGGTGCGGTGGCCGAGGCGGGGACGGCGAGGCCGAGCAGTGCCACGGCGGCGGTGGCCGTCGCGGCCAGCCCGCGGGGTGTGCGGGGCATGGACATCCTCCTGTGGTGGGCGTGGAATGCCGGAGAAAGTGCGGTCGCGTGGTGCGGACGCGATCCTTGCCCACCCGGGGTGCTCTTGACCAGGCCTCGGGGCCACTGATCGTTCCGTATTTTCGCTGCACTCCAATGCATTCAATGCACGCGGATATACTTACGGTCCGAGTGACTGGCGAGGCCGTTCGCGATCGGAGCCGACCGGCCGGACGGGAGACAGGACGTGATGACCAGTGAGGACCCGGCCCGACGGGGCGGGGGCCGTGAAGCGCAGCGCCGCCGCACCCGCAAGGCGATCGTCGAGGCGGCGGCCCGGCTGAGCGCCGGCGGAGCGACGCCCTCCATCGACGAGATCGCGGCCGCCGCCGACGTGTCGCGGCGCACCGTGTACGTGTACTTCCCGAGCCTCGACCACCTGCTGATCGACGCGACCGTCGGCGCGCTCAACGAGCCCCCGGTCGCGGACGCGTTGAGGGATCCCGCGCTGGCCGACGACGCGGCGGGCCGGGTCGACGCCCTCGTCCGGACCCTGCTGAAGTACTCGCCGCAGTCCCTTTCCCTGGGCCGCCGGCTGATCCGGCTGACCGTAGACCCGCCGGCGGCCGACGGCCGGGAGCCGACCGGTCCGCGCCGTACCCAGCGCCGGATCGAATGGCTGGAGGAGGCCTGCGAGCCGCTCCGCGAGACCCTGAGCGAGGAGGCCTTCCGCCGCCTGGTCTCGGCGCTGACCATGGTGGTCGGCTGGGAGGCGCAGATCGCCCTGCGCGACGTCCGGGGCCTGGACCCGCGCGCCGAGGAGGAAGCCGTCACCTGGGCGGCCCGCGCCCTGGTCGAGGCGGCGATCAGAGAGGCCTGACCGGCCCCGCAGCGGCCTGACCTGCGGCGGTTCACCGGAAGTTCCCCCGGTGTGCGGGCCGTGGACCGGAAATGCCGATGGGCTTCGCCGGCCGGGCGTGCTTTGCTTGGAGGCATGATCGATGAATTTCCGGCCCTTGACCTGTCCGCTGTCGACGAAGCCGTCCGCAAGGCCGCTGCGGTCGAGATCATGCCCCGGTTCCGGCAGCTCGCCGACCACGAGGTGGACCAGAAGAGCGGTCCGCACGACCTCGTGACCGTCGCCGACCGGATGGCCGAGGAGCACCTCACCGCCTCGCTGACCCGGCTGCTGCCCGGCTCCGCCGTGGTCGGCGAGGAGGCCGTGCACGCCGACCCGAACGTCTACGGGGCGCTGCGCGCCGACGCCCCCGTGTGGATCGTCGACCCGGTCGACGGCACGCGGCAGTTCGTCAACGGCGAACCCGGCTTCTGCACCCTGGTGGCGCTCGCCCTGCGCGGTGAGATCCTCGCCTCCTGGACCTTCGCCCCGGCCCTGGAGGAGATGGCCACCGCCGTGCGCGGGCAGGGCGCGTACGTCAACGGCCGCCGGATCCACAGCGGTTCGCCCGAGCCCGGCGCGGAGCTGCGCGTGGCGACGGCCCACCCGCTGTACACCTCCGAGGAGGACCGGCGCGGCCTCGCCCGGCTCGACGTGCCCGGCGTCGCCGCCCGGCCGTGCGGTTCGGCGGGCCTGGAGTACCTGAAGGTGGCGCGCGGGGAGATGGACGCGCTGGCCTTCACCTGGCCCTCCGCCTGGGACCACGCGGCCGGACTTCTCCTGGTCGCCGAGGCGGGCGGCGCGCAGAGCACCGTCGAGGGCGTCCCCTTCCGCGTGGACCGGGACAACGCCCTCCCGTTCGCCGTCGGCCGGGACGAGGCCACCGCGATCCGCATCCGAGATCTGCTCAGGGGCCTGTAACCCGCCGCGGCGGGCGGGTGTGGACGGACCCCGGCGCCGTGCCGGGCGCCGCGGCCCGGTGGACCTTCGCGGTCACGGCACTAGGGTGGAGGCAGTGGCCGTCGCCGGACGAAGGAGCTGTTGTCAGTGCCGTCGATTCTCGACGCAGTCGTGGTGGGGGCGGGGCCCAACGGCCTGACGGCCGCGGTCGAACTGGCCCGCCGGGGCCACTCGGTGGCCGTTTTCGAGGCCGCCGACGCGATCGGCGGCGGCGCCCGCACCGAGGAGCTGACCCTCCCCGGCTTCCGCCACGACCCCTGCTCCGCGGTGCACCCGCTCGGCGCCGGCTCGCCGGTGTTCAAGACGATGCCGCTGAAGCGGTACGGGCTGGAGTGGCTGCACGCCCCGCTGCCCATGGCGCACCCCTTCGACGACGGCACGGCCGCCGTGCTCTCCCGCTCCGTGGCGGAGACGGCGGCCTCCCTCGGCCCCCGCGACGCGGGCGCGTACCGGCGGCTGGTGGACCCGTTCCTCGGCAAGTGGGACACCCTCGCCCGGGACTTCATGTCCCTGCCCGGCACCGCGCTGCCACGGGACCCGCTCACCCTGGCCCGCTTCGGCCTCTCCGGACTGCCGCCCTCCACCTGGCTGTTGCGCCGCTTCCGGGACGACCGCGCCCGCGCCCTGTTCGCCGGGCTCGTCGCGCACGTCATCGCCCCGCTGAACGGCATCGCCACCGGCGCCGTCGGCCTGGTCTTCGCCCTCGCCGCGCACGCCGGCGGCTGGCCGATGCCCCGCGGCGGCTCGCAGTCCGTCTCCGACGCCCTCGCCGGCTACCTGGCCGACCTCGGCGGCACCGTCCACACCGGGTTCGAGGTCAAGCGGCTCGACGACCTGCCCCCGGCCCGCGCGTACGTCTTCGACACCTCGCCGACCGCACTGGCCCGGATCGCCCGGCTCGGCCGCGCGTACGACGGGTACCGGTACGGCGCCGCCGTCTTCAAGCTGGACTACGCCCTGGACGGCCCCGTCCCCTGGACCGCCGAGGAGCCCCGCCGGGCCGGCACCGTCCAGATCGGCCCCGGCAGCCGGGACATCGACGCCGCCCTCCAACTGGCCTCCGGCGGCCGGGCCCCGCGCAGCCCGTTCCTCATCACCGCCCAGCCCAGCCTGGTCGACCCCGGCCGGGCGCCCGAGGGCAAGCACGTCTTCTGGGCGTACGGCCACGTCCCCGCGGGCTGGGACGGCGACCTCACCGAAGCCGTCGAACGGCAGCTGGAGCGCTTCGCCCCCGGCTTCCGGGACCTGGTCCTGGCCCGCGCCACGGCCGGCCCGCCGCAGCTCGCGGCCCGCAACCCCAACTACGTCGGCGGGGACATCGCCTGCGGCGCCGCCTCCGGCCTCCAGCTCCTGCTGCGGCCCAAGCTCACCCTGTCCCCGTACACCACCGCCCACCCCGCGGTGTTCCTCTGCTCCTCGGCGACCCCGCCGGGTCCCGGCGTCCACGGCATGTCCGGCCACAACGCCGCCAAGGCGGTCTGGCGGCACCTGCGAAAGGCGAACTGATGGTCCGCATCACCCTCGTCCAGGGCGACATCACGGCCGAGAAGGCCGACGCGATCGTCAACGCCGCCAACTCCTCGCTGCTCGGCGGCGGGGGAGTGGACGGCGCCATCCACCGGCGCGGCGGCCCCGAGATCCTCGCCGCCTGCGAGGACCTGCGCCGCTCCCACTACGGCAAGGGCCTGGCGACCGGCCAGGCGGTGGCCACCACGGCCGGCCGGCTGGCCGCCGGGCACGTCATCCACACCGTCGGTCCGGTCTGGTCGCGCGAGGAGGACCGCTCGCACCTGCTCGCGTCCTGCTACCGCGAATCCCTGCGCGTCGCCGACGAGCTGGGGGCGCGCACGGTCGCCTTCCCGGCGATCTCCACCGGCATCTACGGCTGGCCGATGGACGACGGCGCCCGCATCGCGATCGAGACCGTCCGGGCTGCCCGCACCTCGGTGGAGGAGGTCCGCTTCGTCCTCTTCGACGCCGCCGCCCACGCCGTCTTCGAAGCCGCCCTGGGCGGCTAGCCCGTGCGCGCCCCGCCCCCCGGGGTGGGGCGCGGATAGGTGCGGGACTGCTTGACGCTGCCGTACGCGAAGCTGGACTCGATCGACGCGATGCCGGGGATGGCGTGGATGCGGTGGCGCACGAGGGACTCGTACGCCTCCAGGTCCTCGATGACCACCCGGAGCAGGTAGTCGCTGCTGCCCGCCATCAGGTAGCAGTCCTGGATGTGCTCGATGACCGCGACGTGCTCCTCGAAGAGGGCCACCGCCTCCGCCGTGTGCCGTTCCAGCCGGATGCGTACGAAGACGGTGATCGGGAGCCCGAAGGACACCTGGTCCACCACGGCCGTGTAGCCGCGGATCAGCCCCGCCTCCTCCAGCCGGCGGACCCGGCGCAGGCACGGGGAGGGGGACAGGCGGACCCGGTCCGCCAGGTCCTGGTTGGAGAGCCGGCCGTCGGCCTGCAACTCCCTGATGATCTGGAGGTCGACCGCGTCCACGACTGCTCCCGAGGGCTTTACCGGGGGTTCCGGGGGGCTTCTCCGCCGTTTCTTGGCAGATCCTGCCCCAAACGTATGTCCGAGCGGCAGAACTGGCAATCGGCTGCCCCGGCAAAAGCCCTAACGTTGCCCGCGAACGGGCCGGACCGGCCCGCTCTCACAGGCTGGAGCAGATTCCTTGGTCGCGACCAACACCACCGGCGCGGCCGCGCCTCACGACACGGCGGTCCCGCCGGCCGGAAACCCCGTCCGGCGCGGACCGTCACCGCAGGCCCGCGGCATGGCCGCGCTGCTGGTGACCGTGGCGATCTGGGCGGCCTTCGCCCTCAGCGCCCGCGGCCTCAGCGCCTCCACCCTCCTGCCCGCCGACGCGGCCCTGCTGCGCTTCGGCGTCCCGCTCCTCGTCCTGCTGCCGGCCCTGTGGCGGCGCAGGCGGAGGATCGCCGCCGTGAAGCCGGGCGCCGCCATCAAGATCGTCTGCGGGGCGGGGGTGCCGTTCTTCCTCGCCGCCATGCACGGTGGATCCCTGACCTCGGCGGCCTTCGTCGGCTCGATCGTCCCCGGCATGGTCCCGCTCTTCGTCGCCGCGCTGATGGCCGCCCGCGGCAATGGACTGCCCAGGGGCACGCAGGTCGCCGGACTCGCGCTGATCGCGGCCGGGGTGGCCGCCCTCGTCTGGCGGTACGTCGTCCCCGTCGACACCGACGTCCTGGAGGGCGCCGGCACCCTCCTGGTGGCCAGCGGGCTGTGGGCCCTGTACACCGTCGGGCTGCGGGACGTGGACCTCGACCCCGTCGGCTCGATCGGGCTGCTGTGCCTGCCCTCCTTCGCGGTGATCGGGCTCCTGGTGCTGACCGGGGCGCTCCCGACGGGCCTCGCGCACGCGACGGGCGGCGACATCGCCACGTTCCTCGTGGTGCAGGGCCTCGGGGTCGGGCTGTGCGCGGGCCTGCTCTACGCCTACGCCATCCGCAGCCTCGGCGCCGAGCGCAGCTCCGTCGTCGGCAGCCTCAGCCCCGTGGCCGTCGTCCTCCTCGCCATCCCCGTCCTCGGCGAGTCCCCGACCCCGGCCGTGCTGATCGGCGTACCGCTGATCACGGCCGGCGTCGTGCTCGCCAACCGCCGCCGCACCCCCGCCCGTCCAGCCCCCGCCCGTCCCGCCCCCCGTCCCGAGGTCCCCGCAGATGCTTGAGCTCCTTCCCCCGCCGCCCACCGACCCGCTGTGGGACCTGACGTACGAGTTCGGCTCCGACGAGCGGGCCGAGCGGCTCAACCTGGTCCTCGGCGTCTACCGCGACCACACCGGCCGCACCCCGGTGATGGCCGCCGTCCGCGAGGCCGAGATACGCCTCGCCGAGCGCTCCGAGTCCAAGGAGTACCGCGGGCTCTCCGGCAACACCGCCTTCAACCGGGCCCTGCTGGACCTGGTGCTCGGCCCGCAGGGACCCTCCGACCGGGCCGCGGCCGTGCAGACCGTCGCCGGCTCCGGGGCGCTGCGCCTGCTGGCCGACCTGATCTGCCGGACCCGCCCGGGCACCACGGTGTGGATCAGCGACCCCGCCTACGTCAACCACCGCCCCATCCTGGAGGCCGCCGGCCTGGAGGTCCGCACCTTCGGCTGGTGCGACGCGGAAGGCGGCTTCGACGCCGCCGGGGTCCTGCGCGACCTGGCCGGCGCGCGGCGCGACGACGTCGTCCTGCTCCAGGGGTGCTGCCACAACCCGACCGGGGCCGACCCGGCGCCCGAGGACTGGGCGGCGCTGGCGGAGCTGGCCGCCCGGGACGGCTGGGTGCCGTTCGTCGACCTCGCCTACCACGGGCTCGGCGACGGGCTGGAGGCCGACCTCGCCCCCACGCGCCTGCTGGCCGAGCGGGTCCCGGAGATGCTCATCGCCGTGAGCTGCTCCAAGAACTTCGGCCTCTACAGCGACCGCACCGGCTGCGCCATCGTCCTCGGCGCGTCGGCGCGCGCGGTGCGGCACGCCGAGACGGCCCTCCAGAACGCCGCCCGGACCCTGTACTCCATGCCGCCGGAGCACGGCGCCGCCGTCGTCACTACCGTCCTGGAGGACGCGGGCCTGCGGGACCTGTGGCGCGCGGAGCTGGACGCGATGCGGAGCCGCATCGAGGCCAACCGGACGGACCTGACGGCACGCCTGACCGCCATGGGGTGGCAGCCGCAGGCCCGCTCGCTCGCGCGGCAGCGCGGGATGTTCTCGATGCTGCCGCTGACGGCGCAGGAGATGCTCCGGCTGCGCCGGGAGTACGCGATCTACGGGACCACCGCCGGGCGGATCAACATCGCGGGCATCCCGGCCGACCGGATCCCCTGCCTGGCGCGTGGCATCGCGGGAGTACTGGCGGGCCGCTGACGGCAGGGGGGCGCGGATCGGCGCCGGGGGCGCGCGGAGCGCGGGGACGCGGAAGTGAGGGAACGCGTGCCCGCTCCGCGGGCGCCCCGGACGTGACAGTCCCCGGCTGTCCCGCGGGTGCCATGAGCCATCCGCCGTCGCCGATGGCTCCCGTGGTCCGCGAGAACGGCCGGGGGCCTGGCCAGAGCCTGGACAAGGGTCACGCGGGCCTGGGGACGTCTCCCGAGGGCGGTGCGGCTCTTTCCGGTATTCCGGTGTATCACCGATTTTCCTCCGCGACATCCCATAGTCAAGGGAAATCGGCAGGCGAAATCCCCGGCCGAATGGCCGGATAGAACTGGCCTTGAGCAGGGCCGAGTTGGGGTGTGGCATCATGGCCGCATTGTCCGACCGCTGGGTTCGCCGGAGGACTGAGGGATGAAGTTACCGGGCTCCGCGTTACCGGCGTCGGAGGACAGGCGGCTCAGGCGCCGTCTCAAGAAGGTGCGCCACACCTGCGAGGGCCTGCTCGCGGAGTGGGGCATGGAGCACGGCTGCGGCATCGACGAACTCCACGCTTATCTCAGCGAGCAGCGCGGGCGGCCCATCCATTTGATTCCGACGGCCTTCCCCGAACGGCATCTCTTCGGCATATGGCTGAAAACCGATGACTTCGACATCATCGCCTTCGAGAAGGCCGCTTCGGCGTCGCACAAGGAACACATCATCGCCCACGAACTCGCCCACATCGCCTTCGACCACAGCGGATCCGTCCAGCTGGACCAGCTCGGAGGCGCGGCGGGCGGGGACCGTCCGGGACCCCCGGCGCCCGCCGTCGGCGGTGGGGGCGGCGGGCTGTTCTCGGACGTCGACCCCGAGGCCGTGCGCGGCGTCCTCATGCGCTCCCGCTACAGCGACGACGAGGAGCAGGAGGCCGAAACCATGGCCTCGCTGATCCTGGCCCGCGCCACCAAGCGCTGGACCGAGCGCGCCTGGGGTGTGCCGGACGAGGCCGCCGAGATCGTGGCCCGGATCGAGAGCGGGCTCGGCCGTCCCGACCAGGGGCCCGCGTGATCTACACCGTCCTCGCGTGGGTCTGCGCCTTCGTGGGCCTCGCGGCCTTCGCCTACCGCCTTCCGGACCTGCTGCGCCGCAGGAACGACATCGCCCTGTGGGCGCTGTGCACCTACTTCCTGTGCTCCGGCATCAGTTTCCTGGTCGACCTGGACCAGCTACGGCTGCACATCTCGGCCTTCTTCGGCCTGCCGAACATCACCTCGCTGATCACCCAGGTCGCGGTGGTCGTGCTGACCGCCGCCCAGCAGGTCGTCCTCGTGTACTGGTCCTCGCCGCCCGCCGAGGCCCGGCGCATGGCCCGCCACCGCGTGCTGTTCTTCGCCGCGGCCCTCGCCGTCCTGGTCGTCGCGTCCTTCGCCATCGGCCCGGTCGCGCACTCGGAGACGGCCACGTCCACGATCCTGCTGAGCATCCAGCACGGCAGCTACGCCCTCTACATGTCCTTCTACCTGCTGATCTGCGCCGTGGGCCAGTTCGAGACGGTCCGGCTGTCGCTGCGCTTCACGACGATGGCCAACCGGCAGTGGCTCAAGGTCGGCATGCGCACCGTCACCGTCGGCGCCAGCATGATCCTCGTCTACTGCGTCACCCGGAGCATCCAGATCGCCGGGACCCGCCTGGACTACGACGCGGCCTCGCTCGACCCGGTCCAGTGGACCTGCGGCAGCGTCGGCGCCCTCCTCCAGATCGCCGGCTGGACCATCCCCTCCTGGGGCATCCGCATCACCCGGGCCCGCGGCTGGGCCCGCAGCTACCGCTCCTACCGGCGGCTGCGGCCCCTGTGGTGGGCGCTGTACGAGGCCTCCCCGGACATCGCCCTGGACCCGCCCCGCTCCTGGCTGCGCGACCTGGTGCCGCCCCGGGACCCGCACTACCGCCTCTACCGGCGCGTCATCGAGATACGCGACGGCCAGCTGATCCTGCGCACCTCCCTCTCCCTGGAGGACTTCGTCCGGGTGGCCCGCTCCCTGGACCTCCCGGAAGACCCCACCTCACCCCTGGGCGAGGCGCTCCAGGTGCGCGCCGTGCTCAGCCGCCCGGCGCAGGAGCGGGCGGAGCGCGCCGAGCGGGCCGAAGCCTCCGACATCCCGGCGCGGCCCCCCTACCAGGACTTCCGCGACGAGGTGGACTGGCTCAGCAAGGTGGCCTCCTCCTTCGACGACCTCGGCCGGCGCCGTGCCGGCGTCGGCGCGGTCGGCGCCGGCCCGCTGTCATGACGGCGGTGCTCGCCCCTCCCGGCGGAGCCGAGGAGCAGGACGCGGCGCACCGGCTGGCCGTGCGCACCATCGGCCGCCTGGTGGCCCTGGACACCGAGCGCGGAGCGCGCGCCGCGGTGCCCGCCGTACGCGAGGCCGTGCGGCGGATCCCCGAGCTGGCGGCCGACCCCCCGGCCCTGCGCGCGTACGGCCCGGACCGGCTCGCGGCCCTCGCCGAGCTGTGCGAGGTCATCGGCTGGATCCTCTTCGACGCGGGCCGCTACCGGGGCGCCCGCCGGATGAACGCGCGGTCGCTGGCCCTGGCGGAGCTCTGCGGCGACCGCTGGACGGGGCGGCTGGTCCTGCTGAACCACAGCATGCTCACCACCCACACCGGGCGGCCGCGCGCCGCCCTGGAGGCGGCCGCCCGGGTGAGCGGGCCGCGGCCGCTCCCCGCCCGCGTCGAAGGCCTCGTCCTGATCCGGCGGGCCCACGCGACGGCCCTGCTCGGCGCCCGCGCGGAGCCGCTGGAACTGATCTCCCGGGCCCGCAGCCGCTTCCTCGACGGCCTCTCCCGCCGGGACCCGCACTGGGCCTGGTGGATCGACGAGGCCGAACTGCTGGGCCACGAGGGCTGGGTGCAGGCCAGGCTGCGCCGCTGGGACCGGGCCATCCCGCTGCTGCACCGGGCGGCCACCGCCCCGGGCCCCTCCTACCGGCACCTGTTCACCGCGGAGCTCCTCTCGGCCCTGGCGGGGGCCGGGGCCTGGCGGGAGGCGGAGGACCTGATCGCGCGGGTCGCGCCGGGCGCCGCCGCCATCGGCTCGGTGCGCACCACCGAGACCCTCCGCCGGACGGCGGCGGCCCTCCACCGGAACGCGGGCACGCCGGCCCCGCTGCGGGACGCGGCGGCCTTCCTGCGCGAATCGCTGCCCGCCTAGACCTCCCCGGGCCGGCGCCGGGGTCCGCCTCCGGGCGGCCCCGCGCACCCGCCGGTCCGCGGACCACGCACGACACACGGACTGATTGGACGACTGCATGCGCAGCATAAGGATCTCCACGCCCGCCGCAGGCCTGCTGGCGGCGGCCGCGCTCCTCCTCGCCTTCGGCGGACCGGCGCCGCAGGCCTCCCTCGGGACCGGCACCGTCTCGGCGGCGTCGGCCGAGGCGGACGCCGCCGAGACGGGCAGCGCGTACATCTCGACGCACCTCTACTTCGGCACCGGCCGGCACGACGGGCACCCGCCGATCACCGAGGAGGAGTTCGACAAGTTCGTCGCCGACGTGGTCACGCCGCGCTTTCCCTCCGGGCTGACCCTCCAGGAGGGCCGCGGCCAGTGGCGTGACAAGGACGGCGACATCAACCGGGAGAGATCGTACGAGCTGACGGTCATGTACCCGGTGCGCGAGGCCCGCGCCCGGAACGCGGACATCGAGTACATCCGCCGCCTGTACTGCACCATGTGGGAGCTCGAATCGGTCGGCCGGGCGGATGTCCGCGCCCAGGTCGACTTCTGACGGACAACCGGTCAGAGGCCGTCGGGAACCGCCTTCCTTCCCCGGCGGGGGCCCCGGTCCGGGAACTGCGGACCGGGGCCCTTCCGCCGCCGCGGGCCTCCTGAGGCGGACGCGGAGCCCGCCGGGGTCCGGGACCCGTGCCGGCAGCGCCGCCGGCCGCACCCCGGCGCGCCGGCCGGGGCGCCTCCCCGCCCTCCCCGCCCTCCCCGCCCCGCGCCGGCCCGGGCCCGCGCGGGGCGCCCCGCGCCGAGGGCTCGGATAGGGTGAATCGGTACGAATCAGGCCCCCTCGGGGTGAGGTCGGTGCATTGGACACTTACCAGTCGACGAGCAAGGTGCCCGATCCGCCGCCGGTGGCGGCGGTCGGGTACGCGGGCGTCCTGCGCGAACTGCTCCCGATCGCCCTGTGGCGGGAGGACGCGGACGGCCGCGTCGTGGAGTGGTCGCTGGCCGCCCAGGACCTGCTGGGCCACCGCCCCGAGGACATCCTCGGCCGCCCCGGCAGCGCCGTGCTCGTCCCCGAGGCCAACCGCGAGCTCGCCGACGACCTGACCCGCCGGGTCCAGGCCGGCGAGACCGTCGTGGGCACCCTGCCCGTGCGCCACCGCGACGGACACCGGGTGGCCATGGAGATGTGGATCGTGCCCGCCGCCGACCCCCAGGGCCGGACCGGCGCCATGCTCATCGCCGTCGAGACCTCCGAGGTCCTGCGGATGAGGGACTCCCTCGCCGCCCTCCAGAGCCTCTTCACGCAGTCCCCGATCGGGCTCGCCACCCTCGGCCCCGACCTGCGCTTCCTGCGCGTCAACGACGCCCTCGCCCGGATGAACGGCGTCTCCGCCGCCGAGCACCTCGGCCGGCGCCTCACCGAGGTCGTCCCCGGCGTCAACGCCACCGCCCTGGAGGCCACGATGCGCCAGGTGCTCGAACAGGGCACCGCCGTCGTCGACGTCCGCCGCACCGGCCGCACCCCCGCCGACCCCGACCACGACCGCACCTGGTCCTGCTCCTACGCCCCGCTGCTCGACGGCAGCGGCCGCCGCCTCGGCCTGATCGCCTCCCTCATCGACATCACCGAGGGCCAGCGGGCCCTTCTGGAGGCCGAACGGGCCCGCTCCCGCTTCGCCCTGCTCGCCGAGGCCGGCACCCGCATCGGGACCACCCTCGACCTGCGCCAGACCGCCCAGGAGATCACCGACCTGCTGGTCCCGCAGCTCGCCGACTCGGCCGACGTACAGCTCCTCGAAGCCGTACTGGACCCCGACGAGAGCGCCGTCGCCGCCGCCTCCACCCACGGGGTGCTGCGCAGGCTCGCCGCCACCTTCCCCGACCCCACCGCACCCACCGCCCGCCTCGCACCGGGCCAGACCTTCCAGATCCCCGCCGGGACCGTCTACGAGCGCGTCATCGCCGAGGGCGTGCCCATGAACCTGTACGTCTCCGACATCCCCGCGCTGATCACCGACCCCCGCGCGGACGCGCTGCGCGACTACCTGGCCACCCTCGGATCGGCCCGCATGGTGCCCCTGGTCGCGCGCGGCAAGGTCCTCGGGGCCGTCGCCGTGACCCGGCTGCGCTCCCGCGAGCCCTTCGACGCCCAGGACTGCGTACTCATCGACGAACTCGTCGCCCGGGCCGCCCTCAACATCGACAACGCCCGCATGTACACCAGCCAGCGCCAGGCCGCCCTCACCCTCCAGCGCAGCCTCACCAACAGCGCCCTCCCCGAGGTCCCCGGCCTGGAACTCACCGGCCGCTACCTGCCCGCCAGCGAGCACGACGTCGGCGGCGACTGGTTCGACGTCATCCAGCTGCCCCGCGGCCGCACCGGCCTCGTCATCGGCGACGTCATGGGCCACGGCATCCACGCCGCCGCCGTCATGGGCCAGCTGCGCACGGCCGTGCGCACCCTCGCCCGCCACGACGTGCCGCCCGCGCAGATGCTCCGCTCCCTCGACGCGGTCGTGGCCGACCTGGGCGAGGACGAGATGGCGACCTGCGTCTACGCCGTCCACGACCCGGCGGCGGGAGGCTGCGTCATCGCCCGCGCCGGGCACCCGCCGCCCGCCGTGGCCACCCCCGACGGACGGGTCGCCTTCCTCCAGGGCCCGCCCGGCACCCCGCTGGGAACCGGCGGGCGGGAGTTCCGCACCGAGGAGGTCCCGCTGCCGCCCGGAACCCTGCTCGCCCTGTACACCGACGGGCTGATCGAGTGCCGCCACCGGGACCTCGACGAGGGTATGGACCGCCTCGCCCGGACCCTGTGCCAGGCCGGCCGGCCGCTGGAGGAGCTGTGCGACGGCATCCTGACCCGGCTGCTGCCCGAAGCCCCGCAGGACGACGTCGCCGTCCTGCTGGCGCGCACCGCCCGGACCGACCGCACCGGGTGAGGCTCACCAGGCCAGGTCCTCCAGGGCGTCCAGGTCCATCTCCAGCGGCACCGGGGCCTCGCCGGCCGACGGCGACAGCTCCGCCCAGATGACCTTGCCGCGCTCCGTGTAGCGGGTGCCCCACCGCTCGGCGTACTGGGCCACCAGGAACAGGCCCCGGCCCCCTTCGTCCGTCGTGGCCGCGTACCGCAGGTGCGGGGAGGTGCTGCTGCCGTCGGCGACCTCGCAGATCAGCGCCCGGTCACGCAGCAGGCGGACCCGGATCGGCTCGTTCCCGTACCGGATGGCGTTGGTGATCAGCTCGCTGAGGATCAGCTCGGCCGTGAAGGAAGCCTCCTCCAGCCCCCAGTCCAGCAGCTGCGCGGCGGCCTCCCGGCGCACCCGCGACACGGCCGCCGGATCGTCGGGCACGTCCCACTCCGCGATCCGGTCCGGCTCCAGCCGCCGGGTGTCCGCCACCAGCAGCGCGATGTCGTCGCTCGGCGAGGGGAACAGCATCGCCGCCAGGACGTCCGCGCACGCCTGCTCAGGGCTGCGGCCCGGCCGTGACAGGGCCTCGCTCAGCAGGGCCAGCCCGCTGTCGAAGTCCCGGTGGCGGTCCTCCAGCAGCCCGTCCGTGAACAGCACCAGCCGGCTCCCCTCCGGCAGTACCAGCCGCGCCGTCTCGAAGGGCATCCCGCCCACCCCGAGCGGCAGCCCGGTGGGCAGCTCCGGGTACTCCACGCGCCCGTCCGGGTGGACCAGGGCGGGCCCGGGGTGCCCGGCGCTGGCCATCGTGCACTGCCCGGACACCGGGTCGTAGACGGCGTACAGACAGGTGGCGCCGGTGATCCCGGCCGGCGGCGGCTCCTCCGCGCCCCCGGCCAGACCCGGGCCCCCGGCGTCGCCGTCACCGGCCGGCCCGTCCTCCAGCTGGTCGATCCGGTCGGTCAGCTCGTCCAGGTGGCCGAGCAGCTCGTCGGGCGGCATGTCCAGGGTCGAGAAGTTGTGCACCGCGGTCCGCAGCCGCCCCATCGTCGCCGCCGCGTGCACCCCGTGCCCCACCACGTCGCCCACCACGAGCGCCACCCGGGCCCCCGGCAGCGGGATCACGTCGAACCAGTCCCCGCCCACCCCCGCCTTCGCGGGCAGGTACCGGAACGCCGTGTCCACCGCGCTCAGCACCGGCAGCACCCGCGGCAGCAGGCTGCGCTGGAGGGCCACCGCGGTGGCGTGCTCGCGGGTGAAGCGGCGGGCGTTGTCCACGGACACCGCCGCCCTGGCCCCCAGCTCCTCCGCGAACGACAGGTCCTCCTCGTCGAAGGCCTCCGGGGTGTCCGCCGCCCGCCAGAAGTTGGCCATGCCCAGGACCACGCCCCGGGCCTGGAGCGGTACGGAGATCAGCGAGTGGAACCCGTAGTCCAGGGCCTGCTTCGTCCCCGGCTCGTCCTGCGCCCGCCAGCCCATCGCCGCGTGCAGATCGGCGGCCAGCACCGCGTGCCCGGCGGCCAGGGCCGCCGCCATCGGGGCCGTCGGCACCTCGAAGCGGATCACGTCCCCGACCGGCTGGAGCGGTGAGGCGCCGCGCGTCCCGCACATCGCCGCCCGGCGCATCTCCGTGTGCACCCCCGCCGCGGGCGAGGGCTCGTCCCCGCGCAGCACCGGCTCCAGCAGCTCGACGGTGACGAAGTCCGCGAACCGCGGCACCGCCACCTCCGACAGCTCCTCCGCCGTCCGCACCACGTCCAGGGTGGTGCCGATCCGCACGCCCGCCTCGTAGAGCATCTGGAGCCGCTCACGGGCCACCTCGGCGCGCCCGGACAGGGCCGCCAGCTCGGTGGTGTCGCGCAGGGTGGTGACACTGCCCGAGGGCCGCCCGGCGAACGGCTCGGTGGGCCGCACGTTGACGGCGAGGAGCCGGTCGCCCGCCAGGTGGACCTCGTCCGTGGCGACCCGCCCCGACAGCAGCAGCTCCGTGGTGCGCGGGTCCAGGCCGAGGTCGGCGACGTACCGCTGCTCGGCGTCGGGCGGCAGGCCCAGCAGCCGCCGGGCCTCGTCGTTGGCGAGCAGCAGCCGGTGGTCGGCGCCGACGATCAGCACGCCCTCGCGGACGGCGTGCAGCACCGCCTCGTGGTGCTCGTTCATCCGGGCCATCTCCACGGCGCCCAGGCCCCGGGTCTGGCGCCGCAGCCGCCGGCTGACCAGGGCGGCGCCGCCGGTGCCCAGCAGCAGGGCGCCCGCCGCCGCGCCGAGCAGCAGCGGCAGCTGGCCCTCCACGGCGTGGCCCACGTTCTCCACCTCGATGCCGGTGGCGACCAGCCCCACCACGGTGCCCCGCGCGTCCCGTACGGGGACCACGGCCCGGACGGCGTCGCTGGGATCGCCCTTGAAGACCTCCGTGAAGGACGTTCCGGCCGCCGCGCGGGCGAGGTCCCCGGTGGCGCGCTGCCCGATCAGCTCGGGTCTGGAGTCGGTGTAGCGGATCCCGTCGGTGGTCATGACGGCGACGAAGTCCACCCCCGAGGCGCGGCGGGCGCCCTCGGCCAGCGGCTGCAGCTCGGCCGTCGGGTCGGCGGACTCCAGGGCCGCCGGCAGGCCGGGGGCGTGGGCGAAGGCCTCGGCGGCGGCGAGCGAGCGGTCCCGGGCGCCCCGCTCGCTGTCGTAGCGGGCCTGGAACACCAGGGCCAGCGCGGCCGCGGTGATCAGCACCAGCACGATGACGGCGGTGACGGAGAAGACCTGGCCGGCGATGCTGTTCCGGGCCTGCCACAGGCGCGCGGGCAGGCTCGCGGGACGCGTCTCCCTGTGCCGACCCGAACGTCCGGTCATGAGCCATTTCTAACACTGTCGCCGCCCGCGGGAGCGCTGGCCGCGGCCGCCCGGTACGCGCGCGGGCTCAGGCCGAAGGCGGCGCCGAAGTGCTGGCGGAAGGTGACCTCGCTGGCGAACCCGGCGCGCCGGGCCACCTCCGGCACCGGATGGTCGGTGCGCTCCAGCAGTTTGCGGGCCTCGTCCAGACGGCGGCTCAGCAGCCATTTGTGCGGCGTGGTGCCGGTGGCCGCGCTGAAGTGCCGGGCGAAGGACCGCGGGGACATGCCCGCCCAGCGGGCCAGGGCGGCCACGTCCAGCGGTTCGTGCAGCCTGCGCAGGGCCTGCTGCCGTACGGCGGCCAGCGCCTCGGCCGTACGGTCCGCCGCCGGAGTGGGCCGGTCCAGGTACTGGGCGTGGTCCCCGGTGCGGAAGGGGCCGGTCACCATCGAGCGGGCGATGGCGGCGGCGGCCTCCGCTCCGTGGGCCTCGCGGACCAGGTGCAGGCACAGGTCGATCCCGGAGGCCACCCCGGCGGAGGTCCACAGTCCGTCGTCCTCGACGAAGAGCGGGGCCTCCTCGACCAGCACCGCCGGGTAGCGGGCCGCCAGCTGCGGGGCCAGCCACCAGTGCGTCACCGCCCGGCGGCCGTCCAGCAGCCCGGCCTCGGCGAGTACGAACGCCCCGGCGCACAGCGCGGCCACCGGTACCCCGCGTGCGTGCGCGGCGCGCAGGGCGGCGAGAACGGGCTCGGGCGTCGGGTCGGCGGGTTCTGCCAGTGCCGGTACGACGATCAGGTCGGCCCGGCCGAGCCAGTCGAGACCCCGGTCGGGCGTCAGGGTCAGCCCGCCGGGCAGGGCGATCGGCCCGTCGTCCAGGGCGCAGCGGCGCAGCTCGAAGGGGGGCACCCCGCTGCGGCTCCGGTCGGGGCCCCAGACCTCGGTGATGACGGCGAGGTCGAAGCTGCGGATCCCGGGCTGGGCGACGATGGCGACGCGCTGCATGGGGCCACTGTGCCAGAGCCGGAAGAGCAGGTACTGCCAGACTGGCAGGATCCCATCGGTTCGCGGCCCCGGCGCCCCTGGGGCGGGTGCGGCCGGGCGGACACGATGGAGCCATGACAGAGAACGCGATCGAGATCGCAGCCGACAGCGCCCTGCTCGTGATCGACGTCCAGAAGGGCTTCGACGACGCCTCCTTCTGGGGGAAGCGCGACAACCCGGACGCCGAGGAGAACATCGCCGCCCTCATGGACGCGTGGCGGGAGACCGGCCGCCCGGTGGTGCTGGTGCGGCACGCGTCCGAGCGGCCCGGCTCGGTACTGGCCCCGGACCACCCCGGTCACGCCTTCAAGGACTTCGTCGAGGACCGCCGCGACCAGGCGGCCCTGCTGGTCACCAAGACCGTCAACTCGTCCTTCTACGGCACCCCGGACCTGGCCGGATGGCTCCGGGCGAGCGGCATCCGCCAGCTGGTCGTGGCGGGGATCCAGACCAACATGTGCGTCGAGACCACCGCCCGGATGGCCGGCAACCTGGGCTACGAGGTGCTGGTCCCACTGGACGCCACCCACACCTTCGACCTCGCCGGCCCGGGCGGGCTGTCCCTGACCGCCGGTGAACTGGCCGCCGCCACCGCGGTCAACCTCCAGGGCGGCGGCTTCGCCCGCGTGCTGACCACGGCCGAGGTGCTCGACGCCGCCGCGGCTCACACCCCGTAATCCCGGAGGCGGACCGGCTCGGTGCGGGTGTTCTCGGGGGCGTTGGCGGCGAGCATGTCGAGGACCTCCTGGGTCGGGGCCGGCATGAAGAACCGCTCGGCGCCCTCGCGGCCCAGGGCCTGGTGCTCGGCGACGTAGCCGCGCATGAGCTCCTCGTACGCGGCGAAGGCCGCCGTGTGGTCGCCGCGGGTGCCCAGTTCTCCCGCCAGGAGGTACGCGCCGATCAGGGCCTGCGAGGTGCCGCGGCCCGAGGTCGGCGCCGCGCAGGCGGCGGCGTCGCCGAGCAGCACGACCCGGCCGGCGGACCAGGTGTCCATCTCGACCTGGGCGTTGGAGTCGAAGAAGAACTCCTCGGCCGCGTCCATCTCCTCCAGCAGGCGCGGCACCTCCCAGCCCTCGCCGGCGAACCGCTCGGCGATGATCCGCTTGTGCGCGGCCGGGTCGCGGCGGTCGTATTCGAGGCCTTCGGCCGCGAAGTGGAAGGCCGCCCGGGCCTCGGTGTTCGCGCGGGCCGTGAAGATGTTGGCGGCCTTGCCGGGGACGGAGTAGAGCCGGCCGGTGTTCTTCAGCCCCAGGTAGTTGTCCAGGCTGAAGATCGCCGTGTAGATGCCGAGGTGGCGCAGGTACCGCTCCTCGGGCCCGAAGGCGAGGGCCCGGGTCTTCGAGTGGAGGCCGTCCGCGCCGACGACCAGGTCGAAGCGGCGGGGCGCGCCGTGCTCGAAGGTGACGAGGACCCCGTCCCCGTCCTGCTCCAGGCTCGCGATCGAGTCGCCGAAGACGTACTCGGTGTCCTCGCGGGTGGCCTCGTACAGCAGCCGGGTCACATCGCCCTTGAGGACCTCCAGGTCGCCCGCGAACACCGCCGCCGGGAGGGTGGCGTACTGCCCGCCCGCGGCGTCGACCATGGCCGCGTCGCCCATCTCGGTGTCCAGGGCGCGGACGGTGTCCAGCAGGCCCATGCGGTCGAGGACGTCGAGGGCCTCGCCGCGGAAGTCGACCGCGTAGCCGCCGTCGCGCAGCTCCGGGGCCCGCTCGACGACGGTGGTGGTGAAGCCGTGGCGGTGCAGCCAGTAGGCGAGGGCGGGTCCCGCGACGCTGCCGCCGGAGATCAGGACGCTCTGGTTCTTGTTCATTTCCGGTTCCTCTCTCGGGGTGATGTGTACAACGTACAGACGGATATCCCCGGTGGGAACAGGTGTGTTGGGCAAAGCAACCTAGTGCACTAGGGTAGAGGTGTACTAGTGCACCAGGAGGGCGGGATGAAGGAAGAGGCGCCGTACGCGCGGATCGCGGCCGAGCTGAGGCGGCGGATCGAGAGCGGCGAGCTGCGGCCGGGGGACCGGGTGCCGTCGACGCGGGCCATCACCCAGCGGTGGGGGGTGGCCATGGCGACGGCGAGCAAGGTCCTCGCGGCGCTCGGGCAGGAGGGCCTGGTCCGGGCGGTGCCGGGGGTGGGCACGGTGGTGGCCGACCGGCCGGCCCCGAGCGCCGGACGCCACCCGGCCGACGACTCCGCCCACCGGGACCGGATCGTCCGCACCGGGGTCGAGATCGCGGACGCGGAGGGCCTGGCCGCCCTGACGATGCGGCGGCTCGGCGCGGAGCTGGGGGTCTCGGCGATGTCCCTGTACCGGCACGTCGGCAGCAAGGAGCGGCTGGTGGTGCTGATGGCCGACGCGGTCTTCGGGGAGGAGGCCCTGCCGGAGCGGCCGCCGCCGCACTGGCGGGCCCGCCTGGAGCTGTCGGCGGCCGTGCAGTGGCGGCTGTACGGCAGGCACCCGTGGCTCGCCGGCGCCATGAACCTGAACCGCCCCCTGCTCGTCCCGAACGGCATCAGGCACATCGACTGGGCGCTCGCCGCCCTGGAGGGGCTGGGCCTGGACGACGACACCCGGATGCACGCCGCCGTGACCCTCTTCGGCTACGTCCGGGGCCACGCGGTGGACCTGGAGCCGGAGTCCGAGGCGGCGCGCTCCAGCGGGGTGAGCGGGGAGGACTGGATGCGGGCCCAGGAGGCGAGGCTTGCGGCGCTGGTCGACGGGGGCGCCTTCCCGGCGTTCGCCGCCGCGCGGGGGCGGTCCGCCCTGTCCCCGGAGTCCCTCCTCCGGTTCGGCCTAGCGGCCCTGCTGGACGGCCTAGCGGCCCGGATCGCGGCGGCGTCGGCCTGAGTCCCGCTGCGCGGGGCGAGGTCCCCTACCCGCCCTTCGCCCGTTCCCTGGGGACTCCGCCCCCAGACCCCCGCGCCTCAAGCGCCGGCGGGGCTGGATCTTGCGGCCCCGCCGGCGTTTGAGGCGCGGGCGCGGTAGCGCCGTGCGGTGAGCCGCGCCCGGCGCCTTGAGGCGAGAACGGTTGAAGGGCGGGTGGGGGACCAGCCCCGCGCAGCGGCGCGCCCCCGCCCCGGCCCGGGAAAGGGCGAGGCCCGGCACCCCCACGGGGTACCGGGCCTCGGCGTCGCCGCAGGCGAGGGTCAGAGGACCTCGGCCGCGATGTTCTCCGCGACGCGCTCCAGCAGGGGCCCGGCGTTCGGGATGGACTTCGCCGGGTCCGGCTCCAGATCCGTCAGCGGGTACGCCTTGCGGATGCCCGCCCCCTCCAGGGCCTCCTGGCCCAGCAGCAGCCGCCCGCACACCGCCACCACCGGCTTGCCCGCCGCCCGCGCCGCCGCCGCGACACCGGCCGGGGCCTTGCCGTGCAGGGTCTGCTCGTCGAGGGAGCCCTCACCGGTGATGACCAGCGTGGCCCGCTCCAGCGCCGGGGCGAAGCCCAGCACCTCCAGCATCAGCTCGATGCCGGGCCGGAACGTCGCGCCGAGCAGCAGCGCCCCGTAGCCGATGCCGCCCGCGCCGCCGGCACCCGGCAGCACCGCGCACTCGGCCGCCTTCGCGCCGATCGACTTCTCCAGCACCACCGCGAAGTGCGCGAGGGCCGCGTCGAGCGTCGCCACGTCCTCCGGCGAGGCGCCCTTCTGCGGGCCGTACACCGCCGCGCAGCCCTTCGGGCCGGTCAGCGGGTTGTCCACGTCGCTGGCGAGGACGAAGTCCACCTCCGCGAACCGGGGGTCGACCCCGGACAGGTCCGCCGACGCCAGCTGCGCCAGCGCGCCGCCGCCCGGACCGACCGGTTCGCCGTTCGCGTCCAGGAACACCGCGCCCAGCGCGGCCAGCATGCCGGCGCCGCCGTCGGTGGTGGCGCTGCCGCCCACGCCGAAGACGATCGAGCGCGCACCCGCGTCCAGCGCGGCCTTCAGCACCTCGCCGGAGCCGTACGTGGTCGCCGTCAGCGGGGCGAAGGTGCCCGCCGGCAGCAGCTGGAGCCCGGAGGCCTCCGCCATCTCGACCACGGCGGTGCCGTCGCGCAGGGCGAAAGCGGCCGTGACCTGGTCGCCGAGGGGTCCGGTGACCCGTACCTCCCGGCGTTCGAAACCGGCCGCCACGGCGGCCGCGACCGTGCCGTCGCCGCCGTCCGCGACGGGGAGGGTCTCGACCTCCACGCCCGGTGCGGCCTTGCGAAGGCCGGCCGTCACCCGCTCCGCGACCTGAACGGCCGTGAGCGAGCCCTTGAATTTGTCCGCGGCGATGAGCACGCGCGCGGCCTCAGTTACTGCTCCGTCCGTCACCTTGCTATCCCTTGCTATCGAACAGTGCAGTCGCGCCTCCATGAGCTTATCCGGAGGATCCTCCTATGCCCATGAGTGGCCTGGGCCACATGCGGCGCGCCATGCGCGTAAATAGGGATATATCCCCGCATAGTGTGGCCTCATGAGCGCGGAATCACTGGAACAACCACGTCCGGATGGCTCCGGAACGGGGCCCGGGAGTCCGGCGGACGGCTCTCCCGACCTCGGGATCGTCACCGTCGGGGTGTTCGCCGTGCTCGCCGTCGTGGGCTGGGCCGCCCTCGGCAAGGACTCCTTCGACACCGCCTCGACCGCCGCCCTGGCCTGGGTGCTGGCCAACTTCGCCTGGCTCTTCGTGATCGCCGCCGACGTCTTCCTCGTCATGTGCGTCGTCCTCGCGATCAGCCGTTTCGGCCGGATCCGCCTCGGCGCCGACGACTCCGAACCGGAGTTCGGCAACCTCGCGTGGATCGCGATGATGTTCAGCGCCGGCATGGGCATCGGCCTGATGTTCTACGGGGTGGGGGAGCCGCTCACCCACTACCTCGATCCGCCGCCCGCCAGCGGCGCCGCCCCCGGCACCGGGGCCGCCGCCCGCGCCGCCCTGGACTACTCCTTCTTCCACTGGACCCTCACCCCCTGGGCGATCTACGGCATCGCCGGCCTCGCCCTGGCCTACGCGACCTTCCGCAAGGGCCGCGGCAACCGCCTCAGCTCCGCCTTCGTCCCGCTCATGGGAGAGGAACGGGCCGATGGCCGCCCCGGCAAGGCCATCGACCTGCTCGCCGTCTTCGCCACCGTCTTCGGCACCGCCACCAGCCTCGGCCTCGGCGCCCTCCAGGTCTCCAAGGGCCTGAACATCACCACCGGCATCGAGGACTCCACCGGCGTCGAGCTGGTCATCATCGCCTCCCTCTCCGCCGCCTTCGTGCTGTCCGCCTTCTCGGGACTGCACAAGGGCGTCAAGTGGCTCAGCACCGTCAACATCGTGCTCGCCGCCGCCCTGATGCTCTTCGTCTTCGTCCTCGGCCCGACCGTCTACGTCCTCGACGTCATCCCGGCCGGGGTCGGCAGCTACCTGCACGAACTGCTGCCCATGGCCTCCCGCACCGGCGCCTTCACCGACAGCGCCTGGCTCGGCGCGTGGACCATCTTCTACTGGGCCTGGTGGCTCTCCTGGGCCCCCTTCGTCGGCACCTTCATCGCCCGCATCTCCCGGGGCCGCACCATCCGCGAGTTCCTCGTCGGAGTCCTGCTCGTCCCCAGCGGAGCCACCGTCGTCTGGTTCTGCGTCATGGGCGGCACCGCCATCCGCCTCGACTCCACCGGCGCCGCCGACCTCGCCTCCAAGGTCAAGGAGGGGGCGGAGGCCTCCCTCTTCGCCATGCTCGACGCCCTCCCGCTCGGCACCCTCACCTCCTGGGTGGCCATGGCCCTGGTCATGACGTACTTCGTCACCAGCGCCGACTCGGCCTCCCTGGTGATGGGCTCCCTCACCAGCCGGGGCTCCCTGCACCCGCCCACCTGGCTCGTCGTCACCTGGGGCGTCCTGATGGCCGCCGTGGCCGCCGTACTGCTCGTCGCGGGCGGCCTGAAGTCCCTCCAGACCGCGACCATCCTGGTCGCCCTGCCCTTCGTGATCGTCATGCTGCTGCTGTGCTGGGCGCTGCTGAAGGAACTCCGCGAGGACCCCGGCGCGGGACCGGCCCGCCACCCCGCCCTCCACGGGCTGCGGGACGCCGTCACGGCCATGGTCGGCGACGCCGTCACCGAGCAGGGCCGGACCCGCCACCCCCGGCTGCGCCGCGTCGCCGAATCCCGGGGGCGCGACCGTGAGGACGGCGGCGACACCTGAGGGGGATCCGTACCGGACCGGCCTGCGCGGCGGCCCGTACCGCCGGTTAGGGTGGCCGCGTGACCACCACGGATGACTTCGCCACCTACATCGCGAGCCTGCCCCGGGTGCTGGCCGGAGCCGCCGCCCTCTTCCGCGACGAGCGGGGCCGGGTCCTGCTCGTCGAGCCCAACTACCGTGAGGGCTGGGCACTGCCGGGCGGAACGGTCGAATCGGACAGCGGCGAGTCACCCCGTACGGCCGCCCGGCGCGAGAGCGCCGAGGAGATCGGCATCGACGCCCCGCTCGGCCGGCTCCTCGCCGTCGACTGGAGCGTCGGCGCCGGCCGCCCGCCGCTCGTCGCCTACCTCTACGACGGCGGCGTGCTCGACGCCGCGCAGCTCGACTCCATCAGGCTCCAGGAAGAGGAACTGCTCTCCTGGAAGCTCGTCGAGCCCGCCGAACTCACCCACCACCTCCTCGGATCGCTCGGCCTGCGCACCCAAGAGGCGTACCGAGCCCTGGAGTCGGGCGAGGGAACCGTGGAGCTCGAGAACGGCCGCCGGCCGGTCAACCCCTGAACGACCCCCCGTACTTGGACTCCTCCGACCAGGGCAGAATCAACAGATGATCACGATGTACGCCTGGCCGAGCACGGCCGACGGGCCCGACGCCCTCCCCATGGTCCACTTCACCACAGACGAGCAGTCGGGCGGCGAGGTCTCCGAAGAGGGGATGCCGATCTGGCTGTTCGACACCGCGATACGCGAGGGCGGCTGGTCCGCCTTCGAGGACTTCGAGGGCTGGTCCGCGCCCGCCGAAGGCTGGCAGGCCTTCTACCGCCGTGAGGACGACGTCCTCGCCGTCACCGGACCCGGCGCCTGCGAGGGCTGGTACCAGGGACGGCTGGGCGCCGACGACGAATGGATCAAGGCGGCCGCCACCCAGAACAGCGTGGTCCTGCTCGCCGCCCCCGTGCAGCACCCCTCCCTCTACGCCTACGCCGTCGAAGCCGGCGCCGGCTTCGCCCTGCTCGCCCCGCTCGTCGTGATCTGACCCGGACCGGCCCGGACCCGCTAGCGGGCCGCGCCGCTCTCGAACTCCAGCAGCCGCACCTTGCGCTCGATGCCGCCGCCGTACCCGGTCATCGAGCCCGAGGCGCCGATCACCCGGTGGCAGGGCACGATGATGCCGACCGGGTTCTTCCCGTTCGCCAGGCCGACCGCGCGCGAGGCGTTCGGCTTGCCGAGCTCCGCGGCGAGCTGCCCGTACGACCAGGTCCGCCCGTAGGGGATCCGGACGAGCTGCTCCCAGACGCTGCGCTGGAACTCCGTGCCCTCCAGCCGCACCGGCACGGTGAACTCGGTCAGCTCGCCGGCGAAGTACGCGGCCAGCTGCCGTCGCACCTCGGGGAAGGGCTCCTCGGCGTCCGCCACCCGCTCGCCGAAGGACTCCTCCACCGGCCGGTGGCGCTGGCCGGTCATGTAGAGCCCGCTGAGGACCCCGTCGGTGGCGACCAGGGTGAGCGGCCCGTACGGGCTGTCGACGACGGTGTGGATCTTGTTGCTGACGCTGCTCACGACGGTGCTCCTTGTGCTCCGGGCATGTGGTTGATCGGGTGCGTGTCGGTGGCCCACAGGTACTGGACGGCGTACGCGCGCCAGGGCCGCCAGCCGCCCGCGCGGGCGGTCAGGGCGGCGGGCGTGGACGGCAGGCCCAGCCCCTGGGCGGCCTTGCGCACTCCCAGGTCGGACGGGAGGAACGCGTCGGGGTCGCCCAGCGCCCGCATCGCGATGATCTCGGTGGTCCACGGCCCGAAGCCGGGCAGCGCGGACAGCCGGGCGCGGGCCGCCTCCCAGTCGCTGTCGATGCCGAGCGGCAGGGAGCCCTCGGCCAGGGCCGTGACCAGGGTGGTGAGGGTCGTACGGCGGCTGCGCGGCATCGACAGGGATTCGGGGTCGACGCCGGCCAGCGCCCCGGGGGAGGGGAACAGGTGGGTCAGCCCGCCGTGCGGGTCCTCCACGGGCTCCCCGTACGCGGCCACCAGCCGGGCCGCGTGCGTACGGGCGGCCGCGGTGGACACCTGCTGCCCGAGCACCGCACGTACGGCGAACTCCGCCGCGTCGACGGTCCGCGGGACCCGGCGCCCGGGGGCCTTCTCCACGAGCGGCGCCAGCAGCGGATCCGTGCGCAGCTGGCCGTCCACGGCCTCCGGGTCGGCGTCCAGGTCGAGCATCCAGCGGCAGCGGCTGATGGCGATGGTCAGGTCCCGCAGGTCGGTCAGCGCGAGCCGGCAGCCGATGTGGTCGGGGCCGGGCGTCAGCGCGACCACCCCGGAGCCGTACGGGAGCCGCAGCGTCCGCCGGTAGGCCCCGTCACGCCACTCCTCGACCCCCGGGACGGCGGTGGCGGCGAGGTGCCCGAAGAGGTTGTCGGGGTTGAGCGGGGCCCGGTAGGGCAGCCGAAGGCTGATCGTCCCCGGGATCCGCGGCCCGCCCCGGCCGGCGCCCCGCCGGCCCGCCCGCAGCCGCAGCTCACCGGGGGTGAGGGCGAACACCTCCCGCACGGTCTCGTTGAAGTTCCGGATCGAGGAGAACCCGGCGGCGAAGGCCACGTCCCCCATCGGGAGCTCGGAGGTCTCGATGAGCAGCCGGGCGGTCTGGGCGCGCTGCGCCCGGGCCAGGGCCAGGGGCCCGGCGCCGAGCTCGGCGTTGAGCTGCCGCTCCACCTGCCGGGTCGAGTACCCGAGCCGCACCGCCAGCCCCGGCACGCCCTCCCGGTCCACCACCCCGTCCTGGATGAGCCGCATCGCGCGTGCGACGGCGTCGGCGCGGGCGTTCCACTCGGGGGAGCCGGGGCTGGTGTCGGGCCGGCACCGCTTGCAGGCCCGGTACCCGGCCTGCTGGCAGGCGGCGGCGCTGGGCAGGAAGCTCATGTTCTCGACCTTGGGCGGCACGGCCGGGCAGCTGGGCCGGCAGTAGATGCCGGTGGTCCGGACCGCGGTGAAGAACCACCCGTCGAACCGGGCGTCCTTCGACTGCACGGCCCGTACGCAGCGGTCGGTGTCGGTGTACATGGCTCCAGCATCCCGGCCGGCCCCAGGGCAGGGCTGGCGGTTTTCCGACATCAAGCCTAGCCCCGCCGTGGCCGGGGCCGGTGGGCGTGTGCGGATGGGTGGGCCGCTGCGCGGGTCCGCGGCTCAGGCGCCGGCGAGGCTGGAAGATCCACCCCGCCGGCGTCTGAGGCGAGAACGGTCGAAGGGTGGGGAGGGGCAGGCCCCGCGCAGCGGCACACCATCCGCGATGGCTCGCCGCCCCCGGCGACCGGAGGCCGGCGCACCCGGCGGTGCGTGAAAAAGGCGGAAGGCCCCGGATGCCTGTGGCATCCGGGGCCTTCCGTCGTGCGAGCCGAGCGGCAGCGTTACGGCTGGGACGCCGCCCGCGCCTCCCGCCGGTTGTGGCGGAACGTGTTCGCGCGACGGGTCGTCGCGAACAGCGGGATGGTCGCCGCCAGGGCGATCTGGAGCGCGCAGCCGGTCTGGAGGAGCAGCTGGCCGCCCGGGGCGTCGAACGCCCAGGCCGCCAGGAGGCCCATCGCCCCGACGATCCAGCTCAGCATCGCCGCCGCGAGGACACCCCGCGGCTTGGGGTACTCGACCCGGCTCACCATCAGCCAGGCCACCCCGATGATCGCCAGCAGGGTCGGGATGAACGGCAGCTCCAGCAGCACGATGGAGACCACCGTCAGCGCGCCGAAGGGGCTCGGCATGCCCTGGAACATGCCGTCCTTCATCGTCACGCAGCTGAATCTCGCGAGCCGCAGCACGACCGCCAGCAGGACCACGATCGCCGCGAGCGCCGACATCTTCTGGTGCGCGTCGTCGGCGACCATGCCGTAGACCAGCACGAAGTACGCCGGCGCCAGCCCGAAGCTGATCAGGTCGGACAGGTTGTCCAGCTCCGCGCCCATCGGCGAGCTGCGCAGCTTGCGGGCCACGATGCCGTCGAAGAGGTCGAAGACCGCCGCGAGGAGCATCAGTATCACCGCCGTCGCCGCGCTGTGCCGGGCCATGCCCGACTCGCCGCTGCCGGTGAGGTGGGGGATGAGGATCCCTGTGGTGGTGAAGTACACCGCCATGAACCCGCACGTGGCGTTGCCGAGGGTGAGGGTGTCCGCTATCGACAGCCGCAGCGAGAGCGGCATGTCGTCCTCGGCGGACTCCTCCTCGGCGGACTCGGGAACCCAGCCGGTGGCAGGAGTCTCGGGGTCAGTCACGGTCAATTCGGGTCACCCCCGCGGTGGTGGCCTGACCGACCTCGACCGCGACCTCGACGCCCTCCGGGAGGTAGATGTCGACGCGGGAGCCGAAGCGGATCAGACCGATGCGTTCGCCCTGCTCCACCTTGGTTCCGGCCGGCAGGTACGGGACGATCCGGCGCGCGACGGCGCCGGCGATCTGCACCATCTCGATGTCGCCGAGCTCGGTGTCGAAGTGCCAGACAACGCGCTCGTTGTTCTCGCTCTCCTTGTTGAACGCCGGGACGAACCCGCCGGGGATGTGCTCCACGGACGTCACCGTGCCCGCCAGGGGCGCGCGGTTGACGTGGACGTTCAGCGGGCTCATGAAGATCGCGACGCGGGTGCGCCCGTCCTTCCACGGCATGATGCTCTGCACCACACCGTCGGCGGGCGAGATGACGCGGCCCTGGGCGATCTCGCGCTCGGGGTCGCGGAAGAACCACAGCATGCCCGCCGCGAGAGCGGTGGCGGGCACGGCCGCCGCGGCCCAGCGTCCGGACTTGCGGGCCCGGGTGAGGCTGAGCGCCGCGGTGGCGACGGTCGGCAGAAGCCACGGCGATGCTCCGCGCGCGAGGCGTACGCCCGAGAGGCTGTCGCGGTGTGCAGAGGTTTGGCTGTGGGGCATGGATGACCTTCGTAGCGGGTGATTGCCGCGCCGCAAACGGGGGGACGGGACGGCGGCTTTACTGGAATGCTATCGGTTGCGCGCAACAACTGGGCAAGCCAGAAGCCGAGTCGATGGCCGTCGGCCAGTGACTGCAGGTGACTCTTCTGCGGTGGATCATCGGATGATCCACCGCAAAAGGGACATTTAGCCCTGGAGTCGGTACTCCTCGAGCAGGCGTCGCCCGATGATCATTTTCTGGATCTCGGCGGTTCCTTCACCGATCAGAAGCATCGGCGCTTCCCGGTAGAGGCGCTCGATCTCGTACTCCTTCGAGAACCCGTAGCCGCCGTGGATACGGAAGGCATCCTCGACGACCTCCTTGCAGTATTCGGAGGCGAGGTACTTCGCCATCCCGGCTTCGAGGTCGTTTCGTTCCCCGGAGTCCTTTTTGCGTGCCGCGTTCACCATCATGGCATGGGCGGCCTCGACCTTGGTAGCCATCTCGGCCAGCTTGAACTGGATGGCCTGGTGCTCGGCGATCGCCTTGCCGAAAGTGTGACGTTGCTGGGCATACGAGACACCCAGTTCGAAAGCACGCTGCGCGACGCCGCAGCCACGCGCCGCCACGTTGACGCGGCCGACCTCGACGCCGTCCATCATTTGGTAAAACCCTCGGCCCGTCTGGCCTCCGAGGACCCGATTGGCCGGAATGCGCAGTCCGTCCATGATGAGCTCGGTCGTGTCGACGCCCTTGTAGCCCATCTTGTCGATCTTGCCCGGGATCGTGAGGCCCGGACGGACCTCGCCGAAGCCCGGCTCCTTCTCCACGAGGAAGGTGGTCATCGACTTGTGGGGCGCCGTGCCCTCGGGGTGTCCTTCGTCACTCCGGACCAGAACGGCCACGAGGGTGGAGGATCCGCCGTTCGTCAGCCACATCTTCTGGCCGTTCAGGACGTACTCGTCGCCGTCCTTCACCGCCTTGGACGTGATGGCCGACACGTCCGAGCCCAGCCCCGGCTCCGACATGGAGAAGGCGCCGCGGACCTCGCCCAGCGCCATGCGCGGGAGGAAGTGGTCCTTCTGCTCCTGCGTGCCGTGCTGCTTGAGCATGTACGCCACGATGAAGTGCGTGTTGATGATGCCCGAGACGGACATCCAGCCCCGCGCTATCTCCTCGACGCACAGCGCGTAGGTGAGCAGCGACTCACCCAGGCCGCCGTACTCCTCCGGGATCATCAGGCCGAAGAGGCCCAGCTCCTTCAGGCCGTCGACGATCTGCTGCGGGTACTCGTCACGGTGCTCCAGCTCGGTGGCGACCGGGATGATCTCCTTGTCGACGAACTCCCGGACGGTCTTGAGGATCTCCCGCTGGACGTCCGTGAGCCCGGCGGTCTGGGCGAGTCGTGCCATGGCTACTTCCCCTGTTCCTTCAGCTGAGGCCGGCCGGGCTGCTCGCCGCCGCGCGCCGTGATGTACGTCTCGGTCGGGACCATCACCTTGCGCCGGAAGACGCAGACGAGGGTGCCGTCCTGCTTGTAGCCCTTGGTCTCCACGTAGACGATGCCGCGGTCGTCCTTGGACTTGGACGGGGTCTTGTCCAGGACCGTGGTCTCGCCGTAGATCGTGTCGCCGTGGAAGGTCGGCGCCACGTGCCGCAGGGACTCGATCTCCAGGTTGGCGATGGCCTTCCCGGAGACGTCCGGCACGGACATGCCGAGCAGCAGCGAGTAGACGTAGTTGCCGACGACCACGTTCTTGCCGAAGTCGGTCGTGTTCTCGGCGTAGTTCGCGTCCATGTGGAGCGGGTGGTGGTTCATGGTCAGCAGGCAGAAGAGGTGGTCGTCGTACTCCGTGACCGTCTTCCCGGGCCAGTGCTTGTAGACCGCCCCGACCTCGAACTCTTCGTAAGTGCGTCCGAACTGCATGGCTCAGGCTCCCGGGATCTCGAACTTGGTGGTGCGCTGCATGCCGGCGGCCCGGCCCTTGCCGGCGATGACCAGGGCCATCTTGCGGCTGGCCTCGTCGATCATCTCGTCGCCGAGCATCGCGGAGCCCTTCTTGCCGCCCGCCTCGGAGGTGCACCAGTCGTAGGCGTCGAGGATCAGCTCGGCGTGGTCGTAGTCCTCCTGGGAGGGGGAGAAGACCTCGTTGGCCGCGTCGACCTGGCCGGGGTGCAGCACCCACTTGCCGTCGAAGCCGAGGGCGGCGGCGCGGCCGGCGACCTCGCGGTAGGCGTCCACGTCGCGGATCTGGAGGAAGGGGCCGTCGATCGCCTGGAGGTTGTGCGTACGGGCCGCCATCAGGATCCGCATCAGGATGTAGTGGTAGGCGTCCGCCGGGTAGCCGGGCGGCTGCATGCCCACGACCAGGGACTTCATGTTGATCGAGGCCATGAAGTCGGCCGGGCCGAAGATGATGGTCTCAAGGCGCGGCGAGGCGGCGGCGATCTCGTCGACGTTGACCAGGCCCTTGGCGTTCTCGATCTGCGCCTCGATGCCGATCTTGCCGACCTCGAAGCCCATGGTCTTCTCGATCTGGGTCAGCAGCAGGTCCAGCGCGACGACCTGCTGGGCGTCCTGGACCTTCGGCAGCATGATGCAGTCGAGGTTCTGGCCGGCGCCCTCGACGACGGTGATGACGTCGCGGTACGTCCAGTGGGTGGTCCAGTCGTTGACGCGCACCACGCGGGTCTTGCCGGTCCAGTCGCCGTTGTTCAGCGCGTCCACGATCGTGTGGCGGGCGCCTTCCTTGGCGAGCGGGGCGCAGGCGTCCTCCAGGTCCAGGAAGACCTGGTCGGCCGGCAGGCCCTGGGCCTTCTCCAGGAACCGCGGGTTCGAGCCCGGGACCGCGAGGCAGGAGCGGCGCGGACGCAGCCGGTTCACGGGGGAGAGGGGCGTGGTCATGCGGGGACCTCCGTGCTTTCAGCGATGTTGAGAGGGTGGAGCTTGTTGGCCTTGCGGATCTCGTCGACGATACGGCCGATGATCTCCGTGATGCCGAAGTCCTTCGGGGTGAACACGGCGGCCACCCCGGCGGCCTTCAGCGAGACGGCGTCGGCGTTCGGAATGATGCCCCCGACGATGACGGGGATGTCGCCCGCCCCCGCCGTGCGCAGCCGTTCCAGGACGTCCGGGACCAGCGCGCTGTGCGAACCGGACAGGATGGACAGTCCCACGCAGTGCACGTCCTCGGCCAGAGCCGCCGAGGAGATCTCCTCGGGAGTCAGCCGGATGCCCTGGTAGACCACCTCGAAGCCGGCGTCCCGGGCCCGTACGGCGATCTGCTCGGCGCCGTTGGAGTGCCCGTCCAGGCCGGGCTTGCCGACCAGCAGGCGCAGCCGGCCGGAGCCCAGCTCGTCCGCCGTCCGGGAGACCTTCTCACGGACGAGGGCCAGCGGGGTGCCCGCCTCGGCGGTGACCGCGACCGGGGCCGAGGAGACCCCGGTCGGGGCGCGGAACTCGCCGAAGACCTCGCGCAGTGCGCTCGACCACTCACCGGTGGTGACACCGGCGCGGGCGCACTCCAGGGTGGCCTCCATCAGGTTCTCGGTCCCGGCGGCGGCCTCCTTCAGCCGGTCCAGGGCCTGCCCGGCGGTGGGGAACACGAACGGGTCGCCGTTCCCCTGCCGGTCCGAGGACTCCTGCCGCTCGGCCCGCCACCGGGTGATCCGCTCGACGGTGAACGCCTCCACCGCGGGGTCGACGGTCATGATGGCCCCGTCGAGGTCGGCGGTGAGCGGGTTCTCCTCGGTCTGCTGGAAGCAGTTCACCCCGACGATCTTGTCGTCGCCGGCCTCGATCCGGGCACGCCGCTCGGCGTGCGAGGAGACCAGCTGGGACTTCAGGTACCCGGACTCGACGGCGGCCATGGCGCCGCCCATCTCCTGGATCCGGTCGATCTCGGCCAGGCAGTCGGCGACCAGGGAGTCGACTTTGGCCTCGATGACGTGGGAGCCGGCGAAGATGTCCTCGTACTCCAGCAGGTCGCTCTCGTGGGCCAGGACCTGCTGGATGCGCAGCGACCACTGCTGGTCCCAGGGCCGGGGCAGGCCCAGCGCCTCGTTCCAGGCGGGCAGCTGCACCGCGCGGGCGCGGGCGTCCTTGGAGAGGGTGACCGCGAGCATCTCCAGCACGATGCGCTGGACGTTGTTCTCGGGCTGCGCCTCGGTCAGGCCGAGCGAGTTCACCTGGACGCCGTAGCGGAACCGGCGCTGCTTGGCGTTCTCGATGCCGTAGCGCTCCTTGGTGACCTTGTCCCAGATCCGGCTGAAGGCGCGCATCTTGCACATCTCCTCGATGAAGCGGACGCCCGCGTTCACGAAGAAGGAGATACGGGCGACCACCTCGCCGAAGCGCTCCTCGGGCACCTGGCCCGAGTCGCGCACCGAGTCCAGGACGGCGATCGCGGTGGACATCGCGTACGAGATCTCCTGGACCGGCGTGGCCCCGGCCTCCTGCAGGTGGTAGCTGCAGATGTTGATCGGGTTCCACTTCGGGATGTGGTTGACCGTGTACGCGATCATGTCCGTCGTCAGGCGGAGCGAGGGCCCGGGCGGGAAGACGTGCGTCCCGCGCGAGAGGTACTCCTTGACGATGTCGTTCTGGGTGGTGCCCTGGAGCTGGGAGATGTCCGCGCCCTGCTCCTCGGCGGCCACCTGGTAGAGCGCCAGCAGCCACATGGCGGTGGCGTTGATCGTCATCGAGGTGTTCATCTGCTCCAGGGGTATGTCCTGGAACAGCCGCCGCATGTCGCCCAGATGGGAGACCGGGACCCCGACCCGGCCGACCTCGCCGCGGGCGAGGATGTGGTCGGGGTCGTAGCCGGTCTGCGTCGGGAGGTCGAACGCGACCGACAGGCCGGTCTGGCCCTTGGCGAGGTTGCGGCGGTACAGCTCGTTGGACGCCTCGGCCGTGGAGTGGCCGGCGTACGTCCGCATGAGCCACGGACGGTCCTTCTGGCGCTCTGTCATCTCAGGCGATCCTTATGGCCTTTGAGTGGGATCTCAGACGTTGCGGAAGCGGTTGATCGCGTCGAGGTGCTTGGCGCGCATCTCGTGGTCGCGGACGCCGAGGCCCTCCTCGGGGGCGAGGGCGAGGACGCCGACCTTGCCCTGGTGGAGGTTGCGGTGGACGTCGTAGGCGGCCTGGCCGGTCTCCTCCAGGGAGTAGACCTTCGAGAGGGTGGGGTGGATCTTGCCCTTGGCGATCAGGCGGTTGGCCTCCCACGCCTCGCGGTAGTTGGCGAAGTGCGAGCCGATGATCTTCTTGAGGGACATCCACAGGTAGCGGTTGTCGTACTCGTGCATGTAGCCCGAGGTCGAGGCGCAGGTGGTGATCGTGCCGCCCTTGCGGGTGACGTAGACGGAGGCGCCGAAGGTCTCGCGGCCCGGGTGCTCGAAGACGATGTCGATGTCCTCGCCGCCGGTCAGCTCGCGGATCTTCGAGCCGAAGCGCTTCCACTCGCGCGGGTCCTGGGTGCGCTCGTCCTTCCAGAACTTGTAGCCCTCGGCGTTGCGGTCGATGACGGCCGTGGCGCCCATCTTCCGGCAGATCTCCGCCTTCTCCGGGGAGGAGACGACGCAGATCGGGTTGGCGCCGCCGGCCAGCGCGAACTGGGTGGCGTACGAGCCGAGGCCGCCGCTGGCGCCCCAGATCAGGACGTTGTCGCCCTGCTTCATGCCGGCGCCGTTGCGGGAGACCAGCTGGCGGTAGGCGGTGGAGTTGACCAGGCCGGGGGAGGCGGCCTCCTCCCAGCTGAGGTGGTCCGGCTTCGGCATCAGCTGGTTGGACTTGACGAGGGCGATCTCCGCCAGGCCGCCGAAGTTGGTCTCGAAGCCCCAGATGCGCTGCTCGGGGTCGAGCATCGTGTCGTTGTGGCCGTCCGAGGACTCCAGCTCGACCGAGAGGCAGTGCGCGACGACCTCGTCGCCCGGCTTCCAGGAGTTGACGCCGGGGCCGGTGCGCAGCACGACGCCCGCGAGGTCGGAGCCGATGACGTGGTACGGGAGGTCGTGGCGCTTGGTGAGCTCCGACAGGCGCCCGTAGCGCTCCAGGAAGTTGAAGGTGGAAACCGGCTCGAAGATCGAGGTCCACACCGAGTTGTAGTTGACCGAGGAGGCCATGACGGCCACCAGGGCCTCGCCCGGGCCGAGTTCCGGAACCGGGACCTGGTCCAGGTGCAGGGACTTGCGCGGGTCCTTCTCGCGGGTGGTGAGCCCCGCGAACATCTCCGCCTCGTCCTTGTGCACGGTGATCGCGCGGTACGAGTCGGGGAGCGGCAGTGCGGCGAAGTCTGCGGCGGTGGCGGACTGCGACTGAATCGCGTCCAGGATGTCCTTCACGGTATTGCCTCCGGCGAGCGCTGATGAGGGTGCGCTGAGGGATGCGCGGTGCGCGGTTACGTGTGGTGTGCTGCTGCGGGGTGCCGTCGGTCCGGCGGAGCTGTGGTGCTGTCGCGCCTGTGGTGAGGGCGAGCGGGGCCTGGTGACGCAGGCATCCGGGGCGCGTTCCGTACCGAGTGGGTGCGGGCCGCGGGGACATCCGGACGGGACTCAACGTATGGCACCCCGTGTCACTCGGCAAGGCACTGCGTGCCAAAAGTTTCTCTCACTTGCCGATTGACCTGCGCAGATGAGCGATGATCGATCAGAGTTACCGGAGAGTAGGGGCAACTCGGACAAAGAAAAGCGGCCGCCCCCGGAACGGGAGCGGCCGCTGTGACGCGTGTCGCCTACTTGTTCTTCAGTGCCTCTTCGATGGTCCGCATGACCTCGTCCAGAGGAGCGTCCGTACGCGCCACCGCGACCAGGACCTCGCCCTCGGTGCGCACCGTCGCCTGCGGGGCCCCGGTACTCGCGCCCGGCGTGCGGCCGGCGCCGATCCCCGACCCGAAGGTCTTGCGGACGATCGCGAAGGCGTGGTCCAGCTGCG
Organism: Streptomyces sp. NPDC040718; assembly: GCF_055593565.1. Taxonomy (NCBI): domain Bacteria; kingdom Bacillati; phylum Actinomycetota; class Actinomycetes; order Kitasatosporales; family Streptomycetaceae; genus Streptomyces; species Streptomyces sp. NPDC040718. The sequence goes on along the minus strand of NZ_JBVIXO010000005.1, from coordinate 424,121 downwards.
CCTCCACGTCACCCTGGCCCCCGGCCCGCAGCCAGCGCCGCAGCACGTGGTTGTGCGCGGTCACCACCGCGGAGGCGGCCACCTCGGCGAGCAGCGGATCGTCGTTGCCGTCGTGGTGGTCGGTCTCGTCGAAGTGGGCGAGCAGGTAGCGGGTGAAGAGCCGCTCGTAGCGGGCGACCGAGGCGATCTCCCGCTCCCGCAGCGCCGGCACCTCGCGGGTCAGCCGGTAGCGCTCCACCGACACCGCCGGCGAGGCGGCGTACATCTTCATGACTTCCTTGATCCCCCGGCACACCGTGTCGAGCGGGTGCTCGTGCGCCGGAGCCACGTCCAGGACGGCCTCCGCGCGGGTCAGGGTGTCGTCGTGGTCCGGGAAGATCGCCTCTTCCTTGGAGCGGAAGTGCCGGAAGAAGGTCCGGCGCGCCACCCCGGCGGTCGCGGCGATCTCGTCGACCGTCGTGGCCTCGTACCCCTTGGTCGCGAAGAGCTCCATGGCCGCGGCGGCGAGCTCGCGGCGCATCTTGAGCCGCTGGGCGGCCGCCCGGGTGCCGGCCGCGCTCTCCTGGGAGTCGGCGGCCGACGCGGCGCGGGGTGAGGTCTTGGCGGGCTGGGACATAGAGCGAAAGTACTTCATTCGCGCAGGCGCGCGCGCCGGAGGGGGGTGGGAGGGGGGTGGATGCGGGGGAGGGCCCGCACTGGGCTCGGAAGGGTACGTCCGCCGTGAGGGTCCGGCGGACCCGAGCAGCCCTCCCCACGCATCCTGATCGGGGCCCGGCCTACCGGCGGGCGTACTCACGGAATCCGCGGCCGGTCTTCCGGCCCAGGCAGCCCGCCGCCACCAGGTGCTCCAGCAGCGGGGACGGCGCCAGGGCGGGGTCGCGGAACTCCTGGTAGAGGACCTTCTCGATGGCGAGCGACACGTCCAGGCCGACCACGTCGAGGAGCTCGAACGGCCCCATCGGGTAGCCGCCGCCCAGCTTCATCGCGGCGTCGATGTCGTCGATCCCCGCGTAGTGCTGCTCGACCATCTTGATCGCGTTGTTCAGGTACGGGAACAGCAGCGCGTTCACGATGAACCCGGCCCGGTCCCCGCAGTCCACCGGGTGCTTGCGCACCTTGGCGCAGACCTCGCGGACCGTGGCGTGCACGTCGTCGGCCGTCAGGACCGTCCGGACCACCTCGACCAGCTTCATGGCCGGGGCCGGGTTGAAGAAGTGCATGCCGATCACGTCCTGCGGGCGCGAAGTGGCACGCGCGACCGCGATCACCGGCAGCGAGGAGGTGGTGGTGGCCAGCACCGCGCCCGGCTTGCAGACCTTGTCCAGGCCCGCGAAGAGCTGCTGCTTGACCTCCAGGTCCTCGGCGACCGCCTCGACCGCCAGGTCCACGTCCGCGAAGGCCTCCAGCGACCCGGCCGGGGTGATCCGGCCCAGGGTCTGCGCGGCGGCCTCCTCGGTCAGTCGGCCCTTGGACACCGCACGGCCCAGGGACTTCCCGATCGCGGCCTTCGCGGCCTCGGCCTTCTCCTCGCTGCGGGCGGCCAGGACCACGTCGTAGCCGGCCTGCGCGAAGACCTGCGCGATACCGCTCGCCATGGTCCCGGAGCCGGCCACACCGACCGAGGAGACCGGACGGCCCGCGCCCAGCAGGGACCCGTCCAGCGGGGTCTGGAGGTCGCGGACGACCACCGGGCTGCCCGGGGCCTCGTACGTGTAGAAGCCGCGTCCGGCCTTCTGCCCGGTCAGGCCCGCCTCGACGAGCTGGCCCAGGATCGGCGCCGGGGCGTGCAGCCGGTCGCCGGAGGAGGCGTACATGGCCTCCAGCACGGTGCGCGCGGTGTCGACGCCGACCAGGTCGAGCAGGGCGAGGGGGCCCATCGGCAGGCCGCAGCCCAGCTTCATCGCCGCGTCGATGTCCTCGCGGGAGGCGTACTTGGCCTCGTACATCGCGGCGGCCTGGTTGAGGTAGCCGAAGAGCAGGCCGTCGGCGACGAAGCCGGGCCGGTCGCCGACCGCGACGGGCTGCTTGCCCAGCTCCACCGCCAGCTCGGTGACCGCCTCGACGGCCGTCGGCGCGGTCAGCACGCTGGAGACGATCTCGACGAGCTTCATCGCCGGGGCCGGGTTGAAGAAGTGCATGCCCAGCACCCGCTCGGGGTGCAGGGACTCCGCGGCGAGCCGGGTCACGGACAGCGCGTTGGTGCCGGTGGCGAGCACGGTGTCGGGCCGGACGATCGCGTCGAGCTCGCCGATGATCCGGTGCTTGAGGTCGTAGTCCTCCGGGACCACCTCGATGACGAGGTCGGCCTCGGCGGCGGCGCCGAGGTCCGTGAAGGTGCGGAAGCGGGCCAGGACCGCCTCGCGCTCCTGCTCGGTGAGCTTGTACTTGGCCACGGAGCGGGCCGTGGCGGCCGCGAGGGCCCCGGCGGCACGGCGGGTGGCGGCCTCGCTGACGTCGATGCCGATGACCTCGCGGCCGGCCCGGGCGAGCACCTCGGCGATGCCGGTGCCCATGGTGCCGAGGCCGACGACGGCGACGGTGCGGAGGGAGGACTGACTGGACGTGGACGGAAGGTCCATCGCGGGACTCCAGTGGAAGAGGGTGACGACTGGGGGAGCGCGCGGCGCACAGCGCGCGCGGATGCCGTACGGAAGAGCCGTGCGGAGCACGCCCGGCGGTGCGCCCGAGAGGGATGGGGGCGCGGCGGGCGGAACGGCGGAACCCTGTCCCGGGGTCCAGCCGTACGGGTGAAACGGTCGAGCGGAACGAACCGACTGGTACGGGGCGGCTGCGTCACCAGGCCGCGTCCGTACGTGTTGGAGCGAGATTAACCGGCCGGTAACTGGTCCGCCAGAGCGCGGAGATGTGACCTGTACCGCCCAAATGTACCGATCATCGATCATCGATCAACGGGCTCCGCGGAACCCCGCCTGCCGGTGGCCGCGGACCCCTAGGGTGGCGGGGTGAACGACGTGCTGGAACGCCTGCGGGCGGAGGCCGACGGGTCGGCCGCGTACGCGGAACTGCTCGCGGCGGCGCCGGACGCCCTGGCCGCCTCCCTGACCTCGGCCGGGCTGCCCCTGTGGGCCCGGGAACTGGCCGCCTACCGGCTCGGGATGGCGGGGGACCGGCGGGCCTTCGAGCCCCTGGTCCTGCTGCTCAACCACCGGGACCCGGCCCGCTGCGCCGCCGCCGCGCAGGCACTCGGCGTCCTCGGGGACCCGCGCACCGCCCGCGCGGCGGCGGCCCTGGCGACGAACTCCCTGCGCACGGCCTACGCCCTGCACCCGGTCCGGCTGCTCACGGCGCTGCGGGCACCGGAGTCCGCCCCGGCCCTGATCAAGACCCTGTCGCGGCTGCTGGCCCCGCACGACCCGTACTGGCGGGTGGCCCTGGCCTGCGTCGAGGGCCTCGGCACCCTGGCCGACACCCGGGCCCGCGACGTCCTGGTCCGCGCCCAGGCCCACCCCCGGCTCGCCCTGGCCGCGACGGACGCCCTGAACCGCCTGATGACCCGGCATCCCGACGCCTGAGCCCTGCCGGGCGGGGGCGGGTCTGCCGCTGCGCGGGGCCGGTCCCCTACCCGCCCTCCAACCGTTCTCGCCCCAATCGCCGGCGCGGCTGAACAAGCCTCGCCGGCGTTTGAGGGCCCCGCGCAGCGGCCCCCTCAGCCCGCCGCCGGGACCACCGCGAAGGCCTCGACCTCCAGCAGGAGCTCCGGCCGGAACAGGGCCGCGACCTGGACCGCCGAGGAGGCCGGCAGCCGGTCCGGGGCGATCACCTCGTCCCGGGCCGCCCGGACCGCCGGCAGGTGGGCCACGTCCGTGACGAAGTACGTCAGCTTCACCACGTCCTCGAAGCCCGCCCCGGCCGCCGCCAGGCACCGCCGCAGGTTCTCGAACACCTGCCGGGCCTGCGCGGCCGGGTCGCCCTCGCCGACCACCGCGCCCTTCTCGTCGAAGGCGCACTGCCCCGAGACGGCCACGAACCGCCCGGTGCCCCAGACGACGTGGCTGTACCCGGTGCCCGGGCTGACGCCCTCGGGCGCGGCGACCCGGGTGAGGTGGTTGTCATCGAAAGAAGGAGTGGTCATGCGGACGATCTTGCACGCCCGGCGTCAGCCCCGGAAGCCCAGCAGCCCGTGCAGGGCCGCACCGCCCGCCGAGGGCGGCACCGCGCGGGTCGCTGCGGCCGGCTTCGGGGCGGGCTGCGCCGGGCAGGTCGCGTCCGCCGCCTGACCCGTCCTCAGGTACGCCGACAGCTTCTCGTCGAGGCACTTGTTGCCGCTGAGGGCGATGCCGTGGTTGCCGCCGCCCTCCTCCACCACCAGCGCCGAGCCCGCCAGCTTGTCCCGCATGCTCACCGCGCCCTCGTACGGGGTCGCCGCGTCCTCCGTCGCCTGGAACAGCAGCGCCTTCGGCAGTGCCGTGTTCGTCACGTCCGGGGCTTCGAGCGGCAGCGTCGGCCAGAACGCGCACGGCGCGTTGTACCAGGCGTTGTTCCAGGTCATGAAGGGCGCCTTGGCGTGCGTGCGCCACATGTCGGCCCGCCAGCGGTTCCAGTCCCTCGGCCACGCCGAGTCCCGGCACTGCACCGCCGTGTACACGCTGTAGCTGTTGTTCGCCGACGGCTCCACCGCGCCCAGCCGTTCGTACGCCGCCACCAGCGGCTTCGGGTCCTGCTTCACCGCGTACGCCGCGAAGGCCTCGGCCAGGGACGGCCAGTAGCCGTTGTAGTAGCCGCCCGGCATGTACGTGTCCTCCAGCTCGGACGGGCCCACCTTCCCGCCCGCCGGGGCGGCGCGCAGCGCGTCGCGCATCGCGTACCAGCGCTCCTCGACCCGGGCCGGGTCGGTGCCCAGGTGGTACGTGGAGTCGTACTGGGCCACCCAGGCCAGGAACGCCTTGTGGCGGGCGTCGAAGGCCAGGTCCTGCGCGAGGTTGTCCTGGTACCAGACGCCGCCCGGGTCGACCACGGAGTCCAGCACCAGCCGGTGCACCCGGTCCGGGTGGAGCTTGGCGTACACGGCGCCCAGGTAGGTGCCGTAGGAGTAGCCGAAGTAGCTGAGCTTCTGCGCGCCCAGCGCGGTGCGCAGCACCTCCAGGTCGCGGGCCGCCGAGACGGTGCCCACGTACGGGAGCACGTCCGCGTGCTTCTCCTGGCAGGACACCGCGAAGGCACGCACCCGCTCCAGGTTGGCCCGCTCGGTCGCCCCGTCCCGGGGCACCGAGTCGGGCCGTACGGGGTTGAAGTGGCCGGACCCGCAGTCGAGGGCGGGCTCGCTCTTGCCCACGCCCCTTGGGTCGAAGCCGATCACGTCGTACTGGGCGGCCACGTCTTTGGGCAGGGCGGAGGCGATGAACCCCGCCAGCGAGCGGCCGCTGCCGCCCGGGCCGCCGGGGTTGACCAGCAGCGGCCCCTGGGAGGTCGCGGCGGTGTGCGGGACGCGGGTCAGGGCCAGGGAGATCTGCCGCCCGGCGGGCTGCTCGTGGTCGAGCGGGACCTTGAGGGAGGCGCACTGCAGCGTCGGGTAGCGGGGGGTCGCGCAGCCGGTCCAGCGCAGGCCGGCGGCGGCCGGGGCGGGCGCCTCGGCGGGAGCGGCCGGCGCCGCGGTGAGGGGGGTCGCGAGGGCGGCGGCGACGGTGGAGATCGCCAGCAGGACGGCGGCCCGCTTCTTCGCGGGTCGCAGCTTCGAGGGGTGGAGCATGGGGCCTCCCAGCCGAGGGTTCTGGGCGGAATCGTCCCGGAAACCGAGGCGGGAAGGCGGGATTGGGCCGCGCATTGGCCCGATGTGATGACCCGTCGGGAGGCGTCCGGGTCACGGGCGGTGCGCGCGGAGGGGTCACAGCAGGGTCAGCTGGGTCGGACCGGCGGGGGCCGGACCGGGCGGCCGCTCCGGCGCGGCGGTCGCCCGGGGCCGCCCGCGCCGGGCGGGGCCGATGCCGAATTCGGCGGCGAGCTCGTGGACTTGGCGGGTGATCCGGCGCTGGTACCAGGTGGGCGCGTACGACCCGCCCGCGTACATCCGTTCGTACCGTTCGACCAGGTGCGGGTGGTGCCGGCCGAGCCAGGCCGTGAACCACTCGCGCGCGCCCGGCCGCAGATGGAGTACCAGGGGTGTCACGGAGGCCGCCCCGGACGCGGCGATCGCCCGGACGGTCGCCCGCAGCTGCTCGGGGGAGTCGCCGAGGAAGGGGATCACCGGCGCCATCAGCACCCCGCACTCCAGGCCGGCGTCCGTCAGGGCCCGTACGGCGGCCAGCCGGGCGGCGGGGGAGGGGGTGCCGGGCTCGACGGTCCGCCACAGGCCGGTGTCGGTGAACCCGACGGAGACGCAGACGCCGACCTCCGTGACCTCGGCGGCCTCCCGCAGCAGGGGCAGGTCGCGCAGGATCAGCGTGCCCTTGGTGAGGATCGAGAAGGGGTTCGCGTGCTCCCGCAGCGCCCCGATGATCCCCGGCATCAGCCGGTAGCGGCCCTCGGCGCGCTGGTAGCAGTCGACGTTGGTGCCCATCGCGATGTGCGCGCCGCTCCAGCGCGGGGCGGCCAGCTCGCGGCGCAGCAGCTCCGGGGCGTTGACCTTGACGACGATCTGGGAGTCGAAGCCGAGCCCCGTGTCCAGGTCGAGGTAGCCGTGGGTCTTGCGGGCGAAGCAGTAGACGCATGCGTGACTGCAGCCGCGGTAGGGGTTGACGGTCCACTCGAACGGCATCCGCGATGCCCCGGGCACCCGGTTCACGATCGAGCGGGCCCGGACCTCGTGGAAGGTGATCCCGCGGAACTCGGGGGTGTCGATGGTGCGGGTGACGACGGAGCCGGCCCCGAACAGGGCGGCCGGACCACTGCCCGGCGCCCCGGTCAGATTCTCCCAGCGCATGGATGCCTCCTCGGTGACGGGGACCCGAGAATAGAACAAACGTTCCCATGATCGTGCGGACGGCACCGCACGGGGCGCTTCCGGCGGTGGTGCGAGTGGCCCTAGTCGGTGCACCGAAGGGGTTGCCCGCCCGCGTCCGACGCCGTCCGGCCCTCCCCACCGGGAAGGCAACCGGCGTTCCGACCACTCACGAACGGAGTCGAAATGCGCAACCTCCTCAAGTCCTCCCTGGTGACGGTCGCCGCGATCGTCGTCTGCGGCGTCTCGACGACCGCCGCCAACGCCGCGGCCCTCGGCGGCGACGGGCTCGGCGGCAGCATCATCGGCAGCGGCAACTCGTACGACTACGACGTGAACTTCGCCACCATCGCCCTGGGCTCCCTCCTCGGCCTCCTCTCCTGAGGGACGGTCAGGGCGGCAGGGGTACGTCCCTCCGGCCGGGGCTCGCGCCACCGGCCGGGGCCGTCCGGCGGACGAGGGCGGATTTGGGCGCCCGCCCCGGAGGTGATTGGCTTGCCGCCGCAACGTTCACGACTGCTGGAGGAACAGGCATGGCGCAGGTCGAAGCCACCACGGAGCGCATCATCGAGGCCGACGCGGACACCGTGTTCGACGCGCTGGCCGACTACACCGGCACCCGGAACAAGCTGCTCCCCGAGCACTTCAGCGAGTACGAGGTACGCGAGGGCGGGGACGGCGAGGGCACGCTGGTCCACTGGAAGCTCCAGGCCACCAGCAAGCGCGTACGGGACTGCCTGCTGGAGGTCACCGAGCCCACCGACGGCCAGCTCGTGGAGAAGGACCGCAACTCCTCCATGGTCACCACCTGGACCGTCACCCCGGCCGGCGAGGGCCGCTCCCGCGCCGTGGTCAGCACCGTGTGGAACGGCGCGGGCGGCATCGGCGGCTTCTTCGAGCGCACCTTCGCCCCCAAGGGCCTCGGCCGCATCTACGACACCGTGCTCGAGAACCTGGCCAAGGAAGTCGGCGCCTGACAGCGCCCCCCGAGCCGCCGGCGGGACAACGCCCGGGGACGGCTCACCGGTTCGGGTGGAAATCCGGGCCGGCGTGAGCCGCCCCCGGCCCGGGCGTGGCCCGGGGCCGCGAACGTGCCGGGCGGCTAGGGTGGGGCTCCGCGACCCGACCCACCGGGGGGCCCGATGAAGATCCTCGTCTCCGCCGACATGGAAGGCGCCACGGGCGTCACCTGGCCCGCCGACGTACTGCCCGGCACCCCGCAATGGGAGCGCTGCCGGGGCATGTTCACCTCCGACGTGAACGCGGCGGTACTCGGCTTCTACGACGGCGGCGCCGACCAGGTCCTCGTCAACGAGGCCCACTGGACCATGCGCAACCTCCTCCTGGAGAAGCTCGACGCCCGCGCCGAGATGATCACCGGCCGGCACAAGTCCCTCTCCATGGTCGAGGGGGTCCAGCACGGCGACGTCGACGGCATCGCCTTCGTCGGCTACCACACCGGCGCCGGCAGCGAAGGCGTCCTCGCCCACACCTACCTCGCCAATTCCATCACTGGCGTTTGGCTGGACGGCCTGCGCGCGAGCGAGGGCGTCCTCAACGCCCACGTGGTCGCCGAGTACGGGGTCCCCGTCATCCTCGTCACCGGCGACGACCTGACCTGCGCCGACGCCGCCGGATACGCCCCCGACGCACGCACCGTCGCCGTCAAGGACCACGTCTCGCGCTACGCGGCCGTCTGCCGTACCCCGGCCCGCACCGCCGCCGACATCCGCGCCGCCGCCACCGAGGCGGCCAAGCTCGCGGTCCGGCACGAGCCCGTGCGCGGCGGCCCCTTCGCCGTGGAGGTCGAGTTCGACGCCGAGCACCTGTCGATGGCCGCGACCGTCGTCCCGGGCGTCGAGCGCTCCGGCGAGCGCAGGGTCGCGTACACCAGCGAGACGATGTACGAGGGGATCCGGACCTTCAAAGCGGTCACGACGGTCGTCTCGGCGGCCGTGGAGGAGCAGTATGGCTGACATGCACCGGGTGGAAGGCGCTCCCCGAGGGACCGCCCACGAAGAAGCCGCGGCCCCGGGCGGGGCCGCCATCGACGCGGCGGCCCTCGCCGAGGTGGTCGAGTTCACCTCCGGTCTGATCCGGATCGACACCACCAACCGCGGCGGCGGCGACTGCCGCGAGCGGCCCGCCGCCGAGTACGCCGCCGAGCGGCTCGCCGGAGCCGGGCTCGAACCCGTACTGCTGGAGCGGACGCCGGGCCGTACCAACGTGGTGGCCCGGATCGAGGGCACCGACCCCTCCGCACCCGCCCTGCTCGTCCACGGCCACCTCGACGTGGTCCCCGCCGAGGCCGCCGACTGGAGCGTGGACCCCTTCTCCGGAGAGGTCCGCGACGGAGTGGTCTGGGGCCGCGGGGCGGTCGACATGAAGAACATGGACGCGATGGTGCTGGCCGTCGTACGCGCCTGGGCGCGCCACGGCGTACGGCCGCGCCGGGACGTCGTCATCGCCTACACCGCCGACGAGGAGGCCAGCGCGGTCGACGGGTCCGGCTTCCTCGCCGACGAGCACCCGCACCTGTTCGAAGGCTGCACGGAGGGCCTGAGCGAGTCCGGGGCGTTCACCGTGCACCCCCGGCCAGGCCAGGCCCTCTACCCCATCGCCGCCGGCGAACGCGGCACCGCCTGGCTCAAGCTGACCGCGCACGGCACCGCCGGGCACGGCTCCAAGCCCAACCGGGCCAACGCCGTCAGCCGGCTCGCCGCCGCCGTGGCCCGCATCGGAGAGTACGACTGGCCGGTCCGCCTCACCGACACCGTCACCGCCTGCATCACCGAACTCGCCGCCCTCCAGGGCCTCACCCTCGACCCGCGCGCCCCCGGCACCGACCTGGACGGCCTCCTCGGCAAGCTCGGCCCGGCCGCCGCCCTGGTCGAGGCGACCGTCCGCAACAGCTCCAACCCGACCATGCTCAGCGCCGGTTACAAGCTCAACGTCGTCCCGGGCCACGCCACCGCCTACGTCGACGGACGCACCGTGCCCGGCGGCGAGGCGGAGTTCGCCGACACCCTGAACCGGCTCACCGGCCCCGACGTGCACTGGGAGTTCGAGCACCGGGAGGTGGCCCTCCAAGCGCCGGTGGACGGGCGGACGTACGGGATCCTGCGCGAGTCCGTCGAGCACTTCGACCCCGACGGCCACGTGGTCCCCTTCTGCATGGCCGGCGGCACCGACGCCAAGCAGTTCTCCCGGCTCGGCATCACCGGCTACGGCTACTCCCCGCTCAAGCTGCCGCCGGGCTTCGACTACTGGTCCCTCTTCCACGGCGTGGACGAGCGGGTCCCGGTCGACGCCCTGCACTTCGGGGTCCGCGTCCTCGACCGCGCGCTGCGGGCCCTGTGATGGGAGCCCGGTGATGGCGGCCGCCGCCGTCGGGGGCCCCTACGGCAGCTGGCCCTCCCCGATCGCCGCCGCGCACGCCGCCGCGCACGACGGCCGCCCCGAGTACGTGGGCACCATCGGCGCCGAGGTCTGGTGGACCGAGCCCCGCCCCGGCGAGGGCGGCCGCCGCACCCTGGTGCGCCGGCCCGCCGACGGAGGCGCCGCCCGGTCGGTACTGCCCGCCCCGTGGAACGTGCGCAGCCGCCTCACCGAGTACGGGGGCCTGCCCTGGGCGGGCGCCGAACAGCCCGGCCGGGGACCGGTGGTGGTCTTCGTCCACCACGCCGACCAGCGGCTGTACGCGTACGAACCCGACGCCCCCGGCAGCCCCCGGCCGCGTCCGCTCACCCCCGTCTCGGCGGTCGGCGGCGGCCTGCGCTGGGCCGACCCGGTGCTGCGCGGCGGCGAGGTCTGGTGCGTGCTGGAGGAGTTCACCGGCCCCGCCCCGGGCGACCTGCGCCGGGTGGCGGCCGCCGTACCGCTGGACGGCTCCGCCGCCGCCGACCGGTCCGCCGTACGGGAACTCACCGACGACCGGCACCGCTTCCGCACCGGGCCGAAGCTCTCCCCGGACGGGCGCGGCGCGGCCTGGCTGGTGTGGGACCACCCCCGGATGCCCTGGGACGGCACGGAACTCCAGCTGGCCGCCGTACGCCCCGACGGGACGCTCGGCGCCCCCCGCACCGTGCTGGGAGGCCCGGACGAGGCCGTGGCCCAGGTGGCGTGGGCGGCCGACGGGACCCTGCTCGCGGTGAGCGACCGCACCGGCTGGTGGAACCCGTACCGGGTGGACCCGGACAGCGGGGAGGCGGTCAACCTGTGCCCCCGCGAGGAGGAGTTCGGCGGCGCCCTGTGGAAGCCGGGGCTGACCTGGCTGGCGCCGCTGCCGGACGGGCCCGTGGCCGTACTGCACGGGCAGGGCTCCTCGGTGCTCGGCGTCCTGGACCCCGACACCGGGGACCTGGTGGACGCGGCCGGGCCCTGGACGGCCTGGCAGCCGGCCCTGGCCGTCAGCGGCACCCGCGTCTACGGGGTCGCCGCGAGCCCGCGCAGCGCCTACGAGGTCGTCGAGCTGGACACCGCCACCGGGCACGCCCGGGTCGTCGGGGCCCGGGCCGCCGACCCGGTGGACCCGGCCTACTACCCGGAGCCGCAGAGCCGCACCTTCCCCGGCCCCGGCGGCCGTGAGATCCACGCCCACGTCTACCCGCCGCACCATCCCGCCCTGCGGGCACCCGACGACGAGCTGCCCCCGTACGTGGTGTGGGCGCACGGCGGCCCCACCGAGCACGTGCCGCCCGTACTGGACCTGCACATCGCCTACTTCACCTCGCGCGGCATCGGCGTCGTCGAGGTCAACTACGGCGGGTCCACCGGCTACGGCCGCGCCTACCGCGAGCGGCTGCGCGAGCAGTGGGGCGTGGTCGACGTGGAGGACTGCGCGGCCGTGGCCCGGGCGCTGGCCGCCGAGGGCACCGCCGATCCCGCCCGGCTCGCGATCCGCGGCGGCAGCGCGGGCGGCTGGACGGCGGCCGCCTCCCTGGCCGCCACCGACCTGTACGCCTGCGCGGCGGTCATCTACCCGGTGCTCGACCTGAGGGGCTTCGCCGCCGAGACCCACGACCTGGAGTCGCACTACGCCGACGGCCTGGCCGGCCCCCCGGGCACCCTGGCGCTGCGCTGCCGGGAACGCTCCCCGGTGTCCCGCGCCGACCGGATCGAGGCCCCCTTCGTCCTGCTCCAGGGCCTGGACGACCCCGTCTGCCCGCCGGCCCAGGCCGAACGCCTGCTGGCCGCCCTGCGCGGCCGCGAACCGGCGGTCCCGCACGCCTACCTCACCTTCGAGGGCGAGGGCCACGGCTTCCGCCGCGCGGACACGATGGTCCGCGCCCTCGAAGCCGAACTCTCCCTCTACACGCAGGTGTTCGGCATCGAACGCGGCGACGTGCCCCGCCTGGAACTGCGTACGGAGTGAGGGGCGGCCCTAAGCCGTGTGCAGCCAGATCCGCAGCGGGCCGAGCGGGGTGAACCCGGCGCGTACGGCGGTCTCCAGGTCCTCCCCGTGCTCGTAGCCCACGACCGGCAGGCCCGGCCAGTGGCGGGCTGCCGCGTCGAGGGCGGCCGCCCAGACGGCGTCGGCGTCCGCGTCGTCATGGGCGAACACGTTCGAGACGCCGACGACCCCGCCGCCGGTGCTGACGACGGCCCCGGCGGTGATCCGGGCCCCGTCACGGCCCGCCAGGAAGATGATGCCCTCCCGCAGCAGCCCCTCGTGGAACAGGCCGGTGCTCTCCTCGCCGTCCCAGGCGGACTCCCAGGCCACCAGCTCCCCGGGGCCCTCCAGCTCGTCCCACTCCAGCCGGCCGCCCGTCGGCGCGGCGGGAGCGGCCTCCCCGGCCGGACGGTGGATCCACTGCGCCTCGAACAGCACCTCGAAGCCGGCCGGGGCCAGGTCGAGCGAGGCGAAGCTGTCCTTCACGGAGCAGCCGGGGGCGGCGGTGTCGACCCCGGCGACCACGTCGGAGGCCGACGCGTCCGGGGCGAGGGTGACGGCGTCGGGGTACAGCGGCGGGGTGCGGCGCGGGCTGCACCAGAGCGAGTCGCGGAAGTGACCGCTGCGGGAAACGGCGGCGCACCACTCGGCGTTGTTGCGCGCGGCGGCGGCGAGCAGCTGCTCGGGAGTGTTCGGGGTGATCACACCGGGATGCTGCCACAGTGCCTAACCTGGGGCGATGCCATATACCGCTGAGTACGTCAGTACGGGCGCCCGGGTCGGTCTGCGCTCCTTCCGCGCCGCCGACGGCCCCGAGTTCACCGCGCGGGTGCGCGAGAGCCGCGAGCTGCACCGGCCCTGGCTGTTCCCGCCCGCGACCCTGGAGGAGTACGAGCCCTACGCGGCCGCCCGGAGCGCCGGGGGCGGGTTCCTCGTCTGCGAGCTGGCCACGGGGGACATCGCCGGGTTCGTCAACGTCAACAACATCGTCCGCGGCGCCTTCCAGTGCGGGGCGCTGGGCTACGGGGCCTTCGCGCACGCCGCCGGGCGCGGGCTGTTCGGCGAGGGCTTCGACCTGCTGCTGGCGCACGCCTTCGGAGAGGGTCTCGGCCTGCACCGCCTGGAGGCGAACATCCAGCCGGGCAACGCCGCGTCGATCTCCCTGGTCCGCGGGCGGGGCTTCCGCCTGGAGGGGCTCTCGCCGGAGTTCCTCTACATCGACGGGGCCTGGCGCGACCACGAACGCTGGGCCCTGACCGTCCCCTCCTGACGCGCCGCCCCCGTTTCCTGGCTTTGCGTAATCCTGACCGGTGGTGATGTGCGGAACCCCTGTGCACGGGCCGCACGCGAGTGTTCCATTTCCCCATGGCCACCACAGTCCGACGTGCCCAGCTGACCCTCCCCGCCGCCCCCTTGGGCTCCGACAACCCGCTGCCCGCGCTGCGCGCCCCCGACGGGGTGCACGAACTGGACGGCCGTTCGCGCCAGGGGCTGCCGCGCGACATGGCGCGCCAGATCGGCTACGAGCCGCTGCGCTCCCTGCTGCCCGTCCGGATCCGCGACGGGTACGGACGGCGGCGCGCGGAGCGGCAGTTCGAGGCGGTCGTCATCGAGAACGGGCGGCTGCGCGTCACCGTGCTGCCCGGGCTCGGCGGGCGGATCCACTCGCTCGTCCACCTTCCGACCGGCCGCGAACTCCTCTACCGCAACCCGGTGTTCCAGCCCGCCGACTTCGCGCTCAACGGGGCCTGGTTCTCCGGCGGCATCGAGTGGAACATCGGCGCCACCGGGCACACCGCCCTGTCCTGCGCCCCCTTGCACGCCGCGCTCGTGCCGGCGCCCGACGGGGACGTGATGGTGCGGCTGTGGGAGTGGGAGCGGCTGCGCGACCTGCCCTTCCAGGTGGACCTGTGGCTGCCCGCGGACTCCGACTTCCTGTACGTCGGCGTGCGCGTGCGCAACCCGCACGAGCGGCCCGCCCCCGTGTACTGGTGGCCCAACACCGCCGTCCCCGAGGGCGCCGGCACCCGCGTCCTGGCGCCCGCCGAGGAGGCCTGGCACTTCGGCTACGAGCGGGCGCTGAGGCGGATCCCCGTGCCCGAGTGGGAGGGCGCCGACCGGACGTACCCGCTGGGCAGTACGTATCCCGCCGACTTCTTCTACGAGGTCCTCGGCGAGGACGCCGACCGCCCCTGGATCGCAGCCCTCGACGCCGACGGGCACGGCCTGGTGCAGGCCTCCACCGGGCGGCTGCGCGGGCGCAAGCTGTTCGTGTGGGGCGCGGGTCCCGGCGGCCGGCGCTGGCAGGAGTGGCTGACGGAGCCCGGTACGGGCGGCTACGCCGAGATCCAGGCGGGGCTGGCCCGGACCCAGCTGGAGCACGTTCGGCTGGACGCCGGGGCGGAGTTCAGCTGGCTGGAGGCGTACGGGCCGCTGTCGGCGGAGCCCTCGGCGGTGCACGGGGCCGACTGGGGGGCGGCGCGCGGGGCCGCCTCGGCGGCGCTCGGCGCCGCACTGCCGGCCGGGACCCTGGACGCGGCGTACAAGGCGTGGCGCGGGCACGCCGACACCGAACCGGGGGAGCGGCTGGCGGACGGCTCGGGCTGGGGCGCCCTGGAGGTGCTGTGCGGGGGCTTCGAGCTGCCCGGCACCCCCTTCCCGGAATCCACCCTGGAGGAGGAGCAGGAGCCCTGGCTGGAGCTGTGGCGGACCGGGGTCTTCCCGGCCCCGGCCGCCGACGCCCCGCCCGGCCCGGGCCTGGTCGCCGCGCACTGGCGGGACATGCTGGAGACCGCCCCGGCGGACCCGCTGACCGAGTACCACCTCGGGGTGGCCCAGTGGCACGCCGGCGACGTCGCCCAGGCGGTGCGCAGCTGGGAGCGCGGGCTGGCGCAGGCGCCCTCGCGCTGGCCGCTGCTGCGCTGCCTGGCGGCGGCCGACGCGCTGGACGGGAACACCGGGCGGGCCGCCGACCGCTACGCGGCGGCCTTCGAGGGCCTGGCGGGGGAGAGCCGGGGCGGTGCGCCGTGGGCGGCGGCCGAGGCCGCCCTGGGGCGGGAGGCGATGACCGCCCTGCTCGCGGCGGGGCGCCTGGCGCAGGCGCGGGCCGTCTGGGACCGGCTGCGCCCGTCACTGCGCGAGCAGGGCCGCTTCCGGCTGCTGGCCGCCCGGCTGCTGGCGGCCGAGGGGCACGTGGGCGCGGCCCGGCGGGTCTTCGAGGACGGCTTCGAGATCGCCGACCTGCGGGAGGGGGAGGAGACCCTGTCCGAGGTGTGGGCCGCCCTGACGGACCGGCCCCTGCCCCCGGAGTACGACTTCCGGATGCGCCCGCCGCGGTGAGGCGGGCGCGGCCCGGTCAGGCACGGCACAGCAGTTCGCCGTTCAGGACCGAGAACCATGCGTCGGGGGCCTTCCCCCAGGCGTGCCAGGCTTCGGCGACGGCGGCCAGCCCCTCCGGGGTGGCGTGGCCGCCCTCCGTCGCGACGGAGGCGTAGGAGGAGGCGGTGGTGCGGTCCGCCCACAGCGAAGACCACCAGGAGACCTCCTCCGGCGTCGCGTAGCACCAGGCCGTCGCCGAGGCCGCCACGTCGGTGAAGCCGGCCTCCCGCGCCCAGGACAGCAGCCTGCGCCCGGCGTCCGGTTCGCCGCCGTTGGCCCGGGCGACCCGCCGGTACAGGCTCTGCCACTCCTCCAGGCCCGGCGTCGCCGGGTACCAGGTCATCGCCGCGTAGTCGGCGTCCCGTACCGCCACGATCCCGCCGGGCCGGCACACCCGGCGCATCTCCCGCAGGGCCTGCACCGGGTCGCCGACGTGCTGCAGCACCTGGTGGGCGTGGACCACGTCGAAGGAGTCGTCCGGGAAACGCAGCGCGTGGACGTCGGCCGCGGCGAAGTCGACCGCCCCCGACAGCCCGCGCTCGGCGGCGTACGCGGCCGCCTGCTCCAGTACGTCCGCCGCCGCGTCGACCGCGGTGACGTGGCCGCCGGGGGCCACCAGCTCCGCCAGGTCCGCCGTGATGGTGCCCGGGCCGCAGCCCACGTCCAGCACCCGCATGCCGGGGCGCAGTTCGCCGATCAGGTACGCGGCCGAGTTGGCGGCGGTGCGCCAGCGGTGCGAGCGCAGTACCGACTCGTGATGGCCGTGGGTGTACAGGGCGGTCTCGTGGGCGTCGTGTGTCCCGGGGGCGGCGTTCATGGCGGACTCCTCGTCGTCGAAGGTCGTCGAAGGCGTTGTGATCACCGTAGGCGATCCGCTCGGGATTCGAGATGCGCGTTTTGACATGTGGACAACATCCTTGCAGGGCAAGGGGGTCGGCCGGGTCGGTGGCAGGGCTGTACGGGGGCGAGGAGAGTGGGCCCCAGGGGGCGGCGCACCTCGGGGCGAAGGACGGTGAGACCCATGCCCGAGACGCTGCTGGAATGGCACGCCGCCGCGCTGCGGCTCTTCGGTGAGCGCGTGCGGGCCGTAGGGGCATCCCAGTGGGACGCGGCCACCCCCTGCACCGAGTGGACCGTGCGGGACCTGGTCAACCACGTCACCGGCGAGCAGCTGTGGATCCCGCCGCTCGTCACCGAGGGGCGCACGGTGGCGGAGGTCGGCGACGAGCTCTCCGGCGACCTGCTGGGCGAGGACCCGCCCGCCGCCTGGGACCGGGCCGCGGC
This sequence comes from Streptomyces sp. NPDC040718, assembly GCF_055593565.1. Classification (NCBI taxonomy): domain Bacteria; kingdom Bacillati; phylum Actinomycetota; class Actinomycetes; order Kitasatosporales; family Streptomycetaceae; genus Streptomyces; species Streptomyces sp. NPDC040718. Next base: position 407,172 of record NZ_JBVIXO010000005.1, on the reverse strand, counting down.
CGCCGGGCACGCGGCCTTCGCCGCGCCCGGCGCGCTGGAGCGGACCGTCGCGCTCTCGTACGGGCCCACGCGCGGATCGGCGTACTGCTCGGAGCTGACGGCGGACTGCGTCGTGCACGCCTGGGACCTCTCGCGGGCCATCGGCGCGGACGACCGGCTGCCCGCCGACCTCGTCGAGTTCTCCATCAAGGAGGTCATGCCGTACGCCGACGGCCTCGCCGCGAGCGGGATGTACGCGGAGCCGCTGGAAGTGCCGGCCGGCGCGGACGCGCAGACCCGGTTGCTGGCCCTCCTGGGGAGGAAGGGCTGAGGAGGGGGACGGCGGGCCGCCGCAGCCGCTGTTGACGGGCGTATCCGTGTAAATAATCGTATAAAGGGCAGATCTATCGGTGGCGCCGGCGGAAGGCGGGCACGTGTCGGGGATGGCCGAAGGCATGACGGAAGGGCTCGCCGGGCTCTGGCGCCGCCCGTCACCGGAGGGGCGCGGCCCCGTCAGATACGGTCCCCCCGCCCCCGAACCCGGCCTGCCGGTCCTGCCCGAGCTGACCTCCGTGCTCGCCGCCGCCGCGGACCGCGCCGCCCCCGAACCCCCCGGTGGAGGGCAGCACCTGCGCGAGGCCGCCTGCCGCCACTGGGCCCGGCGCGGGCTCACCACCGCCCCCGAGAACGTGGCCGCCGGACCCGGCGCGCCCGCCCTGCTGCTCGCGCTGCTCGGCGCGTACGGCGGCGACGTGCTGCTGCCCCGGCCGTGTCCCGCCTGGTGGACCCCGCAGGTCCGGCTGCTGGGACGACGGGCCTACCACGTCCCCACCCCGGCGGAGTGCGGCGGCGTACCCGACCCGTACGCCCTGCTGGAGACCGTGCGGCGGGTCCGCGCCGAGGGCGGCGACCCGCGCGTACTGCTGCTGTCGGTCGCCGACGACCCGACCGCGACCGTGCCGCCGCCCGAGATGGTGCGCGAGGCCTGCGAGGCGGCCGAGGACACCGGGCTGTTCGTGGTCAGCGACGAGAGCTGGCGCGACACCGTGCACCGCCCGCACGACACCCTGGTGCTGAGCCCCGCCGAGATGCTCCCCGAGCGGGCCGCCGTCCTCGTGGACCTCGCCGGAGCCCTGCTGCCGGGCGGCTGGCCCGCCGCCGTGGTCCGCTTCCCCGACACCCCGAGCGGCACCTGGCTGCGCGCCCGCACCCTCGACGTCCTCACCGCCACCGGCGCCCTGGTCGCGGGACCCGTCGCGGTGGCCGCCGCGCACGCCCTCGACGAACCCGACGCCGTCGCCGGACGCGCCTACGCGGCCGCCGCCCTGCACGGCACGGTCGCCGCCGCCGCGCACCGGGTACTGCTGGCCGCGGGCGCCCTCGCCCGGCCCCCGCAGGCCGGCCGGCACCTCTACGCCGACCTCACCCCGCTGCGGGCGGGCCTCGCCCGGCACGGGGTCGGGGACGCGATGGAACTGGAGGACTGGCTCGGGGCCCGGCTGGGCACGGCCACACCCGGCGGACAGCGCTTCGCCGACGAACTCGGCGCGCCGCGCGTACGGCTGTCGACCGGACCGCTGCTGGGGGCCACCCCGCAGGAACGGCTCGCCGCGCTCGGCGCCCCCGACCCGCTGACGCTGCCGCAGGTCCGGGGAGCGCTCGACCGGCTCGGGTCGGTGCTCGCCGGACTGGCCGACTGACGTGCCGCCCGCGCCGGCAGGCCGCCGCCGAACGGAGACTTCGCGATGAGGGACCAGCCGGACGCCCCCGTGACCACCGCCCCGCCGGGTGGCGGCCCCGGGGGCGCCGCCACCGCGCTGCCGGGGCACCCGGCCGGGTGCCCGCCGGCCCCGCCCGCGCCCGCCGGCTCCCCACCGGACCCCGCGCCCGCGCCGGCCGCGCACACCGCGCCGCCCGAGCCGGCCCCCGCGCCCGTGCCCGTGCCCGTGCCTCCCGCTCCCGACTCGGCTCCCGCGCCCGCACTCGTGCCTCCCGCTCCCGACTCGGCCCCCGCGCCCGCGCCCGCCGCGCCCCGCCCGCTCGGCGAACACCGGCTCTGGCCGCGCTCGTTCGCGGACCGGCTGACCACCCCGCTGCCCGGGCTGCGGGCCTTCGCCCGGCTGGCCCGCGAGGGCGCCTTCCGTCCCGGTGCGGAGGGCCTGAGCGGGATCCCCGACCTGCCGTACGAGCCCGCCCCGCTGCCCGCGGTGCCCCCGGGCGCGGTGTGCGCGACCTGGGCCGGGCACGCCAGCTGGGTGCTCCGGACCGGCGGCCTGACGGTGCTCACGGACCCCGTGTGGTCCCGGCGGATCCTGGGCACCCCGGCGCGGGTGACACCCGTCGGGGTGCCGTGGGAGGAACTGCCGCCCGTGGACGCGGTGGTGATCAGCCACAACCACTACGACCACCTCGACGCCCCCACCCTGCGGCGGCTGCCGCGCGACACCCCGCTCTTCGTCCCGGCCGGACTCGCCCGCTGGTGCCGCCGCCGGGGCTTCACCCGGGTCACGGAGCTCGACTGGTGGGAGTCGGCCGAACTGGGCGGCGTACGCTTCGAGTTCGTCCCGGCGCACCACTGGTCCAGGCGCTCCCTGCTGGACACCTGCCGCACGCTGTGGGGCGGCTGGGTGCTCACCGACCCGGCCCGCGGCCGGAAGGTGTACTTCGCCGGCGACACCGGCTACGGCCACTGGTTCGCGGAGATCGGCCGCCGGCACCCCGGCATCGACCTCGCCCTCCTCCCGATCGGCGCCTACGCCCCGCGCTGGTGGCTGCGCGACGTGCACGCCGACCCGGAGGAGGCCGTACGGGCCTGCCTGGACCTCGGAGCCCGCAGGATGGCCCCGATGCACTGGGCCGCCTTCGTCCTGTCGGCGGAGCCCGTCATCGAACCCGTGCGCCGCGCCCGAGCCGCCTGGGCCCGCGCCGGGCTGCCCCGCGAGGACCTCTGGGACCTGCCGATCGGCGCGTCCCGGACCTTCTAGGACCCCCTCGCCCGGTCCGCCGTCGCCTTCGGCTTCGGCTTCGGCTTCGCGACCACGTGCATGCGCTCGCCCTGCTTCCCGAAGAGGCTGAGGATCTCCACGGGCCGCCCGTCGGCACTCCCGAACCAGTGCGGGGTCCGGGTGTCCCACTCGGCGGCCTCGCCGGGGCCGAGGACCAGATCGTGCCCGGCCAGCACCAGCCGCAGACGGCCCGTCAGCACGTACAGCCACTCGTAGCCCTCGTGCGTGCGCAGGTCCGGTTCGGCGCCCCGGTCCGGGATGACCATCTTGTACGCCTGGAGCGGTCCCAGGCCCTGGGTCAGCGCCACGGACGTCCCGCCGTGCCGCATCGCGCGGGGCGTCATCCGCACCCGGGGATCGCCCACCGGAGGCGCCCCGACCAGGTCGTCCAGGGCCACCCGGTAGGCACGGGCGAGCGGGAGCAGCAGCTCCAGGCTCGGGCGCCGCTGCCCGGACTCCAGCCGGGACAGGGTGCTCTTGGAGATCCCGGTCTCCTCCGACAGCGCGGCCAGGGTGAGGCCGTGCCGGTCCCTCAGCCGCCTGAGCCGCGGGCCGACCTCGTCGAGGACGGCCCGGTGGGAGGAGGGTCCGCCGGACGGGGTCTCCGCGCGCTCGTCGGCGTGCCCGTGGGCATGGTCATGGGCGGGGTCATGGGCAGCGGCGTCCATGCGGGCATTCCACCCCACCGTCCCGGCGACGGCAACAAGGGTCGCGGACCGGCGGCGGCCGGCCCGAGGGATCAGGGCGGCGGCTCCGGCAGGAAGCGGGCCGACTTCAGCGCCAGCTGCTCCGCGAAGTAGGCCGCCGCGTCGGGCCGCATCCTGGCCAGCGCCACCATCCCGGTGATGATGACGTCGCACACCTCGTCGTGCACGTCGTCCCAGCTGTGCGAGTGCCCCTTGCGCGGGTTGCTCCCCGTCGCGCCGATCACCGCCTGCGCGGCCTCGCCGAACTCCTCGCCGATCTTCAGCACTTGGAGGACGTGGCTCTGCGGAGGGTGCACCCCGCGTGCGGCGGCGGCCGCTTCGAAGCGGGCGGCGAGGGCGCGGACCGTGTCCCAGGAGGCGGAGTTCACGGCCGGACCCTGCCCGGCCGCAGCCGCCGCCACACTCCCGGGGCCACGCTGATCAGCAGCGTCAGGCCCACCGCCAGCACCACGCCCTTCCACGGCTCGGAGAACAGCGAGCCGCCCAGGATCCCGATCAGCCCGTAGGTCGCGGCCCACGCCACGCAGGCGGGCGCGTCCCCCCGGGCGAACCGGCGCAGCGGCAGCCCGCCCAGGAGGCAGGCCAGCATCACCGGGATCCGGCCCGCCGGGACCAGCCGCGACAGCACCAGCACCAGCACCCCGTGCTCGTCGAGCCTGCGCCGCGCCCGCTCCAGCCGCTCCGGCTCGGCCCGCCCCCGCAGGGACTCCAGCCACCGCGAGCCGCCCCGCGAGCGCACCCCGCGCGACCCCAGCCAGTACAGGGCGACGTCACCGGTGAAGGCGGCCAGCGCGGCCACCGCGATGACCAGCAGCACCCCGAGGGGCAGCGACCGCTGGTGGAACGCCACCACCGCCGCCGAACTCACCAGCGCCCCCGTAGGGATCACCGGCACCAGCGCCCCCAGCGCCACCAGCACGAACAGCGCCGGATAGCCCACCGCCTGCTGCGTGGTCTCCGGCGGCACCCGGCCCACCACCTCCCCCGCCACCCGCCACGGCGTCACGGCAGCAGCACCCGCTCCCCGTGCGCGGGGACCCGTACCTCCACCTTCGGCGCGAGCTGCCCCGCCCGCCGGGCGAACTCCCCGCCCGGCGCGTGGAACTCGTGCGGCCGCACCGCGTCCATGCCGATCGGCCAGTACGTCCCGTAGTGCACCGGCACCGCCGCCGCCGGCGCCAGCTCCGCCAGGGCCCGCGCCGCCCGCTCCGCGTCCAGGTGCCCCGGCCCCAGGTACGGCCCCCAGCCCCCGACCGGCAGCAGCGCCACGTCCACCGGACCGACCTCCTCGGCCATGGTGTCGAACAGCCCGGTGTCCCCGGCGAAGTACGTGCGCGCCGCGCCCTGCACCACGTAACCCAGCGCCGGCGCCCGCTGCGGCCCGAACGGCACCCGGCGCCCGTCGTGCCGCGCGCTCACCGCCCGGACGCGCACCCCGCCCCGTACGCCGACCTCCTCGCCCGGCACCACCTCCGTCACCACCAGCCCGCGCGCCCCAGCGAGCCGCGCCAGCCCCGGCACCGCCCGTCGCGCCCCGCGCGGCACCACCAGCCGGGTGCCGGGCGCGAGCAGCGCCAGCGAGGGCAGGTGCAGGTGGTCGGCGTGCAGGTGCGAGACCAGCACCACGTCCGCCCGGGCCGCCTCGGGCGGGGGCACGGCCCCGCGCCGCCGGCGCAGGTGCGCGAGCCGCCGGGCGAACAGCGGATCGGTCAGCACCCGCACCCCGGAGTCCCGTACCGCACACGTGGCATGACCCCACCAGGTGATCTCCACCGCCACCGCGGCACCACCCCTTCCCGCTCACCTCGACCCTAGGACGTTCCCTGCCCGCCCGCGCGGAAGCAGAACCCGGCGCACCCCCTCCTCCCCGGGCCCGGATCGGAGTAGGGTCGGGCGCCATGGATGCGTTGCGCGTGGCCGCGATCGCCAGCCTGGCCCCGCTGGAGGAACTCGACGCCGACCCCTTCGCCGTGGACACCCGCGGCCAGCACGCCATGTGCGCGCGCTGGGCCGACGAGCAGGGGTACGTGGTCACCCGGCAGTTGCTCTTCTACGGGCTGCGGACCGACCACTGCGGGCTCTGGCGCGACGTGGACGCCGGACAGGTCGACCTGTTCGTCGCCCCCAACCGCCGGGTCCTGGCCCGGGCGCTGCGCTCCGTCGAGGAGTTCACCGCCGAGTGCGAGCGGCGCGGCGTACGGCTGGAGACCGCCGGACTCGAAGAGCCGGCCTACACCTCCGCCATGAAGGCCGAGGTGCACCGCCGGCTGTCCATGCCGACCGCCGGCTACGACGGCACCTGATACGCGGCCCCCGAGCCGACGGCGCCCGCCGGCCACCCGGCCGCCGCGCCCCGTACTCCCGTGCGCCACCCGTGTCACCCGGCCTCTCCCACCCCCCTGTGCGACGCTGGCAGAGGGGACCGCGGGCCGGGCGCGGGCCGGGGAGCGAGGCGGGTGCGGCGTGTGGCGGGAGCGGTTGCGCTGGCGGGCCGCCGGCGGGGCACTGGTGCGCGTGGTGCTCGTCTGGGCGGCGTCCACCCTGACCATGCTCGTGCTCGCGGGGATCCTGCCGGACTTCCGCCTCCAGTCCGCCGACGGTGCCAGCATCACCCGGATCGGGCTGACGGCGGCCTGGGGCGCCGGGGCCTTCGGCCTGCTGAGCGCTCTGGTGTGGCCGGTCCTGGTACGGGCCCTGCTGCTGGTGCCCGCCCTGGTGCTCGGACTGCTCGTCTTCTTCCTCAACGGCTCGCTGCTGCTGATGGCCCTCAGCCTGATCCCCGCCGGGCGGGGCGCGGCGGTCGCGCCCGAGACGGCGGTGGTCGTGGCCGCCGCGATGTCCGCCGTGGCCTCGGCCACCTCCACCGCGCTCGCCGTGCGCGACGACGAGGCGTACCGGCGCCGGCTGTACCGGCTCGCCGACCGGCGCCGCCGCCGCTTCGGGGCGCCCCCGGGCGGCAGCCCCGGGCTGGTCTTCATCCAGCTCGACGGGGTCGGGTACGAGGCGCTGCGCCGGGCGGCGGCCGAGGGGCTGATGCCCACCGTGGCCGGCTGGCTGGAGGACAGCCACCGCGTCATGCCCTGGCACACGGACTGGTCCAGCCAGACCGGCGCCAGCCAGCTGGGCATCCTGCACGGCTCCAACTTCGACGTCCCGGCCTTCCGCTGGTACGAGAAGGACACCGGCGAGGTGATGGTCTGCAACCGGCCCACCAGCGCCGCCGAGCTCCAGCGCCGGGCCGTCGCGCGGACCCGGGACGGCGGGCTGCTCACCCTCGACGGCGCGAGCCGGGGCAACCTGTTCGGCGGGGGCGCCGACCAGCTGGCGCTGGTGCTGTCCGTCGCGGCCCGGAGGGGCCGCGCCAACCGCTCCCGCGCGGGCTACTTCGCGTACTTCTCCGACCCGGCCAACGCCGTGCGCACCGCGCTGTCCTTCGTCGCCGAGGTGGGCCGCGAGATCGGCCAGTCGCTGCGCTCACGGCTGCGCGGGGACCGGCCCCGGGTGGCGCGGGGCGGGCTCTATCCGCTGATCAGGGCCTTCGCGACGGTGGTCGAGCGGGACGTGGTGGTCGCCGCGGTGATCGGGGACGTGCTCGCGGGCCGCGCCGCCGTCTACGCCGACCTGGTCGCCTACGACGAGGTCGCGCACCACTCGGGCCCGCGGGGCCGGGACACCGACCGGGTGCTGGCCCGGCTCGACCGGAGCCTCGCGCTGATCGCCAGGGTGGCCGAGCACGCCCCCAGGGAGTACCGCGTCGTGCTGCTGTCGGACCACGGCCAGAGCCCCGGGGAGACCTTCCTCGGCCGGTACGGGCTCAGCCTGAAGGACCTGGTCCGGGCCGGCTGCGGGCTGCCCGTCTCCCGCCGGGCCGGCCGCACCCGCAGCGGGGCCGAGGCCCGCGCGGCGGTGCTGGCGGCCCTGCACCGGCCGGTGGAGGAGGAGGCGGCGGAGGAAGCGCGTCCGGGGCCGGGCCGCCCCGGGCCGGTGGTGCTGGCATCGGGCAACCTCGGGCTGGTCTCCTTCCCCGACCTGCCGGGGAGGGCGTCGCGGGCCCGGATCGAGCGGGCGCACCCCGCGCTGCTGCCCACCCTGGCCAACCACCCGGGCGTGGGCTTCCTGCTGGTGGACGGGGAGGTGCTGGGCCCGGGCGGTGCGGTGGCGCGGCTGGACGTACCGGGGGAGGCGGAGGCGCTGCTGGCCCCCTTCGGGCCGGGCGCGGCGCGGGCCGTGCGCCGGACCGACTCCTTCCCGCACGTGGCCGACATCATGGTCAACTCGGCGTACGACCCGGAGACCGGCGCCGTGCACGCCTTCGAGGAGCAGATCGGCTCGCACGGGGGGCTGGGCGGGGAGCAGGCCCACCCCTTCCTGATGTGGCCGACCGCGCTGTCGGATCCCGGCCCGGAGCCGGTGGGCGCCGAAGCCGTGCACGCGGTGCTGCGCCGCTGGCTGCGCGAGGCGGACGGCCCCCAGGTCCCGCTGGCCGCCTCACGGGAGGATTACCGGCCGGGGGCCCCTTCGGATGGAATCCTTCCTTCCGGGGAGGTCCCCGCGCCGGACGAAACCCGGTGATTTGGCGCCCACTTCACCGTGGTCAACCATGTGTTGACCTGCCCAGCATGTGAGACACCCAGAGGCGCACCACCGATGACCAGCACCGCAGCCCCGCCCGCCGAAGTCGCAGCACCCCCTCGGGCCCCCCGCCAGGAGGACCGGCACGCCCGCCGCTTCGGCCTCCCGGTCGCCGTCTGCCTGGTCATGGGCAACGTCATCGGCGGCGGGATCTTCCTGCTCCCGGCCTCGGTCGCGCCCTTCGGCACCATCAGCCTCCTCGCCTTCGCCGTCCTGACCCTCGGCGCGATCGCCCTGGCCCTCGTCTTCGGCCGCCTCGCCGAGCGCCACCCGCAGACCGGCGGCCCGTACGTGTACGTGCGCGCCGCCTTCGGCGACTTCGCGGGCTTCCTCGCCGCGTACAGCTACTGGATGACCGCCTGGGTCTCGAACGCCGCGCTCGCCGTGGCGTCGGTCGGCTACCTCGCGGTGCTGTTCCCGGCCGTCGGGGAGCACCGGTGGTCCATGTGCCTGGCCGCCCTGGCCGTGCAGTGGCTGCCCGCCCTCTCCAACCTGGCCGGCACCCGGTACGTGGGCGCAGTCCAGGTGGTCGCGACCGTCCTGAAGCTGGTCCCGCTGCTGCTCGTGGCCGTGGGCGGACTGTTCTTCTTCGACCCGGCGAACCTCGGCCCCTTCCAGGCCACCGACCAGAGCCCCGTGGGGGCGGTCTCGGCCTCCGCCGCGATCCTGCTCTTCAGCTACATCGGCGTCGAGTCCGCCGCCGTCAGCGCGGGCGAGGTCCGCGACCCGGCGCGCAACGTCGGCCGGGCCACCGTCCTCGGCACCGTCGGCGCCGCCACCGTGTACCTGCTCGGAACCCTGGCGGTCTTCGGCCTGGTCGCCCACGAGAAGCTGGTCTCCTCCCAGGCCCCGTTCACGGACGCGGTGAACGCCATCTTCGGCGGCACCTGGGGCGGCACCCTCGTCGCCGGTGCGGCCGTGGTCTCGATGCTCGGCGCCCTCAACGGCTGGACCCTGCTCAGCGCGCAGACCCCGTACGCGGCCGCCAGGGACGGGCTCTTCCCGAAGGCCTTCGAGAAGAAGCAGCGCGGCGTCCCGGTCGTCGGTGTGGTGGTCACGGTCGTCCTGGCCTCCGCCCTCACGGTGTACAACTACACGGCGGGCTCGGCGCGCGTCTTCGAGATCCTCGTCCTGGTCACGACCTTCACCGCGACCGTCCCCTACCTGCTCTCCACCGCCGCCCAGCTCTACTTCCTGGCCTCGGGCCAGGGCGAGCGGGTCCGGCGCGGGCGGCTGGTCCGCGACGCCGTCCTCGCCGGCACGGCCTTCGCGTTCTCGATGTGGCTGGTCGCCGGGTCCGGCTACGCGGCCGTCTACCAGGGCGTGCTGTTCCTCTTCGCGGGCGTCCTCGTCTACGCGCTGATGGCCGCCCGCAAGCGCCGCGCGGCCGGTACGGCCGCGGAGTAATTTGGAAGAAAGACTGGCCAGGGGGGCTCCGAGGGGTCGCCATGTCCGCGATCAGCCATACCATCGACATCGACCGCAGGCCCGAGGACGTCTTCGCCTACGTGACGGACCCCACGCACCTGCCCGAGTGGCAGGACAGCGCCGTGGCCGCCGTCCCGATGGGCGACCTGCCCGTGCACGTCGGTTCCAGGGTCGCCATCACCCGGCAGTTCGGCAAGCGGAGGATCCCCACCACCGTGGAGTTCACCGAGCTCGACCCGCCGAGGAGCTGGCACGTCCACGGGGTCGACGGGCCGGTCCGGCCGGACGTGCAGGGCAGGATCGAGCCCCTCGACAACGGGACGCGCTCACGCGTGACGCTGTCGGTCGACTTCGAGGGCCGCGGGCTGGGCCGGGGGCTGGTCCCCCTGGTGGTGAAGCCCAGGCTCCGCAAGGAGATGCCGCGCAGCGAGGAGAAGCTCAAGCACCTGCTGGAGCACTGACCGCCGCCGCGCCGGCGGCGGGAAAACGCGGAGGCCCGCGCCTGACGGCGCGGGCCTCCGGTGTTTCCGATACCGGGACCGGATCAGTCCAGGTAGTCGCGCAGGACCTGCGAACGCGACGGGTGGCGCAGCTTCGACATGGTCTTGGACTCGATCTGGCGGATGCGCTCACGGGTGACCCCGTACACGCGGCCGATCTCGTCCAGCGTCTTCGGCTGGCCGTCGTTGAGGCCGTAGCGCATGGACACCACGCCCGCCTCACGCTCGGAGAGCGTGCCCAGGATCGACTGCAGCTGCTCCTGGAGGAAGGTGAAGGACACGGCGTCGGCCGGGACGACCGCCTCGGAGTCCTCGATGAGGTCACCGAACTCGCTGTCGCCCTCCTCACCCAGCGGGGTGTGCAGGGAGATCGGCTCGCGGCCGTACTTCTGGACCTCGATGACCTTCTCGGGGGTCATGTCGAGTTCCTTGCCCAGCTCCTCCGGGGTGGGCTCGCGTCCCAGGTCCTGGAGCATCTGGCGCTGCACACGGGCGAGCTTGTTGATGATCTCGACCATGTGCACCGGGATGCGGATGGTGCGCGACTGGTCGGCCATGGCACGCGTGATCGCCTGCCGGATCCACCAGGTCGCGTACGTGGAGAACTTGAAGCCCTTGGTGTAGTCGAACTTCTCCACCGCGCGGATCAGACCGACGTTGCCCTCCTGGATCAGGTCCAGGAAGAGCATGCCGCGGCCCGTGTAGCGCTTGGCCAGCGAGACCACGAGGCGGAGGTTGGCCTCCAGCAGGTGGTTCTTGGCCCGGCGGCCGTCCTCGACGAGGATCTCCAGCTCGCGCTTGAACGCGGGCTTGTGGTCCTCCTCCTCTTCGAGCTTGTACTCGGAGAACAGGCCCGCCTCGATGCGCTTGGCGAGCTCGACCTCCTGCTCGGCGTTGAGGAGCGGCACCTTGCCGATCAGCTTCAGGTAGTCCTTGACGGGGTCGGCGGTCGCGCCGGCCACCATGACCGTCTGCGCCGGGGCGTCGTCCTCGTCCTCGTCGGACAGGACGAAGCCCTGGCCGGCGGCCTTGGGCGCCTCCTCCTCGGTGTCCTCGGCGAGGTCCTCGACGGCCCAGTCCTCACCCTCGACGGCCGGGTTCTCGGCGTCGTCGGCGTCCTTGGCACCGGCCTTCTTCGAGGCGGCGGTCTTCTTGGTGGCCGTGGCCTTCTTGGCGGCGGCCTTCTTGACCACGCGCTTCTTCGGCTCGGCGGCGGCCTCGGCCGACACCTCCTCCGACGCGGCGGCCGACGGAGCGGATATCGCCGCGGCGGCGGCCGGGGCGGGAGCGGTGGCGGAGGCCTTGCGCGCGCCGATGGGGCGCGGCGGGGCCACCGCCTTCTTCGTCACGGTGCGGGCCGGGGCGGCAGCTGCCTTGCGGGGCTTCTTGGCAGCAGCCTTCGTGGCGGGGGCGGCGCTGACGTGGAGGGCGACACCCTCCTCGTCCAGGACCTGGTTCAGGCTGCGCAGGACCCGCTTCCACTGGTCCACCGGGATGCGGCCGGCCTCGAAGGCCTGGCGGACATCGTCACCGTTGATGTGACCCTGCTCGCGGCCGCGCTCGACGAGCGCGACCAGGGCCTCGGATTCGGCGATCTCCGGAGGGAACGTACGGGACGGGCTGAGCGACACAAGGAGCCTCTCGTTGCGAACAGATAAGGAGTGGGCGGGACATCATCGCGCGGACTCGGGAAACAGACCGAAGCGGGTCTGTATTCCGGGGCCGCGCGAGGACACCTGTCGGTTCATCGCCTGCCCGAGTCGATTCGTTACGCGCTGAATTGAGTGACCTGCGCCACGCTGTGGCCGCGCAACCGATCCGGCGGGGATCCGTCCGCACTTCAGGTCACTCCTTCTTGCGGGCCTCGATGAGGAAACGGGCGGTGTGCGCGACGAACGGACCCTCCCTCCCGATCCGTTCGTGGAGCTCGCGCAGCCGGTCGCGGTACTGTCCGACCGTGAAGCCGGGAACCATCCAGATCACCTTCCTCAAGAAGTAGATCACGGCACCGATGTCGTGGAACTCCGTACGCAGCCGCTCGGAGCGCAGGTCGGTGATCTCCAGACCGGCCCGCGCGGCGTCGGCGACCGCGTCGTCGGGGTGGCGGGCGCGCCGGACCTCCTCCGGCTGCGGGCCGAGGAAGTACTCGACGAGCTCGAAGACGCTCGCCGGACCCACCTGCTGCGACAGGTAGGTGCCGCCCGGCACCAGCACGCGGGCGATCTCGTCCCACCAGATGGTGACCGGGTGGCGGCTGGCGACGAGCTCGAAGGCCGCGTCCCCGAACGGCAGCGGCGGCTCGTCGGAGTCCGCCACCACCACCGCGCCCAGCGGGTGCAGCAGCCGGGTCGCCCTGTCGATGTTCGGCGGCCAGGACTCGGTGGCGGCCGTCAGCGGGGGCAGCGGGCCCGCTCCGGCGAGCACCTCGCCCCCGCCGGTCTGGATGTCCAGGGCCGAGCGGACGGTCGCCAGGCGCTCCCCCAGCAGCCGCTGGTAGCCCCAGGAGGGCCGCTGCTCCGTGGCCCGGCCGTCGAGCCAGGAGAAGTCCCAGCCGTCGACGGAGACGGACTCCGCCTCGGCGACGAGATGGTCGAAAGTGCGCGTCATGTCTCGATCGTCCCAGCTCGGACCCCGGTCATCCACCGGATATGTCGACTACAGTGGGCCCCGGGCCGTGACTGGCGTTCGGGTGGATCACCACCGGGGAGCGGCCCGGCGTACACCTCCACGGTCCGTACGCCGTCTGCCGCGCGCCTGGGCGAACCGCGATCCGCAGCGACGTTCAGGAGACCCCGTGACGACTGCCCCCACCGCCACCGCCCAGCTCATGGACGGCACCGCCCTCGCCCGCCGCGTGTCGGAGCGGACCGCCGCCCTCGCGGCGAAGATCACCGAGCGCACCGGCACCGCGCCCTGCCTGGCCACCGTCCTCGTCGGCGAGGACCCCGCTTCCGTGACCTACGTCAAGATGAAGCAGAACCGGTGCGCCAAGGCCGGGATCACCTCCCGCCACGTGGAGCTGCCGGCCGGGACCACCACCGAGGAGCTCGTCGCCGCGATCACCGCCCTCTCCGAGGACCCGGAGATCAGCGGCATCCTGCTCCAGCACCCCGTCCCGCACCACATCGACGAGCGCGCCGCCTTCGAGGCCATCGCCCCCGGCAAGGACGTCGACGGCGTCACCATGCACTCCTTCGCCGCCATGGGCTTCGGCCTGCCCGGCTTCGTCTCCTGCACCCCCGGCGGCATCATGCGCCTGCTGGAGGAGTACGACGTGGACCTCACCGGCAAGCACGCCGTCGTCGTCGGCCGCAGCGCGATCCTGGGCAAGCCCGCCGGGATGCTGCTGCTGGAGAAGAACGCCACCGTCACCTACTGCCACTCCCGCACCCAGGACCTGCCCTCGATCGTGCGCCAGGCGGACGTCCTGGTCGCCGCGGTCGGCAAGGCCGAGTTCATCCGGGGCGAGGACATCAAGCCCGGCGCGGTCGTCCTGGACGCCGGCTACAACGAGGGCAACGTCGGCGACGTCCACTTCGAGTCGGCCGCCGCCCGCGCCTCCCTCATCACCCCGGTCCCCGGCGGCGTCGGCCCGATGACCATCGCGGTCCTGCTGGAGCAGACCGTCCAGGCCGCCGCGGCCCAGGCCGGGCTGGACCTCGCTGAGCTCTGAGGCGATCATCTTGTGGCGCGGCCCCGCGTGACGGCCGCGCCACAAGCTTGGGGGACTCGGATGGACCTGTTCGCACCGCTCGACCTGCCGGGGGGCACCACCCTTCCCAACCGTCTCGCCAAGGCCGCCATGGAAGAGAGCCTCGCCGCCCAGCCCGGCCAGCTCCCCGACGGGCGCATGGAGCGGCTGTACGCCCGCTGGGCGCGCGGCGGCGCCGGCCTGGTCATCACCGGCAACGTGATGGTCGACCGCCGGGCCCTGACCTCCCCGGCCACCGTCGTCCTCGACGAGGACTCCCCGCTGGAGCCCTTCCGCCGCTGGGCCGCGGCCGCGACCTCGGGCGACGCCCGGGTCTGGATGCAGATCAACCACCCCGGCCGGCAGGTCGGCTCCGACATGCCCGGCACCGCCTGGGCCCCCTCCGCCGTCCCCATCCGCCTCGGCCGGCACACCAAGCGCTTCGCCCGCCCCACCGCCATGACCGAGGCCGACATCGAGGCGACGATCGCCCGGTTCGCCCTCACCGCCCGGCGGGCCGAGGAAGCGGGCTTCCACGGCGTACAGGTCCACGCCGCGCACGGCTACCTCCTCAGCCAGTTCCTCTCCCCGCTCGTCAACCGGCGCACCGACCGCTGGGGCGGCAGCCTGGACAACCGCGTCCGGATGCTCACGCAGATCCTCGCCGCCGTCCGCGACCGGGTCTCGGACGGCTTCGCGATCGGGGTGAAGCTGAACGCCGCCGACTTCCAGCGCGGCGGCTTCGACAGCGAGGAGGCCGCCCAGGTCATCAAGGCCCTCGCCGGCCTCGGCGTGGACCTGGTCGAGCTGTCCGGCGGCACCGTGGAGAGCCCCGCCAGCATGGGCCACACCACCGACCAGCGGACCCTGGAGCGGGAGGCCTACTTCCTCTCCCTCGCGGAGCGCCTGCTGGAGACCGCGGCCGTGCCGCTGATGCTGACCGGCGGCATCACCCGCCGCGACACCGCCGAGAAGGCCCTGGCCCGCGGCGTCGCCGTCGTCGGCATGGCCTCCGCCCTGGCCCTGCGCCCCGACCTGCCCGCGCGCTGGCGCGCCGGCGAGGACGTACGGGTGGCCGTGCCCCGGCTCGCCTGGCGGGACCGGAGCCTGGCCGCCGCGGGCACGCTGGCCCTCGTGCGCTTCCAGCTGGACCGGCTGGCCCGGGGGCTGGAACCCCGCGCGCGCGTCTCACCGCGCTGGATCTTCACCGCGGACTCCCTCCGGCACCGGCGCAGGGTCCGCGCGTACGGGGCGTGGCTCTCCCGCGAGCCGGCCCCCGGCACCCCCTAGCCGGCCTCCTGGCCGACCGGCAGCCCCCGGCGGGCCGCTTCCACGATCGGCGAGCTGCGGAACTCCCGGGCGAGCGCGGCCAGGGGCTGCCCGTCGAGGCGGTACGGGGCGGGTTCCGCGGAGCCGGCGCCCGGGGTGCCGGACCGTTCGGCGGCGGCCCGTGACCGGCAGGCGGCGGCGAGCATGGCCGCGTCCGCCACCACGGAGGCGCCCGCCTCGGCCAGGCCCTGGCGGCGGGCGGCCCCGTACGCTTCCGCCCGCACGGCGGGGTCGAACCAGCTCGCCAGGGCCAGCAGCCCGTCGTCGATCACCGACTCTCGGTGGATCAGCCGGATCCCGACCGGCGACCACCAGGTCAGCGGCACCCTCGCCACACTGAGGTGGGCGAATCCGCGCAGGGCCTTCCACAGCGGGCGCAGCCGCCGGTACTGGCTGAAGTCCCGCCAGGCCTCCGAGCCGCCGACCATCGGGACGATGAACCCGGTACCCACCAGCAGCGCCGCCGCCGACGCGAGCGGCGGGGCCGCGTACGTGGACAGGCCGTCCCAGTCGCGGCCGGCCCAGCGCGCCCCGACGGCGGCCCACTTCGCGACGAGGTAACCGAGGTCCAGCACCCCGCCGAGGGTCAGCAGCGCCAGCCCGGTCCGCAGCGGCCGCAGCGCGGGATCCACCCGCAGCATCCACTTCAGGCAGAGCAGGCTCAGCGCGGCGCTGCCGACGGTGTGCGCCAGCAGGTAGCAGACGATCATCTCGCGCAGCCACGGCGTGTTCGCGTAGTACGTGTCCAGGTCCCGCAGCCGCTCCACGTGCGCGTCCCCGACCACGAAGAAGACCACGATCAGCACGGTGACCGCGCTGAACACCCCCACCGTCGCCCAGGTCGCCCGCCGCAGCTGCGCCGCCGGACCCCCCGCCCAGTGCAGGATCAGCACGATGGAGGCCCCCGAGAAGGCCGTCAGCACGCCGTACACCAGCGGGGCGGCGAAGTTGACCACCCCGGTGAGCCGGTTGACCGCCGCGAGGGAGGGCGGGGGCGCCAGGAAGGTGAGCAGGCAGCCGACCACCAGCAGCGCGCACACGGCCCGCATCAGCGGCTGGTCCCAGCCCCGGCGCAGGGCCGGGGCCTTGATCAGCAGGGCCAGTACCAGCACCGATCCCGCCAGGTAGAGCGGCAGGCCGTCCTTCACCGCGGACGGCCGGGGGCGTCGGTACGGAGGACCGGGGCGGGGGTGGGGGGCATCGTGCGGTGCTTTCTCTCGGACCAGGGGGGAGTGCGCGGGCGGGACGCGGTCAGCGGTTCCAGCCCAGCGAGGACTGGATGCGCTCGATCCCGTCCGGGATCGGCTCCTGCCGGGGCGGGGGCAGGAACGCCTTCAGGATCTTGCCGAGGTGCAGGCCGAAGGTCTCGGCCCGGACCTCGGCCGGATCCTCCCGGTCGGCGCGGGCGGCCGCCTGACGGACCACCGAGTCCAGCGCGGAGTCCGCGCGCAGCAGTTCCGCGAGGCTGCCGTGCGGGCCCGTCAGGCGGGCGGCCACCGCCATACCGGGGCCGTGGCCGTCGCAGGCGCCCTCCTCGATGTGCCACAGCTCGTGGCAGGCGATCACCAGTTGGTGCTCGGGCCGGGTGCGGGCCTCCACGACGACCAGGTCGCGTTCCTCCAGCTCCAGCCACAGCCCGCTCGCGGTCTCCGGCGGGAACGGGGCGAAGCGGAACTCCACCGGCCGGCCGCCGCGACGGCGCCCGAAGGCCGCGCAGAGGCCCCCGATGATCGCGTCGGCCCCGGCCGGCGCCGTGAGCCGCGCCTCCGCCGTCAGCTCGGCGCCGAGCTTCCGCATGGTCCGTGTGGTCCTCATGGCGCTTCCCCCTCGGCGGTAAGGTCCGGGCGCGCGGCCGTCGACAAGGCGTTCGGGTCGGTGGTTCGGTGCGGTGAAGCCTAGCCGCCGCCCCCGCCCCCAACCACCGCATCCCCCACACTCGCGGCCGCGCACACCGTGCGGCAACCGCCATGACCCCCGAGGTAATCGACCACGTCCGGGGCCCGGCGGCACAGTGGGGGCATCGGGTTCCGGGGCCGCGCACTCGGCTCCGGGACCCGCCCCCACCAGCACGTACGAACCCCGATGGAGGCTGAACCGCCATGTCCGCGACCCTGCTCGGCAGCATCGCCCGCACCACCGTCCCGCAGACCGCGCTGCGCCGCTTCCTCGCCCTCGACGCCGTGGTCACCACCGGCAACGGCCTCGCCTACGCGGCCTTCTCCGCCCCGCTCGGCCGGCTCCTCGGCGTCGGCCAGACCACCCTCTTCGAACTCGGCCTCTTCCTGACCGCGTACGGCGCGGGAGTCGGCTGGCTGGCCTCGCGCCGCCGGCCGCCGATCTTCCCGGTGAGGTTCGTCATCGAGGCCAACTACGCGTGGGCCGCCCTCAGTCTGGTCTCCGTCGCCGCCTGGTTCCAGCCGACCACGGCCGGCGCGGTGTGGATCCCGGCGCAGGCCCTCGCCGTGGCATCGTTCGCGCTCCTCCAGCAGCTGGCGCTGCGCTCGGCCGGCCAGGGCTCAGGGGCCCAGTGAGCGCAGGTACTTCACCGTCGCCGGGTCGGCCGGGAGGAGCGTCTCGATGGCCAGCTCGGCGACGGTCACGTCCATCGGCGTGTTGAAGGTCGCGATCGACGACACGAAAGACAGCAGGTGCCCGTCGTGCTCGATCACCAGCGGGAGCGCGATGTACGGGACGGGCTCCTCCGGTTCGCGGTCGCCCGGCCGCTCGCCCACCGGATACGCGGACACCTCCTCGTACAGCTCGCGCAGCGGCGCGGAGCGGGCCAGCGCGATCTGCCGCCGCATCTGGGCCAGCAGGTGCCCGCGCCACTCCGCGAGGTTGCGGATGCGCGGGGCGAGGCCCTCCGGGTGGAGGGTGATCCGCATGGCGTTCAGCGGGGGCGTCAGCAGGTGCTCCGGCAGCCCGTCCAGCAGCATGGCGATGCCCCGGTTGGCGGCCACCACGTCGTACACGGCGTCGACGACCAGCGCCGGGTAGGGCTCGTAGCCGGTCAGCAGCCGCTGCATTCCCTCGCGCAGGGTCTCCATGGCCGGGTCGTCCAGCGCCGTGTGCGCGTAGCGCGGGGCGTAACCCGCCGCGAGCAGCAGTGCGTTGCGCTCCCGCACCGGCACGTCGAGCCGGTCGGCGAGCCGCAGCACCATCTCCTCGCTCGGCCGGGACCGGCCGGTCTCGATGAAGCTGATGTGGCGGGACGAGGAGTCGGCGCGGCCCGCCAGTTCCAGCTGGCTGATCCCGCGCCGCTCCCGCCAGGCCCGGAGCAGGGCGCCGACCGTGGGCACCGAGGAGGTCGTGGTGGTCATGGCCGCGACCGTAGTCGAGCGGGGCCTCGCCGTTCAGCCCAGGTCGAAGACGTTCCGCAGGCCGAGGCGGTAGCGCCACAGGTCGTGCCGCTTCGCGGACTCCAGCTCCGGGGGACGGTGGCGCGGGATGACCGCGCACCGCGCCGCCCCCGAACCCTCCCGGTCCAGAAGGGCGTTGACGGCCGCGCGGGCCGAGGCGTTCGCGCCCTCCATCGTCGCCAGGTCGATGTCGACGGCCACGTAGTCCCCGCTGAGGAAGAAGTTGGGGATACGGGTTCCCGCGCTCGGCCGGTCGTGGAAGGTGCCGGTCGGGTGGATCAGCAGCTCGTCCTGGTTCGTGGGCTCCGGAGTGCCCAGGCCGTCCACGCCCGGGTCCAGGAACCACGAGTGCAGGGTGCGGTCGGCCAGCAGGGTCTTCCCCGTGTCGTTGAGGGAGGCCTTCAGCTGCGCCCACACCTCCCGCGCCACCTCCTCCCGGGTGCACTGCTTGGCCGTCTTCCCGTACAGGATCCCGGGCTTGTCCCACTCGGAGATGTCCACCGACAGGCAGTCCACGGCCGTGCCGTCGCCGTAGTCGGCCGGGAAGTCGCGGGCCGGCCAGTGCTCGGCCTGCTGGATCGCCGTCAACGACCACGGCGAGTCGATGCAGTTGAGGTGTCCGTGCACCAGCGGGGCGCGCTCGGTCAGATAGAACTGGATGCCGGTCATCCAGTCGGTCCGCAGCCGGTCGCAGCGCCCGAGCATGGGGTCCGCGGCCCGCAGCGCCGGGCTCCAGGTGCGGCGGGCGTGCTCCACGGGCAGGGCGCTGACGTAGTGGTCGGCGGTGACGGTCCGCCGGGCCCCGTCCGGGTCGAGGACCGCGACCCCGCTCACGCGGCCGTCCGCGTACCGCACCTCCTGGACGGTCCAGCCGATCCTGAACTCCACGCCGAGGGAGCGCAGGTGGCGCTCCCACGGGTCGATCCACGCCTCGTTGGTCGGCAGGTTCAGGATCCGGTCCGGCGGGCCGTCCGCGCCCTGGCCGAGGGCGTTGCAGACGAAGGCCTCCCCGAGGGTGCCGACCGTACGGGTCGAGGCCTCCTCGGCCTTGGTGGCCACGATGTTGCGGGTGATGCCCACGGCCAGGATGCGCTGGTACTCGCCCGACATCCGCGCGGCCCGGGTGAACTCCCACCAGGGGGTGCGCTCCCACACCTCGTCGCGGCGCTCGTCGCAGCTGGTGAGGAAGACCAGCACCCGGTTGACGAAGTACGCGGTCTCGTGCGCGGGCAGCCGGACCAGGGACTCCAGCATCCCGGTCATGGCCCGCCGCAGCTCCTCCGGGGTCAGCCCGGCGGGGGAGTGGCCGGGCCAGGGGATCGGCGCGCGCAGGTCCTCGCGGCCGCCCGCCCGGGCGAACATCATCTCCGGCGGGGCCACGAGGTTGTCCCAGACGCCGTTCGCGTTGCCGGGGAAGGGGATGCGCCGCATGGTGTCCGGGAGGTTGTGGTAGATCCCCGGGATGAAACGGAACCCGTGCTCGGCCGGCAGGGGTCTGCGGCCGCCCCGGGCGCTGCCCGGCACGTCCATGCTGCGGGCCTTGCCGCCGAGCGCCCGGCGTTCGTACACGGTGACGGCGTAGCCGCGTTCCGCGAGCTCGTGCGCGGCCGTCAGCCCGGCCACGCCGCCGCCCAGGACGGCGACGGAGCGCCCGGCCGGGGCCGGCGGGCCGGCGGCGGCCGCCGCGGCCGGGGCCGCGAGGGCGCCCAGGGCGGGGAGGGTGCCCGCGGCCGCCGCCGCGCCCGCGATGAACGTGCGCCTGGAGCTTCCCGGGGTTCCCGCGCTTCCCGTCCCGCCCGTGTCACCCGTGCCGGCCATGCCCCGCCTCCTTGTTACCGGTGGTAATGCTTGGTCCGGCGCTGGATCATAGGGTGCGCGGCGGAGGCCCGGAAGCGTCGTGAAGCACCCGGGCGCACTATGGCGGGAAAGGTTCACCACGGCGCACGCCGTGGAAAACTGACAGCACATCACGGGATGACGGGCACGAACACGGGGAAGGAGACAGCGGATGCCGAGCGAACCGCTTTCGCAGAAGGAGATCGAGGACCGGCTCCGGGAACTCCCCGGCTGGTCCTTCGGCGACGACCGGATCGAGCGCACCTACCGCGTGGACACCCACCGGGCCGCGAGCGCCCTGGTCGCCCACATCTGCGCGGTCCAGGACGACCTGAACCACCACTCGGAGCTCACCCTCGGCTACAACACCGTCCGCCTCGCGGTGAACAGCCACGACGCCGGCGGTGCCGTCACCGAGAAGGACTTCGGCCTCGCCGAACGCGTCGAGGCCCTGGCCCCCGCGCACGGGGCGAGCTGACGGGCGTCAGACGGGCTCCAGCCGCCACCACTGGGAGGGCGAGTCGGTGTCCTCGCCCTGCCGGGCCCGGCCCTCGCCGTCGGCCTCCAGCGGCAGCCCGCTGATGCACGCCACCAGCGACACCACCCCCGGATCGTCCAGGTGCTCCTCCACCAGCCACTCCTGGGCGCCGAAGGCGTTGGCCCGCCACACCTGCACCCGGGCCCCGCTCTCCGTCGAGGCGTTCGCCACGTCCAGGCGCCGGCCGTTGTCCTCGCTCACCACGTGGAAGACCCCGCCACCGCTGTGCACCGCGGAGATCCGCCACCGCCGGGCGGCCGCCGGAGCGGGCGGCCCGTCGGGGCCCACCCGTACCCGCGAGGCGCCCTCCAGCTGGAGCACGAGCCCGCTGTCCACGTTGCGGATCCGGTAGGTCCCGTCTTCGAGGCTCACCCGCGCCTCAGTTGTCGAACACGGCCGGATCCGGCCCGATCCGGTGCCCGCCGGCGCCCAGCGCGTCCAGCGCCGCCAGGTCCTCGGCGTCCAGCTCGAAGCCGAAGACGTCCAGGTTCTCGCGGATCCGGGAAGGCGTCACCGACTTCGGGATCACCACGTTCCCCAGCTGGAGGTGCCAGCGCAGCACCACCTGCGCGGCGCTGCGGCCGTGCTTGGCGGCGACCGAGGCCACCGCCGGAAGACCGAGGAGCTCCTTGCCCTGGCCCAGCGGGGACCAGGCCTCGGTGGCGATGCCGAGGGAGGCGTGCAGCTCCCTCAGTCCGGCCTGCGGGAACAGCGGGTGCAGCTCGATCTGGTTCACCGCCGGGACCAGCGGACTCACCTCGCGCAGCCGCTCCAGGTCCTCGGAACGGAAGTTCGACACCCCGACCGCCCGGGCCCGGCCGCTCGCCGCGATCTCCTCGAAGGTCTTCCAGATGGTCAGGAAGTCGTCGCGCATGGGGCGCGGCCAGTGGATCAGGTACAGGTCGACGTGGTCGAGGCGCAGCTTGCCGAGGGAATCGTCGAAGGCGCGCAGCGTCTCGTCCCGGCCCCACCGGTGCCTGGAGCTGTTCCACAGCTTGGTGGTGACGAAGAGCTCCTCGCGCGGGACCCCGGAGGCGGCGAGGGCCTTGCCGGTGCCGCGCTCGTTGCCGTAGGCCGCCGCCGTGTCGACGCTGCGGTAGCCGGCCTCCAGCGCGGTCGAGACGGCCTTCTCCGCCTCGGAGTCCGGCACCTGCCAGACGCCGTAGCCGAGCTGGGGCATGGACGTGCCGTTGTTGAGCGTGACGGCGGGCACCTGGTTCACGTCTGGTCGTTCCCTCGGGTCGGTGGTGCGGTGTGGCGGCGCCGCACCACGGGGTACGGCGTACGGGGGCGGCAACCGGCCTCCCGCCCAGCCTATTCCCGCCACCGGCCCCGCACCCCGCCCCGCCACCCGTACGGCCGCCGGGGCGTGCGCCCGGGCCGCCGCTACGCCGACCCCAGGTAGGCCTCCCGCACGCGCCGGTCCGCTCGGACCTCGGCCGGGGCGCCCTCGGCGAGGACGGAGCCCAGGTCCAGGACGACGACCCGGGTGCAGAGGCCCATCACGAACGCCACGTCGTGCTCCACCAGCAGCACCGCGCAGCCCTCCGCCGCCAGCCGCCGCACCACCCCGGCGAGCTGCTCCCGTTCCGGCGCCGACATCCCCGACGCGGGCTCGTCGAGCAGCAGCACCCCCGGCGGGTCCGCCACCGCGCGGGCCAGTTCCACCATCCGGGCCTGCCCGACCGGCAGCCCGCCCGCGTACGAGGACCCGAGCGCGCCGATCCCGCAGTCCGCCAGCACCCGCCCGCCCCGCTCCCGCCGCGCCCGCTCCCGGGCCCGGCGGGAGGGCAGGGCCAGCAGGTCGGCGGCCGGGCCGCCCCCACCGCCCCGCCACTCCTGGGCGACCAGCACGTTGTCGGCCACGCTCAACTGCCCGAACAGCTGCTGCCGCTGGAAGGTGCGGCGCATCCCGTGCCGGGCCCGCCACACGGGGGAGCGGCGGGTGATGTCCGCCCCGTCGAGCAGGATCCGCCCCCGGTCGGGGCGCCGGATCCCCGACAGCACGTCGAACAGGGTGGTCTTCCCGGCCCCGTTCGGCCCGATCAGCCCGCACACCTCCCCGGCCCGGACCCCGAGGTCCACCCCGGCCAGCGCCCGGACCCCGCCGAAGCTCACGCCGATCCCGCTCGCACGGAGCACGTACCCGCCCGTACCACCGCTCATGGCGCCATCCCCAGGTAGGCCTCGGTCAGCCGGTCCTCCTCCACCTCGGCCCGCGGGCCGCACCAGGAGACCCGGCCCTGTGCGAGGCAGGCCACCGTGTCGGCCATCCCGAGGATCTCGGCGGCCTTCTCCTCCACCAGCAGCAGGGCGGTGCCGGCGTCGCGGAGCTCGGTCAGCAGCGCGTACACCTCCTCCACGACGCGGGGCGCGAGCCCGAGGGAGGGCTCGTCCGCGATCAGCACCGCCGGCGGGCGCTGGAGCAGCGGGGCGAGCGCGAGCATCTGCTGCTCCCCGCCCGACAGGGCCCCGGCGGCGACGGCGCGCCGCTCCCGCAGCCGGGGGAACCGGCCGTACACGGCGTCCCGTTCGCCGGGGTCCTCCAGGTACAGGGCCAGGTTCTCCTCGATGGTGAGCGCGGGGAAGATCCCGCGGCCCTCGGGGGCGAGCAGCACCCCGGCGCGCGAGCGCCGCACGGGCCCGTCACGGGTCGCGTCCCGCCCGGCCACGGCGACCGTCCCGCCCGTGGCCGGCAGCAGCCCGGCCGCGACCCGGCAGGCGGTGCTCTTCCCGGCCCCGTTGGGCCCGAGCACGGCCAGGATCTCCCCGCGCCGGACGGTGAGGTCCACCCCGTGCAACACGGTCCCGCCGTCGTACCCGGCGACGACCCCGCGCAACTCCAGCGCGACCGGTCCGGCGGGGCCGTCCCCCGCCCCGCCCCTTCCCGCGGCACCCGTCAGCGGGTCCACCCCGGGCGCGCGCTCCACCCCCACCACCCCGCCGCCGGCACCCGCGCCGCCCGCCACGGCGCTGTCGTCGGCACCCGCGCGGCCGCCCGCCACGGTGCTGTCGCCCGCACCTGCGCCGCCGCCCGCCACGGCGGTGTCGCCGGCACCTGCGCCGCCGCCCGCCACCCCGCCACCGCCGCCCGCACCCGCGCCGCCTGACACGGCGCTGTCGCGCGTTCCCGCGCCGCCTGCCACGGTGCCGCCGCACGTTCCCGCGCCGCCCGGCACCCCGCCGCCGCCCGCACCCGCACCCGCACGCGCCCGGGGCCGGAGGGCCGCCCGGGGGCCGGGGGCCGCCGGGGCGGTCGCCGCCCCGGGGGACCCGGCCCCGTCCCCGTTCCGCCCGGCCAGGGCACCGGCACGGGCCCAGCGCAGCGGACCGGCCGCGCAGTAGCCGTCGGGGTCGTTGGCCAGGGCCAGGCCGGCCAGGCCGAAGAGGATCACCGGCAGATGCGCCGACTCCGTCACGTAGTCCGACAGCAGCCGCGGGGCCACCGCGAACACCAGCCCCGCCACCACCGCGTACGGCGCCCTCCGCACCCCGGCCGCGACCACCACCGCCAGCCACACCAGCCCCGTCAAGGCGGTGAAGTCCGTGGCCGTGATCCGGGTGTTGTACGAGGCGTACAGCACGCCCCCGAAGCCGGCCAGCCCCGCCGACAGGGTGAACAGCAGCAGCTTCGTCCGCAGGACGGACACCCCGGACGCCATGGCCGCCGCCGGGGCGGAGCGCACCGCCAGCATCGCCCGCCCCGACGGGGAGTTCCGCAGGGCGCCCAGCGCGGCCGCCACCAACGAGACCAGCACCACCAGGGCCACCCCGAGCGCCCGGTCGTCGGACAGGTCCACCGGTCCGATGACCGGTCTCGGCACCGCCCAGCCCGCGTCCCCGCCGCGCAGCCACCGCATCTGGAACAGCACCTGGTCTGCCAGGAACGCCAGCGCCAGGGTGGCCAGCGCCAGCGAGCGCCCGCCCAGGCGCAGCGCGGGCAGCGCCACCAGCGCCCCCAGCGCGGCGGCCACGCAGGTCCCCGCCGCCAGCGCCGCCGCGAAGGGCCAGCCCCGGCTCATCAGCAGCCCCGCCACCAGCGCGGCGCCGGTGACGAAGGTGGCCTGTGCCAGCGAGACCATCGCGCCGAGGCCGGTCACGACGGTGAAGGACATGAACACCAGCCCGATGGCCAGCCCCTGCGCCAGCAGCCCGCTCCAGAACGGGGTGGTGACGGTGTAGAAGGCCGCGCCGAGCAGGACGGCGCCCGCCGCCCACACGCCCCACCGGCGGCCCCACGGGGCCCCGGCCAGATGGTCGGGCGGTGGCGGCTCCACGGCCGTCACCCCGGCGGTGCGGGCCCGCCGCGTCAGCACCAGCAGCCCGCCGAACAGGATCAGGAACGGCACCGCGGTGCGGAAGCCGGTGATCCCCTCGGCGAAGGAGGCGTACCCGGCGACGAGGTTCTGCACCACCCCGAGCCCCAGCCCGCCCGCGAAGGCCAGCGGTACGGAGGCGAACCGCCCGATCACGGCGGCCGTCGCCGACACGAACAGGAACAGGGTGAAGTCGTGCGCCGACAGCCCCAGCAGCGGGGTGGCCAGCACTCCGGCGAGCCCGGCCAGTGCGGAGGCGATCATCCACGCCACCGACGACAACCGGTCGGCGCTGATCCCGCGCAGCTCGGTCAGCGACCGGTTGTCGACGGCGGCCCGCAGCCGCAGGCCCAGCCGGGTGTGCCGCAGCAGCCCCCACAGGGCGGCCGCCACCACCGCCGTCACCACCCAGGTGATCAGCTGGTCGGAGTCCACGCCCACGCCGTCCGCGAGCTGCCAGGAGCGCGCGGGGCTCGGCCCCACCCCGGGCAGCCCGAACTGGTTCTCGGCGGGCTTCAGCGGCAGGCCCGCCTCCGTCAACAGGTCCACCGCCCAGAGCCCGGCCGCCGGCAGCGCCACCAGCAGGCCGATGGTCGCCACGATCTGGGCGGTCTCCCCGACCCGCGCGAGCCGGCGGAACATCAGCCGGTCCAGGCCCCAACCGAGGCCGGGCGCGAGTACGCACACCACCAGCAGGGCGGCCGGGACGGCAGGCCAGCCCAGGCCCGAGTGCAGCTCGTAGAAGGTGAGCGCGCACAGGTAGGCGGTGGCCCCGTGCGCGAAGTTGAACAGGCCGGACGCCGAGTACGACAGCACCAGCCCGGTGGCGAGCAGTGCGTACAGGGCGCCGGAGACCAGGCCGCTCAGTACGAAGACGAGCAGGTCGCCCATGCCGCCCGCCCTACTTGAAGGGGATCGGCTCGTGGCACTCGAACGGCACGGAGACCTCGTACCGGCCGCCCTTGAGCTGTACGAGCGCCCCGCAGCCGAAGCTGTCCTTCTGGCCCTTGGGCTCGGCGCGGTCGCCGACGAGGGTGCCGGTGTCGGAGAAGCTCTGGGCGGCGTTCTGGAAGTGCGTGGTGGTGAGGTCCCTGCCGGCCTTCTGGGCGATGGCGAGGAAGAGGTCGGCCGACATGTACCCGGTGAGCATGTGCATGTTCAAGGGGACTTCATGTCCGCCCGAGGCGGCCTTGATGTCGGCCTTGAACTGCGCCATCTTCGGGCTGCCCGACTCGAAGGGCTCGAACTGGAGCAGGACGTGCACCCCTTCGAGGGCCTGCCGGGTGGCGTCCTTGGCGAGCAGCCCGGGGTCGTAGTCCGTGGGGTCGGAGATCAGGCCCTTGTAGCCGGCGCGCTTGAGGGCGGTGAAGAGGCCGATGTTGTTCGGGGTCTGCATGACCGAGACGACGGCGTCCGGCGCCTTGCCGCCGCCGCTCTCCATGATCTCCTTGACGTACGCGCTCCAGTCGCTGGGCACGGCCGTCGCGGGCACCGAGGCCTTGGCGTAGGGGACGGTGAACCCGGCCGCGGCGAAGCCCTGCTGGAAGGTGCGGATGCCGAACTTGCCGGCGTCGCTGTCGTTGGCGATGACCGCGACCGACCGGCCCTTGGCCCCGCCGAGGACCTTGGCGATGCCCTCGGGCCAGGTCTGGTTGAGGGTGCCGCCGGGGGAGGGGACCAGGCAGCCGTTGAAACCGTAGATGTACTTGGGGCCGCAGAAGGAGGGCAGGGTGCCCCAGCCGAAGGTGGGGACCTTCTCCTGCTCCAGGAAGTCGGCGCCGGAGAAGGTCACCGAGCTCATCGGGGCGACGGCGAAGACCTTGTCCTGCTGGACGAGTTTGCGGGCCGCCGCCAGGTTCTTCCCGGGGTCCTGCCCGTCGTCCTCCGCGCCGACGTAGTCGATCGTGCGCCCGTGCACGCCGCCCTCGGCATTGGCCCGGAGGTAGCGGGCCTTCGCCCCGAGGTCGGTGTCCTTCTTGCTGTATCCGCTGGCGCTGGTCATCGACACGATCCCGCCGACCCTGATGCTCTTGTCGGTCACCCCGCGCTGGGTCCCGGGCGCGCTCCCGGGCTTCCCCGGCACCGCCCGGTCGGCAGGGGAGGCGGAATTGCAGGCGGAGACGAGCGCGAGCACGGCCGCGGCGGCGGCCAGGGCGCGGATGGGTCGCGACATGGGTGGATCCCCTCCGTAGGAATCCCCGCATTCTGTGCTTGACCTGACGCACCGTCAATATCTTGGGCGAGGTGAAATGACGGTCCGTCAGATCCTGCTGACGCCCGGTGGCCGCGACCGTCGGCGGGCGCATCCTAGGACGGGTACAGGCCCGCGACCTCCCGCTCGTACGCCTTCTCGATCGCCCGCCGCTTCAGCTTCAGGGAAGGCGTCAGCAGCCCGCGCTCCTCCGTGAACTGCTCGGGCAGCACCCGGAAGGCGCGGATCCCCTCGGCCTGCGAGACCAGCGTGTTCGCCGCCACCACCGCCCGCCGCACCTCCGCCGTCAGATCCGGGTCCCCCGCCACCTGCTCGGCCGTGCGCTGCGGCAGCTTGCGCATGGACAGCCAGTGCGCGACCCCCTCCATGTCCAGGGTCACCAGCGCCGCGACGAACGGCCGGTCGTTGCCCACCAGCACGCACTGCGACACCAGCGGATGCGAACGCACCCGCTCCTCCAGGGCCGCCGGGGCCACGCTCTTGCCGTTGGAGGTCACCAGGATCTCCTTCTTGCGCCCCGTGATGATCAGGTAGCCGTCCCCGTCCAGCCGGCCCAGGTCCCCCGTCGCCAGCCAGCCGCCCCGCAGCACCTCCTGCGTCGCCCGCGGATCACCCAGGTACCCGGAGAAGACGTGGCCGCCGTACAGCCACACCTCCCCGTCGTCGGCGATGTGGACCGTACCGCCCGGGATCGGCGGCCCCACCGTCCCGTACTTGACCGCCCCCGGCGGATTCGCGGTCGCCGCCGCGCAGGACTCCGTCAGCCCGTACCCCTCGAACACCGTGATCCCGGCCCCGTCGAAGAACAGCCCCAGCCGCCGCGACATCGCCGACCCGCCCGACATCGCGTACCGCACCCGGCCGCCGAGGGCCTCGCGGACCTTCCCGTACACCAGCTTCTCGAAGACCTGGTGCTCCATCCGCAGCGCCGCCGAAGGGCCCGGCCCGCTCCCGAACGCCTTCTGCTCGCGCGCCTCCGCATACCGCACGGCCGTCTCCACCGCCCGGTCGAAGGGACCCCTGCGCCCCTCCGCCTCCGCAGTGCGGCGCGCCGCCGCGAAGATCTTCTCGAAGACGTACGGCACCCCCAGCACGAAGGTCGGCCTGAACGCCGCCATGTCCGGCAGGAGTTCGGCTGCGGCCACCGCCGGCTGGTGCCCCAGCTTCACCCCCGCCCGTACGGCCGCCACCTCCACCATCCGCCCGAACACGTGCGCCAGCGGCAGGAACAGCAGCGTCGACGGCTGATGCCCGCCCGGCCCCGCCCGGAAGACCGCCTCCCACCGCGCCACCAGCGTGTCGGCCTCGTACATGAAGTTGGCGTGGGTGAGCACGCAGCCCTTGGGCCGGCCCATGGTCCCCGAGGTGTAGATGACGGTCGCGACGGCGTCCGGGGTCACGGCCCCGCGGTGCCGGTGCACCACGTCCTCGGCCACCCCCCGCCCGGCCGCCACCAGCTCCTCCACCGCCCCCGCGTCGAGCTGCCACAACAGCCGCAGCCCCGGCAGCCGCTCGATCACCGAGCCGACCGTCATCGCCTGGTCCTCGTTCTCCACCAGGCAGCCCGTGCAGGCGGAGTCGTACAGGATCCAGTGCACCTGCTCCGCCGACGACGTCGGGTACACGGGGACGGGCTGCGCCCCGATCGCCCAGAGTGCGAAGTCGAACAGCGTCCACTCGTAGCGGGTACGGGACATCACGGCGACCCGGTCCCCGAACTGGACCCCCTGCGCCAGCAGCCCCTTGGCGAGCGCGAGCACCTCCCCGGCCAGCTGACGGGCGGTCACATCCCGCCAGGCCCCGTCCGTCTTGCGCCCGAGTACCACATGCTCCGGATCCTGCCCGGCGCGCAGGAAGACGCTGTCGGCCAGTCCTCCGGTCGGCGCGCCGGTGACCAGGGGTGGGACGGTGAACTCGCGCAAGTTCCGCTCCTCTGCGTGCAGGGCGCCGCGACGCTACCTCACCCGCACCCGTGCCCGGCACCCCCTCGGAAACCTCCACAAGATCCCCCCGCGCCCCCGCCCCGCACCCGCACCCCGCTCGGCAACCACCGCCCACCCCCGGTGCCGCGAGGGGGAGCACCCGCTACGCCGGGCGGCTCAGGCGGTCGCCGCCCGCCAGGATCGCCGCCGCCAGGGCCTCCGCCGCCGGGGTCGGGCGGCGGCCCTGGAGCAGGGCGAACTCCACCGGCCCCAGTTCCGGCAGCCCGCCCACCCGTACCAGGCCCGGCGGGATCAGACCCCGGGTGTGCGCCATCACCCCGAGCCCGGCGCGGGCCGCCGCGATCAGGCCGCTCAGGCTGCCGCTCGTACACGCGATGCGCCAGGCCCGGCCGTCCCGCTCCAGTACCTCCAGGGCCCGCGCCCGGGTGATCCCCGGCGGCGGGAAGACGATCAGCGGCACCGGGCGCTCCGGGTCGACCCGCAGCCCCTCCGCCCCGATCCACACCATCCGGTCCCGCCACACCAGCCGGCCCCGTTCGTCCCCCGGTCCGCGCCGCTTGGCCAGCACCAGGTCCAGCCGGTCCGCGTCCAGCCGTTCGTGCAGCGTCCCCGACAGCTCCACCGACAGCTCCAGGTCCACCTCGGGGTGCTCGTGCCGGAACCCCTCCAGGATCTCCGGCAGCCGCGTCAGGACGAAGTCCTCGGACGCCCCGAACCGCAGCCGCCCCCGCAGCCGGGTCCCCGTGAAGAAGGCGGCCGCCCGCTCGTGCGCCTCCAGGATGGTCCGCGCGAAGCCCAGCAGTGCCTCGCCGTCCTCCGTCAGGCCGACGGTGTGCGTGTCCCGCACGAAGAGCGGACGCCCCGTGGCCTCCTCCAGGCGCCGCACGTGCTGGCTGACCGTGGACTGCCGCACCCCGAGCCGGGCCGCCGCCTGCGTGAAGCTGAGCGTCTGGGCCACGGTGAGGAAGGTGCGCAGCTGGACCGGGTCGTACATGCACCCAGCCTAGGCGGTCATCGTGTTCCGTGATGGCAGTCAGTTCGGTGTGCGTGTTTCCCGATCACCGTCGTCCCGCGACGATGGGGGTGCCCCTCGCCTTCCCCCGTACGACAGCAAGTGAGCACCCCCATGCGACGCCCCCGCCTTCCCGCCCGGCTGCCCCTGGACCCGTACGTGCTGGCCCTGCTCGCCACCGTGGGCCTCGCCGCGCTGCTCCCCGCCCGGGGCGCCGGAGCCACCGTCGCCGACGGGGCCTCCACCGCCGCGGTGGCCCTGCTCTTCTTCCTCTACGGGGCCCGGCTCTCCACCCGCGAGGCCCTCGACGGCCTGCGCCACTGGCGGCTCCACCTCACCGTCCTGGCCTGCACCTTCGTGCTCTTCCCGCTGCTGGGCCTGGCCGCCCGCCCGCTCGTGCCCGGCCTGCTCACCGAGCCCCTCCACAGCGGCCTGCTCTTCCTCTGCCTGGTCCCGTCGACCATCCAGTCCTCCATCGCCTTCACCTCCATCGCCCGGGGCAACGTCCCCGCCGCGATATGCGCGGGCTCCTTCTCCTCCCTCGCCGGCATCCTCCTCACCCCCCTGCTCGCCGCCGCCCTCCTCGGCAACGACGCGGGCGGCTTCTCCGCCGACTCCCTCCTCAAGATCGTCCTCCAGCTGCTGCTGCCCTTCCTCCTCGGGCAGGGCCTGCGCCGCTGGGTCGGCGGCTTCCTCGTCCGCAACAAGAAGGTGCTCGGCTACGTCGACCGGGGCTCGATCCTGCTCGTCGTCTACGCGGCCTTCAGCGCGGGCATGGCCGCCGGGGTCTGGCACCAGGTCAGCCTCCCGCGCCTGGGCGCCCTGATGGCGGTGGAGGCCGTACTCCTCGCCTTCATGCTCCTCGCCACCTGGTACGGGGCGGCACGCCTCGGCTTCGGCCGCGCGGACCGCGTCGCCATCCAGTTCGCCGGGTCGAAGAAGAGCCTCGCCGCCGGACTCCCCATGGCCAGCGTCCTGTTCGGGGCCCAGGCCTCCCTGGCGGTGCTGCCGCTGATGCTGTTCCACCAGATGCAGCTGATGGTCTGCGCGGTCCTGGCGCGCCGCCGCGCCCGGGACCCCGAGGCGGTCCTCCAGGACCAACTCGACGCTCGACGTGTGGTGGAGGTCTCGCCCGGGGCCCAACCCCCCGCCGCGCAGGGCCGGTAACGTGCGGCGGTGACCTGGATACGCCCGCTCGCCGCCACCGCCCCGCGCCCCTGCACCCTCGTCGTCTGCCGGGGCTGCTGCTGCGGGGACCCCCGCAAGAACCCCGGCTCCGACCACGCCGGACAGCTCGCCCGGCTGCGGGAGGCCGCCGCCGCGTCCGGGGGGCGCCTCGCGGTCCGTACGAGCGACTGCCTCGGGCCGTGCGCGCAGGCCAACGTGATCGTGGTCCAGCCCACCACCGAGGCCCGCCGGCGCGGAGCCCGGGCCGTCTGGTTCGGCTGGGCCCTGGACGACACCGCGACGGACGAGATCATCGCCTGGGCCGAATCCGGCGGCCCCGGCAGCACCCCGCTCCCCGCCACCCTCGATCTGCACCGCATCGACCCCCCGGAGCCGAAGCAGCCCGCGGCCTCCCCGCGCCGGGGCCGGCGCCGTTAGGCCGTGCCCGGCAGGAGGACCCGCTGCTCGCCGGCGTACACGTTCATGTCAGGGCCGCGCAGGAAGCCGACCAGCGTCAGCCCCGACTCGACGGCCAGGTCCACCGCCAGCGAGGACGGTGCCGAGACCGCCGCCAGCACCGGGATGCCGGCCATGACCGCCTTCTGCGCCAGCTCGAAGGACGCCCGCCCCGACACCAGCAGCACCGACCCGGCCAGCGGCAGCCGGCCCGCCTGGAGCGCCCGCCCGACGATCTTGTCCACGGCGTTGTGCCGCCCCACGTCCTCCCGTACGTCCAGCAGCTCGCCCTCCGCCGAGAACAGCGCGGCCGCGTGCAGCCCGCCGGTGCGGTCGAAGACCTTCTGCGCCGCGCGCAGCCGGTCCGGCAGCCCGGAGAGGAGCTCCGCGGAGACCCGTACCGGGTCGGCGGCGAGCCCCGGGAAACGGGTCGCCGTACGGACCGCGTCCAGGCTGGCCTTGCCGCACAGGCCGCATGAGGAGGTGGTGTAGACGTTCCGCTCCAGCGTGATGTCCGGGAGGGGAACCGAGGGGGCCAGCTGCACGTTGACCACGTTGTAGGTGTTGGAGCCGTCCTCGGTGGCGCCCTCGCAGTACGTCACGGCCTGGACGTCCGAGGTGCGCGCTATGACGCCCTCGCTGACCAGGAAGCCCGCCGCCAGCGCGAAGTCGTCCCCCGGTGTGCGCATCGTGATGGCCAGCGGCTTGCCGTTGAGCCGTATCTCCAGCGGCTCCTCGGCGACCAGGGTGTCGGGCCGGACCCCGGCCGCCCCGCCCCGGATGCGTACGACACGGCGCCGCTCGGTGACCCGTCCCATCGTGATCCGCCCACCTGTTCCGTCCTCGCGTACACCTGACGAGGACATTGTCCCGGATCTGCCGCCGCGGACGGTTCCGGCAGGAAGTTGCTCGGAATGCTCCAAATTCCAGTGGCGGAATCCTGTTGGGTCACGCGCACCCGTACCCGCCGGTAGCAGGCAAAGCTGGGTCAACCTGACTGCCTGCCGTACAGAGGGGGACCCCGCCCATGACCGGTTCACGCGTGGTGGCGCTAGGGCACTACCAGCCCGCGAAAGTGCTCACCAACGAGGACCTCGCGGCCATGGTCGAGACGAACGACGAGTGGATCCGCTCCCGTGTGGGCATCCGCACCCGCCACGTGGCGGGTGCCGACGAGCCGGTCGACGAGCTGGCCTACCAGGCCGCCGGCAAGGCCCTCGCGCACGCCGGCCTGAGCCCCGACGACATCGACCTCGTCCTCGTGGCCACCTCCACCGCCATCGACCGTTCCCCCAACATGGCCGCGCGCGTCGCCGCCAAGCTGGGCATGCGCGGCGCGCCCGCCGTGATGGACATCAACGTCGTCTGCTCGGGCTTCACCCACGCCCTGGCCACCGCCGACCACGCGATCCGGGCGGGCTCCGCCACCCGCGCGCTGGTCATCGGCGCGGACAAGATGACCGAGATCACCGACTGGACCGACCGCACCACGTGCGTGCTGACCGGCGACGGCGCGGGCGCGGCCGTCGTCGAGGCCTGCGAGGAACCCGGGATCGGGCCGGTGCTGTGGGGCTCGGTCCCGGAGATGGGCCACGCCGTGCGGATCGAGGGCACGCCCCCCGTCTTCGCGCAGGAGGGCCAGTCCGTCTACCGCTGGACCACCAGCCAGCTCCCGCCGCTGGCCCGCAAGGTCTGCGAGAAGGCCGGGGTGACCCCCGAGGAGCTCGCCGGGGTCGTGCTGCACCAGGCCAACCTGAGGATCATCGAGCCGCTCGCCGCCAGGATCGGTGCCGTCAACGCCGTCGTCGCCCGCGACGTCGTCGATTCCGGGAACACTTCCGCCGCGAGCATCCCGATGGCCCTCTCCAAGCTGGTCGAACGCGGAGAGATCCCCTCCGGCGCCCCGGTGCTGCTCTTCGGCTTCGGCGGCAACCTCTCCTACGCGGGTCAGGTCATCAGCTGCCCCTAGGGGCCGGCGCCCGGCATGCCCGCAGGTCAGCGCGGCGTGGCGGACCCGGCGGCCCCTCGTGAATGTGGTCGGAAGCCCGGCGATCCCCTGCTATGGTTGTCCATGTCGCCGCGGGAAACCGGGGCCGACCACCTGGTCCGGGTGGCGGAATGGCAGACGCGCTAGCTTGAGGTGCTAGTGCCCTTTATCGGGCGTGGGGGTTCAAGTCCCCCCTCGGACACACAGAGAAGGAACCCCACTCCGGTGGGGTTCTTTCGCGTTTCCGGGCGGAGCCGGGCCCCTCCCGGGGTGAAGCCCGGGTGAGCTCGCCGCAGAACCGGGTGGCCGGATCCGCCCGTGCGGCATCATGGGGCCTGACCGGGTCAAGGGGGGAACGTGTCGCAGGACGAACCGCGCAACGACGTCGTGATCGCCGGGCGGTACCGCCTGGGGAAGAGGCTGGGCCGGGGCGGCATGGGGACCGTCTGGCAGGCCTCGGACGAGCTCCTGGGCCGCGCGGTCGCCGTCAAGGAACTCCACGTGGGCGAGGGCAAGGAAGCCGCGGGAGCCCTGCGCGAGGCCCGCACCGTCGCGCAGATCAAGCACCCGCACGTCGTCGTCGTGCACGACGTCGTCGAGGACGACGGCCGCCCGTACATCGTGATGGAACTCGTCGAGGGCGGCTCGCTCGCCGACCGCCTCGGCGCCGCCGGGCCGCTGGACGCCGGCGAGACCGCCCGCATCGGGCTCGCCCTGCTCGGCGCCCTGAGCGCGGCCCACGACCGCGGGGTGCTCCACCGGGACGTCAAGCCCGCCAACGTCCTCATGGAGGCCGGCACCGGACGGGTCGTGCTCACCGACTTCGGCATCGCCCGCCTCGCGGGATCCACCACCATCAGCGAGACCGGGGCCTTCGTAGGCTCGCCCGAGTACACCTCCCCGGAGAGGATGCAGGGAGGCGTCGCCGGGCCCGAATCCGACCTGTGGTCCCTCGGCGCCCTGCTGTGCGCCGCGCTGACCGGCGAGTCGCCCTTCCACCGGGATTCGCTGGGCGGGGTGCTGCACGCCGTCGTCTACGACGAGATCCGCCCGCCGGTGCAGGCCGGCCCGCTGACCCCGCTCATCCGCGGCCTGCTGGAGCGCGACCCCGAGCGGCGGCTGGGCGTCGCGGACGCCCGGCGGATGCTGTCCGCGTACGTCACCACCGGCAGCCTGCCCCTCCTCGACCGCACCCCCGGCCCCGCCCGGCCGGCCGGGCCCGCCGCCCCGCCCGGGTACTCGCCGACCGAACGCGTCACGGCGCAGACCGGCCCCACCGCGGATCCGGGGCCCCGCCGGGCCGGCCTGCGCGTCGGGCTGGTCGCCGCGCTCGTCGTGGTGGCCGTCATCGGCGCCGTCACCCTGACCTCCCTGCTCTCGGACCGCGCCGGGGACAAGGGCCGGGCGGGCGGGCCGGGCGACCCCGCCTCCCCCGCCCCCGGAGTGACCGCGTCCGCCCCGCAGTCCCCGACGCCCACGGCCCCCGCGACGCCCACGGCCCCCGCGGCGGCCACGGCCACGGCGACGACCACGGTGACCGCGCCGGCCCCGGCACCGCCCGCGCAGCCGGCCCCCGGCAAGTCCGCGCCGGCCGGGTACCGCTTCGTCTCCGACCCGGACGGCTTCGGCCTCGCCGTACCGCAGGGCTTCCAGCGCACCACCGACGACCAGCGGGTCTTCTACGTCTCCGCGGACGGTGCGATCCGGATCGGCATCAAGGTGAAGCCGGCTTCGGGCGGGCCGCTCGCCGCGATGCGGCAGTCCGACGCCAACGGCCCGTCCAACAACCCGGGGTACCGCGACAACACCATCGTCCCCACCACGCACGACGGACTGCCCGCCGCCCTCTGGGAGTTCACCTGGAACGGCTTCACCGCCGCCGAGGGGCCCCGGCACACCTTCGACCTCTGCTGGGACGAGAACGGCCGCATGTACGACGTCTGGGTCTCGGCGCCCCTCGGCCGCCTCACCCAGGCCAGGGGCCACTTCGACGCCGCCCTGGACTCTTTCGTCCCCGTCGGATAGACGCGGCCGGAGGAGACGCCC
Organism: Streptomyces sp. NPDC040718; assembly: GCF_055593565.1. Lineage (NCBI taxonomy): Bacteria > Bacillati > Actinomycetota > Actinomycetes > Kitasatosporales > Streptomycetaceae > Streptomyces > Streptomyces sp. NPDC040718. The sequence goes on along the minus strand of NZ_JBVIXO010000005.1, from coordinate 371,029 downwards.
TAGGAGTCCGTCGGCGCCGGCCGGGTGCCCAGCACCACCAGGCCCTCCGGGGCCGGGAGGCTGCCCGGGGCGAGCGGGCCCAGGGTCTGCGGCAGCGCGAGGCGCGGCCCGTCGCCCTCCGGGGGCGCGTCGAACAGGTACGCCGCCCCCGACGCGGAGTCGCTGACCAGGTGCGGGCCGCCGGCCGACGCAGTGAAGCGGGTCAGTGGGGTCCGGAAGAGGCGGCCCAGCTGGCGCAGGGTCTCCGGGGCGGTGGCGGCGGCGGTCGGCGCGGGGGGCGCGCCGTCGGCCGGGGCGTCCGGGGGGATGGCACCGGACAGCAGCAGCGCCAGCAGCACCGGGACCGCCTTGCGGCGCAGGGCCTCGGTCGCGGAGCCCAGCCGGTGGGCGTGCTCGGCGGGCAGGGACAGGGCCAGGCTCCCGGCGGCGTCGCCCGTGGCGATCGGCACGGCCGAGCAGACGACCCCGGGGGAGTACTCGCGCAGGTCGAACACCGGGGAGCCCGGGGCCACCGCGTCCAGGGCGCTGAACAGGGCCCGGCTGTCGGTGATGGTCCGCGCGGTGAGCCGGGTGGGGCGGTGGCGGGCCACGTGGTCGGCCCGGCCGTCGTGGTCGAGCTGGGTCAGCAGGCACTTGCCGACCGCGCTGGCGTGCGCGGCCGCCCGGAAGTCCACCCACTCCCGCACCGGCGGGGCCCCCGGCCCGTCCGCCATCTGCGTGATCCGGACCTCGCCCTCCGCGTACCGGCTCAGGTACACGGCGGCGCCCGCGCTGTCGCGGGCCAGCGCCAGGGTGCGCTGGAGCTGGCCCGCCAGGCCGGTGCCGCCCGGGGCGGCGAGCCGGTCCAGGGCCGGGCCGGGCGCGTACACCCCGGGGGCCGGGCAGTACGCGTACTCCTCCTCGCGCAGCATCACGAGGAGCGGGCGCAGCTCCGCCGCGGCCAGCCCGGACCGCCGTGCCAGCCCGGCCGCGCGGACCCCGAGCGGGTGCCGCTCCAGGACCCGTACGACGGCCAGCGCGCGCCGCGCCTGGGCCAGGGCCTCTCCGGTGTCGGACTGGACCACCGTCCCCCGCGCGGCCGACGTCAGCGCGGGGTGGCGCAGCGGGCCCGGGCCGGGGCGCGGCCGCGCGGGTGTCAGCGGGGGCGGCGGCAGGAACGCGGCCAGCACCGCGGGCAGCCCGGGCCTGGGCAGCGGCACCGGGCCCAGGTCCGGGTCGTCGCACTGGTCGACGTACCGCAGGACGGCCGCCTGGGCGCACAGCCGCACCTCGCGCAGCTCGCGGCGGCCGCCGGGCCTGAAGCCCCGGCGGCCCAGCTCGCGCGCCCAGAGGCGGGCGTCGTGGTGCTCGCCGCGCCGGGAGTGGTCCAGGAAGAGGCAGTAGGCGGCCGGAGCGGTGCGCGGGCCGCCGGAGCCGGCGGCGAACTGCCACCAGAAGCGGGAACCCTCGCGCAGCCCGGCCAGGTACAGGAGGCAGCCGAAGACGACCGCCCCGGGCAGGTCGCTGTGCCGGCTCTCCAGGAAGGCTTCGAGGTCGGCCCCGGAGCGCGGGTCCCCGACCACGGCGAGGCAAGCGGCCTTCAGGTCCCGCCGGGCCCGCTCCGATTCCAGCGGGCGGTCCCGGGCGGGGTCGCTCCAGCCGAAGGGCCGGCGCCGGCTCCGGGACGGGGCGGCCGCGGGGGCACCCGGGGCTCGGGGCACGCGCAGCAGCCGGGCCTCGGCCGCGCCGAGGTCGTAGTGCGGGTAGCGGTCGCGGACGCCCGCGCGGGCCAGGAACTCCGCCAGGGAGCGGGGGGCCGCCGCACGGCCGCCGCCGGGGCCGGGGTCCTCGCCGGGCCTCATGACCCGGCGGACGTGTCGAGCAGCCGGGCGAGGCGCCGGTGGGCCTGGCCGAGCTGCGAGCGGACGGTGGCCTCGTCGACGCCCATCACCGCGGCGGCCTCACCGGGGGTGCACTGGAGCCCGTAGCGGAGGAGCACCGTGTCCCGCTGCCGCTCGGCGAGCCGGGAGACCGCCGAGTAGAAGCGGATGGTGTCGGTCAGCACCTCGTACTGGTCGGAGTGCGCTTCCTTGAGGGCCGCTTCGAAGGCGCTGATGTCCATCGGCTCGGGGCGGCGCAGGCGAGGGTCGCGGCGCTGCTGCCAGTCGACGATCCGCTGTTTGAGCACGGTCCAGGCGTAGGCGTCGAGGCGGTCCATGTGGAGCATGCGCAGCCACTCGTTCATGATCGAGTCGAAGGTGGCGTCCACCGCGTCCTCGGCGGCCGCGTCGGAGCCGAGCTGAAGGTACGCGAAGCGCATGTACGCGGGCCGCCGGTTCGCGTGGAAGGCCCAGTACGACAGGCGCGCGGTCGGATCCCACTGACTCATGGGCGTCGGCTGCCGCCGTCGGCTGGGCAGTCCCACGGCCCCGCCGGACTCCTCCGGTCCGCCATCGTTCACCGTTCCCCACCTCATCCCCTGTGCGGGGTCCATGAGAACAGCGCGTACGCCCCACGAGGGGGCGGAGGAGCAACATGAGGGGATTAGGTCCGGTGGTGATCGAATGGTGACCGATGCCGATCACGCGAGGTGCCGGGGAGCCCGAACGCATATGCCGGGTCCGGCGGGCGGGCCGGCCCGGGTCCGGCGGGAGGTCCGGTACGCCGTCCGGTGCGGGGGCTTCCGCGCGGTCCGGTGCCCGGGCCCGTACGCGGTCCGGTGCGCGGACACCGGTCGGGGCCCCCGCGGTGCGGCTGTAGCATGGGCCCATCGCGAGGGCCGTGACGGAGAGGTCACAGTCCTCGCTTTTGCGTTGCGTCCCGGCGCCCCGCCCCCGGACCCCCGGGAAAAGCCGACGCGTGGCCTTCCGGCGGTTCGATACGATGAACCGCGCGTTGTCACGCGTAGATCCGTACAAATGAAACGAATGGAGCATCCGAGGATGGCTCGACACCTGATCACCAGCGCGCTTCCCTACATCAACGGGATCAAGCACCTGGGCAACATGGTCGGGTCGATGCTTCCGGCGGATGTGTACTCCCGGTACCTCCGCCAGCGCGGCCACGACGTCCTGTACATCTGCGCCACCGACGAGCACGGCACCCCCGCCGAGCTCGCCGCCAAGGAGAACGGCATCCCGGTCTCCGAGTTCTGTGCGCAGGCCCACGACGCCCAGAAGGCGGTCTACGACGGCTTCGAGCTGTCCTTCGACTACTTCGGCCGCAGCTCCTCCCCGCAGAACGTGGAGATCACCCAGCACTTCGCGCGGCAGCTCCAGGCCAACGGCTTCATCGAGGAGCGCGCGATCCGGCAGGTGTACTCGCCCGCCGACGGCCGCTTCCTGCCGGACCGCTACGTCGAGGGCACCTGCCCGCACTGCGGCTACGACAAGGCCCGCGGCGACCAGTGCGAGAACTGCACCCGCGTCCTGGACCCCACGGACCTGATCGAGCCCCGCTCGGCCATCTCCGGCTCCACCGAGCTGGAGGTCCGCGAGACCAAGCACCTCTTCCTCCTCCAGTCCAAGCTGCAGCACGAGGTCGAGTCCTGGGTCGCGCGGCACGAGGACGAATGGCCGCAGCTGGCCTCCTCCATCGCCCGCAAGTGGCTGACCGAGGGCCTGCACGACCGCGCCATCACCCGCGACCTCGACTGGGGCGTCCCGGTCCCGGCCGACACCTGGCCCGAGCTGGCCGCCGAGGGCAAGGTCTTCTACGTCTGGTTCGACGCGCCGATCGAGTACATCGCCTCCACCAAGGAGTGGGCCGACGCCGACCCGGCGAACCGCGACTACAAGGCCTGGTGGTACGAGGCCGAGGACGTCCGCTACACCCAGTTCATGGCCAAGGACAACGTCCCGTTCCACACGGTGATGTTCCCCGCCACCGAACTCGGCACCCGCGAGCCGTGGAAGATGGTCGACTACGTCAAGGCCTTCAACTGGCTGACGTACTACGGCGGCAAGTTCTCCACCTCGCAGAAGCGCGGCGTCTTCACCGACCAGGCGCTGGAGATCCTGCCCGCCGACTTCTGGCGCTACTTCCTCATCGCCAACGCCCCCGAGTCCGACGACTCCTCCTTCACGTGGGAGCACTTCGCGGCCACGGTCAACAAGGACCTCGGCGGCACCCTCGGCAACTTCGTCAACCGCGTACTGACCTTCTCCCGCAAGAAGTTCGGCGACGAGGTCCCCGCGGGCAGCCCGGCGGGCGAGGCGGAGGCCAGGCTCGGCGAGCAGATCGCCGAGCTGCTGGCCGAGTACGAGGGCCACATGGAGACCCTCCAGTACCGCAAGGCCGCCGCAGCGCTGCGCGCCCTGTGGTCGGCCGGCAACGCCTACCTGGACGAGAAGGCCCCGTGGCTGGAGGTCAAGACCGACCTCGACGCCGCGGCCCTCACCCTGCGCACCGCGATGAACCTCATCCACCTCTACTCGGTGGTTTCCGAGCCGTTCATCCCCGCCTCGGCGCGCGCCATGCGCTCCTCCTTCGAGCTGGCCGGCGACACCGCGACCTGGGTCACCCCGGAGCAGGCCAAGGCGCTGGACACCGTCCCGGCCGGGACGCCGTTCACCGTGCCGCCGGTGCTCTTCGCCCGGATCACCGAGGAGGACCTGGAGTCCTACCGCGAGCGCTTCGGCGGCAACCCGGAGGCCTGAGCACTCCCGTCACCGTCCTGAAGGGGCGCGGCCCGTGCGGCCGCGCCCCTTCGGCGTACCCGGGGGCGCCGCCGGGCCCCGATGGTAGGCAAAACCCCACCCCGACGACTCCACCTGGGCGTGCAGACCCGGCCGGGGCCCCGCGGCTGGAATGGGTCCATGACCCGTTCCCGTACCGTCCGGTGGACCGCCGGCTGGCTGCTCGCGGCCGCCTGGGCGCTGTCCTTCCCGCTGTTCTCCTCGCTGGCCCCGCACCGGCTGTGGGGCTGGTGCGCGGCCGCCGGATACCTGGCGGCCGCGGCCGCCACCGCCCTGGGCCGGCGCCGGGAAGCGCTCGCCGCCGCCCTGCTGGGCGCGGTGGCCGTACCGCTGCTGTACCTGGTGCTCACCGGACAGGGGCAGTCCGAGGTCGGCGTCATCGAACGGTCCGGGCGGCTCCTGCTGGAGACCGGAAGGCCTTACGTGGACCGGCCCGCCGGGGTCGGGGAGTACACCCCCTACCTCCCCGGCACGGCCCTCCTGGGCATCCCGCGCGCCCTGCTCGGCGACGGCTCCGGCGACGGGCACCAGTGGGCGGTACGACTGCTGGGCGACGCGCGGATCTGGTGCGCCGCCGCCCTCTTCGGCGGGATGCGGGCGGGCCGCCGCCTCCTGGGCACCGCCCCCTCCCCGCTGCTCCCGCCGCTGGTGGCTTCGCCGGTGGTGGCGCTCCCGCTCGCGGTGAGCGGGGTGGACCTGCCGCTGGCGGGGCTGTGCTGCCTGGCCCTCGCGGCGGCCGCCTCCGGCCGCCCGGCGGCCTCCGGGGCGGCCCTGGCCGCGGCGTGCGCCCTCAAGTGGACGGCGCTGCCCGCGGTGGCGGTGGCGTGGGCCCTCCTCGCGGCCTGCCGGGGCGGGCGGGCCGCGCTGCGCTGCGCCGGGGTGACGGTGCTGGGGACGGCGGCCCTGGTGGTGCCGGGCCTGCTGCTCCAGCCGGGGGAGCTGTGGCGGCAGGTGTTCGCCTTCCCGACCGGGCGGGCCGAGGTGCCGACCCCGGCGAGCAGCCCGCTGCCGGGGCACCTGCTGGCGGAACTCGGGCCGTGGGGCTGGTACCTGACGGTGGGTCTGCTGCTGCTCGGCGGGCTGGGGGTGGCGCTCTCGCTGCTGGTGCGCCCGCCGCGCACGGTGGTGGCCGCGGCCGACCGGCTCGCGCTCGGGCTGACCCTGGCGTTCCTGCTGGCCCCGGCGGGCCGCTTCGGCTACCTGGCGCTGCCGCTGCTGCTGGTGGCCTGGGCCCGGTCCGCGGCCCCGGCCGGCCCGGCCGCCTCCCGGATCGTGGCGCGCTCCCGGGAGGGGGTCAGCGGCCTCCCTCGTACCGGATCACCCGGCCGGTGACCGCCTTCCGGAGCGGCTGCATCCTGTCGGCCGGCTTCTGGACGTCGCCGGTCCGGCCGTCGGACCACTGCCCCGGCGCGACCACCACGCCCCGGCCCCAGCGGGGCCATCGGCCGGTCGTCGACGGTGGCGGCCGGAGCGGCCGGGGCCGCGGGGGAGGGCGTGGCCGCGGGTGAATACCCGCAGGTCACAGCCGTATCACTAGGCGGACGCTGCGGTGCCGCGCATATGGGCCAGAACGGCCAGAACGCGGCGGTTCCCCTCCGTCGGGTCCAGGTCCAGCTTCGAGAAGATGCTGCTCGCGTGCTTGACGACGGAGGCCTCGGTGATGAACAGCCGTGCCGCCAGGGCCTGGTTGTTGAGCCCCTCCGCCATCAGCGCGAGCACCTCCCGCTCGCGCGGGGTGAGGCGGGCCAGCGGCTCGTTCGCCGGCCGCGGCGCCAGCAGGACGCGGACCACCTCCGGGTCGATGACCGTCTGCCCGTCGTGCACCCGGCGCAGCGCGTCGAGGAACTCGGTCACCTCCCCGACCCGGTCCTTCAGCAGGTAGCCCAGCCCGGCGGCCGAACCGCCGGTGAAGAGCTGCGTCGCGTACGCCGTGGCCACGTACTGCGACAGCACCAGGACCGGCAGGGACGGGTCCGCGGAACGCAGTTCCAGCGCGGCCCGCAGCCCCTCGTCGCGCAGCCCGGGCGGCATCCGCACGTCCGTGACCACCACGTCGGGCCGCTCGGCCGCCACGGCCCGCAGCAGGGCGGGGGCGTCCCCGACGGCGGCGAGCACCCGGTGGCCGCCGAGCGTCAGCAGTTCCGTCAGCCCCGCGCGCAGCAGCACGGAGTCCTCGGCCAGGATCACCCGGAGCACGGGACCTCCACCCTCAGTTCGGTCGGCCCGCCCACCGGACTGGACACCGTCAGCCTGCCCTGCAACATCGCCACCCTGTCCGCGAGACCCGCCAGGCCCGCCCCCGCGCCGGGATCGGCCCCGCCGCGGCCGTCGTCGGTGATGGTGAGGGTGAGCCGGTCGCCCTCGACCCTACCGGCGACGCCGACCCGCGAGGCGCCGCTGTGCTTGGCGGCGTTCGCCAATGCCTCGGCGACGGTGAAGTACGCCGTGACCTCGACGGTTTCGGGCAGGCGGGGCAGCTCCAGGTCCACCGTGACCGGAACGGGATGGCGCAGTGCCACCTCCGCCACCGCCGCCGCCAGCCCGTGGTCGGTGAGCACCTGCGGGTGGATCCCCCTTACGAGGTCCCGCAGTTGGGTGAGGGCCAGCCTGGCCTCCTCGCGGCCGCGGCCCACGAGCGCGGCCGCGTCCGCGGCCTCCGGGTGCTCCCGCAGACGCAGTTCGGCGAGGCCCAGGGTCATGCTGAGGGCCACCAGCTGCTGCTGGGCCCCGTCGTGCAGGTCCCGCTCGATGCGCCGCCGTTCGGCTTCGAAGGCCTCCACCAGCCGGACCCGCGAACGGGTCAGCTCCAGCACCCTGTCGTCCTCCGCCCGCGGCCCGAGCAGCAGCCGGGCGCACTTGACCTGCGCCCCGGCGATCAGCGCGCCCGCGTACGCGGCCAGCACCAGCCCGGCCAGCCCCACGGCCGTACCGCCCAGCGCCTCCACCGGTCCGGCCACCGCCTCGCCGGGCACGAGCATCACCGGTTCCGGCGCGAGCGCCCACACGATGACGGGGGAGGCCACCAGCATCAGGGAGAACGCCAGCAGTGACAGCAGCCCGAAGCCGGCCGCCCCGAAGACCACCCCGAGCAGGGCCGCGTACCCGAACTCCCGCCAGGTGGCGCGCTCGCGCAGCCGCGTCCGCAGCCAGGCGGCCGGGCCGGCCCCGGCGAGCGAGGTGTGCGGGTCGGCCACCGGCTCCGGCTCCACCCACCGCAGCCGGTGCCGCTCCAGCTCCCCGAGCGGCACCGCCCCCGCGAGGGCGCCGACCAGCAGCAGCAGTCCGACCCCGGCCACCGCGAGCACCACCCCGAGCCCGACGAGCAGCACCAGCGCGAGCAGCACCCCGTACCCGAGCGGGAACCCGCTCCCGAGGTACGCCCAGCACCGCCAGGGCCACCACGACCCCAGGAACCGCAGCGGTTGTCGCACCACCCGCCAGACGGCGACGGGCGCCTCGCCGGCCCGCCCGGCAGCAGCAGCAGCCGGCAGGCTCGCCTCTGCTCCCATTACGTGTGGCCCGGCGCGTCCGGGAGGAACGCAGTGAGCAGAGGCGAAGGCGACCCGTGCCACGAGACCGCGAGCGCGTCCCGCGCCCGGGTGCAGGCGACGAACAGGAGACAGTGCTCGGCGGTGAGATCGGCCTGGTGTTGCAACGGATCGACCTGCGGGGGCGTGACCTGCGCGGGAAACGGCAGCACCCCCTCGTTGACCCCCGCCACCGCGACGCAGCGGAACTCAAGCCCCTTCATGGCGTGCATGGTGGCGACGCGCACCCCGCTCACGGCGGGTCCCGTGGCGTCCTTCACCGCGACGGCCGGGATCCCCTCCCGCCGGAGCCGGGCGAGCAGTGCGTCGACCAGGGTGTTGAAGCGCGCGCAGACGGCTATGTCGGACGGGGCCACCCCGTCGTCGTCGGTCCAGGAGCGCACCTGCTGCACCACAGCCGTCAGTTCCTGCTCCTGGGTGGGCCAGCCGCGGGCCGACGGAGCCCGGCCGTGGAGCTCGGACCGGTACCCGGCGAGGCTGTCGGCCGTACCGTCGTCATCCTCACCGAGCCGCCCGATGCGCCGGCCGTCCAGCAGGGCCGTGGACCAGGTCAGGATCTCCTCCGTGCTGCGGTAGTTGAGGCGCAGGCGCGTCGAACGGCCGGTGACGTGGACACCCAGCGACCGCAGCGACACGCGCGAGTCGTAGACGCGCTGGTGCGGGTCTCCGACGATGAACAGGTCGTCCGCTCCCCGGGCGACGCTCGCCCGAAGCACCCGCCACTGGCTGGGGTGCAGGTCCTGCGCCTCGTCGACGACGACGTGCGCGTAGCGGGGACCCTCGGTGGCCAGCAGCTCCGCGGCCTGGGCGCACAGCTGGGGGTAGGTCGCCGTGTCCCGGGAGGAGACGACCGCCGTGAACTCCCGCAGGGCACGCCACAGCTGGTCGCGCTGTACCGGTCCGACGGGCGTTCCGCGTCCCTTGCGCAGGACCCGCTGGTATTCCTCCGGGGTGCGTACGTCCTGGGCCAGGACGACATGGCGGAGCTCCTGCGAGAGGAACTGTTCCGGCCAGGGCAGTTCGAGGCGCTTGCGGATCGAAGCCCACACGCTGCGCTCCGCGGCGGTCCCGAGCGGTCTGGGCACGCGGCCCCGTGCCTCCCGGATGACCCGTGAGGCCAGGGAGTCGACCGTCGTCACGTCGACGCAGGACAACAGGGCGCCGTCCGCCTCTCCGAGGAGCAGCGCCAGGTTCTGCCTCAGGGCGTCGGCCATGGCGTTGGTGTAGGTGGCCAGCAGGATCCGCGCGTCGGTGTCGCGCCCGGAGCGGCGCAGCAGGTGCCTCACCCGGTGCAGGGCGACGACGGTCTTGCCGGTTCCGGGACCACCGGTGACCTGCGCCGGGCCGGAGTAGCTCGGCAGGTAGGCGGTCCTGCGCTGGGCCGGGTGGAGGAAGACGCGCCACCGGGCGAAGTCGTCGGCGAGCACGCGGTCGAGTTCATGCGGTCCGGACACGTCGACGATGCGGTGCGGCGTGCTGCGGATGGCTTCCCCGAGGTCGGCCGGCGGCCACGGTCCGGACGCGGCGGCGGTCGGTCGGCGGGCGGTGATCAGCTGCTCCCAGATCTCGTCGGGGCCGAAGCCCTCGGCGAGGTGGTCCAGCACTTCGTGCTGGTCCGGAGGCATCAAGGGGGGTGCGACGAGCCTCAGGTCGTCCCGGTCGACGCACAGCCGGGCCAGGCGCAGGGTCTGCTCGTCGATTCCCAGGTTTCGCAGCACGCTGTCGGAATGCCCGGAGAAGAGCCGGGCCGGCGCGGCTTCGGCCTTGTGCTCGAAGAACGGCCGCATGTCCTCCAGCGCCGCGACGTTGCGCACCTCCAGGGCCCCGGTGGCGGAGTTGACCGAGTACGCGCGCTTGCGGGCCCAGGCGATGGCGTCGTCGTGGTGGGCGACGCGAACGAGCAGGAACGTGTCACTGCCGTCGTCGGGGGCCAGGACCACGCCCCGGTAGGCCTTGCTGATGCGGATGGTTCGGATCCGCGGGTCTCGTGCCTGCCGCAGCTGCTCCAGGTGCAGGCCCTTGCCCGCGTGCAACTGGTCGACGGTGAGCTGCTGGAACATCCGGACGGCATCGCGGACCGCGGAGCGGACGTGCTTCTCCAGACCGTCGTACTCGTCGAAGAACTCCTCCGAGATGGCGAGCCGGGGCATGGGTCTCCTCGTACTGGGCGGCGGGGCGGCTCGTGCCAGCGTACGTAGTCCTCGCTGGTGAGGCGTCAGCACTCCGCTGAGAGACGGCTCGAGGCCGGATCCGCCGCCGAGGCCGCCGGCCGACATCACGCCTCCCCGGCAGGACGCTGTGGTCGTCAGCTCCCTCCACGAGGCCGCGATCCCGCCCTCGGCGCCCTGGACGAGGGCGGGGACTGGCGCGAAATGTCCCTTGTAGGGGACTGCTAGGGTCTGCCTCGTGTACTGAGTTCACATGCTGCCGGGAGGGGTTGCGCAGGCCCGGCGCGCCGGCGCGGGCGGACGGCGGTGTGCGGACTTCCAGCCCGCCGCGCAGCGGCGCGCAGCTTCCATGGGGTGATGTGTGAGTTCCAGGGACGTCGAGACGATCGACGACGGTATCCAGCCGGTCGGTTCGACCCATGAGTACGGCGACGGACTGCGCCTCCTGGTCGGGGAAGTCCACTCCTACCAGCCGGCGGACCCGGGATCCGTCTACGGGTACCGACCCGGCGACGATCTGATCTCCTGCACGGTGTCGCTCACCAACGGCACCCAGAGCGCCTTCGACCTGGGCGGGATCGAACTCGTCATCCGGTGCGGGGCCAACGGCAAGGCCGCCCGCAGGGTCCTCGACGACAACTCCGCGGTCCTCGACGAGGACCTGACGGGCACTCTGCGACCGGGCAGAACCGTTTCCGCCACCTGGGCCTACAGCATTCCGTCCGGGACGGCCGACGCTCTCGACATAGAGGTCTGCTTCCTGTCCCGCCACGACCGCGAGAGCGCCACCTTCAGTACGGCCCCGGCCGCGGCCCCCGACACGGCCGTTCCGGCGGTGGCGCCCGCTCCGGCGGCTGCGACCCAGCCGTCGAAACGTCATGACGAAGCTCCGGTGGGCCTCGTAGCGCCGGTGGACCCGCGCGTTCCGGCGCCTCGGACCGAGAGACCCGGCCCGGCCGTGTCCGCCGAGCCCCCTGCGGACCCCGCCCGGCCCGGGCGGACCCCCGCCCCGGTCCGGACCGGCGGTCCCACCCCCACCGACCAGGACAAGGTCCGACAGATCTTCCGGTTCCTCGCCGCCGCGGAGGAGTCCCGCACCCGGCCCGTGCGCACCCTCGACGGAGCCCAGGGCACCGTCTGGTTCGCCGACCTGCCGGACGGCGCCGGCATCGCCTCGGTCCTCGAAGGGCCCGTACCGTCCGGCGAGGGCGCCTGGCTCACCGTACGGCGGCCGCAGCGTGAGGAACCCCCGCTGCCGCCCAAGCGGCTGGAGCCCTGGGTCGACGCCGACCGGATCCGCGACTTCGCCGCCGAGCACCCGCCGCACCTGCGCCGCCGCATCGAACCCGCCCCGGCGCGCTTCACCCACGGCATCGCGCTGGACAAGGTCTACCTCGAACTCGACTCGCACCCCGACCGGGAGAAGATCGAGAAGCAGTACGCCGCCTGGGAGGCGGCCTGGCGGCCCTGGGCGGCCCGGCGCCGGGAGATCGAGCCCAGCGTCAAGCTGTACGACCGCCTGCACAAGATGCACGAAGACGCCGCCAACCTCGGAGAGTCCTACGAACTGGTCATCGGATTCGGTCGGCTGACCTGGCAGTCCACCGACGGCGCCCGCGTCGAGCGGCACCTGCTCACCCACCGTGCCGTGCTGAGACTGGACGCGGGCACCGGCACCCTCCTGGCCGCTCCCGACACCAGTGCCCCGGGCTTCCAGCTGGAGGAGGGCATGCTCGACGCCGAGCAGCACGTCCAGGGCCTGGTGCGCGAGGAGATCCGCGCCGCCCTCGAACGCGCCTCCGATGCGACCGAGACCAGCCAACTGGACGAGCTCGAAACCGCCCTGCGCAGCTGGGTGAACGCCGCGCACAGTGCCGGCCGCTACTCCTCCGGCGACGAGCGCGTCACCCCGCAGTCCCTCGCCGCGCCCGTCGTCGGCTTCACCCCGGCCCTCGTCCTGCGCGAGCGGACCCGACGCTCCACCCTCGAAGCGCTGGGCTCGATCGCGGCCCAGGTGGACCGGGGAGCCGAGCCCACCGAACTGCTGCGCTACATAGCCGGCGGGGAGGGTGCCCGAGCCGCCGGCGAGCAGCCGCCGTCCGAGAGCGCTCGGCCGGAGCTGTACTTCGCGCTGCCCGCCAACGAGGAGCAGCGCACCATCGCGGAACGCCTCCGCGGCAACCGGCTCGTCGTCGTCCAGGGCCCGCCCGGCACGGGCAAGACGCACACCATCGCGAACCTGGTCACGGATCTGCTGGCCCAGGGCAAGAGGGTGCTCATCACCAGTCACACCCCGCGCGCCCTCCGCGTGGTGCGGGACAAGCTCCCCGAAACCGTCCGGGACCTGTGCGTCAGCCGCACCGAGGACGGAACCAGCGCGCAGCGGGAGCTGGAAGCCTCCGTCCAGACCATCCTCGGCCGGTTCGCGGGCTACGACCCCGGGGCTTCCCGGCGCGAGATCGACCAGCTCACGGCTCGCCTGGCGAACGCCCGGAGCCGTCAGTCGACCCTGCTCACCGAGCTCGGAATGCTGCGCGACCAGGAGACCCGGCATTTCGAGGCGGAGATCGGCGACTACTCCGGCAGCCTCCAGCAGATCGCGGCGCGACTGGCCGCCGAGACCGGCCGCCACGAATGGATCGGGCCGGTACCGGCCGACCAGCCCCGGCTCACCTCGGCCGACGCCCTGACCCTGATGCACACGACGCGGGCCTACACCCCCGCCGTGCAGGCGCTGGCGGCCGAGGTGCCCGGTCCGGCGGAGCTCCCCTCACCGGGTGACTTCGAGGAGGCCGTGGAGGCCGTACGCGCCTCCGAGGACGCCTACGAGGCCGTACGCGGCGAGCCCGTGGCGGCCGCGTACGACGAGCTGGTCGGTGTGCTGACCGACACGGAACAGCGGCGGCTCGGTGACGCCCTCGGCGCCTTCGCCCTGGCCCGAGCGGCCGCCACCGCGAAGTGCGCGCCCCTCGGGGAGTGGGCGCGTACCGCTCTGGACGGTGCGCTCAGCGGCCGGGACCAGGAGGTCCGGTCCCGCCACGACGCGGCCGCCGAGGCGCTGGCGGCGGCGGAGGCGGCCCTTGCCACGCTCGGCACGGCCCTGGTGTCCGGGATCGAGAGGTTCGAGCCCGCCGAGGCCCTTGCACGTGCCACCACCCTCCACGACGGCCTCGAACAGGGGCAGAAGCTCCGCGGGCCCCTGGGCATCCGCACCAAACTCGCCAAGGCCGTCGGGACCTTCGTCGAGCAGGTGCAGCTGGACGGGCGCGCCCCCGACAGCGCCGACAGTGCGGCGAAGGTGCTGGCCCGCGTCCAGCTCGAAGTGCGCCTGGCCCGGTTCGAGGCCGAGTGGTCCCGCCCCCGGCAGGGTTGGGCCGGACACGCTCCGCGACTGGCGGGTCTGCGCCAGGAGATCGAGTGCCTCGCTGCCCTGATCCAGGTCGTGGCCGCACGCGCGGAGGTCCTCGCCGCCGCGGCCATCGCGCCGGAGCTGGCCCACGCTCCGTGGCACGAACTCCCCACCGAGACCGCGGTACGCAACCTGCTGCGGGTCGGCGAGACGCTGCGGGCCGCGGAAGGGCCGCGCCGCCTGCTCTCCACCGCCGCCGACCTGCTGCGCCAGTGGACGGACCGGCCCGGCGCCGCTCCCGCACTGGCCGCCGCCCGCGAGGCCGTGGTCGGCCAGGACCGTGCCGCCTACCGTGCGGCGTGCGAGCAGCTGGCGGACGTACGGGAGGCCGCGCGCCTGCGGTCCGCGCACGACGCGGCGTACACCGCGGTCCGCGAGGCGTTCCCGGCGCTGGCCGAGCGCATCGTCGCGACCGCCGGCGAACCGGACTCCGGCTGGGAGCCCAGACTGGCCGGGATCACCGAGGCCTGGGCCTGGTCGGCGTGGCGGGACCGGATGGAACGGCTGACCGACCCCCAAGCCGAACGCAAGCTCACCATGGGCCTCGCAGAGGCAGACGACGAGATCCGGATCACGCTGAGCAGGCTGGCCGCCGCCCGCGCGTGGAACGGCTCCCTCGCCATGCTGACGGGCGATCAGACCACCGCGCTGAAGGCCTACCAGAACGCCGTCCGCCGCATCAAGGGCAAGTACCAGCACCGCTACCGCCGCGACGCGCAGGCCGCGCTGCGCGAGGCGCAGAGCGCGGTACCCGCCTGGATCATGCCCCTGCACCAGGTGGCGGAGACGGTGCCGATGGACCGGCCCGGCCTCTTCGACGTGGTCATCGTCGACGAGGCGAGCCAGTCCGGCCTGGAGGCCATGCTGTTGACCTGGCTGGCCGACCGGATCGTGGTCGTCGGCGACAGCAAGCAGGTCAGCCCCTCCAACGTCGGGCTCAAGCACGACGAGTACTTCAAGCTCCAGGACAAGCTGCTCACCAGCCTGGACCCGGCGCGCAAGGGGCTGTTCGGCCCGGAGAGCAGCTTCTTCGACCTCACCGAGGCACTGGCGGCGGGCCGTGGCACGCTCATGCTCAAGGAGCACTTCCGCTGCATGCCCGAGATCATCGGCTTCTCCAACCACCTCTGCTACAACGACGACCTGCTGCCGCTGCGCCAGTACGGCGCGGACCGGCTGCCCCCGGTGCGCCGCGTGTACGTGGAGACCGGGGAGGCCGTGGGCAAGGACTCGCGCCTCGTCAACTCGCAGGAGGCCCGGGCCCTGGTCGACGCACTCGCCGAGTGCTGTGCGGACCCGGCCTACGCGGACCGCACCATGGGCGTCATCAGCCTGAGGGCCAGCAAGGCGCACACCCAGGAGCTGGAGAACCTGCTGGCCGCCTCGCTCTCGTACGAGGAACGGGAGGCCCGCCAGATCCGGGTGGCCGACGCCGAGGGATTCCAGGGCGACGAGCGCGACGTCATGTTCATCTCCTGCGTGAACTCGGCGACGACGGACGCCGGGCGGGTGCCCGGCGGCTACAGCGGAAAGAACTACGAGCAGCGGATCAACGTGGCCGCCTCCCGGGCCAGGGACCAGGTGTGGGTCTTCCACAGCGCGAGGCCCGAGGAGTTCCACGAGAACGACCTGCGCCGTCACTACCTGGACCACCTGTCCAGGCCCGCCGAGGAGGCGGAGGCCGCCCTCGCCGGAGAGGTGTCGGCCGACCAGCGGCACGAGGCCTTCGAGAACCTGCTCCAGCAGCGGGTCTTCCTGGAGCTCGTCTCCGACGGCTACCGGGTGCGCCCGCAGTACCGCGTGGGACGGCACGCGATCGACCTGGTGGTCGAGGGAGGCACCCAGCGGCTCGCCGTCGAGTGCGACGGCGACAGCTTCGCAGAGGGTGAGGACGCCTCCGTCGTCGCACAGCGCCAGCGCGACCTGGAGCGGGTGGGCTGGACTTTCGTCCGCATCCGCGGCAGCCGTTTCCACCTCGACCGGGAACAGGCCATGGCGCCCCTGCGCGAGGAGCTCGCCCGGCTGGGCATCGAACCCGTCGCGGACGAGCCGCAGCCGGACGGACCCACCGACACCGGTCGGCCGGAGGACGCCGACCCGGCCGCCGCAACCGGGACCCCGGCCGGCGAACAGCCGGCGACAGCACGGCCGGAGCAGCCGGAGCGACCGGCGCCGGCCGAGCCGTCGGAGACCCCGGCGCGGGCCGACACCTCTGCCCGTCGGCAGTCCGATGAGCGTGGTGGCCCGCTCACCTTCCGCCAGGGCGCCTTCCCCGTACGCTCGGTACCGCCCGCCTGCTACCGGCGGGTCCTGGTCGAACTGCAGAACCTGCGCACCGCACTGGGCAAGCCGGACGAGACGCCCGCCGGGGTCGACGCGGCCAACCTGGTCTTCCTGCGCAAGACGCAGAACGACCGGCGGGACCGGTGGGAGCGCCGGGTGGCCTACCTCCAGGGCTTCCTCGACCAGGTGTCGGCGGACCACGACGCCGGTGCTCCCGAGGTCGTCGTGCCCGGTGCGCTCCTCGCACTGGAACTGGACGGCGAGGACGACGGTTCGCTGTACGCCGTGGCGGAACTGCCCGCAGCGGACGAGGACGTCGTTTCGCCCTCCTCGGAGCTCGGCCAGGCACTGATGTGGCAGCCCGTCGGCCAGGAGGTCGAGTACCTCGGCGCGGGCGGCAGGCGGCGGCGTGCCGTGATCCGGGGCATCCGCGCGGAGGCCTGAGGACGGGCGCGGCGGTGCGGACGGGAAGACCGACCGTCACATCGCCGCGCCCACCGCCACGAAGCCGCAGATCAGCACGGACAGGATGGCCGGCAGCGGCCAGACGAAGCGGAGGTACTTGTCGTAGCCGACCTTGGCCAGGGCGACGCCGCCGGTGGTGACGGCCGTCGTGGGGACCAAGGGGTTCATCCAGCCGCTGGCCGCCTGCCAGGCCTCGACCCGGTGGTAGGTGCCGGCGACGGGCGCACCCGTTTCGCCCCGGTCGTACAGCCCGGCCGGGACGAGGAAGGCCAGCAGCCAGACGGTGACCGTGGCCAGGGCCAGGATCGTCGGGGCGCTGGGAAGCGGAGCCCCTTGGCGGGGGCCGGCGGCTCCGGCTCCGGCTCCGGACCGGGCTGCGGACCGGACTCGGGTTCCGGTTCCGGCTTCGAGGGGGCGGTCCGATCGTCCGCTGCCACGCGCCACCCTCCCTCTGCCGCGCCCCGCCGGGCCGCGGATCCGCTGCTCCGATGACCGGCCGGGCGGGCGACGGCCGCCGCGGCGTGGTGGGCCGCAGGGGTGAGCGCCCACGGCCCGCCGGCCCGGCCCGGGGTTCCGCACGGGGCTCGAATCGAGCCCTCGCACAAGGATCTTGACCTCTCCGGCGCGTGTCCGAAGCCGGGCCTTGATCGTTTCTTCAGCCGTAACCCTCATATCGGCTGCCGGATCGGGAGGACCGCGGTGACGGCTTGGCAGTACTTCGCCGGGGCGGGGCTGGTCGCCGCGCTCTGCCCGCTGCACGGCCATGTGGCGGTCGCGGGCGACGGCCACGGCCGCGGGGCGCGGGTCGACGTGTGCGTGCCGGCCGGGCCGCCCAAGCCGCCCGGGGTGCGGCCGCCCGCCATGCCGCCCCCGCCCGTGGCGCGGCCCGGCCGCCCGTCGCCGGCGCCGCCCGTACGGGTGACGGTGCCCGGCGCCGTCCGGCCCACGGTGCACCACCCCGGCCACGCGCCGGGGCTCGCGGAGCAGCCCGCGCCCGGGGCGGCCGCACCGGGCGGTCCGCCGCAGCCGCCGCAGCCGCCGCAGCCGCCCCAGGCTCCGCCGGCGGAGCCTCCGGCGGCCGGAGAACCGGAGCCGGCCCCGGCCGATGCCCCCGCCCCGCCCGGGGCCGGGGCCGCCGTCGAGCGGGTGAGCAGGTTCCCCGTACGCCCGTACCACTCCGCGGCACTGCAGCGGCGCGGCCCGGACGGCCTGAGCACCGTGATGCTGATGGTGGTCGTGACCACCCCGGCCGTGCTGGCCGCCGCCGCGCTGCGCCCCCGCTCCAAGAGCCGGAGCTGATGGCCCCGGCCCCGGGCAACCGCCCCATCCGCACCCGCATCCACACACCCATGCGTCCGCGCATCCACGAACGGGAGATCCCTCGTGTCCGAATGGCTGGTCCTGGCCATCGCCATGGCGCTCGTCTGCGCCCTCGTCCTCGCCATGACCGTGGTCCGGCACCGCCGGGTCGCGGACGACGAGGACACCAGCGAAACCCCCGACGTCATCGAGTACATGACGATGATGGTCGGCGTGGTCTACGCGATCGTCCTGGGCCTCGCCATCGCGGGCGTCTGGGAGGCGCGCGGCGCGGCCGAGGACAGCGTGCGCCGAGAGGCCCAGTCGCTGTACGAGGTCACCCAGCGGGCGGACGTCTACCCCGGGCCCGTCCGCGACCGGATCCGCGGGGAGGTGGACGCGTACGTAGCCCACACCGTCAGCGTGGACTGGCCGCGGCTGGTCTCCGGCCAGGACGCCTCCGCCGAGGGCGCGCAGCTGCTCGGCAAGCTGCGCACCGACGTCACCCACCAGAGCCCCGCCAACGAGCTCCAGGCCCAGGCCTACCAGCCGCTGCTCGACCACATCGCCGCCGCCGACGACGCCCGGCACTCGCGCACGCAGAGCGACGAGTCCACCCTTCCGAGCGTGGTCTGGTTCGGGCTGGTGGTCGGCGGCGTCGTCACCATCGGGCTGATCTTCACCCTGCAGATCCGGCGTTCGGGGCGCGAGCTGCTGCTGGCCGGGCTGTTCAGCGCGCTGATCGTGTTCCTGCTGTTCATGGTGTGGAGCTTCGACGCCCCCTACGGGCGGGACGGGACCGACTCCGCCGGGCCCTTCCAGGACCTGTTCCCGGCCCTGTCGGTGACGGCCTCCCGCTGAGCGACGGCGACGGCGCCCACGGACGCGCCCGCGTCCGCGACCGCCCGGCCCCGGCGGTTCAGCCTCCCGCCGGGGCCACCTGCCGGCGCACGGCGGCCACCAGCGGCGAGTGCCGCAGGGCGTGCGAGATCCGTACGAGGTCGCGCGGCCCGTCGGCCAGCAGCGGCACCCGCTCCTCGTCGCCGTTCCCGGCCCCCTCGGAGTCGGCGGCGCCGGCCTGTACGGCGGCCACCACCATCGCCGCGTCCGCGACGGCGCGGGCCGTCTCCTCGTCCGCCCCGGCCGCCCGGGCCCGCTCGTAGGCGCTGTCGCGGTGGCGCCGGTCGAAGGCGGGGCCGAGGCGCAGGAAGCCGTCGTGGATGTCGGACTCCCGCTGGATCACCCGGATCGCGGCCGGCGACCACCAGGACATCCGCACGCAGGGCGTGCCGCGGGGCGCGGTGCTCTGCACCTCGCGCCACAGCGCGCCGAGGTGGCGGTAGGTGCTCCAGGTGCGCCAGCTGTCCGACACGCGCTGGCACACGAGCGGCAGTACGAAGCCCACGGAGCTGACGAGGGCGGCGAAGGAGGCCAGCGGCGGGGCGAGGTAGGTGCTCAGGTAGTCCAGGTCGTGGCCCAGCCAGCGGGCGGCCACGGCGGACATCTTGGCCGCGTCGTAGGCGAGGCTGATGGTGTACCCGGCGACGATGATCACCAGTCCGGCCCGGAGCCAGCCGCGGACCCGAAGGGACCAGCGCCAGCACATCGACACCATCATCAGCACGGCGGCGTTGTGCGCCAGCAGGTAGGCCGTGATCATCAGGCGGATGTAGGGCGTGTTCGCGTAGTAGGTGTCGAAGTCCCGCAGCCGCTCGACGGGGGCGTCACCGAGGGCGAACAGGACGACGATGGCCGCGACGACCACGGAGTAGCCCGCGATCCACCGCTGCGAGGTGCGGCGTATCTCCTCCAGCGGGCCGCCGCGCCAGTTGAAGACGAGGACCAGGCAGGAGGCGCTGAAGGCGGTCATCAGGCAGTAGACGAGCGGGGCGGAGAAGTTGGGGACGCCGGTCCAGCGGTTGACGGCGGCGATGGTGGGAGGGGCGGCGAAGGTGAACACCGCGCCGCCGAGGAGGAGCAGGACGAAGACGGACCGCAGGAGCGGATCGCGCCCGTTGGTGCGCAGCGCCGGCAGCTTGCACACGAGGGCCAGTGCCATCGCGGCCGCCGGGATGTAGTAGTCCGGTCCGCTCAACGGTCGTTCCTGCGCCCCCGGTAGCCGAGCGAGGTCTCGATCCGGCCGGCCAGCTCGTCCTGCTGGGCCGGTGGTCGCTGCCCTGCCGAACCGGCCAGCCAGGTGCGGCAGCGGCTGCCCAGGAGGAGCCCGAAGCTCTCGGCCTCCGTCTCCTCCTGGACGTCGGCCCGGGTCCGGGCGGCGACGCTGCGGACCGTCTCGCCCAGGTCGGCGGCGTCGGTCAGCAGGCGGGCGGCCACGGCGGCCCCGTCGACGTGGTGGCTGCAGTGGCCGGCCTTCATGTGCCACAGTTCGTGGCCCAGGATCACCAGCTGGTGGTCGGGGGCCGTGCGCTCCTCGACGACCACCAGGTCCCGGTCCGCCATGTCGAGCCAGAGGCCGCTCGCGGTCCCCTGCGGGAACGCGGCCATCCGGAACTCCACCGGGCGGCCGCGGTGTCTGCTCATGCCCTCGCAGAGGGCGGCGTAGAGGTCCAGCGGTTCCACGGGGGCGGCCAGCTTGATGCCGGACACCAGCTCCGCGCACAACCGCCGCTGCGCTCTGCCTATGCTCACCGTTCTCCCCGTCGGCGCGGATCCGGATCAGGACTCAAGGATCAGATCCAGACTTTCGACTGGGTCATGATTCGTTCGGTTTGACGCTTTCGAGAAGCATGTCCAGCCATTCGGTCACCTTGTCCCGGTGCTTGTCGCTGGGCAGTTGGGCGGCGCGCCAGGCGATGCCCCGTACGCCGTGGTTCTGGAGGAGTCTTGCCAGCGGATCGCCCGCCGAAGCCGATTCCGCCGGTACGGTCTGCCGCTCGCGCCCGGCGAAGTCCTGGAGCAGCTGCTGCTCGGTGCGCTGGAGGGCGTCCGTCAGGGCGTCGGCGTCATGGGCGGTGAGGAAGCCCGCGTGCACCCCGAAGAACCGCTGGATGGCGTCGCAGTGCTCCATCGTGGGCCGCCGGTCGCCGTTGATCAGGGCGCCGGCCTGCTGCCGGGACATCCCGGCGCCGTCGGCGATCTCCTGCTGCGTGTAGCGGCGGCCGTTGGGTTTGACCCGGGTGCGCCGGAGCAGGTCCAGGCGCTGGAGGAAACGTGCCTGGAGGTCGGGTTCGCCGGCCCGTCGCCCGTCGAGCAGGGTCCTGATCACATCAGTGGGAACCCCGGACGCCTCCGAGAGCCGGCGGAGGTCGAAGACCTGGTTCGGGTCGCGGCCCATTTTGTTCGCCAATTCGGCGACCCGCGTGACGGTCGCTGCCAGGGGCGCGTTGGCCACCGCGACGGGAGCCGGGAAGCCGTCTGTCACCAGTGGTTCTCCTAGATCGCGCGAGGTCAGTGGGCACGTGGTCGGCCTAGAGGAATCTATCCGGTTTGTTTTGGGAGAGCCAGAACTTGCCACAGCTGTGGCGGGAATGAGCTGTCGCTCGGCTGGAATTGCCACAATAGTTGACACTCGAATGAAGTCGGTAGCAGGATCGCCACACGGAAATGAAGATCCAGACCGTTGAGGAGGGGGAGCTCTCGGTGCCACATCTCGCAGCGGTGGGCCCGTCTGATGGCCTCGTCCGAGCCGGTGAGGAGCGCCTGGCGGGCGAGGAGCCCCGCGGCGCAGTGCGGTCGGAGCGGCGCAAGGAGATTTTGCGCCAGCGCCGCGAAGAACTGGGCCTGAGCCAGGAGGACGTAGCGTCGCGGTTGCGCATCAGCGTGCGCGCGTACGGAAACTGGGAACGCGGGCTCGTCAAGGAGTGGACGGACCGCAAACTCCTCGCCCTGGCCGAGGCCTTGGAGATGAGCGAGCGGCAGTGCTTCTGGCTGTTCCGGGTCATGGTCGACCGGGACCCGCCGCCCACCTGGCGCGCGGCCGAGGAGAGCCGGCTGCCCCAGGATCCGGCCCAGCGCGACTACCTGGTCGACTACGCGGCCCTCATGGAGGCCGTGCCCTACCCGAGCTTCCTGGTGGACCACCGCTGGGACGTGGCCCTCACCAACTCGGCCTTCGACCGGCTGTTCCAGTCGGTCCGCCCCCACCCGACGGCCCTGCCGGACGACAACTTCCTGCGCTTCGTGCTGTTCCACCCGGACGCCGCGGCCGTGCTGGAGGATCACGAACCGGCCTGGTGCGTACCGCTGTTGGCCCAGTTCGCAACCGCCCTCGCCGAGGCCCCGGAGGACGAGGGGCTGCGGAGCATCCGCCAGGAGGTGGCCCGGGACCCGTTCATGGAGGCGGCCTACCGCTACGGGGTCCCGCACTGGCTGACCACCCACGGGGAGGCCGCCGCCGAACAGGACGGCGCGGTGCGGACGGTGCGCCATCCCGACCCGGGATGGGGCCTGGTGCGGTGCCGGATGGTGGCGGAATCCAGCCGAATGCTGGAGGGCATGGGCCTCACCCGGATCACCCTCGTGCTGTCGGCCCCGCAGGGCCTGCCGGCCGGTCCGGTGCGCGGCGGAGCGGACTTCCCCCAGCAGCAGGGCGCGCGCCTGCGGGCCGTGCCGCCGCTGGGGGAGTGAGGCCTCGGGGGAGACTGGTCCCCTGAAGCGCGTGCCACGGCCCTGCCGGGGCGGGGTCGGAGATCCACCGTTATACCGACCGCCTGGTTCGGTCCGTGCCGATGCCACGATCCGCGACATCGCGCGGACGCCACGGATCGTGGCATCCCTGCGGCCGTCGCCGGAGCCGTGGCTTCGCCCGTGCCCGGGTCATCCCCGGGCCGTGGCCGCGGCCACGACGGCGGAAAGGGCGGAAACGGGCATGCGCTTGACCATCCTGGGCGGGGGCGGATTCCGCGTCCCGCTCGTCTACGGGGCACTGCTGGGCGACCGGGCCGAGGGCCGGGTGTCCCATGTGACGCTCTACGACGAGGATCCCGCCCGGCTCACGGCGATGGCCCGGGTCCTCGCGGACCAGGCCGCGGCCTCCGGGGCGGCGGACGCTCCGGCCGTCACCGCCACCGGGGACCTGGACGAGGCCCTGCGCGGGGCCGACTTCGTCTTCTCCGCCATCCGCGTCGGAGGCCTGGAGGGGCGCGCCGCCGACGAGCGGATCGCGCTGGCCGAGGGGGTGCTGGGCCAGGAGACGGTGGGTGCCGGCGGGATCGCCTACGGCCTGCGGACGGTCCCGGTGGCCCGGGAGATCGCGCGCAGGATCGCCCGTACCGCCCCGGACGCCTGGGTCATCAACTTCACCAACCCCGCCGGGGTGGTCACCGAGGCCATGGCCGAGGAGCTGGGCGACCGGGTCATCGGCATCTGCGACTCGCCCGTCGGGCTCGGCCGCCGGATCGCCCGGCTGCTCGGCGCCCGGCCCGGCGAGGCCTGGATCGACTACGTCGGCCTCAACCACCTGGGCTGGGTGCGCGGCCTGCGGATCGGCGGGCGCGACGAGCTGCCCCGGCTGCTGGCCGACAGCGAGGCACTGGAGTCCTTCGAGGAGGGACGGCTCTTCGGCGCCGACTGGCTGCGCTCGCTCGGCGCGATCCCGAACGAGTACCTGCACTACTACTACTTCAACCGCGACACGGTACGGGCCTACCAGGAGGCGAAGCAGACGCGCGGAGCCTTCCTGCGCGACCAGCAGCGCGGATTCTACGCCGAGGCCGGCCGGCTGGGGCAGAGCGCCGGGGCGGCGCTGGCCGCCTGGGACCGGACCCGGGCCGAGCGCGAGGCCACGTACATGTCGGAGAACCGCGAGGTGGCGGGCGTCGGGGAGCGCGAAGAGAGCGATCTGGAGTCCGGCGGCTACGAGAAGGTCGCCCTCGCCCTGATGCGGGCCATCGCCCGCGACGAGCGGGCCACGCTGATCCTCAACGTCCGCAACGGATCGACGCTGTCCGTACTCGACGCCGAGGCGGTCGTCGAGGTGCCCTGCCTGGTCGACGCCAACGGCGCCCACCCGGTCTCGGTGGCACCGCTGCCGCTGCACGCGGTGGGGCTGGTCACCTCGGTGAAGGCGGCGGAGCGGGCCGTGCTGGCCGCGGCGGCGAGCGGCTCGCGGGCGGACGCCGTGAAAGCCTTCGCGCTGCACCCGCTCGTGGACTCGGTGTCGGTGGCCCGGCGGCTGCTGGACGGTTACGCGGCGGAGCACCCGGGCTTGGCCCACCTGCGCTGACGCCCTGCGCCGAGCCGGGTCCGGGGTTCACCCGTACGGCGGCTTGCGGCATGCGGTGCGGTGGGGGCGCTGTGAGAGTGCGAGATGTGACCACTGCCCCCGCCGTCGCCGCGCCGCCGCCCGTGCTGGACCGGCGGCGGCGCAACGTCGTCTTCGGCACGATCATGCTGGGCGTGCTGCTGGCCGCGCTCGACCAGACGATCGTGGGCACCGCCCTGCCCACCATCGTGGCCGACCTCGGCGGCGCGGCCCACATGGCCTGGGTGGTGACCGCGTACCTGCTCGCGGAAACCGTCGCGACGGTGCTGGTCGGCAAGTTCGGCGACCTCTTCGGCCGGAAGGTCATCTTTCAGATCTCCGCCGTCATCTTCATCACCGGTTCCTTCCTGTGCGGCCTCGCCGGCAACATGACCCTGCTCATCCTGTGGCGGGGGCTCCAGGGCATCGGCGCGGGCGGCCTGATGGTCACCTCCATGGCGTTGATCGCCGACGTGGTCCCGCTGCGCGAGCGCGGCAAGTACCAGGGCGCGATCGGCGCCGTCTTCGGCGTCGCCACCCTCATCGGACCGCTCCTGGGAGGCCTGTTCACCGACCACCTGAGCTGGCGCTGGGCCTTCTACGTCAACGTCCCCGTGGCCGTCCTCGTCGTCGTGGCCGCCGCCCGCACCATCCCCTCGGTGCGCGCCGCAGGCCGGCCCGCCATCGACTACCTGGGCATCGCCCTGGTCGCCGCCGGGTCCAGCGCCCTGATCCTGGCCACCAGCTGGGGCGGCAACGAGTACGCCTGGGGCTCGCCGGTGATCATCGGCCTCTTCGCGGGCGGCGCGCTGGCCCTCGCCCTGTTCTGCCTGGTGGAGACCCGGGCGGCCGAACCGATGCTGCCCATGCGGCTCTTCCGCAACCCCGTCTTCACGGTGTGCTCGGTCCTCAGCTTCGTCGTCGGCTTCGCCATGCTCGGCGCGATGACCTTCCTGCCGACCTACCTCCAGTACGTGGACGGCGACTCGGCCACCCTGTCCGGCGTACGGACCCTGCCGCTGGTCATCGGCCTGCTCATCGCGTCCGTGTTCAGCGGCAACGCCACCTCCAAGACCGGCCGCTACCGCATCTACCCGATCGCCGGCTGCGCGGTGATGGGCGTCGGGCTGTACCTGCTGTCGCTGATGGGGCCCGGCACCGGCGCCTGGCTGGAGTCCGCGTACATGTTCGTCCTCGGCTCTGGCATCGGCCTGTGCATGCAGGTGCTGACCATCGCCGTGCAGAACACCGTGGACTACGCCGACCTCGGCACGGCGACCTCGGGCGTCACCTTCTTCCGTACGCTCGGCAGTTCCTTCGGCACCGCCGTCTTCGGGACGATCTACGCCAACAGCCTGGAGCCCGAGCTGCGGGACGGGGTCGCCGAGGCCGCCCGCGCCACCGGTGCGGACCCGGCACGCCTGGGCGCCGCCGCGCAGAGCCCCCAGGGGGTGCACGGGCTCGACCCGGCCGAGGCGGGCCCGGTCATCGACGCGTACGCCGAAGCCCTGCACACGGTGTTCCTGTGGACGGTGCCGGTGGCGGTCGTCGGCTTCGTCGTGGCGCTTTTCCTCAAGCAGGTCCGGCTGCGCGACAGCGCCCGCGCGGGTTCGACCGACATGGGCGACGGCTTCGCCTCCCCGGCCACGGCCTCGGGGGACTCGGCCAAGCTGCTGGAGCTGGCGGTGGGCAAGCTCGTGCGGAGCATGGGGCCGGACACGGCGAGGGCCATCGTCCACGCCTCCGACACGCGCCTCGACATGGCTGGGGCATGGGCGGTGATGCAGGTGGACCTGATGACCCGGACCGTGGGGCACGCCCGCCTGGGGCTGATCGCGTCGCGGCTGTCGCTGCCGCCGGAGGTGCTGCTGCCGGTCTTCGACCGGATGGTGGAGGAGGGCTTCCTGACGCGGCAGAACGGCTTCTTCGCCCACACCCGGGCCGGCGAGCGGGAGGCCGCGGTGATCTCGCGGGCCTGGGCGGACTGGCTGGGCGACCGGCTGGAGCAGGACCGCGGCCGGCCGCGCAGCGAGGAGCTGCGGGCGGCGGCGGACGCGATCGCCAAGCGGCTGCTGGCGGAGGACCTGGGCGAGGGCAACTTCGCGCCGCGGCGCGCCGTCTAGGAGGCCCGGTCCCGGTCCTCCCTTCCCCTGCTCTGGTTCCCGTCCCTGCCGCTGTCCCGGTTCCTCCCGGTGGGGTAGTCGTGCGAGGGGGCGGGCGGCAGGGCCGTGAGGTCGGGGCGCCAGGCGCGCAGGACCGCCGCCGACGGGGGGTAGAGGGCGCCGGGGATCTCCTCCGGGACGAACCACTGCCAGCGGGCGATCTTGTGCGGCTCGGTCACGGCCGGGCTGCCCTCGGCCGAACGGGTGAGGGCAGCCACCGTCAGGCGGGTCGGCGGCTCCGGGTGCGCGTAGAGCTGGACGGCCAGCAGCTCGATGTCCCGGGGTTCGGCCCGCAGGGAGGTCTCCTCGGCCAGTTCGCGGGCGGCGGTCTGCTCGAAGCCCTCCCCCGGGTCCACCTTGCCGCCGGGCAGCTCCCAGTTGCCGTCGTGGGCCTGGCCGAGCAGTACCCGGCCGTCGGGGCCGAGGACGATCAGCCCGACGCCGACGGTCGCGTGGGGCCGGGGGACGGCTCGGGCGGGCGGGGAGCCTTCCGGGCGGGCTCCGGCGCCGGGTGCGTTCTCGTGTTCGCTGGCCATGCGGTCATTTTCGCCGGTCGGGCGGCGGACCTCCCCAGCGGGCGCCGGCGGACCTCCTCGGCGGGCTCCCTCGGACGGGTGTGCGAGTTTCGGCCGGGGCCCGCACGCGCAGGCTCTGAGCGGTCAGATCGTCGTACGGAACGCCCGTTCGGGGGAAGCCATGGCACATCTGCTGGTCATCGGCGGAGGGATCGCGGGGCTCGCGACCGCCCTCCTCGCGGCCCGCCGCGGACACACCGCCGAGGTCTTCGAACGCGACACCCGTGCCCCCGGCACCGCACTCGACCGCGACTTCTTCGGCTGGCGCCGCCCGGCTGTACCGCAGGCGGTCCAGCCGCACGTCCTGCTCGGCGCCGCCCGCGGGGTGCTGCGCGCCGAACTGCCCGACGTGCACGCCGAGATGCTCCGGCTCGGCGCCCGCGAACGGAACGAGCTGGACTGGTTCGACGTACGGCCGCCCGCCCGCCCCGGGGACGAGGACCTGGTCATGCTCCAGGCCCGCCGGATCGTGCTGGAGAGCGCCCTGGCCACCGCCGTGCGCGCGGAGCCGGGCGTGGTGGTGCGGTACGGGGAGCCCGTCGCGGCCCTGACGAGGGCCGAGGGGGCCGCGGCCGGGGCGGAGCCGTCGGTCAGGGTCACCGGGGTGACCACCCCGGGCGGCACGTACGCGGGCGACCTCGTGGTGGACGCGGCCGGCCGGCGCGGAGGCTCCGCCGGGCTGGCGGCCGCCGCCGGCTGCCGTCCGGCCCCCGTCGAGCGGCACCGCACGGGCCTGGCGTACTTCTGCCGCTGGTACCGGCTGCCCGAGGGGACGGAGGAGGGGCCGCGCCGGCCGTGGACGGTGACCGGCGGCGCCTTCGCGGGCTGCGCGGTCTTCCCGTCCGACAACCGGACCTTCGCCGTCACCGTGTTCGCGCACACCGGGGACCCGACCCGCGCCGCCCTGCGCGACCCGGCCGTGTTCGAGGCGGCCGCGCGGGCCTTCCCGCCCGGTGCGGCATGGCTGGAGCTGGGTGCCGAGCCGCTGTCGGGGGTGCTGGCGACCGCGGGCCTGGACAACCGGTGGAGCCCCCTGGCCGACGGGCGGGGCCCGGTGGCGACCGGGTTGGTGCCGGTCGGCGACGCGCTCACCCACACCAACCCGACCCTGGGGCAGGGGACTTCGCTCGCGCTGTGGGCGGCCGACCGGGTGGCGCGGACGGCCCACCGCGAGCCCGGGTCCTTCGGCTTCGCCGCCGGGTACCACGGCTGGGCGCTGCGCACGCTGAAGCCGTGGTTCGACCTCCAGGTCGGGGCCGACGCGGCGGTGGGGGAGCGGCTCGCGGCGGGGGCCGGCTCCGGGGACGCGGTCGGGCCCGGCCGGCCAGGTGGGGTGGACCGGGCAGGTGGGGCGGACCGGGCGCGGGAGGCGGCGGCGCTGTTCGAGTGCGCACTGGAGGACCCGGAGGTGATGCGGGCCCGGGCCCGGGTGCGGCACCTGGCCGAGCCGCCGGAGCGGGCCTACTCGGACCCCGGGGTCCGGGAGCGGGTGGCGCGCTGGCTCGCGGCCCGGCCGGGCTGGGTGCCGAACGCGGTGGGGCCGGGGCGGGCGGAGTGGCAGCGGATCACCGCCTCCGGTCGCGGGCCCGGCCGGCCGGCGGTGCCCGGCGCCGCGCGGGGCGGCACCGCCTGAGCGGCCCCGGTCGGATCCTGCCCGGGCCGCCGGGCAGGAGCTCGGCACAGGAGCGGGCCGGCACGGCCGCTCAGCCCGGGCTGCCCAGCACCTCGGCCAGGTCGTAGCCGACGACCTCCTCCAGCTGGGCGTACGTACAGCTCTCGGGCGTGCGGTCGGGGCGCCAGCGGGCGAACTGCGCGGTGTGCCGGAAGCGGTCGCCCTCCATGTGGTCGTACCGCACCTCGCAGACCCGCTCGGGGCGCAGCGGCACCCAGGACAGGTCCTTCTTCCCCGTCCAGCGGCTCTGGGCGCCGGGCAGCCGGGCGCTCTCGTGCGCCGCCTCCTCGGCCCAGGCGGCCCACGGATGGCCGGAGGGGTCCGGCATGCGCAGGGGTTCGAGCTCCTCGACGAGCTCGGCCCGGCGCTTCATGGGGAAGGCGGCGCAGACGCCCACGTGCTGGAGGGCGCCGTGGCCGTCGTACAGGCCGAGCAGCAGCGATCCGATGATCGGACCGCTCTTGTGGAAACGGAAACCGGCGAGGACGACATCGGCCGTACGCTCGTGCTTGATCTTGAACATCAGGCGGGCGTCGGGCCGGTAGGGGAGATCGAGGGGTTTCGCGACGACCCCGTCGAGCCCGGCGCCCTCGAACCGCTCGAACCACTCCCGCGCGAGCGCGGGATCGGTGGTGGCGGGCGCGAGGTGGATGGGGGGACGGGCCGTGGAAAGCGCGTGGACCAGGGCGCTGCGGCGCTCGCCGAGCGGGGTGTCGAGGAGCGCGTCGTCGCCGAGCGCGAGCAGGTCGAAGGCGACGAAGCTGGCCGGCGTCGTC
Organism: Streptomyces sp. NPDC040718; assembly: GCF_055593565.1. NCBI lineage: Bacteria > Bacillati > Actinomycetota > Actinomycetes > Kitasatosporales > Streptomycetaceae > Streptomyces > Streptomyces sp. NPDC040718. Next base: position 341,794 of record NZ_JBVIXO010000005.1, on the reverse strand, counting down.
TCGGCGAGCATTTTCACCCGGGAGGCGGCGGGGTGGATCCGCTCGCTGAGACGGTCGAAGTCGAGCCGTGCGCCGTGGACGACGATGATCTCCCCGTCGACCACGCAGCGCGGCGGCAGGTTCTCCTTGAGCGCCGCCACCAGCTCGGGGAAGTACCGGGTCAGGCTCTTGCCGGTACGGCTGCCGACCTCCACCTCGTCCCCGTCGCGGTGCACGATCGCCCGGAAGCCGTCCCACTTGGCCTCGTACTGCATGCCCGGCGGGATCCTGCTCACCGACTTGGCGAGCATCGGCTTCACGGGCGGCATCACCGGCAGATCCATGCCCTCGATTCTGCGGTGGCCCGTCCGGGCCCGCTCGGTGTGCGCGTCCGCCCGCGCCCCCCTACCGTGGCGGCCATGGGCGGTAGCGCGGGCGGTGCGATCGAGCTGGAGGCCGGCGGGCGGACGGTACGCCTGTCCAGCCCGGACAAGGTGTACTTCCCGGAGCGCGGCCTCACCAAGCGGGACGTCGCCGAGTACTACCTGGCCGTCGCCGACGGCATCACCCGCGCCCTGCGCGACCGGCCGACCACCCTGGAGCGGTACCCGGACGGAGTGGAGGGGGAGTCCTTCTTCCAGAAGCGCGCCCCGAAGAACCTGCCCGACTGGATCCCCACCGCGCACATCGCCTTCCCCAGCGGCCGCACGGCCGACGAGATCTGCCCGACCGAGCCGGCCGCCGTCCTGTGGGCCGCCAACCTGGGCTGCCTGACCTTCCACCCCTGGCCGGTGCGCCGCGAGGACACCGACCGGCCGGACGAACTGCGCATCGACCTCGACCCGCAGCCCGGCACCGACTACCACCACGCGGTGGCCGCGGCGCACGAACTGCGGGCGCTGCTGGACGAGCTCGGGCTGCGCGGCTGGCCCAAGACCTCGGGCGGCCGGGGACTGCACGTCTTCGTCCCGATCGCACCGCGCTGGACCTTCACCGAGGTCCGCCGCTGCGCCATCGCCCTGGGCCGGGAGCTGGAGCGGCGGATGCCGGGCAAGGTCACCACGGCCTGGTGGAAGGAGGAGCGCGGCGAGCGGATCTTCGTCGACTACAACCAGACGGCGCGCGACCGGACCATCGCCTCGGCGTACTCCGTCCGCCCCCGCCCGCACGCCCCGGTCTCGGCGCCGCTGCGCTGGGACGAGGTGGACGACGCGGAGCCGCGCGACTTCGACATCGTGACGATGCCGGCGCGCTTCGCCGAACTGGGCGACCTCCACGCCGACATGGACGAGCACGCCTTCGGCCTGGAACCCGTACTGGAACTCGCGGCCCGGCACGAGCACGAACACGGCCTGGGCGACATGCCCTACCCGCCGGACTACCCGAAGATGCCGGGCGAACCGAAGCGCGTCCAGCCGAGCCGCGCGAAACACGAGGACTGACGGCCGGACCCGCCCTAGCCTGGGGCCGTGCCCCCGCCCCTTCCCCGCTCCCGCCGCCTGAGCCGCGCTGTTGATCAGGCGTTGATCGGACGTACATCCGGCGGGTTCACGATCGGCGCATGTCGATGAACTCCATTGCCGCCCCCGCCTGGTACGACCAGGCCCTGTGCGCCCAGACGGGCCCGAGCTTCTTCTTCCCGGAGCCGGGTTCCTCACTCACGGACGCGAAGCGGCTCTGCGGGGCGTGCGAGGGCAGGGCGCAGTGCCTGGAGTACGCGCTCGCGAACGACGAGCGCTTCGGGGTGTGGGGCGGCCTGTCGGAAGCGGAGCGCTCCGCACTGCGTCCGCGCGGCTGAGCGGCCGCGCCCGGGCGGCCGCCGCCGGGCACGACGGAACCCCCGGCGGAGCCGGGGGTCCCGGGTGTTGGTTCAGCCCTTGCGGGCGGCCATGCGCGCGGCGCGCGCGGCGAGGCGCTCGTCGAACTTGCGGGCCTCGCTGTCCAGGCCGTTCATGAAGAGCCCCAGCTCCTCCTGGGCCTTCCGGCCCTCCGGACCCAGGTCCTGGATGTCCATGATCTTGAGGAAGCGGATCACGGGGCTCAGTACGTCGTCGTGGTGGATCCGCAGGTTGTAGACCCCGCCGATCGCCATCTGCGCGGCCATCCGCTCGAAGCCGGGCATGCCGTGACCGGGCATCCGGAAGTTCACGACGACGTCCCGCACGGCCTGCATCGTCAGGTCGGGGGCGATCTCGAAGGCCGCCGCCAGCAGGTTGCGGTAGAAGATCATGTGCAGGTTCTCGTCCTGCGCGATGCGGGCGAGCATCCGGTCGCAGACCGGGTCACCCGACTGGTGGCCCGTGTTGCGGTGCGAGATGCGGGTCGCCAGCTCCTGGAAGGCCACGTACGCGACCGAGTGCAGCATCGAGTGGCTGTTGTCGGACTCGAAGCCCTCGGACATGTGCTGCATCCGGAACGCTTCCAGCTTGTCCGGGTCCACGGCGCGCGAGGCCAGCAGGTAGTCGCGCATCACGATGCCGTGGCGGCCCTCCTCGGCGGTCCAGCGGTGCACCCAGGTGCCCCACGCGCCGTTGCGGCCGAAAAGGGTCGCGATCTCGTGGTGGTAGCTGGGGAGGTTGTCCTCGGTCAGCAGGTTCACGACCAGGGCGATCTTGCCGATGTCGGTGACCTTGGACTGCTGCGGCTCCCAGGCCTCGCCGTCCTCGAAGAACCCCGGGAAGTTCCGGCCGTCGCTCCACGGAACGTACTCGTGGGGCATCCAGTCCTTGGTGACCTTCAGATGGCGGTTGAGCTCCTTCTCGACCACCTCTTCCAGCGCGTACAGCAGCTTGGCGTCGGTCCACGCCTCCGAGCTGCCGAGGTGGGGAGAGGTGATCGTCACGGGTGCTCCTGGGGACAAAGCGAATTACCTACGGTTCCGTAGCCTACGGAGTCGTAGGTTAAGCGCGACATCAAGGAGCGCCAAGCCCCAGCCATCGTTCTGTCCGGCTACATCCGGTTATCTATGCAGTTTGGGAGGGTGTCGGACTGCCCCACAGGGGCGAGAATCACGCCGGAAGGTGGGTTCGCGGTGCCCGCCTTGACGGCGCATGCCGCCCCACCGGCGGACTTTCACGGTGAACCCGGAAATGACGCGGAATACCATCATCTGGACGCACAAATGATGGCATCGCGCACCCGTCTGCGCTACGTTCGGTAGCGAACGTTTCACACGGCGCGACCCCGTCGGCCCGAGAGGTGGAGCACCACGATGACGGGCACCCTCCGCGGTCCGCGACCGGTCCAGGAGGCCCGGCGCGTCCCGGCCCCGCACCCGGCGCGGGGGCTGAGCTACTCCCTGGGGCTCCCGGGCGGCGCCCACTGCGCGGGGAGCGCCCGTTCGGCCGTGCGGTCCCTGCTCGACCGGCACGGACTGGCCGGCCTCGGCGACTCCGCGGCCCTCGCCGCCTCCGAGCTGGTGGCCTGCGCCGACCGCTTCACGCCCGGCAGGGAGATGGTGCTCGCGCTCCGCTGGCGGTACGACGCCCTGCGGATCGTCCTCTACGACCAGCACCCCGCGCACTCCTCGCCCGCGGAGAGCGAGGAGTGCCGCGGCCGGCGCAGCCGCGCGATGTGGCTGCTGGCCCGGGTGGCCGAGTCCTGCGGCGGCGACTGGGGGCTCACCCCGGTCCTCACCCCGCTCGGCGGCAGCAAGTCCTGGGCCCTACTGCCCCATTGACCCCAGTACTTCCTCCGCGGAGGTCGGCCGCAGCACCCCGCCGTCGAGGACCAGCCAGCGCGTGATGCCGATCGACTCCAGGAACGGCACGTCGTGGCTGGCCACCAGCAGGGCCCCCTCGTAGGACTCCAGGGCCCCGCCGAGCTGCCGCACGCTCGCCAGGTCCAGGTTGTTCGTCGGCTCGTCGAGCATCAGCAGCTGCGGGGCCGGCTCGGCCAGCAGCAGCGCCGCCAGCGTCGCCCGGAACCGCTCGCCGCCCGACAGGGTGCCGGCCGCCCGGTCCGCCCGGGCGCCCCGGAACAGGAAGTGGGCGAGGCGCGCCCGGATCACGTTGTTCGTGGCGTTCGGCGCGAACCGCACCACGTTCTCCACCACCGAGCGCTCGTCGTCCAGTACGTCGAGCCGCTGCGGGAGGAAACGGGCCGGGACGTGGGTCACCGCCTCCCCGGACGCGGGCGGCAGCAGGCCGGCGAGCGTCCGCAGCAGGGTCGTCTTGCCCGAGCCGTTCGCGCCGACCAGGGCGATCCGCTCCGGACCGCGCACCTCCCACTCGCCCGGGACCCGCGCGCCGCCGTGGGCGAGGCGCAGCTCGCTCAGGGTCAGCACCCGCCGCCCCGGAGGTACCTGGGTGGCGGGGAGCCGGACGCGGATCTCGGCGTCGTCGCGCACCGCTTCGGCGGCCTGGTCCAGCCGCTCCCGCGCGTCCGCGAGCTTCTCGGCGTGCATGATGCGGTGCTTGCCCGCCGACTCCTGGGCGGCGCGCTTGCGGGCGCCCATGACGATCTTCGGCTCGCGCTTGTTCTCGTTCATCTTCTGGCCGTACCGCTTGCGCCGGGCCAATTTGACCTGGGCGTCGGCCAGTTCGCGCTTCTGGCGCTGTACGTCGGCCTCGGCGACGCGGACCATCCGCTCGGCGGACTCCTGCTCGGCCGCCAGCAGCCGCTCGTAGTCGGTGAAGTTGCCGCCGTACCAGCGGACTTCGCCCTCGCGGAGGTCGGCGATCTGGTCGACCCGCTCCAGCAGTTCCCGGTCGTGGCTGACCAGCACCATCACCCCGGACCAGGACTCGACGGCCGCGTACAGCCGGCGCCGGGCGCGCAGGTCCAGGTTGTTGGTGGGTTCGTCGAGGAGCAGTACGTCCGGCCGGGCGAGCAGCAGCGCCGCCAGCCGGAGCAGGACGCACTGGCCGCCGGACAGCTCGCCGACGGTCCGGTCCAGGCCGGCCCCGGCGAGGCCGAGCTGGTCGAGGACGGCCAGCGCCCGCTCCTCCACGTCCCAGTCGTCGCCGACGGCCGCGAAGTTGGCCTCGGTGGCCTCGCCCGCCTCGATGGCGTGCAGGGCCTCCCGGGCGGCGCGGATGCCGAGCGCCTCGTCCACCCGCAGGGCGGTGTCCAGCGTGGCGTCCTGTGGGAGGTAGCCGATGGTCCCGGCGACCGACACCTGTCCCGAGGACGGGGGCAGCTCACCGGCGAGCAGCTTCAACAGGGTTGACTTCCCACAGCCGTTGAGTCCGACGAGGCCGGTCCGGCCGGGCCCGACGGTCAGGTCGAACCCGTCGAAGACGGGACTGCCGTCGGGCCAGTCGAAGGAGAGGGCGGAGCAGGTGGCGAAAACGGGGGCATGACTCATGGAGGCCTCCAGGTTGCGTGGATGGTGCGTGCAACGCGGGGAGACGGCCGACTGCCACGGGGGCCGCGAGGGTGCGGTGAGCGGGGGCGGGGTCGGTGTCTCGGACCTCAGAAGAGCAATGTCCTACTCCGTTTCGGCGACTGCAGGGCCATCACGAAGCTACGGGCGGCCGGGGGCCGCCCGCAAACGAATAAATCAGCAGGAGCCGCGCATCAGCTCGTCGAGACTGTGATCCATGTCGAGATAGCGGTGCTCCAGCCCCGGCGGTACGAGCGCGGAGGTGCGTTCGAGGAACCGCTGGAGTTCGGCCGTGGTCATCAGCACGATCGCCACCCCCTCGGGCGCGTGGAACTCCACCGTGGTCCGGTCCCCGTCGTACGGCCGCACCCGCACGTCGCCGCAGCCAGCCGGGTGCCGGAGCCCGGACATCAGCAGCTCGCGGGCGAACGTCCAGGAGACCTCGACGCCTTCGAGCGTGGCCAGGGCGGGGAAGGCCATGCGGACGGCGAAGGGATCCGAGCGGTCGTAGCAGAGGGTGACGGGGACGGTCTCGACCTTCGGTGCGGTGGCGATCAGTCGGGCCTGCACGGCCTGCTCGATGACAGTGATCAAGGCTCGCTCCCTTGCGGCGGATCTGCTGTCGGGCTGTGGGGTGGAGCCCGGCAACCGGATAGACGCCGGAATCGGCAAATCCGTGCATGGCGGATGACGTGAGCTGTGTCACCGATTGGCGCGATCTCGTCCGTGTGATCGCACAGAGTGAGCGGCGGTGACGCGTGGTCAAAGGGCGCCGCGGCGGTGGCGCGTCCGCCGAAGTGATCCCAATACGTCCGGTATTCGATCGCTCCACAGGCGTAAGCGGATACCTGGAGGGGCCGAAACGGCGGATGGAGGCACCCTGGACGGGGCCTGTGGGGTGCGTTAGCTTCCCGCGCCATGAGACTTCTGGGAGTTGGCATGTGCGCGGCGGCCCTGCTGGTCGCCGCGGCCGTGGCGCCGGCGCAGGCGGACACCGGAGCGGACCCGTCCCCGGCGGCGTCCGCTCCGGGCTCACGGGGCGTCGGCTGGGCGGTCAAGGAGACCGGACAGGAGGGCGTCGAGGGCGTCCGCTTCCGCGGCCTGGCCGCGGTCAGCCGCGGTACGGCCTGGCTGGCGGGCTCCAAGGGGAGGGTGCTGCGCACCGGCGACGGCGGCCGCAGCTGGCGGGACGTCTCGCCGCCCGGGGCGGTGGCCGAGGGGCTGGAACTGCGCGACATCGAGGCCTTCGACGGGCGGCGGGCGGTGGCCCTGTCCATCGGCGAGGGCGAGGCCTCCCGGGTCCTGCGCACCGAGGACGGCGGCGCGACCTGGACCGAGGCCTTCCGCAACACCGATCCGCGTGCCTTCTACGACTGCCTGACCTTCTTCGACTCCCGGCACGGGCTGGCCGTGAGCGACCCGGTCGACGGGAAGTTCCGCCTCCTGGCCACCGACGACGGCGGGCGCAGCTGGCGGGTGCTCCCGGACGACGGGATGCCGCAGGCGCTGCCCGGCGAGGCCGGATTCGCGGCGAGCGGCCAGTGCCTGACGGCCTCCGGGCCGCGGGACGTGTGGCTGGCCACCGGCGGGGGCCCGGCCGCGCGGGTGCTGCACTCCGCCGACCGGGGCCTCACCTGGCGGGTCGCCGACTCCACCGTCCCGGGCGGGGACCCGGCGCGCGGGGTGTTCGCCCTGGCCTTCCGCGACCGTACGACGGGCCTCGCGGTCGGCGGTGACTACCGCACCGGCCTGGCCTCGCCGCGGGCGGCGGCCCGCTCCGCCGACGGGGGCCGGAGCTGGACCCAGGCCGCGACCCCGCCGCCCGCCTACCGCTCGGGCGCGGCCTGGTACCCGTACGGGCACGCCACGGCCCTGGCGGTCGGCCCGACCGGCACGGACGTCACCACGGACGCGGGGCGCACCTGGCGGCAGCTGGAGTCGGGGTCGTTCGACACCGTCGACTGCGCGGCCGACGGGGGCTGCTGGGCGGCGGGGGAGAAGGGGCGGGCGGCCCGGCTGGAGCGACGCTGACGGTGCCGCCGACGGGGCTGGAGATTCCAGCCCCGCCGGCGTTTGGGGCGCGGGTCCGCACAGAGCCCGGGGAACGGTGGAAGGGCGGGTGGGGGACCGCTCCGCGCAGCGGCAGCTCCGATCCCGCCGGCACCCCGGTCCCGGCAGCGGCACCGGCCCCGCAGGGACCGGCCGGGGCTACGACGGCAGGGTCTCGCGGACCGCGGCCAGGTGGCCCGAGGTCTTGCTGGCGATGAACTCCGTGATGCGGTAGGCGCAGACGCCCGCCACCGCGAAGGGGTCCTCCGCCGCGATCTTCTCGATCTCGGCGCGGGAGACCCCGCAGGCCACGATGATCCCGCCCTCGCGCGGGACCTTGCGGCCCGAGGCGAGGAAGACGCCGGACGCGTAGTAGCCGTCCAACCAGGCGATGTGCGCGTCCATCTGCTCTTCGACGGCTTCGAGGGGCGCGGTGTAGCTGAGCTCCATGACGAACATGATCGCCAGGTTACCCTCGCACCATCATGACCACTCTGAAGACCCCCGCCAACGAGGCCGAGGCCCGGGCGATACAGGACGAACTGCGCACCCTCGTCGTGCTCGACGAGGTCGGCCCCCCACCCGGTCAGGGGCTGCTCGCCGGGGTGGACGTGGCGTACGACGACGAGCGGGACCTGGTCGCGGCCGCCGCCGTCGTGCTCGACGCCGCCACCCTGGAGGTCGTGGCCGAGTCCACCGCCGCAGGGCACGTCAGCTTCCCCTACGTGCCCGGCCTGCTCGCCTTCCGCGAGCTGCCGACCGTGCTCGCCGCCCTGGAAGCGCTCCCCGTCGCCCCCGACCTCGTCGTCTGCGACGGCTACGGCCTCGCCCACCCGCGCGGCTTCGGCCTGGCCTGCCACCTCGGAGTGGTCACCGGGCTGCCCAGCATCGGCGTCGCGAAGAACCCTTTCACCTTCACCTGCGAAGAGCCGGGCGCCCCGCGCGGCGAGACCTCCCCGCTGCTCGGGCCCGACGGCGCCGTCGTCGGCCGGGCGCTGCGCACCCAGCACGGGATCAAGCCGGTGTACGTGTCCGTGGGGCACCGCGTCTCCCTGGACAACGCCTGCGCCCACGCCCTCGCCCTGAGCCCCCGCTTCCGCATCCCGGAGACCACCCGCCACGCCGACTCCCTGTGCCGGCGCGCCCTCCGCGAGGCCGTCGACGCCCTTCAGTGACCGGCGCTCGCGCGTGTGTTCGCGACCGTGGTGCATTTGAGCGAACTCGGCCGGTGAAGCCCGAGCCGCCGTGTACGACTCAATGCCCCTTGTGCTCGTCTTTGTCCGGTACGCGCGGTATCAACGGTGCGCAGCCTGGCTGCGCTTGGCGGCGGAAGGGTCAGATTCGTGAGCACAGGTACGAACGGGACGGTCCAGAGGAAGCGGCAGCGGCGGGGGGTGGCCGCGCTGAGCGCGATCGGCGTCGTCGCCGGGCTCGCGATCGGCACGCTGGCGGCTCCGGTCGGCGCCGTCGCGGCCCCAGCGGGCCCCGCGGGCTCCGCGGCGGTCTCCGATCCGAAGCAGCCGGAGGGGATTCCGGTGGCGTGCGACGGGAAGATCTACCTCTCGGCCGGTGATCCGGACCAGCTCTACACCGTCGAACGAGAGCCCGGGAAGGTCCGGTTCGAGGAACTGGGCGACACCACGCCCTTCCTCTACAACGCCATCGGCGTGAACCCGCACGACCGCTTCATCTACGGGACCACGTTCGGGGACGGGACCAACCAGCTGGTCCGCTTCGACGGGAAGGGGGAATACACCCTGCTCGGCCAGATCACGGACCTGCCGCCCGCCCTCTACATCTCGGGCACGTTCGACGACGAGGGCAACTACTACGTCCTGGCCGACAACACGGGTCTGATCCAGCAGATCGACGTGAAGAACCACAGGGTGACGCGGACGATCGAGATCGCGGACCTGGCTCCCGACGCCCTCGACATCTTCGACATCGCCTTCCGTGACGGGTTCCTCTGGGGCTCGACCGAGGCGGGCGCCATCGCGCGGATCGACGTCGACAACGCGAGCGTGGACTTCTTCCCCGGTGTCCTGCCGGGAGGTTCGGACTTCGGCGGCGTCTTCGTCTATGGCAACGGCGACCTCGGGTTCGTGCGCAACTCCGGAGAGCTCATCCGCGTACACGTGAAGAACGCGACCGGGGCCAACCCGCGGTTCACCGTGCTCTCGCGGCAGACGACGCCGCCGGAGCTGGCACTGGCGAACGTCGACGCCACCTCCTGCTTCTTCGACTCCTCCGCCGACCTGTCGGTGCACAAGCGCGGCCCCAAGGTCGTCAGGGCGGGGGACGAGATCGCCTACGAGATCACGGTGAAGAACGACCACAAGGGCGCCTCCTCAGGCTGGTCGCTGGTCGACGACCTCCCGGCGAAGGTGCTGGACCCGGCCACGGACACCGAGGGGTGCGAGATCAGCGACGGCCTCCTCTCCTGCACGGGCGGCCCGCTGCGCGAGGGAGCCCGCGTGAAGATCACGGTGACCGGCACCGCGGGGAACGTCACCAAGCCGACCGCCGTGCCGAACACCGCCACGGTCTTCGGTGACGACGAGGACCCGTTCAAGAAGAACAACACGGGCTTCGCGTCCACGAAGATCGAGCCGGCCGACGAGGACGGGGAGGAAGAGCACAAGGAGCACGAACACCCTGGCAGCAGGCGCTAGCCGGCCGGGAGGCGGCGGGGCCCGGGCGCGTTCCGCCCCGGGCCCCGCCGGCGTACGCCCTACCGCTCCGCCGCCACGCGGAAGCGGATGCCGGTCTTCTGGAGGCGGGCCAGCAGGGCGTCGCCCATCGCCACCGCCGTGGTCAGCTGGCCGGAGCGGTCCGGGAGGGTGTCGTGGGCCAGGCACAGCGCGGACTCCGCCAGCATCTTCGCGGTCTCCCCGTAGCCCGGGTCGCCGCCGGAGACCTCGGTGAACACGCGGCGGCCTCCGCCCTCGCCGACGAAGCGGACCGTGAACCAGCTGCGGGCGCGCCGCTCCGCGTCCGGGCCGCTGCCCGGCTCCCACAGGCCCATCAGCCACCGCCGGGCCGGCGGTACCTGCGCGAGCACCGCCGTCGCGCCCACCGCCGCAGTCAGGCCCACCGCGACCGGCAGGTGCCGCACCGAGGCGTAGTGGCGGTAGCGGAAGTCCGGCCCGTACCGCTCCAGCGCGGCCGCCGACCGGGTCACGATCCGCGGGTCCAGCACGGGCAGCGGCAGGGCCCAGGTCCCGGTCTCCCGGCTGAAGCGCGGAGCTCCCACGGGTCCGCGTACCCGCCGCCCGGGCAGCCGGGGCTCGTGCAGCCGGCGGGTGCGCGCGGCAGCCAGGGTCTGCGGACCCCGGCCCAGCGCGGTCAGGGCGGAGGCCACGGTGCCGCCGGAGGCGAGCGCGCCGGCCCGCAGGAACCCGTCCACCCGCAGCGGGACCCCGGAAGGCAGCAGGCCCACCGTGAAGTACGCCCCGAGGTCGGCCGGGATCGAGTCGAACCCGCACGCGTGCACCAGCCGCGCCCCCGTCTCCCGGGCCCGCGCGTCGTGCTCGACGTACATCCGGTCCACGAACTCCGGCTCCCCGGTGAGGTCCGCGTAGTCGGTGCCCTCCTCGGCGCAGGCCGCGACCAGCTCCGCCCCGTACCGGACGTACGGCCCGACCGTGGTGGCCACCACCCGGGTGCGGGCGGCCAGTTCGCGCATCGCCCGCCGGTCCCCCGCGTCGGCGCGCAGCAGCGGCAGCCGCGCACAGTCCGGGTTCAGGGCGGCCAGCCGCTCGCGCAGCCGCTCCAGCTTGCCGAGGTCGCGCCCGGCCAGCGCCCACCGGCAGCCGGCGGGCGCGTGCCCGGCGAGGTACTCGGCGGTCAGCGCCCCGACGAACCCGGTGGCCCCGAAGAGCACGAGGTCGAGCTCCCGCCCCGGACGGCCGCCGCGGACGGGCTCGTTGTGGACCTGCTCGGTCATGGAACGTTCCTCCCAGCTGGTGTCGGTGGCCGAGGTTAGCGTTGACACCGACTGTCCGTGCGAGCAGGTGTGACCTGCGGTGAGTGGAGGCGTCGATGAAGGCTGCGGTGCGCAAGTGGGAGGCGGTGCGGGAGTTCTCGCTGGGGCTGCCGGAGGCCGTGGAGGAGCATCCCTGGGGGCCGGAGGACGGCGTGGTGAAGGTCAACAAGAAGATTTTTGTTTTCCTGGGCAACGCGGACGGCCCCGAGCCGCCCGGTCTGTCGGTCAAGCTCAAGGACGAGGACCTGCACGGGCACGCGATGACCGCCCCCGGTGCCGCGCCCACCGGCTACGGCCTCGGAAAGGCGGGCTGGGTCTCCGTGCCGCTGGGGGAGAAGGGCGCGCCGACGGTGGAGGTGCTGTGCGAGTGGGTGGAGGAGAGCTACCGGACCGTCGCGCTCAAACGGCACGTCGCGCTCCTCGACGCCCGGGCCGCGGACAGCGCCTGACGGGACCCCTGGCGGGAACGAGCCAAAGCGGAAACCTGCTAAGCGCTTGCTCTTGTGCTGAGTGGGGCGCGTTCCTAGCATCACTGGTGTTACATCGGTTGTGTCACACACCTGCACACCACCCACCCACCCGTACACCAGGATGCCGGGGGCACGATGGCAGTGACAGCAGGCCCGCTCGCGGGAGTACGCGTCGTCGAACTGGCGGGCATCGGCCCCGGCCCGTTCGCCGCCATGCTCCTCGCCGACCTCGGCGCCGACGTCGTCCGCGTGGACCGGCCGGGCGGCGGAGGGCTCGCCATCGACCCGGCCCACGACGTCACCAACCGCAACAAGCGCTCCGTCCTGGTCGACCTGAAGTCCGCGGAGGGCCCCGCCCTGGTACTGGACCTGGTCGAGCGCGCCGACGTGCTGATCGAGGGCTTCCGCCCCGGGGTCGCCGAGCGCCTCGGCGTCGGCCCGGACGACTGCCTCGCCCGCAACCCGAGGCTGGTCTACGGCCGGATGACCGGCTGGGGCCAGCAGGGCCCGCTCGCCCACACCGCCGGGCACGACATCGCGTACATCGCCGTCACCGGCGCCCTCGGCATGATCGGCAACCCCGGCGAGCCCCCGGCCGTCCCCGCCAACCTGGTCGGCGACTACGCGGGCGGCTCCCTCTACCTCGTCATCGGCATCCTCGCCGCCCTCCACCACGCCCGCGGCCCCGAGGGCGCCGGCCAGGTCGTGGACGCCGCGATCGTCGACGGCACCGCCCACCTCACCGCCATGATCCACGGCATGGTCGCGGCCGGCGGCTGGCAGGACCGGCGCGGCGCCAACCTCCTGGACGGCGGCTGCCCCTTCTACGGCACCTACGAGACCTCCGACGGCCGGTACATGGCCGTCGGCGCGCTGGAGCAGCAGTTCTACGACACCTTCGTGGAACTCCTCGGCATCAAGGACCAGGCCCCCGCCCGCAAGGACCTCGCCCGCTGGGGCGAGCTGCGCCAGGCCGTCGCCGCGCGCTTCAAGTCCCGTACGCGCGAGGAGTGGACGGCCGTCTTCGAGGGCACCGACGCCTGCGTGGCCCCCGTGCTGTCGCTCCGCGAGGCCCCGCACCACCCCCACCTCGCCTCCCGCGCCACCTTCACCGAGTTCGGCGGCACCGTCCAGCCGGCCCCCGCCCCGCGCTTCTCCGCGACCCCGACCCGCGTCGCCTCCGGCCCCGCCATGCCCGGCGCGGACACCGGGTCCGTGGCCGCCGACTGGGGCGTACCGGCACTGCTCCCGAAAGAAGCCTGATGGAACTGTCCATGCTGCTCGACTACGCCGGCGACCCGCGCCGCGCCGCCGACGAGGCCGCCGCGCTGGAGTCGGCCGGACTCGACGCCGTGTGGGTCGCCGAGGCCTGGGGCTTCGACTCCCCGACGATCATGGGCTACCTGGCGGCGCGCACCGAGCGGATGAAGATCGGCTCGGCCGTCGTCAACGTCTACTCCCGCACCCCCGCCCTGATCGCCCAGACCGCCGCGGGCCTGGACGCCGTGTCCGGCGGCCGCGCCCTCCTCGGCCTCGGCGCCTCCGGCCCGCAGGTGATCGAGGGCTGGCACGGGAAGCCGTACGACAAGCCGCTCGGCCGCACCCGCGAGACCGTCGAGCTGTGCCGGCGCATCTGGCGCCGCGAGACGATCGACCACCACGGCATCACCGACATGCCGCTGCCCGCCGCCAAGGGCGGACGGCACGGCAAACCCCTGAAGATCCTCACCCGCCCGGTCCGGGACCGGATCCCCGTGTACGTGGCCTCCCTCGGCCCGGCGAACGTGGCGCTGACCGCCGAGATCGCCGACGGCTGGCTGCCCACCCTCTTCATCCCGGAGAAGGCCCACGCCGTGTGGGGGAGCGCCCTCGCCGAGGGCGCCGCCGAGCGCGCACCGGAGCTGGGACCGCTCCAGACCGTCGCGGGCGGCCTGCTGGCCATCGGCGAGGACGCGGCCGCCGCCCGCGACCTCGCCCGGCCACAGATCGCCCTGTACGTCGGCGGGATGGGCGCCGTCGGCAAGAACTTCTACAACGACCTCGCCGTCGCCTACGGCTACGAGGAACAGGCCCGCCGCATCCAGGAGCTGTACCTCGCCGGCCGCAAGCGCGACGCCGCGGCGGCCGTCCCGGACGAGTTCTGCGAGCTGATGACCCTGTGCGGCCCCGAGGGGTACGTGCGCGAGCGCGTCGAGGCCTTCCGGGAGGCCGGCGTCACCATGCTCAACGTCACGCCGGTCGGCCCGGAACCGGCCCGGCTCATCGAAACCGTCAAGAGCTGGCTGTAGGGGGCCCCGATGCAACGCCGCATCTACGACGCCGACCACGAGGCGTTCCGCGAGACCGTCCGCACCTTCCTGCACAAGGAGGTGCTGCCGCACTACGAGCAGTGGGAGAAGGACGGCATCGTCAGCCGGGACGCCTGGCGGGCCGCCGGCCGGCAGGGCCTGCTGGGCCTGGCCGTTCCCGAGGAGTACGGAGGCGGCGGCAACCCGGACTTCCGCTACGCGGCGGTGCTCGCCGAGGAGTTCACCCGCGCCGGAGCCCCCGGGCTCGCGATCGGCCTGCACAACGACATCATCGGCCCCTACCTGACCTCGCTGGGCACCGAGGAGCAGAAGCGCCGCTGGCTGCCCGGCTTCTGCTCCGGCGAGACCATCACCGCGATCGCGATGACCGAGCCCGGCGCCGGCTCCGACCTCCAGGGGATCCGCACCACCGCCGAGGACCGGGGCGACCACTGGCTGCTCAACGGCTCCAAGACCTTCATCTCCAACGGCATCCTCGCCGACCTGGTGGTCGTCGTCGCGAAGACCACCCCCGAGGGCGGGGCGCACGGACTGTCCCTGCTGGTCGTCGAGCGCGGCGCCGAGGGCTTCGAACGCGGCCGCAACCTCGACAAGATCGGCCAGAAGTCCCAGGACACCGCCGAGCTCTTCTTCAACGACGTACGCGTCCCCAAGGAGAACCTGCTCGGCGAGCTCAACGGCGCCTTCGTCCACCTCATGACCAACCTCGCGCAGGAGCGGATGGGCATCGCGATGGCCGCCATCGCCGCCGCCGAACACCTGCTGGAGATCACCACCACCTACGTCAAGGAACGCGAGGCCTTCGGCCGGCCCCTCTCCAAGCTCCAGCACATCCGCTTCGAGATCGCCGAGATGGCCACCGAGTGCGCGGTCACCCGCACCTTCCTCGACCGCTGCATCACCGACCACGCCAACGGGGAACTGGACCACGTCCACGCCTCGATGGCCAAGTGGTGGGCCACCGAACTCCAGAAGCGGGTGGCCGACCGCTGCCTCCAGCTGCACGGCGGCTACGGCTACATGACCGAATACCGCGTGGCACGGGCCTTCACCGACGGCCGCATCCAGACCATCTACGGCGGCACGACCGAGATCATGAAGGAGATCATCGGTCGTTCCCTGCTCGGCTAAC
The DNA here is from genome assembly GCF_055593565.1 of Streptomyces sp. NPDC040718. Lineage (NCBI taxonomy): Bacteria > Bacillati > Actinomycetota > Actinomycetes > Kitasatosporales > Streptomycetaceae > Streptomyces > Streptomyces sp. NPDC040718. The sequence goes on along the minus strand of NZ_JBVIXO010000005.1, from coordinate 326,544 downwards.
TCCCCTCGAAAGGCTTGACCAGTGAGCACCGAAGCTTACGTATACGACGCGATCCGCACCCCGCGCGGCCGCGGCAAGGCCAACGGCGCCCTGCACGGCACCAAGCCGATCGACCTGGTCGTCGGCCTCATCGACGCCCTGCGCGAGCGCAACCCCGGCCTGGACCCCGCGACCATCGACGACATCGTGCTCGGCGTCGTCGGCCCGGTCGGCGACCAGGGCTCCGACATCGCCCGCATCGCGGCCATCGCCGCGGGCCTGCCCGACACCGTGGCCGGCGTACAGGAGAACCGCTTCTGTGCCTCGGGCCTGGAGGCCGTCAACCTGGCCGCCGCCAAGGTCCGCTCCGGCTGGGAGGACCTGGTCCTCGCGGGCGGCGTGGAGTCCATGTCCCGCGTCCCGATGGCCTCCGACGGCGGCGCCTGGTTCGCCGACCCCATGACCAACTGGGACACCGGCTTCGTCCCGCAGGGCATCGGCGCCGACCTCATCGCCACCATCGAGGGCTTCTCCCGGCGCGACGTGGACGAGTACGCCGCCCTGTCCCAGGAGCGGGCCGCCACCGCCGTCAAGGAGGGCCGCTTCGCCAAGTCCGTGGTCCCCGTCACCGACCGCAACGGGCTGGTCGTCCTGGACCACGAGGAGTTCGTCCGCCCCGGGACCACCGCCGACACCCTCGCCAAGCTGAAGCCCTCCTTCGCCGACATCGGCGACCTCGGCGGCTTCGACGCCGTCGCGCTGCAGAAGTACCACTGGATCGAGAAGATCGACCACGTCCACCACGCCGGCAACTCCTCCGGCATCGTCGACGGCGCCTCGCTCGTCGCCATCGGCACGCGCGAGGCGGGCGAACGCAACGGCCTGCGCCCGCGCGCCCGGATCGTCTCCGCCGCGGTGTCCGGCTCCGAGCCCACCATCATGCTCACCGGCCCCGCCCCGGCCACCCGCAAGGCCCTCGCCAAGGCCGGCCTGACCATCGGCGACATCGACCTGATCGAGATGAACGAGGCCTTCGCCGGCGTCGTGCTGCGCTTCGTCAAGGACATGGGCGTCTCCCTGGACAAGGTCAACGTCAACGGCGGCGCCATCGCCCTCGGCCACCCGCTCGGCGCCACCGGCGCCATGCTCCTCGGCACCGTCGTCGACGAACTGGAGCGCCAGGACAAGCGCTACGGCCTCGTCACCCTCTGCGTCGGCGGCGGCATGGGCGTCGCCACCATCGTCGAACGCGTCTGAACCGTCCTGAACCCCTGATCCCACCTCTGACACGGAAGTAGCGAACATGAGCGAGTCCACCACGATCCGCTGGGAACAGGACGAGACCGGCGTCGTCACCCTGGTCCTCGACGACCCGGGCCAGTCCGCCAACACCATGAACCAGGCCTTCAAGGACTCCATCGCGGCCGTCGCCGACCGCGCCGAGGCCGAGAAGGACTCCATCCGCGGCATCATCTACACCTCCGCCAAGAAGACCTTCTTCGCCGGCGGAGACCTCAAGGACATGATCCGGCTGCGCCCCGAGGACGCCCGGCTGGCCTTCGACACCGGCACCGAGATCAAGCGCTCGCTGCGCCGCATCGAGACCCTCGGCAAGCCCGTCGTCGCCGCCATCAACGGCGCCGCCCTCGGCGGGGGCTACGAGATCTGCCTCGCCTCCCACCACCGCGTCGCCCTCGACGCCCCCGGCTCCAAGATCGGCCTGCCCGAGGTCACCCTCGGCCTGCTCCCCGCCGGCGGCGGCGTCACCCGCACCGTCCGCCTGATGGGCATCGCCGATGCGCTGCTCAAGGTCCTGCTCCAGGGCACCCAGTACAACCCCCAGAGCGCCCTGGCCAACGGCCTGGTCCACGAACTCGCCGCCACGCCCGAGGAGATGCTGGCCAAGGCCCGCGCCTTCATCGACGCCAACCCCGAGTCGAAGCAGCCCTGGGACGTCCCCGGCTACAAGATCCCCGGCGGTACGCCGTCCAACCCGCGCTTCGCCGCGAACCTGCCGGCCTTCCCCGCCAACCTCAAGAAGCAGCTGAACGGGGCCCCGTACCCGGCCCCGCGCAACATCCTGGCCTGCGCCGTCGAGGGCTCCCAGGTGGACTTCGAGACCGCCCTGACCATCGAGGCCCGGTACTTCACCGAGCTGGTCACCGGCCAGACCGCGAAGAACATGATCCAGGCGTTCTTCTTCGACCTCCAGGCCGTCAACGCCGGCCGCAGCCGCCCCCGGGGCACCGAACCCCGCAAGGTCCGCAAGGTCGCCGTCCTCGGCGCCGGGATGATGGGCGCGGGCATCGCCTACTCCTGCGCCCGCGCGGGCATCGAGGTCGTCCTCAAGGACGTCACCGCCGAGTCCGCCGCCAAGGGCAAGGCGTACTCCGAGAAGCTGCTCGACAAGGCGCTCGCCAAGGGCCGCACCACCGAGGCCAAGCGCGCCGAGCTGCTCGCCCGGATCACCCCGACCGCCGACGCCGCCGACCTGGCCGGCTGCGACGCCGTCATCGAGGCGGTCTTCGAGGACACCGCGCTCAAGCACAAGGTGTTCCAGGAGATCCAGGACGTCGTGGCCCCCGGCGCGCTGCTCTGCTCCAACACCTCCACCCTCCCCATCACCGGCCTGGCCGAGGGGGTTTCGCGCCCCGCCGACTTCATCGGCCTGCACTTCTTCTCGCCCGTCGACAAGATGCCGCTGGTGGAGATCATCAAGGGCGACCGCACCGGCGACGAGGCCGTGGCCCGCGCCTTCGACCTGGTCCGCCAGATCAACAAGACCCCGATCGTGGTCAACGACTCGCGCGGCTTCTTCACCTCGCGCGTCATCGGCCAGTTCATCAACGAGGGCGTGGCGATGGTCGGCGAGGGCATCGAGCCCGCCTCCGTCGAGCAGGCCGCCGCCCAGGCCGGCTACCCGGCCAAGGTGCTCTCGCTGATGGACGAGCTGACCCTCACCCTCCCGCGCAAGATCCGCAACGAGACCCGCAAGGCCTTCGAGGCCGAGGGCCGCGAGTGGACCGAGCACCCCGCCGACCGCGTCATCGACCGGATGGTCGACGAGTTCGGCCGCCCGGGCCGCAGCGGGGGCGGCGGCTTCTACGAGTACGACGAGAGCGGCAGGCGCAGCCGCATCTGGCCCGGCCTGCGCGAGCACTTCGCCAAGCCGGACGCGCAGATCCCGTTCGAGGACATGAAGGAGCGGATGCTGTTCTCCGAGGCCCTGGACACCGTCCGCTGCCTCGACGAGGGCGTCCTCACCTCCATCGCCGACGCCAACATCGGCTCCATCATGGGCATCGGCTTCCCGGCCTGGACCGGCGGCGTGATCCAGTACGTCAACGGCTACGAGGGCGGCCTGCCCGGCTTCGTGGCCCGCGCCCGCGAGCTGGCCGCCACCTACGGCGAGCGCTTCACCCCGCCGGCCTCCCTGGTGGCGAAGGCCGAGCGCGGCGAGACGTACGCCGACTAGTACGCCCGTCCCGGGCCCGCCGTGCGGGCGGGCCGGGACGCGGGCGTGCGCTCAGGCCCGCAGGTAGGCGAACACCCCGCGCTCCGCGGGGCCGTCCGGGGCGGACCAGCCGGCAAGCACCTGGCCGAGGAGGCCCTCCCCGGCGGCGGTACCGGGACGCAGCACCCGGGTCAGCGCCAGCGTCAGAACCAGCTCCGGCTCCATGGACGGGCCCACCGTGATCTCCGTGCCCCCGGCGGTGTCCGCCACCTTCCCCGGGCCGGTCAGGCCCGCGGGCACGCCGACCGCCTCCGGGCGCACCTCGACCGTCGGGTCCGCGGTGTCGGTCTCGCCCTGGGCCTGGGCCACCGCCCCGCCCGCCAGCAGCGCCAGCAACTGCTCGACCAGCACCACGTCGTGGGCGCCGTCGTACACCCAGCGCGTACCCAGCACCCCGTGCTCCAGGGTGCCGATCAGCCCCGCCTCCGCACCCTCCAGCGGCGCCCCCCGGTAGGTCAGCGGCACGAGGTAGGAAACGGGCCCCTCCCCGGCGGCGTCCGTGACCACCATGAACTCGATGCCCACCTCGCCCTCGGGGTCGTCGAGCCGGAAACCGCCCGCCTTCGCGAGCCGCGCGCTCTGCTCCGCACCCCGGTACCAGGGCCTCAAGGGCAGCCAGTCGGCGAGGAGTTCGAGTTTGGTCGGGGACAGCGTGGTGTGGTGGATGATCGCCATGCGGCCGAACCTACCCGCCCTCCGAGGCGAACGCAGCCCGCAACTCCTCCTTCAGCGACCGCTGGAAGGCCGTCACCAGCGCCTGCACCACCATCGGCTGCATGTGCGCCGACAGCGCCTTCATCGACTCCACCCGCTCCGGATCGTCCTCGTCCTGGGTGAACGGCCCCCACACCTCGTCCCGGAACAGCGCCGTCAACTGGTGCGCCGCCGTCCGCGCGTGCTCCAGCAGGATCCCCCGCGCCACCAGCAGCGTCTCGTGCGCGATCGGTACGTCGAGCAGCGCGACCCCCAGCCGCAGCAGCCCCACGTCCACCCGGAAGCCCTCCCCGGACGACGACACCACGTTCATCGCGGCCAGCCGGCGCAGGTCCCCGTCCGACAGGGTCCGCCCCGCCCGCCGCTCCAGCTCCGCCCGCGACACCTCCTGCGCCGCGTCCGGAGCCCAGGTCGCCACCAGGGCCCGGTGGATCGCCAGGTCGTGCGCGCTCAGGTCGTCCGGGAGGGCGTCCAGGTAGCGCTGGATCGCGGACAGGGTCATGCCCTGGTGCTGGAGCTCCTCGATCAGCGCGAGCCGCGACAGGTGCTCGGGGCCGTAGTGCCCCACCCGACGAGGTCCGATCACAGGAGGGGGCAGAAGCCCGCGCGTGCTGTAGAACCGTACGGTGCGGACGGTGACACCGGCCTTGGACGCCAGTTCGTCCACGGTGAGCATCGGCTCGGTCGCCTGGTCGGCCATCGTCCGCTCCTCGCTCTCTGCTCCACAGCTTGGGTTCAACAGTATTGCTGTCGCACCAACGATGTGAAACGGCCAGGAGCTGCCCATGACCACGAACCTGCCACTCCCCGGACGACCCGAAGAACTCACCCTCCCCGCCCTGCTGGCCCGCAACGCCGCGGAACACCCGGACCTGCCCGCCCTCTCCTGGCGCGAAGGAGACGGATGGAGGACCCTCACCTGGGGCGAGGTCCGCCGCGAGGTCGCCGTCCTCGCCGCCGGCTACGCCGCCCTCGGCGTCGAGCGCGGCGAACACGTCCTGCTGATGATGGGCAACCGCCCCGAGCACTGGCTCAGCGACCAGGCCCTGGTCCACCTCGGCGCCGTCCCCGTCACCGTCTACGGAACCTCCGCGCCCGAGCAGATCGCCCACATCGCCCGCCACAGCCGGGCCAGGCTGGCCGTCGTCGAAGGCGCCGGCGAACGCGACCGGTGGGCACCGCTGCTGGACGACCCGGGGATCCCGCTGGAACGCCTCGTCGTCGCCGAAGCCGCCGAAGCCGGCCCGCACACCGCCTACGGCTCCGTGTACGCGGGCGGCGCCCGGCTGCACCGCGCCGACGACTTCGAGAAGGCCTGGCAGGAGACCCGCCCCGGGGACCCCCTCACCGTCGTCTACACCTCCGGCACCACCGGCGACCCCAAGGGCGTCCGCCTGACCCACCGCAACATCCTGCTCCAGTCCGTCCGCCTCGACCGGGGCGTCCAGCTCCCCGAACACGCCGAGCACGTCTGCTACCTGCCCTTCGCGCACATCGCCGAGCGGATCCTCGGCATCTACCTGCCCCTGCTGCGCGCCGCCCACGTCCGCCTCGTCGCCGACCCCACCGCCGTGGCGGCCGCCGTCCGCGAGCTGCGGCCCGTGCAGTTCTTCGGGGTGCCGCGGGTCTGGGAGAAGCTCGCCGCGGGCGTACGCGCCGTCCTGGCGGGCCTGCCGGAGGAGCAGCGGCGCGCCATCGAGGACGCCGGGGACCTGGCCCGGGCCCGGGCCGGCCACCAGGAACGCGGCGAGGAGGTGCCGGCCGCGCTCGAAGCCTCGTACGCCGGGGCGAAGGAGCGGGTACTGGACCCGCTGCTGCGGCTGGCGGGGCTGGACCGGCTCGTCTGGACGGCCAGTGCCACCGCGCCGATGCCGATCGACGTGGTCCGCTTCTGGGCCGGCTGGGGCATCACCATCATGGACGCCTGGGGGCTGACGGAGACCTCCGGCGTCTGCACCGTCAACAGCAACACCCCCGAGGGATTCCGGCTGGGCTCGGTGGGCCGGCCGATCGACGGGCTGGAGCTGAAGGTCGCCGGCGACGGGGAGATCCTCACGCGCGGAGCGACCGTCTTCGACGGCTACCTGCGCCCCGACGGGACGGTGGAGAGCGCCGCCGACGCCGAAGGGTGGTTCCCGACCGGGGACATCGGGCGGCTCGACGAGGACGGCTTCCTGTGGCTGACGGACCGCAAGAAGGAGCTGATCATCACCTCGAACGGGAAGAACGTCTCCCCGGCCCTGGTGGAGAACACCGTCAAGGAGCACCCGCTCATCGGCCAGGCCCTGGTGCACGGCGACGGCCGCTCCTACCTGGTCGCCCTGCTGGTCCTGGACGCCGAGCTGGCCCCGGCCTGGGCCGCCGCCCGGGGCATCCCGGCAGCCTCCCTCGCCGAGCTGGCCGAGCACCCGGCCGTACTGGAGGAGACCGCCCGGGCGGTGGCCGCCGCGAACGCCCGCCTCAACCGCACGGAGCAGATCAAGCGCTACCGGCTGCTGGCCGAGGAATGGGGCCCCGCCACGGGAGAACTCACCCCCTCGCTGAAGCTCCGCCGCCGGGTGGTCCGGGAGAAGTACGGGGAGCTGATCGAGGGGCTGTACGGGGAGGGCTGAGCCGGGCCGGCCATCTCGTCGGCGAGGGTACGGGGCTTGTGGCACGGGCCCGCCATCTCCCCCTCGAGGCGGAGGGGCGGGTCGGTGGTTGCCCACCCGCCCCCGGCTGCGGGTCCGGGGTGCGGGGGCGGTAGCCCATGGGTCCGGATCAGAGCCGGTTGGGGGGTTTCCCGTCAGTCCCATCGTCCTTCCGTGTCGTGCCGGTCCCTCAAGGGCGCTCCCTGCGGTCGCGTCACTTCGTGATCGCCTTCGGCGACCCTTGACAGGCCGTCCCGCCCCGGAAAGCCGAAAGACTGCCGGGAAACCCCCAAAGGAACGGTCACCGGGCAGGAGGGGGCGGGCGGCCGCGTCAGCGACGAGGCATCCGAGGCTCCGTGTGGTCCACACCAGCCCATGACGGCCGTCAGCCGCCGAGATCTGGGCAGCGCGTAGGAAACCCCAAACCGGCTCTGATCCCGCCCGGCCGGGACCCCGTGAGGAGTGGTGTCGGCCGGGCGTTCTTGTTTCCGTCCAGGCGTCGACCGGCGGCTAGCGGCCGACTACCGGGTAGTGGTCGCTCAGGTTGGAGTAGGTGTAGGACTTGCCCCAGCTGGAGACCGTCCAGGGGGTCGACTGTTCGTTTACCACGTTGTTCTCCCAGCCCGCCGGGCGGGCGTTGCCCTTGCGGTAGAGGACGTAGTCCAGGTCCTCGCGGGGGTCCGTGGGGTAGCGGTAGTTGGCGATCGAGTTCTGCGCCGTGTCGAAGGAGTACGGGTGGCCCGTGCGGGTGTCGGCGCCGGCGAGGTCCGCGTCCGCGAGCATCGAGGCGTACTCCGGGGTGCGGGAGTCCACGTTCATGTCGCCCGCGATGATGACCTGCTCGTTCGCCGGGATGTTCTTGGCGTCGAGGAAGGCGTCTATGTTCTTGAACTGGCGGCTGCGCATCTGCGCCGCCTCGCCCGCGCCGCAGCCCGGGTCGGTGGACTGGGCGTGCGTGCCGACGACGTGCACCTTGGTGCCGTTGACGTTCAGGACCGCGTAGGCGAAGCCCTTGTTGGACCACCAGTCGGCGCCGCAGGCGTCCTTGTAGACCACCTGCTCCTTGCGCAGGATCGGCCACTTGCTGAGGATCGTGACTCCGCCGTCCTCGGGGGTGGTGGAGGAGTACGAGCCGCCTGTGGCGTCCCAGCCGCTCTTGCTGCGGCCCACCACCGGGGTCTGGTACGGGTACTGCGCCGCGGAGTTGGCCTGGAGGGCGTCCGAGGCGCCGTTGTCGAAGGCCTCCTGGAGCACCACCACGTCGTGGCCCTGGAAGAAGGAGGCCCGGGGGATCTCGGCGGCCCGGTGGTCCTGGCCCCAGTTCGGGTACAGGTTCTTGCTCATCAGGAACACGTTGTAGGTCAGGACGCTCAGCCGCGGGGTCCCGGCGCCCTCGGCGGCCGTGGCGGCGGGCGCGGTGGTGAGGGCGAGGGCTGCGGCGGCGGTCGCGGCCACGGCCGTGGCCGCGGCGCGGGTGCGGCGGTGCGAGATCTGCGGCATGGGAGTCTCCGTCAGTCCGGTGGAATCCTGCGGGGGAAGATCGACGCCGCAATCCAAGCAGCCGCGGTTACCTCTGGGTAACACCCGTGACAAGACTTTCTGTCCGGACCGAGGACTTCTCGCGCTCGCATAATTGGTCCCATGGACGACACGGACCGCATATCCCCCGAAAGACCCGCCCGGCGCCTCGATCCCGAGCCGCCGCCGCCCGGCGGGGTGCTGTGGTCCACCGCAGGGGACGTCCGCTCCCTGCTGACCCTGCCCGCCGCCTTCACCATGCAGGTGGCCCACCCGGCCGTCGGCGCCGGCGTCGACCAGTACTCCGTCTTCCGCACCGACCCCTGGGGCCGCGGAGAGCGCTCCCTGCGCTCCGTGATGCTGTGGGTCTACGGCGGTGCGGAGGCCGTCGCCGAGGGGCGCCGGGTACGCCGCCTGCACAAGGAGATCCAGGGCACGGACACCCGGGGCCGGCGCTACCACTCCCTCGACCCCGGCTGCTACGCCTGGGTGCACGCCACCGGCTTCCCCGTCGCCCTGTACGCCGGGCGCTACCTGTTCCGGCCGATCACCCCCGCCCACGAGCGGCAGCTGTACGCGGAGTGGCTGCGGGTGGGCCGGATCCTGGGACTGCGCGACCGGGACATGCCCCAGACCGTCGAGGAGTTCTGGCCCTACTACCGCCGGATGCTGGCCGAGGAGATCGAGCCGACCAAGGTGGCCCGCGAACTGCTCTCCACCGATGTGGACCTGCCCCGCCCCGAGGCGGCCTCCCCGGCCCTGCGGCTGCTGCTGCGGATCACCTGGCCGGCCCTGCGCGTGGTCTACCTGCGCTTCCGGGCCTTCGTCACCGTCGGCTACATGCCGCCCGAGGCCCGGGCCGCCATCGGCCTGGAGTGGAGCCCCGCGCAGGAGCGCCGGCTCCGACGGTTCAGTACGGCCGTACGGCTCCTCGTACCGGTGCTGCCGGAGCGGCTGCGCTACCTGCCGAGGGCCCGCGCCGCGCGGGCGCGGTGGCGCGCCGGCACCCGCTGACGGGTGCCGGCGCGCGGGTCCTCAGTGGTCGTGGACCGTGTTGGTCGCGGCGATCTTCTTCCAGGACTTGGGCTCCGCGGCCGGCTTGGCCGGGGACTGGAGGGTGCGGGCGCCGGGCTTCGCGGCCGGCGGGGCGAAGGCCGGCTTGCCCGGGGTGTACAGCCAGGTCTCGAAGAGCTGCGCGAGCGGCTTGTTCGAGACCTTCTCCGCGTACCGGACGAAGTCCCCGACCTTGGCGTTGCCGTAGGCCCGCTCGGTCGGCCAGCCCTTGAGGATCGCGAAGAACTTCTCGTCGCCGATCTCGTTGCGCAGCGCCTGGAGCGCGATCGCGCCGCGGTCGTAGACGGCCCCGTGGAACTGGTTGTCCGGGCCCGGGTCACCGGGCTTGACCTGCCAGAACGGGTCCTCGGCGGGGCGGGAGGCGTACGCCCAGTCGGCGAGCTCCTGCGCGGTGCCCTCGCCCTCCTTCTCCGACCACAGCCACTGGCTGTAGCGGGCGAAGCCCTCGTTGACCCAGATGTCCTTCCAGTTGTCGACGGACACGCTGTCCCCGTACCACTGGTGGGCCAGCTCGTGGACGACGACCGAGACGTTGGCGCCGTTCGAGAACTGGCGCGGGCTGTAGAACGGCCGGGTCTGGGTCTCCAGCGCGAAGCCGCTGGGCACGTTCGGGACGTAGCCGCCCAGCGCGTTGAAGGGGTACGGGCCGAAGACCCCCTCCAGCCACTCCGCGACCTCGCCGGTCCGCTCCACGCTCGCGCGCGCCGCGCCGGAGTTGTCGCCGAGGTCCCTGCTGTACGCGTTCAGGATCGGCAGGCCGTTCGCCGTCTTGTCGGTGGTGATGTCGAACTTGCCGACGGCCAGGGTGGCCAGGTAGGTGGCCTGGGGCTTGTTGGAGCGCCAGTTGTAGCGGGTCCAGCCGAGCCTGGAGGACTGCGACTGGAGGACGCCGTTGCTGATGGCCTGGGTGCCGTCCGGGACGTTGACCGACACGTCGAAGGTGGCCTTGTCGAGGGGGTGGTCGTTGCTCGGGAACCACCAGGCCGCCGCGTCCGGCTCCTGCGCCGCCACGCCGCCGTCCGGGGTCCGCTGCCAAGCCGACCAGCCGTCGACCTTGAACTCGGACGGCTTCCCCGCGTACTTGACGACGACCGTGGCCTGACGGTCCTTCTGGAGCGGCTGTGCCGGGGTTACTTCGAGCTCGTGCGCGCCCGAGGTGGCGAACTTCGCCTTGGCCCCGTTGACCCGGACCTCGCTGACCTTGAGGCCGAAGTCGAGGTTGAAGCGGGACAGGTCCTGCTTGGCGGTGGCCAGCAGGGTGGCCGTGCCCTCCAGCAGGTCCGTCTTCGGCTGGTACTGCAGGCGCAGGTCGTAGTGGGAGACGTCGTAGCCGCCGTTCCCGCTGGCCGGGTAGTAGGTGTCGCCGATACCCGGGGCGCCCGGACCCGCGCTGGCCGCCGACGCCGGGATCACCAGCAGGAGTGAGGCGGCCAGCACGCTCGGGGCGATGACTTTGCGGTGCACGAAGAGCTCCAAGGGATAGGGGAGACAGATCGGTTCAAGGTCTCGTCGTTCGACCGTATTCACCCGTGGGGCCTCAGGTCATGTCCATGGCTCCTGCTGTCACACGATCGCCATTCGGCCGTCATGAACCCGCGCCGGGCCGAGGGCGGGGATGGTGCGGCTGACCTGCGGATTCGTGCTCGGACGCGGTGTCGGGCAGGTCGAATGCCCGGTTCGGCCGGGTGGGCGTGCGTGTTGACCGTGCGTCAGGTGAGGGATGCTATTCGGACATGCGTGCGCCACCGATCCCGTGTGCGAGGGGGCTTCCGTATTGCGGCAGGGCGATTTCCGGCCGCCGGGGCAGCGCCGGAGCGCCGGGGGAGCGGACGGTGCAGAGTGGCCCGATCGGCCCCCTTGCGCGATGCGGCGGGCTCATGCCTCCGCCGGCGGGGTACGGCTGTCAGCCGGGGCCGGTCCGCCGACGGCCGCACGCCCCCCGAGGGAACCGGGTTCCCGGCATACTGAGCAGTCGGTAGCCTGCGTCGCATGACGCTTCCCCCGCACGCCGCGCGCCGCGTATGGCACGCCGCCGTCAACCCCCTCCACGCCACGAGCTACTTCTCCCCTGACCTCGGTACCGAGCTCGGGGCCCTCGGCATCACCCACCGCGTCGCCGCCAACCTCGCCAGCCGCTCCGCCGCCATGGGCGCCGTCGGCCCCGGCGCGGTCACCGCGGCGTTCTACAACTACCGGCACGACCTCGTCGCCGCCCACCTCCCCGCCGTCTGGGACACCGCCGCGCCCGAGCAGGTCCTCGCCGCGCGGCTGCGCGCCGCCGACACCACCCTGCGCCGCCTCCTCGGCGACGAGGTCATCGCCTCGCCCGAACTCGCCGAAGCCGCGGGCCTCGCCATACGCGCCACCGAGGCCTGCACCCGCCACGGCCGGACCCTGTACGCCGCCCACGCCGACCTCCCCGTCCCCGAGGAGCCGCACCTGCGGCTGTGGCACGCCACCACCCTGCTGCGCGAGCACCGCGGCGACGGCCACCTGGCCGCGCTGCTGCTGACCGGCCTCGACCCGCTGGAGGCCCTGGTCAGCCACACCGCCACCGGCCGCGGCATGACCGCGAAGTGGATCAAGAGCATCCGGGGCTGGGAACAGTCCGACCTCGACGCCGCCGCCGACCGGCTCCGCACCCGCGGCGTCCTCGACGCCGACGGCGAGCTCACCGGGGAGGGCCACGCGCTCCGCGAGCGCCTGGAGACCGAGACCGACCGCCTCGACGCCGCCCCCTACGAACACCTCGGCGCGGCCGGCCTCGCCCGGCTCGGCGAGCTCGGGGGAGCCTTCGTCAAGAGGGCCGTCGCCGCCGGCGCCTTCCCGCGCGACCTCTTCGGAAAGGGCTGAGGGGCTCCCGCGGACCACCGGCGGCACCTGCCACAATTGACAGCCTTCCACGCAAACGCACGAAGGCAGGCGGGACCGCACAGTGACCATGTCCATCGAAGGCAGGATCGCCGAGGAGCTCGGCGTACGGGAACGGCAGGTCAAGGCCGCCGTCGAGCTGCTCGACGGCGGCTCCACCGTGCCGTTCATCGCGCGCTACCGCAAGGAAGCGACCGAGATGCTCGACGACGCCCAGCTGCGCACCCTGGAGGAGCGGCTGCGGTACCTGCGCGAGCTGGAGGACCGCCGCGCCGCGATCCTCGACTCCGTACGCGAGCAGGGCAAGCTCGACGCCGAGCTGGAGGCCCGGATCGCCGCAGCCGACACCAAGGCCCGGCTGGAGGACATCTACCTCCCCTTCAAGCCCAAGCGCCGCACCAAGGCCCAGATCGCCCGCGAGGCCGGCCTGGAGCCCCTCGCCGACGGCCTGCTCGCCGACCCCTCCGTCGAACCGGCCGCCGCGGCAGCCGCGTTCGTCGACGCCGGCAAGGGCGTCGCCGACCCGGCGGCCGCCCTGGAGGGCGCCCGCGCCATCCTCACCGAGAAGTTCGCCGAGGACGCCGACCTGATCGGCGACCTCCGCGAGCGCATGTGGGGCCGCGGCCGGCTCGCCGCGAAGGTCCGCGAGGGCAAGGAGGAGGCGGGCGCCAAGTTCTCCGACTACTTCGACTTCGCCGAGCCCTTCACCGCTCTCCCCTCGCACCGCGTCCTCGCCATGCTGCGCGGCGAGAAGGAGGACGTCCTCTCCCTGGACCTGGAGCCCGAGGAGCCTTCCGAGGTTCCCGGCCCCTCCACCTACGAGGGCCTCATCGCCCGCCGCTTCGGCATCGCCGACCGCGACCGCCCCGGCGACAAGTGGCTCGGCGACACGGTCCGCTGGGCCTGGCGCACCAAGATCCAGGTGCACCTCGGCATCGACCTGCGGACCCGGCTGCGCGCCGCCGCCGAGGACGAGGCCGTACGGGTCTTCGCCGCGAACCTGCGCGACCTGCTGCTCGCCGCCCCCGCCGGCACCCGCGCCACGCTCGGCCTGGACCCGGGATTCCGCACCGGCGTCAAGGTGGCCGTCGTCGACGCGACCGGCAAGGTCGTCGCCACCGACGTGATCCACCCGCACGTTCCCGCCAACAAGTGGGACGAGTCCATCGCCAAGCTCGCCCGCCTCGCGAAGGAGCACGCGGTCGAGCTGGTCGCCATCGGCAACGGCACCGCCTCCCGCGAGACCGACAAGCTCGCCGGGGACCTCATCACCCGCCACCCCGAGCTGAAGCTCACCAAGGTGATGGTCTCGGAGGCCGGCGCCTCCGTGTACTCCGCCTCGGCCTTCGCCTCGCAGGAACTCCCCGACATGGACGTCTCCCTGCGCGGCGCCGTCTCCATCGCCCGCCGGCTCCAGGACCCCCTCGCCGAGCTGGTCAAGATCGACCCCAAGTCCATCGGCGTCGGCCAGTACCAGCACGACCTCTCCGAGGTGAAGCTGTCCCGCTCCCTCGACGCGGTGGTCGAGGACTGCGTGAACGGCGTCGGCGTGGACGTCAACACCGCCTCCGCACCGCTGCTCTCCCGGGTGTCGGGCATCAGCGGCACCCTCGCCGAGAACATCGTCTCCCACCGCGACGCCAACGGCCCCTTCCGCAGCCGCAAGGGCCTCAAGGACGTGGCCCGCCTGGGCCCGAAGGCGTACGAGCAGTGCGCGGGCTTCCTGCGGATCCGCGGCGGGGACGACCCGCTGGACTTCTCCAGCGTGCACCCCGAGGCCTACCCCGTGGTCCGGGCCATGGGCAAGGCGGCGGGCGCCGAGGTGGCCGCGCTCATCGGCAACACCTCCGTGCTGGGCTCCCTGCGGCCCGAGCAGTTCGTCACCGAGGCCTTCGGCCTGCCCACCGTCACCGACATCCTGCGCGAGCTGGAGAAGCCGGGCCGCGACCCGCGCCCCGCCTTCAAGACGGCCACCTTCAAGGAGGGCGTCGAGAAGATCGGCGACCTGGCGCCCGGCATGATCCTGGAAGGGGTGGTCACCAACGTGGCCGCCTTCGGCGCCTTCATCGACATCGGCGTCCACCAGGACGGACTCGCGCACGTGTCGGCCCTGTCGAAGACCTTCGTCAAGGACCCCCGCGACGTGGTGAAGCCGGGCGACATCGTCCGGGTCAAGGTCATGGACGTGGACATCCCGCGCAAGCGGATCTCGCTCACCCTGCGGCTGGAGGACGAGGCCGGCGCCGAGCGCGGCGCGGGCGCACCCCGGCAGCGGGACGAGCGGCAGGGCGACCGCCGGGGCGGCGGGCGCCCGCCGCAGCAGCGCGGCGCCCAGGGCCAAGGCCAGGGCCAGGGCCAGGGCCGGCGCGGCGGTGACGGACGGCGGCAGGGCGGTCAGGGCGCGCCCGGCGGCCAGGGCGGCAGGGGTGGCGGAGGACAGCGTTCCGGCGCCCCGGCCCCCGCCAACAGCGCCATGGCCGACGCCCTGCGCCGGGCCGGCCTCACCGGACCCGAGGAGGGCCGGGGCCGCCGCTAGCCACACCCCGGGCCCCGGCCCGGAAGACCTCCGGCAGAACTGGCCGAATAGGCACCCTGCCAGGGGAACCTCCTTGCCAACTCCCCGGGAAGATCTGTAGGGATGGTGGAACGCCCGTTCGCCCGCGCGGACGGGCGTTCCCGTATTTCCGTCCGGGACCGCACTCCCGAGGCCGCCTCAAGGCACAGGACGCCATGCCGATGCCCACCCCCCACGCCTACCGACGCTGCCCGAGAAAGGGTCCGAAGAGGGAACGCATGCCCTATCGGGATCTCAGCCTGCGCAAACGGTGCGAGACGATTCTCGGCCACCTGGACCTGACGTCCCCGTTCTCCCTGGAAGGCCTGTGCGCGCACATGGCCGAGCGGCGCGGCCGTCCCATCCGGCTGCACCCGCTGCCCAGGGAGGCCGCCGAATCCGGCGTCTGCGGGCTGTGGGTCGGCACCGAGACCGTGGACTACGTCTTCTACGAGGCCCACACCACCACCCTGCACCGGGAGCACATCGTGCTCCACGAGCTCGGGCACATCCTCTTCGGCCACCACTCCCTGGAGGGCGAGGAGACGGACGGCCGGGCACCCGTCGTCCGCGGCCGCACCAACTACACCACCCTCCAGGAGCAGGAGGCGGAGATGCTCGCGAGCATGATCCGCATCCGCACCTCCACCGCCGGCCACCCCCGCCGCGGCGCGGCCCCCCGGGGAGCCCTCGCCCGGCTGGAATCCGCCATGGGCTACGTACGGGGCCACCGCGATGGCAGCTGAACTCGCCGCCGTCGGCGACTGGCTCGCCGTCCCCAGCGTGGTCTGCCTGTGGATCGCCGTCCTGCTCCGCGCCCCCGGCGCCCTGCGCTCCCCGGAACAGCGCGGACTGTGGCTGGCCGTCGCCACCGCGGCCGCCGCGATGACCCTGAACCTGCCCGCCGTCGTCACGTACGCCATGAGCCGCGAGCCCTCGTACGCCCACACGATCGGCCTCGTCCGCAACCTCATCGGCGTCCTGTCGGCGGGCGCCGTGCTCTACTTCGTCGCCGCCGCCACCCGCGGACGCAGGCTCCAGCTCGCCTCCTGGGCGGGCACGGTGCTCTGGTTCGGCGTCCTCCTCATCCTGGACGCCGCCGCCCCCGAGCACGGCACGCACACCATCCCCACCGCCGGGGAGCCGGTGCCCTCCCTCGCCTACTGGCTCGTGCTGATCTCCGCGCACCTGATCGCCAACACCGTCTGCGTCTTCGTCTGCTGGCGCTACGGCCGCCGCTCGGAGAGCCGCGCACTCGCCCTGGGACTGCGGCTGTTCGGCCTGGGCACCGCGCTGGCCTGGGCGTTCTGGTCCGTGTACCTGCTCAAGGCCCTCTTCGGCAGCACCTGGGCGATGCCCGCCCTGCCGCTGATGATGAACCTGCACGGCCTGCTGCGCGCCGCCGCGATCCTCGTACCCACCCTGTTCGCCCTGCACCGCACCCTCGCCGACGCCACCACCGCCTGGCGGCTGTGGCCGCTCTGGCGCGACCTGGTCCAGGCCGTCCCGTACGTGGTCCTCACCGAACCCCGGACCGGGCGGCTGCTCGAACTGCTCTGGCCGCCCGTGCCGCGCAACCTGCTCGTCTACCGCAAGGTCATCGAGACCCGCGACGCGATCCTGATCCTGGGGGAGTACGTCACCCCCGGCGTCCCGGAACTCGCCCGCGGCCATGTCGCCGGCACCGGCGTCCCCGAGCAGCGGCGCACCGCCGCCGCGCTGGCCTGCGTACTGAAGGAGGCCCGGCGGGCGAAGCTCGCCGGACTGCCCGGGCAGCACGCCCCCGCGTGCGACCTCCCGGCCGCGATGCAGACCTCCGCCGAGGGCGGGGACCTGGAGGACGAGGCCAGGTTCCTGGTGGACGTCGCCAGGGCCTACGCCTCGCCCGCGGCCGCCGCCTTCGCCCCCGTACCCCGAACCGCCTGAACGACCAGGAAGCGAACCACGTGCCCACGACCGTACTCATCACCGGGGCCAGCGCCGGCCTCGGCGCCGCCTTCGCGCGGGCCTTCGCCGCCAAGGGCTGCGGCCTGGTCCTCGTGGCCCGCGACAAGGACCGCCTGGAGGCCCTGGCCGCCGAACTCGCCCGGGAGAGCGGCAGCACCTGCGAGGTGCTCCCCGCCGACCTGCTCGACCCCGCGGCCCTCGCCACGGTCGCCGACCGGCTCGCCGACACCGAGCGGCCCGTCGACGTCCTGGTCAACAACGCCGGATTCGGCCTGCCCGCGCCCTACCCGTACAACCCGGTGGAGGACGAGGAGCGGATGCTCGACCTCCTCGTGAAGGTCCCGCTCCGGCTCACCCACGCGCTCCTGCCGGGCCTGCGCGAACGCCGCCGGGGCGCCGTGCTCAACGTCTCCTCCGTCGCGGGCCTGCTCCCGACCGGCACCTACGGGGCCGCCAAGGCCTGGATCACCGCCTTCAGCGAATCCCTCCGGATCGACATGGAGCCGTACGGGGTCCGCGTGCTGGCGGTCGTGCCGGGCTTCACCCGCACCGAGTTCCAGGAACGCGCCGGAATGGACGTCAGCGCCCTGCGCGACGCGGTGTGGCTGGAGCCCGACGCCGTGGTGGCCAAGGCCCTGCGCGACCTGGCCCGCCGCCGCCCGATCAGCGTCACCGGCCGCCGCTACCAGGCGTACGCCTTCGCGGTCCGTCACCTCCCGCGCGCCTTCGTGGCCCGCCGGATGGCCCGCGACCGGCGCCCCCCGGCCGGCCTCCCCGACTGAGCCGGCCGGTTTGCGGGGCCGCCGTCCGGGCAGCCGCCGGGTGAGGGGGCCAGCGGCCCGAGGGCAGAGGAGGACGTGCCATGGACGAGCAAGGCGGAGCAGGAGGCGTCCCGCTCCACGGAGAGCACGCGGAAGGACACCGCAAGCCGCACGCCGGGCGGGACCGGCCGTCCCGGGAAGCCCGGCCGGAGCCGGAGCTCGCCCCCGTCCGGCGCGAGGACACGGACGAGGCGAGCCGCCTCGACCGCCCCCACGCCCAGGACCAGGACCCCGCCGAGCCCCGCAAGCACCGCAGCCACGGCAAGGGCCCCGACGAGTTCTAGACCGGATCGCCCCGGCCCGCGGGTCAGAGCTCGGTGACCTTGCCCGCCGCGACTTCCAGCCTGCGGGTCACGCGCACCGCGTCCAGCATCCGCCGGTCGTGCGTGACCAGCAGCAGCGTGCCCTCGTAGGCCTCCAGGGCCGACTCCAGCTGCTCGATCGCCGGCAGGTCGAGGTGGTTCGTCGGCTCGTCCAGCACCAGCAGGTTCACCCCGCGGCCCTGGAGCAGGGCCAGCGCCGCACGGGTGCGCTCGCCGGGCGACAGGGTCGCCGCCGGGCGCAGCACGTGCGCCGCCTTCAGGCCGAACTTGGCCAGCAGCGTGCGCACCTCCGCCGGCTCGGTGTCCGGGACGGCCGCGCAGAACGCCTCCAGCAGCGGTTCGTCGCCGAGGAACAGGCCGCGCGCCTGGTCGACCTCCCCGACCAGGACGCCCGAGCCGAGGACGGCCGAGCCGGAGTCCGGGGCCAGCCTGCCCAGCAGGACCGCGAGCAGGGTGGACTTGCCGGCGCCGTTGGCCCCGGTGATCGCCACCCGGTCGGCCCAGTCGATCTGCAGGCTCGCAGGGCCGAAGGAGAAGTCGCCGCGCTTGACCGCCGCCTCGCGCAGGGTGGCGACAACCGAGCCGGAGCGCGGGGCCGCCGCGATCTCCATGCGCAGCTCCCACTCCTTGCGGGGCTCCTCCACGACCTCCAAGCGCTCGATCGCACGCTGCGTCTGGCGGGCCTTCGCGGCCTGCTTCTCGCTGGACTCGCCGCGCAGCGCCTTGCCGATCTTGTCGTTGTCGCTCGACTTGCGGCGGGCGTTGCGGACGCCCTTGTCCATCCAGTTGCGCTGCATCTGCGCCCGGCCTTCGAGCGCGGCCTTCTTGTCCGAGTACTCATCGAACTCCTCGCGGGCATGGCTGCGGGCCCGCGCGCGCTCTTCGAGGTACGACTCGTAGCCGCCGCCGTAGAGGTTGATCTGCTGCTGGGCCAGGTCCAGTTCGAGGACCTTGGTGACGGTCCGGGTCAGGAACTCGCGGTCGTGGCTGATGACCACCGTGCCCGCGCGGAGCCCCGTCACGAACCGCTCCAGCCGCTCCAGACCGGCCAGGTCGAGGTCGTTGGTGGGCTCGTCGAGCAGGAACACGTCGTAGCGGGACAGGAGCAGGGACGCGAGGCCGGCCCGGGCGGCCTGGCCGCCGGACAGGGCCGACATCGGCAGGTCCAGGCCCACCGCCAGGCCCAGCTCGTCCGCGACCTCCTGGGCGCGCTCGTCGAGGTCGGCGCCGCCGAGGTTCAGCCAGCGGTCGAGGGTGTCCGCGTACGCGTCGTCGGCGCCCGGGGTGCCGTCGACCAGCCCCTGCGTGGCCTCGTCCAGCGCCGCCTGCGCGGCGGCCACGCCGGTCCGGCGGGCGAGGAACTCCCGCACCGACTCGCCCTCGCGGCGCTCCGGCTCCTGCGGGAGGTGGCCGACGGCCGCCCCGGGCGGGGAGAGCCGCAGCTCACCGGTCTCCGGGGTGTCCAGTCCGGCGAGCAGGCGCAGCAGGGTCGACTTCCCGGCGCCGTTGACGCCGACGAGGCCGATGACGTCGCCGGGCGCGACGACGAGGTCGAGACCGGCGAAGAGCGTGCGCTCACCGTGCGCGGCGGTGAGGTTCTTGGCGACGAGGGTTGCAGTCATGATGCCCCGATCCTATCGGCGCGCCGAACCCCTACCCGCCGATCAGCCGCAGGCCCGCCCACAGGGCCGTCACCGCCGCCGCGAGGGACACCGGGGTGGTGAGCAGTCCGAGCCGGGTGAACTCGCCCAGCCGGACGTCCTCGCCGTGCGCGTGCAGGAGCCGCCGCCACAGCAGGGTGGCCAGGGAGCCGACGTACGTGAGGTTCGGGCCGATGTTCACCCCGATCAGCACGGCCAGCACCACCCCCGGCCCGCTGGGCGCGGCCAGCGGCAGCAGCGCGAGCACCGCGGGCAGGTTGTTGATCAGGTTGGCCAGTACGGCGGCCACCCCGGCCACCGCCAGCAGCGCGGGCAGCGCGTCCCCGTCGGGCAGCAGCCACTCCAGGCCGTCGCCGAGCCCGTGGCCCACCACGGCCCGTACCACCACCCCCAGCGCCAGCACGAACAGGCAGAACGCCGGCGCGGTGGAGGCCGCCAGCCGCCGCGGGGTGGTCTCGCGGCGCCGCAGGGCCCGGACGCCCAGCACCACGGCACCGGCCAGCGCGGCCCAGGCGGGACTGGCCCCCGCGAAGGAGGCCACGGCGAAGCCGGCCAGCGTCAGCAGCAGCACGACCAGGGCGAACCGCGGTACGGGCGCGGGCTCCTCCGGCTCCGGGCCGTGCTCGGGCGGGGCCGCCAGGTCCGCCCGGAAGAAGCGGCGGAACACCGCGTACTCCACCGCGACGGCGACCGCCCAGGGCAGCGCCATCAGCGCGGCGAACCGGGTGAAGGTCAGCCCGCTCGCGGCGAAGGCCAGCAGGTTGGTCAGGTTGGACACGGGCAGCAGCAGCGAGGCCGAGTTCGCCAGGTGCGCGGTGGCGAACACGTGCGGGCGGGGCCGGGCGCCGAGGCGGGCCGACGTGGCCAGTACCACCGGCGTCAGCAGCACCACCGTGGCGTCCAGGCTGAGCGCGGCGGTGACCGCCGAGGCCACCAGGAACACCCCGCCCAGCAGTCCCGCGGCCCCCCGCCCGGCCGCCCGCCGGGCGACGGCCGCCCCGGCGGCCCGGAACAGCCCCTCGTCCGCGCACAGCTGGGCGAGGGCCAGGATCACGGCCAGGAACCCCACCACCGGCAGCAGCTCGCGCGTCTGCCCCCATGCGTCGGCCGGCGACACCACTCCCAGGGCGACGAGCACCCCGGCGGCCGGCACGGCGGCAGCCGCCTCGGGGAGCCCGCGCGGCCGCAGCACGGCGAAGGCCAGCACGGCGAGCAGCAGGACGACGGAAAGGGACTCGGCGAGGACGGTGTTCAGGACGGCGCTCCGGAAGGCGTGGCGGGGGACCGCCCAAGGATCGCACCAACCCCTCCCCGCGATGTCCGGATAGGTGGGACACCCGTCATTGCGGCCACCGGGGCGTGGTCACAGGATGGAGGCATGTCACCGCGAAACGTGCTCGTCGTCCTCTACGACGGGGTGCAGAGCCTGGACGTGACCGGTCCCGTCGAGGTCTTCGACGGAGCCGGCCGCCTCCCGGGGGAGGAGGGGTACGCGATCCGCACCGTCTCCCTCGGGGGCGCGCCGGTGCGCACCAGCAGCGGCCTGGCCCTGCTGCCCGACGGCGGCCTGGAGGACGCCCGCCCCGGCCCGGGGACCACCCTCCTGGTGCCCGGCGGCCGCTACACCGCGGACTTCGAGCCGAGGCTCACCGACTGGCTGCGCGCGTACGGGGGTCTCGCGGGGCGGCTGGTGTCGGTCTGCACCGGGGGACTGCTGCTGGCCGAGGCCGGGCTGTTGGACGGGCGGCGGGCCACGTCGCACTGGTCGGTGTGCGAGCGGA
The DNA here is from genome assembly GCF_055593565.1 of Streptomyces sp. NPDC040718. NCBI lineage: Bacteria > Bacillati > Actinomycetota > Actinomycetes > Kitasatosporales > Streptomycetaceae > Streptomyces > Streptomyces sp. NPDC040718. Next base: position 305,157 of record NZ_JBVIXO010000005.1, on the reverse strand, counting down.
TGGCCCGGGACTACCCCTCGGTGTCGGTGGAACCGGACCCCATCTACGTCCGCGACGGCCCCGTCGCCACCTCGGCCGGGGTCACCGCCGGGATCGACCTCGCGCTCGCGCTGGTGGAGGAGGACCTCGGGCGGGACGCGGCTCTGGTGATCGCCCGGCACCTGGTGGTGTTCCTGCGCCGCCCCGGCAACCAGGCACAGTTCAGCGCGCAGCTGGCGGCGCAGACGGCGCGGCGGGAGCCGCTGCGGGACGTCCAGCAGTGGATCACCGAGCATCCGGACGGTGACCTCAGCGTGGAGGCCCTGGCGGCGCGGGCGGCGCTGTCGCCGAGGCACTTCGCGCGGGCCTTCCAGGCGGAGACGGGGGTGACGCCGGGGCGGTACGTGGAGCGGGTGCGGGTGGAACACGCGCGGCGGCTGTTGGAGGAGGGCGGGGAGGGGGTCGCGCAGATCGCCCGCTCGTGCGGCTACGGAACACCGGAGGCCCTCCGGCGGGCCTTCGTCAGGACCCTGGGCCAGCCCCCGGCCGAATACCGCCGCCGCTTCGGCCGCCGGCCCGCCCCTTCTTGACGCGCCGCTCGCGCGGCTCGGGCGCGGTGCGTCGGAAGGAGCGTGCCGCCGGGCGCGGTGCGTCGGAAGGAGCGTGCCGCCGGGCACGGTGCGGGCGTTGTAGGAGCACCCGGCAAACCGCCCGCACGCCACCCACCGGCCGCGGCCACCCGCACCGGCCCGTCCGGCGCAGCGCGCCCGACGTCCGGGAGGCCCACCAGGGCGAGCGGTGCGAGGACCGCGTTCAGGAAAGCCAGACCTCCGCCCCCGCACGCAGGGGCGGCCAACCGCTCCGGAGGAGCCATGCAGATCGCCGTACTGCTCTACGACCGCTTCACCGCGCTCGACGCCGTCGGGCCCTACGAGACCCTCAGCCGCATCCCCGACGCCGAGACGGTGTTCGTCGCGGAGCGTCCCGGCCCCGTCCGGACCGACAACGGCGTGCTCGGCCTCGTCGCCGACAAGACGCTCGACCAGGTGACCCGCCCCGACATCGTCATCGTCCCCGGCGGGCCGCACCCCGAGGTGGAGATGAAGAACCCCGCCGTGCTCGACTGGCTGCGGGCCGTGGACGCCACGACCACCTGGACCACCTCCGTCTGCACCGGCTCGCTGCTCCTCGCCGCCGCCGGCCTGCTCGACGGGCGGCGGGCGACCAGCCACTGGCTCTACCTCGACAAGCTGGTCCCCTTCGGCGCCGAGCCCACCGGCGAGCGGGTGGTCTTCGACGGCAAGTACGTCACCGCCGCCGGGGTGTCCTCCGGCCTCGACATGGGCTTCGGCCTGCTCGGCCGGATCTCCGGGGACGAGTACGCCCAGGCCGTGCAGCTGCTGTGCGAGTACGACCCCCAGCCGCCCTACGACGCGGGCTCCCCGGAGAAGGCCCCGGCCGAGCTCGTCGCCCGGATGCGCGCCGCCAATCCCCTCGGTTAGCCCACCGGCGGACGCCAGCCGAAGTCCGGGGCGCGCCGCTCCAGGAAGGCGGCGACACCCTCCGCGGTGTCGCCGCTCGCGGCGGCCTCGGCCGCCCAGTACGCGTCCCGGTCGGTGCGGCCGTCCGCGTACTCCTTGGCGGCGGCCTGCGTCAGCCGCGAGCGGGTGGTCAGGATCCGGGCGAAGGCGGCCACCCGCTCCTCCAGGCCGCCCGCCGGCAGCAGCTCGTTCAGGAACCCGGCCCGCAGGGCCGTCTCCGCCTCGATCAACTCCGCGGAGAACAGCAGGTACTTGGCCCACGCGGGGCCGACCACCGAGGCCAGCCGACGGGTGGAGGACGCCGGGTAGACGACGCCCAGCTTCGCCGGGGTCACCCCGAACCGCGCGCCCTCCTCCGCGAAGCGCAGGTCGCACGCGGCCGCCAGCTGGCTGCCGCCCCCGACGCAGAACCCGCGGACCGCCGCCAGCGTCGGCTTCGGGAAGGCCGCGAGGGCCTCCTCCGCCGCCACGGACAGGGCCTGCGGGTCGTCCTTGCCGGTGAGCGAGGAGATGTCGGCCCCCGCGCAGAAGGTCGGACCGGCCCCGGTCAGCACCAGCACCCGTACGGCCTCGTCCTCGGCGAGCAGCTCCAGCAGTTCCGGCAGCGCCCGCCACATCGAGGCGGTCATGGCGTTCCGCTTGGCCGGGTGCGAGATGACGACGGTGGCGACCCCGTCGGCGACCGTGTGGTGGAGGGCTGCGTCCATGCGCCGGATGCTATCCCGGGCAGCCGATCCTATGATCAAGGGGAGTCCGACCCCGGGGGGTGCCGAGGAGGTGGCACGCCCATGGGCGCCGACCGCAGTGACCCGGACCCGCGACAGCGGGAGAAGAAGCTGAAGCGCGGCTTCGGACTGCTGGCCCTGCTCGGGGTGATCCTGGTACTGGCCGGGCTGGTGGGCCTGGTCTACACGGGCCTGGCCACCCTGACCTCGATGTTCCTCTTCGGCTGGCTGCTGCTCATCGGCGGCGTCGTGGGTCTCGCGCAGGCCGTGCAGTCGCGGGGCGGCAACTACTTCTGGCTCGCCGTCATCGTCGCCGCGGTCAACCTGGCCGCGGGCTTCGTGATCCTGCGCCGTCCCGAGGCGAGCGCCGAGGCCCTGACCATGTTCGCGGCCCTGCTCTTCCTCACCGGCGGGGTGTTCCGCCTCGTCGGCGCCCTGGTGGTGCGCGGCGCGAACTTCGGGATCTCGCTGGTGCAGGGCGCCTTCGGGCTCCTGCTGGGCATCCTGATCCTCTCCAGCTGGCCCGGCAGCAGCCTGTACGTGATCGGAACCTTCTTCTCGCTCGCCCTGCTGTTCGACGGACTCAGTCTCGTGGGGCTGGGCATGGGAGCCCGCCGGATCCTCGGCCTGGTCAGGGACGATGAGGGGACGGCCGCGCCGGGCGCGGTCGGCGGGACGGGGGAGGCGGGCGGGAACCGGCCCGCGCCGGGTCAGGAACAGAGCAACAACTGACTCCGTCATAAACCAGTGGTCAGAAAGCGTCCGATTGACGCTGACTTCTGGTCAGCGGCGCGGTCCGGACCAGGGTGTTCCCCACTCTTGACACGTGGAGACGATCGAGCGCGAAGACGGGGGCCGGAAGATGGACGACAGCGGGAGCATCCCGCCGGCCAGGGGAGGTGAGGTGTCGGCTCCGGCCGACCCCCTCGCTTATGAGGGAGTGTGGCGCTTCACGGCGCCCGCGGTAGAAGAATCCGTTCCGCAGGCCCGCCGCGCGGTCCGCGACCTGCTCGGCCGCCAGGGGGTGCCGGCCCAGCAGGACCTGGTGTACTCCCTGCTGCTGATCGTCTCCGAACTGGTGACGAACTCGGTCCGGCACGCGGCCCTGCTCTCCCCGGAGGTGGCCGTCGAGGTGGCGGTGGGCCGGGAGTGGGTACGGGTGGCCGTGGAGGACAACCACCCGTACCGGCCCAAGGCGCTGGAGGCCGACTTCGGCCAGACCGGCGGCCGGGGCCTGCTCCTGGTCCGGGAGATCACCCTGGAGGCCGGCGGGGTGTGCGACGTCGAGCACACCGCGACCGGCGGCAAGGTGATCTGGGCGGCCCTGCCGCTCGCCGCCCCGGCCCCCGGGATCTGATCCCCGGGACGGCGTCCCGTACCCGCGGACACCACGGCCGACACCACGGCCCGTACCCGGGCGTCCTCACCTGAACGGCGTAGCGGCTACCAGCCGGCCGCGTCGCCGGTCAGCTCGCGGATCGCGGGGCGCGCCGCGTCCAGCACCGTCATGAACCAGGCGGAGAACGGCTGCTCGGCGTGCCGCTTAGCCAGCTCGTCGGCCGTCACGAAGGCGGTGTCGCCGACCTCCTCCGGATCCGGGTCCAGTACGGGCCGCGCCAGTCCCACGAACAGGTGGTTGTACTCCTGCTCCACCAGCCCGGAATCCGGGTCCGGGTGGTTGTAGCGGACCGTGCCCGCCTCCGCGAGCAGCGAGGGCGAGAGCCCGAGCTCCTCGTGGGTGCGCCGGGCCGCGGCCGCGAACGGCGACTCCCCGGGGTAGGGGTGGCCACAGCAGGTGTTCGACCAGACGCCGGGGGAGTGGTACTTCCCGAGGGCGCGCTGCTGGAGCAGCAGCCGGCCCTGCTGGTCGAAGAGGAACACGGAGAACGCCCGGTGCAGCAGGCCCGGTGCCTGGTGCGCGGAGAGCTTCTCCGCCGTGCCGATGGTGTTGCCGGACTCGTCGACCAGTTCGAGCATGATCGGTTCTTGAGCTCCGGTGCCGGCGGACGCGCTGCTGGTGGCGTCGGTGGCTGGTGTGGTCGGCATACCCATCCTTCGCTTCGGACTTCGGCCTTCAGTCTGCCGTACAAAAGAGGCTTGTCCCCACTTCGGCGATCCGCGCATGTCCGCCCCCCGCCGCGTGGTAGGCGGCGGGGGCGGACGTTCACCCGATGATCAGATCCCGAAGGGGGCCGGATAGGAGATCGTGCCCGCCGGCACCGGAACGGAATCGTCCAGCACCAGGGCCATCATCGCCTCGTCCGGCACCTCGAAGGGCGCCCTGATCCCGAACCGCGAAGCCGGCACGAAACCGAACCGCGGGTAGTACGAGGGATGCCCGAGGACCAGCACCAGCGACTCCCCGCTCTCCCGCGCGGCCGCGAGCAGCGCCCGTACGACTGCGCTCCCGGCGCCCGAGCGCTGGAGGGCGGGATCGGCGGCCACCGGCGCGAGGGCCAGCGCGGGCGCCCCGTCCACCCGGCACCGGGTCAGCAGCGCGTGTGCCGCCACCTTCCCGTCCGGGCCCTCGGCGACGTACGAGAGCCCCGGCAGCCAGGCCTCGGCGTCGGCGCGCAGCGCGTCCACGAGATCAGCCTCCAGCGGGGTCTCGAAGGCCGCCAGGTTGACGGCCCGTACGGCTCCCGCGTCGGCCGGCGCCTCGGGCCGGGCCCGCCAGCGGTCCCCGTCCCCGGCGGTCACCGGGACCAGCACGAAGCCCGTGTACCCGTACTCGTGCCCGTGCCGTTCCCGTACGGCGAGCTCCTCGCGCACGTATCCCAGCGCCGCCTCCTCCGCGGGGGACGCGGGCACGGCCGCCCGGACCCGCTCGCCCAGCGGGTCGTAGTACTCGGCCCAGTCGGAGTCGGGCTGGAGCCGGGTGCCGAGCACCCGGTACCCGGCGGCCTGGGCGGCCGCGGTGTTGCGGGCGGTGGAACGCAGCGGGTACTGGGGATCCCAGAAGGCCCGGGCCCCGGCCGAGGGCTCCTCGGCGGTCCACTCGCACTCGCTCAGCACGAGCCGCCCGCCGGGCGCCAGCAGGCGCTTCCACTCGGCGAGCGCCCGGTCGAAGCCGAGGAGGTAGGCGGAACCCTCCGCCCAGACGAGGTCGAAGGAACCGTCCTCGAACCCCTCGGAGGGCAGCGCGCCCATGTCGGCCCGCACGGTGCGGACGCGTTCCGAGAGGCCGCGGGCCGCGGCGGCCTCGCGCAGCTCGTCGAGGAACGGTCCGTGGAGGTCGACGGCCGTCACTTCGGCGAGGCCCGCCCCGCCCGCCTCGGCGGCGAGCAGCAGGGCGCTGCGGCCCGGGCCGCAGCCCAGGTCGAGGACGCGCGGCCGCTCGGGCAGCGGTCCGCACAGGGAGAGCAGGTGCCGGGTGGAGTCGTCGGAACCGGGGGCCTGCCGGGGCAGGCCGCGGTGCAGCTCCATGAAGGCGGCGAAGACGCCGTCGTCGGAGCCGGAAGAAGTGGTGTTGTCGTCGGTCAACGTGAACCCTTGAACGGGGGCTCCGGCCGACGGGGTCTTACCGGTGTGGGGTCAGACCCGGCCGGACGCCCGGAAGGAAACGGGGATGTACCGGAGTTCGCTGCGCATGGCCGCGACCACTGCGACGGTCATCAACCCACCTCGTTTCCCGTTTCGAGCCTCTCGGATGCCGATCGGCCCACCCTCGCGCCGCACATGACCCGTGTGGCGCCGCCGTCCACCCTAACATCCGGGTCCGAACGGGCCTGATTCGTCCTGAACAGCTGATGAATGAGGCCTTCCATTCATCCGATAGCCTCTGCCGACAGCCCTGCCGACGTGCTGCCGCCGCCCCCACCGGGGCGCCCCGGCCGTCGGGAATGTCCGTCGCAAGGAGTGAGTTCGTCTGCCGACCGTCATCCTCACCGGCCCGCCGGTACCCGGATCACCGCTCCAGGACGAGCTCCGGTCGCTCGGGTTCGACGTCCGCCCGGCCGCCGGTCCCGAAGACACCGCCACCGCCCTCGCCGGGGTCCCGGCGCAGGAGCGGGTGGCCGTCGTCGACAGCGCCTTCGTCGGGCACCCGCACGCACTGCGCCTCGCACTGACCGACCCGCGCTTCGACGCCTGCGCCGTGACCGGCGCCCTCGCCGTCCAGGCGGGGGCCCGCGAGGCCCTCGACAAGGCCGCCGCGCTGGCCCCGGCGGGCGCCGGACCCTACGCGGACCGGCTCGCCGCCGCCGTGGAGGCCGCCGGGACCACCGTCCAGCGGCCCGAGCTGGGCAGCCTGGTCGCGGCCGTGCCGGACGGGGAGGCCGAGCGCTCCGAGGCCCTCGCGGCCGTGGCCGCCGTGGACGACGAGGCCGTACGCCTGCGCACCGCCGTGAAGTCCCGCGACGGCTTCTTCACCACCTTCTTCATCAGCCCGTACTCGCGCTACATCGCCCGCTGGTGCGCCCGCCGGGGCCTGACCCCGAACCAGGTCACCACCGCCTCGCTGATCACCGCGCTGGTCGCGGCCGGCTGCGCGGCCACGGGGGAGCGCTGGGGCTACGTCACCGCCGGCGTGCTGCTGCTGGTCTCCTTCGTCCTGGACTGCACCGACGGGCAGCTCGCCCGCTACTCGCTCCAGTACTCGACGATGGGCGCCTGGCTCGACGCGACCTTCGACCGCGCGAAGGAGTACTCCTTCTACGCGGGCCTCGCGCTCGGCGCGGCCAGGAACGGCGACGATGTCTGGGCCCTCGCCCTCGGCTCGATGATCCTCATGACCTGCCGGCACGTGGTGGACTTCTCGTTCAACGAGGCCAACCACGACGCGACCGCCAACACCAGCCCCACCGCCGCGCTGTCCGGCCGGCTCGACAGCGTCGGCTGGACCGTCTGGGTCCGGCGGATGATCATCCTGCCGATCGGCGAGCGCTGGGCCATGATCGCGGTGCTGACCGCCGCCACCAGCCCCCGGACCGTCTTCTACGCCCTGCTCGTCGGCTGCGCCTTCGGCGCGCTCTACACCACCGCCGGACGCGTCCTGCGCTCGGTGACCCGCAAGGCGAAGCGGACCGACCGGGCCGCCCTGGCCCTCGCGGACCTCGCCGACTCGGGCGTCCTCGCCTGGACCGGCTCCCCCCGGCCCACGAAGCGGCCGGACCGCGCCGCGCCCTGGCTGGCCCTGTGCGGCTCGGTGCTGATGGCCGGCGCGGCGGTCACCCGGGACTTCGGGTCCCCCTGGCTGATCGGGACCGCCGTCGCGTACGTGTTCTTCGCCGGCGCGGCGGTGTCCGCCCCCCTCAAGGGCCCCCTCGACTGGCTGATCCCGCCCCTCTTCCGGTTCGGCGAATACGCGACGGTCCTCGTGCTCGCCGCCAAGGCGGACGTCCCCGGGGCCCTTCCGGCCGCATTCGGACTGGTCGCGGCGGTCGCCTACCATCACTACGACACCGTCTACCGCATCCGCGGTGGCTCGGGCGCTCCCCCGCACTGGCTGGTGCGGACGACCGGCGGTCACGAGGGCAGGGTCCTGCTGACCGTGGTCCTCGCCGCCGTCCTCGCCCGTGACGCGTTCCCCGTCGCGCTCACGGCCATGGCCGTGTTCGTGGCACTCGTGGTGCTCGTGGAGAGCATCCGCTTCTGGGTCTCCTCCGGGGCACCCGCCGTACATGACGAAGGAGAACCAGCATGATCGGCCTTGTCCTCGCTGCCGGTGCCGGACGCCGCCTGCGTCCCTACACCGACACCCTGCCCAAGGCCCTCGTGCCCGTCGGCCCCGAGGGGAACGAGGACAGCCTCACCGTCCTCGACCTGACGCTCGGCAACTTCGCCGAGGTCGGCCTGACCGATGTCGCGATCGTCGTCGGCTACCGCAAGGAAGCCGTGTACGAGCGCCGGGAGGCCCTGGAGGCCAAGTACAACCTCAAGATCACGCTGATCGACAACGACAAGGCCGAGGAGTGGAACAACGCCTACTCCCTGTGGTGCGCGCGTGACGTCCTGGGCCGGGGCGTGATCCTCGCCAACGGCGACACCGTCCACCCGGTCTCCGTCGAGAAGACGCTGCTCGCCGCCCGCGGCAACGGTCAGAAGATCATCCTCGCCCTCGACACGGTCAAGAACCTGGCCGACGAGGAGATGAAGGTCGTCGCGGACGGCGCCGACGGCGTGCGGAAGATCACCAAGCTGATGGACCCGGCCGACGCGACCGGCGAGTACATCGGCGTCACCCTCATCGAGCCCGAGGCCGCCCAGCAGCTCGCCGAGGCCCTGAAGACCACCTTCGAGCGCGACCCCGACCTCTACTACGAGGACGGCTACCAGCAGCTCGTCAACGACGGCTTCACCATCGACGTCGCTCCCATCGGCGACGTCAAGTGGGTCGAGATCGACAACCACGACGACCTCGCCAAGGGCCGGACGATCGCATGCCAGTACTGACGCGGCTGATCCCCTCGCCGGTCGTCGTCGACATCAGCTGCGGGGCGATGGACAAGCTGGACGGCATCCTCGCCGACCAGCGGATCTCCGCGTCCGGGCGGCTCGCGATCGCGATCAGCGGGGGCTCCGGACAGGCGCTGCGCGCCCGTCTGGAGCCGGCCCTGCCGCTCGCCGACTGGTACCCGGTCGTCGACGGCACCATCGACTCGGCGGTCAAGCTCGCCGACGACATAAAGGGCCGCCGCTACGACGCCGTCGTGGGGCTGGGCGGCGGGAAGATCATCGACGTGGCGAAGTACGCCGCGGCGCGGGTCGGCCTGCCCATGGTGGCCATCGCCACCAACCTCTCCCACGACGGCATCTGCTCCCCGGTGTCCATCCTGGACAACGACAACGGCCGGGGCTCCTACGGCGTGCCCACGCCGATCGCGATGGTGATCGACCTCGACGTGATCCGCGAGGCCCCCACCCGGTTCATCCGCGCCGGAGTCGGCGACGTGATCTCCAACATCTCGGCCATCGCCGACTGGGAGCTCTCGCACAAGATCACCGGCGAGGCCGTGGACGGCCTGGCCGCCGCCATGGCCCGTACCGCCGGCGAGTCGGTGCTGCGCCACCCCGGCGGCTGCGGCGACGACGAGTTCCTCACCGTGCTCTCCGAGGCCCTCGTGCTCTCCGGCATCGCCATGTCGATCAGCGGGGACAGCCGCCCCTCCTCCGGGGCCTGCCACGAGATCAGCCACGCCTTCGACCTGCTCTACCCCGGGCGCTCCGCGCTCCACGGCGAGCAGGTCGGCATCGGCGCCGCCTTCGCCATGCACCTGCGCGGGGCCGCCGACCAGGCCGGCCTGTTCACGGAGGTGCTGCGCCGCCACGGGCTGCCCGTGCTGCCCGAGGAGATCGGGTTCAGCGTGGACGAGTTCGTCGCGGCCGTCGAGTACGCCCCCCAGACCCGCCCGGGACGCTTCACGATCCTGGAGCACCTCAACCTGTCCGCAGCCGAGATCAGGGACGCTTACGCCGACTATGCCCAGACCATCCGTAGCTGAACTCCGGCCCGTCGTTCACCCGCCGGGCGTCAAGGACCGGCGCAGTGGCGAGCACTGGGGCGGTCGCCTGTACATGCGCGAGGTCTCCCTGCGCATCACCCGGCTGCTGGTCACCACCAAGGTCACGCCCAACCAGCTGACCTACGTGATGACCCTCGCCGGCGTCCTCGCCGCCCCGGCCCTGCTGGTGCCGGGCGTGCTCGGCGCCGCCCTCGGCGTGGTCGCGGTCCAGCTGTACCTGCTGCTCGACTGCGTCGACGGCGAGGTCGCCCGCTGGAAGAAGCAGTACTCGCTCTCCGGGGTCTACCTGGACCGGGTCGGCGCCTACCTGTGCGACGCGGCCGTCCTCGTCGGCTTCGGCCTGCGCGCCGCCGACCTGTGGGGCAGCGGACGGATCGACTGGCTGTGGGCCTTCCTGGGCACCCTCGCCGCCCTCGGCGCCATCCTGATCAAGGCCGAGACCGACCTGGTCGGCGTCGCCCGGCACCAGGCCGGCAAGCCCGTGGTCCAGGAGTCCGCCGCCGAGCCCCGCTCCTCCGGCATGGCGCTCGCCCGCCGGGCCGCCGCCGCGCTCAAGTTCCACCGGCTGATCCTCGGCATCGAGGCCTCCCTGCTGATCCTGGTCCTGGCCATCGCCGACCAGGTCCGGGGCGACCTGTTCTTCTCCCGGCTCGGCGTCGCCGTGCTCGCCGGCATCGCACTGCTCCAGACCCTGCTGCACCTGGTGTCGGTCCTGGCCTCCAGCAGGCTCAAGTGACGGCCCCGATGCGGCTGGGCGCCGTGATCATCACCATGGGCAACCGCCCCGACGAGCTGAAGGCGCTCCTCGACTCGGTCGCCCGGCAGGAGGGCGACCCCGTCGAGGTGGTCGTGGTCGGCCAGGGCGTGGAGGTCACCGGGCTCCCCGAGGGCGTGCGCACCGTCGCCCTCCCGGAGAACCTGGGCATCCCCGGCGGCCGCAACGTCGGCATCGAGGCCTTCGGCCCCGGCGGCACCGGCGTCGACGCCCTGCTCTTCCTCGACGACGACGGGCTGCTGGAGCGCACCGACACCGCCGAGCTGTGCCGCCAGGCGTTCGCCGAGGACCCGGAGCTCGGGATCGTCAGCTTCCGGATCGCCGACCCCGAGACCGGCACCACCCAGCGCCGCCACGTGCCCCGGCTGCGCGCCTCGGACCCGATGCGCTCCTCCCGCGTGACCACCTTCCTGGGCGGCGCCAACGCCGTCCGCACGAAGGTGTTCGAGCAGGTCGGCACGTTGCCCGGGGAGTTCTTCTACGCACACGAGGAGACCGACCTGGCCTGGCGGGCGCTCGACGCCGGGTGGCTGATCGACTACCGGGCGGACATGGTGCTGCTGCACCCCGCGACCGCTCCCTCCCGGCACGCGGTGTACCACCGTATGGTGGCCCGTAACCGGGTGTGGCTCGCCCGCCGCAACCTGCCCGCCCCGCTGGTCCCGGTCTACCTGGGCGTCTGGCTCGCGCTGACGCTCGTACGCCGGCCCTCGGTGCCCGCGCTCAAGGCCTGGTTCGGCGGGTTCAAGGAGGGCTGGACCACACCCTGCGGTCCCCGGCGTCCCATGAGGTGGCGCACGGTCTGGCGGCTGACGCGGCTGGGCCGACCGCCCGTCATCTGACAAGCTCGGGTCTGGGACCATGGGCCCCATCACGGGTCCGGCGTTCCAGCCCCCGATGCCCCTCCTGCCGCATCTTGAAGACGGAAAGTTCCAACTTGTGAGTGACACAACCCACGACGGCGCCCTCGCCACGAGCAAGCCGCCGTCCGACGACGCGGGGCTCAGCCCCGCGGAGCTCGCCAGGAAGTACGGCCTGTCCGTCAGTGGCGCGCGGCCCAGCCTGGGCGGATACGTGCGGCAGCTCTGGGGTCGGCGCCACTTCATCATGGCCTTCTCCCGGGCCAAGCTGGTGGCCCAGTACAGCCAGGCCAAGCTCGGCCAGGTCTGGCAGGTGGCGACCCCCCTGCTCAACGCGCTGGTCTACTACCTGATCTTCGGCTTGATCCTGAACGCGGGCCGGGGCATGGAGAAGGGCGTCTACATCCCCTTCCTGGTGATGGGCATCTTCGTCTTCACCTTCACCCAGAGCTCGCTGATGGCCGGCGTCCGGGCGATCCCCGGCAACCTCGGCCTGGTCCGCGCGCTGCACTTCCCGCGCGCCTCCCTGCCGATCTCCTTCTCGATGCAGCAGCTCCAGCAGCTCCTGTACTCGATGATCGTCGTGATCGTCGTCGCCGTCGCCTTCGGGAACTACCCGCGGCTGTCGTGGCTCCTGGTGATCCCGACGCTGGTGCTGCAGTTCGTCTTCAACACCGGGCTCGCGCTGGTGTTCGCGCGCATGGGGTCGAAGACCCCCGACCTCGCGCAGCTGATGCCCTTCCTCACCCGCACGTGGATGTACGCCTCCGGCGTCATGTTCTCGATCAGCGAGATGCTGAAGGACCGGCCGGCGTGGATCGCGGACGTGCTCCAGTGGAACCCCGCCGCGATCTACATGGACCTGGTCCGCTTCGCGATGATCGACGGCTACGGCCGGGAGAACCTCCCGCCCCACGTGTGGGCCTTCGCGGTCGGCTGGGCCGTCGTGATCGGCCTCGGCGGCTTCGTGTACTTCTGGAAGGCTGAGGAGCGTTACGGCCGTGGCTGACAACACCCAGGGGCGCGTCCCCACCGTCATCGCGGACGAGGTCCACATCGTGTACCGCGTCAACACGGGCAGCTCCGGCCGGGGCAGCGCCACCGCCGCGCTGAGCAAGATCCTCCGCCGGGGCAAGGGCGACGCACCCGGCGTCCGCCGGGTCCACGCCGTACGGGGCGTCTCCTTCACCGCGTACCGCGGCGAGGCCATCGGCCTCATCGGCTCCAACGGCTCCGGCAAGTCGACCCTGCTGCGCGCCATCGCGGGCCTGCTGCCCTGCGAGTCCGGCAAGGTCTACACCGACGGCCAGCCCTCGCTGCTGGGCGTGAACGCCGCCCTGATGAACGACCTCACCGGTGAGCGCAACGTCGTCCTCGGCGGTCTCGCGATGGGCATGAGCCGCGAGCAGATCAAGGAGCGCTACCAGGACATCGTCGACTTCTCGGGGATCAACGAGAAGGGCGACTTCATCTCCCTTCCGATGCGCACCTACTCCTCCGGCATGGCCGCGCGCCTGCGCTTCTCGATCGCCGCCGCCAAGGACCACGACGTCCTGATGATCGACGAGGCGCTCGCCACCGGTGACCGCAGCTTCCAGGTGCGCTCCGAGAACCGCATCCGCGAGCTGCGGGAGAAGGCCGGCACGGTCTTCCTCGTGAGCCACAACAACAAGTCCATCCGCGACACCTGCGACCGGGTGCTGTGGCTGGAGAAGGGCGAGCTCCTGATGGACGGGCCCACCGAGGAAGTGGTCTCGGCGTACGAGAAGGCCAGCGGCCACTGACCCCGGGGTCCGCCGCCGCTCCCGGCCCCGAGGCCCCCGCCGCTCACCGCGGCGGGGGCCTCGCCATGGGGGACGGGGGGCGGACCGGCGGCGGAGCGGGAGATCCGGGACGGGGGCCGACATTCCGGGGCGCGGGGACACCCGATAGGCCCCCGCGGGGTTGTACAGCGTAAGCTGGACCAGTTCTCAATCGCGCCAAGAGTGGACGATTCCCCGCAGCCGGCTCCGTGGGGATACCCCCGGGTAAGGTCCGGCGGCGTGTCCGAAATGGGATGACTTGGGTCGGCAGTGTAGAACGGGAGACGTGACGGCAATGGCTACGGGAATTCTCCGGCCCCCAGGCACAGCGGCCGTCCCCGCCCCGGGCGGCGGGCGGTGACCCCCGGGCACGGCATCCGTCCCGCCCCGCCGGCCGACGAGGCCGCCCCCGACCTGCTGCACGCGCGGGCCACCCTCGCCAAGGCCGCGGCGGAGAACTTCCCCGTCGCCCCCGCCTTCCTCCCGCGCGCCTGGCGCGAGGGCCTCATGGCGGTCTACGGGTACGCCCGCCTGGTCGACGACATCGGCGACGGCGACCTCGCCCCCGGCGGCCGCGACGCCGTCCTCCTCGGCCTCGACCCCGCCGCGGCCGACGACCGGCTCGCGATGCTCGACGCCTTCGAGGCGGACCTGCTGCGCGTCTTCGGCGGTGCCGACGGCCCGCCGCGCCACCCCCTGCTGCTGGCCCTCCAGCCCGTCGTGCGCGACCACGGCCTCAGCGCCGAGCACTTCCTCGGGCTCATCGAGGCCAACCGCCGGGACCAGCGGGTGGCCCGCTACGAGACGTACGGGGAGCTCCTCGACTACTGCGTGCTGTCCGCCAACACCGTCGGCCGCCTCGTGCTGGAACTCACCGGCACCAGCACCCCCGAGCGCGTCCGCCGTTCCGACGCCGTCTGCACCGCCCTGCAGCTCGCCGAGCACCTCCAGGACGTCGCCGAGGACCTCGGCCGCGACCGGATCTACCTCCCGGCCGAGGACATGCGCCGCTTCCACGTCGCCGCGGCCGACCTCGCGGCCCCGTCCGCCGGAGCGGCCGTACGGTCCCTGATCGCCTTCGAGGTCGAACGCGCGCGCGACCTGCTGGATGAGGGCACCCCGCTCGTGGGCAGCGTCCACGGCAGGCTTCGGCTGTTGCTCGCGGGATTCGTGGGAGGGGGGCGAGCCGCCCTGCGAGCGATCTCCGCCGCCGGATTCGACGTGCTGCCCGGCCCGCCCAAGCCCACCCGGAGCCTCCTGCTCCGCGAAGTGGCCGCCGTCCTGCGCACAGCGCCGAGAAAGAGGTGAGCCCGAACGTGGAGGGCACCGCACACGCGTCAGCACCGTCCGCCCAGGTCCTCGCGGCCTACAGCTACTGCGAGGCCGTCACCGGCACCCAGGCGCGCAACTTCGCGTACGGCATCCGGCTGCTGCCCACCGACAAGCGGCAGGCGATGTCCGCCCTGTACGCCTTCTCCCGCAGGGTCGACGACATCGGCGACGGCACCCTCGCGCCCGAGGCCAAACTGTCCCGGCTGGAGGACACCCGCGCCCTGCTCGGCCGGATCCGCGCCGAGGAGATCGACGAGGACGACACCGACCCGGTCGCCGTCGCCCTCGCCCACGCCGCGCGCCGCTTCCCGATCCCCCTCGGAGGCCTCGACGAGCTCATCGACGGCGTCCTGATGGACGTCCGCGGCGAGGAGTACGAGACCTGGGACGACCTCAAGGCCTACTGCCGCTGCGTGGCCGGGGCCATCGGACGGCTCTCGCTCGGCGTGTTCGGCACGGTCGGCCCCGCCGGCCGCGCCGACGAGTACGCGGACACCCTGGGCCTGGCCCTCCAGCTCACCAACATCCTGCGCGACGTCCGCGAGGACGCCGGCAACGGACGCACCTACCTGCCGGCCGAGGACCTCGCCAAGTTCGGCTGCTCCGAGGGCTTCGAGGGCGGCCGGGCCCCCGCCGGCTCCGACTTCGCCGGGCTCGTGCACCACGAGGTCCGGCGCGCCCGGGCCCTGTTCACCGAGGGCTACCGGCTGCTGCCGATGCTCGACCGGCGCAGCGGCGCCTGCGTCGCCGCCATGGCCGGCATCTACCGGCGCCTCCTGGACCGCATCGAACGCGAACCCGAGGCGGTGCTGCGCGGCCGCGTCTCGCTGCCCCCCCACGAGAAGGCGTACGTGGCCGTACGCGGCCTGTCCGGCCTCGACGCCCGCACCGTCTCCCGCCGGAGCACCCGGAGGCGGCCCTGATGCCGGCCGCCCGCGCGGGCGCCGGCCCGATGGCTCCGCCCGCCGTGTCCGACCCGGCCCGGGGCCGCGCGGAGGCCCCGGTGCCGGCCGGCCCGGGCACCCGCCCGGCACCGGGTGGCGGCCGCCCGCAGGACTCGGTACCCGCCCCCAGCGGGTTCCCCGGGCCGTCGCCGTCCGCTCCGGCCCGGGACACCTCCGCCCCGCGGGCAACCCCGCGGCGCTCCGGAGCGTCCGTAGGGGCGGGCTTCGCCCGCACCGCAGTACACCCCGGCCCGGAGGGCCACCGCACCACCTGGGAGGCCTCATGAGCGGCAGCGAACAAGGCGCCGTCGTCATCGGCGGCGGCCTCGCCGGCGTCACGGCGGCCCTCGAACTCGCCGACGCCGGACTGCGGGTCACCCTCCTCGAAGGGCGACCCCGCCTCGGCGGCCTCGCCTTCTCCTTCAAACGCGGCGACCTGACCGTCGACAACGGCCAGCACGTCTACCTGCGCTGCTGCACCGCCTACCGGTGGTTCCTGGACCGCGTCGACGGCGCGGCACTCGCCCCGCTCCAGGACCGGCTCGACGTACCCGTCCTCGACGCGGCCCACCCCCGCGGACCCCGCCTCGGGCGGCTGCGCCGCAGCGCGCTGCCCGTACCCCTGCACCTGGCCGCCTCCCTGGCCACCTACCCGCACCTCTCGCTCGCCGAGCGCGCGAGCGTCGGCCGCGCCGCCCTCGCGCTGCGCCGCCTCGACCCCGCCGACCCGGCCCTCGACGGCCTCGACTTCGGCACCTGGCTCGCCCGCTACGGCCAGTCCCCGCGCACCGTCGACGCCCTGTGGGACCTCGTCGGCATCGCCACCCTCAACGCCACCGCCGGCCAGTCCTCACTGGGCCTGGCCGCCATGGTGTTCAAGACCGGCCTGCTCTCCGAGAACGGCGCCGCCGACATCGGCTGGGCCCGGGTCCCGCTCGGCGACCTCCACGACACCCTCGCCCGCAAGGCCCTCGACGCCGCCGGCGTGCGCACCGAACTGCGCACCCGGGTCACCGCGGTCACCCGTACCGGGGAGGGCGGCTGGCGGGTCGACACCGAGGGCGAGTCCCTCGACGCGGGCACCGTCGTGCTCGCCGTACCGCAGCGCGAGGCGCACGGCCTGCTGCCCGCCGGAGCGCTGGCCGACCCGGACAAGCTCCTCGACATCGGTACCGCCCCCATCCTCAACGTCCACGTCGTCTACGACCGCAAGGTGCTCAAGCAGCCCTTCTTCGCCGCGCTGGGCACCCCCGTCCAGTGGGTCTTCGACCGCACCGACGCCTCCGGACTCACCGACGGCGGCCAGTACCTGGCGCTGTCCCAGTCGGTCGCCCAGGACGACATCGACGAGCCCGTCTCCGTCCTGCGCGCCAAGTACCTGCCCGAGCTGGAGCGGCTGCTGCCGGCCGCCCGCGGCGCGAAGGTACGGGACTTCTTCGTCACCCGGGAGCGGACCGCGACCTTCGCCCCCAGCCCCGGCGTCGGCCGGCTGCGCCCGGGCCCCCGCACCGACACGCCGGGGCTCTACCTCGCCGGTGCGTGGACCGCCACGGGCTGGCCCGCGACCATGGAGAGCGCCGTCCGCAGCGGACTCGGCGCGGCGCACGCCGCGCTGGCCGCTCTCGGCCGCCCCCGCGAACACCCCCTGCAGGAGGCGGTATGAGCACCACTACCACCAGCACCACCGGCACAGCACGTACAGGAACCAGAGGAGAGCCAGTGAACCCGGGGAACCCGGCTGTCGAGAACACGGATGCCGGCACGGGCGCGGCCGGAGGGGGAGCGGAGAAGTCCGACACCCTCGCGCTCCTCGAACGCGGCCGCGACCTGTCGACCCCCGTGCTCCGCGCGGCGGTGGGCCGGCTCGCGGCGCCCATGGACACCGTCGCCGCGTACCACTTCGGCTGGATCGACGCCCAGGGCAACCCGGCGGACGGCGACGGCGGCAAGGCCGTGCGCCCCGCCCTCGCCCTGCTCTCCGCCGAGGCGGCGGGCGCCGCCGCCGAGGTCGGCATCCCCGGCGCGGTCGCCGTCGAGCTCGTCCACAACTTCTCCCTGCTGCACGACGACCTGATGGACGGCGACGAGCAGCGCCGCCACCGCGACACGGTGTGGAAGGTGCACGGCCCCGCGCTCGCGATCCTGGTCGGCGACGCCCTGTTCGCCCTGGCCAACGAGGTCCTGCTGGAGCTGGGCACCGTCGAGGCCGGCCGGGCGACCCGCCGCCTGACCACCGCCAGCCGCAAGCTCATCGACGGCCAGGCCCAGGACATCTCGTACGAACACCGCGAGCGCGTCAGCGTTCGAGAGTGCCTGGAGATGGAGGGGAACAAGACCGGAGCCCTGCTCGCGTGCTCGGTGTCGATCGGTGCGGTCCTCGGCGGCGCCGACGACCGCACGGCCGACAAGCTGGAGGAGTACGGCTACCACCTCGGCCTCGCCTTCCAGGCCGTCGACGACCTGCTCGGCATCTGGGGCGACCCCGAGTCCACCGGCAAGCAGACCTGGAGCGACCTGCGCCAGCGCAAGAAGTCCCTGCCCGTCGTCGCGGCCCTCGCCGCGGGCGGACCCGCATGTGAGGAGCTCGCTCGGCTGCTCGCGGCCGACGCCAAGAGCAACGACTTCGAGAACTTCTCCGAGGAGGAGTTCGCCCACCGCGCCGCCCTCATCGAGGCCGCCGGCGGCCGCCAGTGGACCGCCGACGAGGCGCGCCGCCAGCACGCGATCGCCATTCGAGCGCTCGACGACGTGGACATGCCGCAGCGGGTGCGGGAGCAGTTCGTCGCCCTCGCCGACTTCGTCGTCGTGCGCAAGAGGTGATCTCCGCCGGAAAGTGGATATGAATCGCGAGTCGCCGGTCGGGGACCCCTTCTTAGGCAGCCCCGGCCGACGGCAGACCCGGGCACAGCCGAAGCTCTGTTCGAAGGGGAAGCCATGACAGCGACGACCGACGGCGGCGGTGCGATCACCGGCGGCGCGGATCCGCGACACGACAGCACGGCGGCCCCGGCCGCCGCTGCCGCCGGCCCGTCCGGCGGCGACACCGGCCTGCTGAAGGACGTACGGGAAGCCGCCGACCGGGCGACCGGCGAGCTGCTGGCCCGCCAGGACCCGGCGGGCTGGTGGAAGGGCGACCTGGAGACCAACGTCACCATGGACGCCGAGGACCTGCTGCTGCGGCAGTTCCTCGGCATCCGGGACGAGGCCGTCACCCGAGCCGCCGCCCTGTTCATCCGGGGCGAACAGCAGGCCGACGGCACCTGGGCCACCTTCCACGGCGGACCGCCCGTGCTCTCCGCCACCATCGAGGCGTACGTCGCCCTGCGCCTGGCCGGGGACCCGCCCGACGCCCCGCACATGGTCCGGGCCTCGGCCTGGATCAGGGCCCACGGGGGGATCGCCGCCGCCCGGGTGTTCACCCGGATCTGGCTCGCCCTGTTCGGCTGGTGGAGCTGGGACGACCTGCCGGAGCTCCCTCCCGAGCTGGTGTTCCTGCCGCCCTGGGTGCCGCTGAACATCTACGACTTCGGCTGCTGGGCCCGCCAGACCATCGTCCCGCTCACCGTGGTCTCCGCCCTGCGGCCCGTCCGCCCCGCCCCCTTCGCGCTCGACGAGCTGCACACCGACGCCCGCGACCCCAGCCCCGCCAAGCCCCTGGCGCCGCTGGCCAGTTGGGACGGGGCCTTCCAGCGGATGGACAGGGCCCTGCACCTCTACCGGCGGATCGCCCCGCGCCGGCTGCGGAAGGCGGCGATGGCCGCCGCCGGCCGCTGGATCATCGAACGCCAGGAGAACGACGGCTGCTGGGGCGGGATCCAGCCCCCCGCCGTCTACTCCGTCATCGCCCTGCACCTGCTCGGCTACGACCTGGAACACCCGGTGATGCGGGCCGGGCTGGAATCCCTCGACCGCTTCGCCGTGTGGCGCGAGGACGGCGCCCGGATGGTCGAGGCCTGCCAGTCCCCGGTCTGGGACACCTGCCTCGCCGCCATCGCCCTGGCCGACGCGGGCCTGCCACCCGACCACCCGGCCCTGGTCAGGGCGGCGGACTGGATGCTCGGCGAGGAGATCCGCCGCCCCGGGGACTGGGCCGTGCGCCGGCCGGGACTCGCCCCCGGCGGGTGGGCCTTCGAGTTCCACAACGACAACTATCCCGACATCGACGACACCGCCGAGGTGGTCCTGGCGCTGCGCCGGATCCGCCACCCCGAACCGGCCGGGCTGGAGGCCGCCGTCGCCCGCGGGGTGTCCTGGACCCTCGGGATGCAGTCGAAGAACGGGGCCTGGGGCGCCTTCGACGCCGAC
Source organism: Streptomyces sp. NPDC040718 (assembly GCF_055593565.1). Lineage (NCBI taxonomy): Bacteria > Bacillati > Actinomycetota > Actinomycetes > Kitasatosporales > Streptomycetaceae > Streptomyces > Streptomyces sp. NPDC040718. The sequence continues at coordinate 285,431 of NZ_JBVIXO010000005.1, read as the reverse complement.
AACACCAGCCCCTTCCCCAACCGGCTCCCCTTCTGCGACTTCGGCGAGGTCATCGACCCGCCGTCGGCGGACGTCACCGCCCACGTGGTGGAGATGCTCGCCGCCGAGGGCAGGGCCGCCGACCCGCGCGCCCGGCGCGGCATCGCCTGGCTGCTCGCCGAACAGGAGGCGGACGGCGCCTGGTTCGGCCGCTGGGGCACCAACTACGTGTACGGGACCGGCTCGGTGGTCCCGGCCCTCACCGCCGCGGGGATCGCGCCCTCGCACCCCGCCGTCCGGCGGGCGGTGCGCTGGCTGGAATCCGTACAGAACGAGGACGGCGGCTGGGGCGAGGACCAGCGCTCCTACCAGGACCGCGCCTGGGCCGGGAAGGGCGCCTCGACCGCCTCGCAGACCGCCTGGGCCCTGATGGCCCTGCTGTCGGCGGGCGAGCGCGGGGGCGACGCCGTCGAACGGGGCCTGGCGTACCTGGTGGAGACCCAGCGCCCCGACGGGACCTGGGACGAGCCGCACTTCACCGGGACCGGCTTCCCCTGGGACTTCTCCATCAACTACCACCTCTACCGGCAGGTGTTCCCGCTCACCGCCCTGGGCCGGTACCTCCACGGAGAACCGTTCGGCCCGGACCGGCACCCCGTCCGGCCGGCGGGGGAGTCCTGATGCCGACCGTGCCCGCCGGAGCCGGTCCCCCGCCGCTGCTGGTCGCCTGCGCCCTGCGCATCGAGGAGGCGGCCCTGCGCAGCGCGGGCCGCGCGGCCGGAGGCGGCGGCACGGTCCTGCGCACCGGCATGGGCCCGCGCGCCGCCGACCGGTCGGTCGTCCGGGCGCTGGGACGGCCCGGGATGCACCGGGCGGCCGTCCTCGCGACCGGGTTCTGCGCCGGCCTGGTACCCGGCATGCACCCCGGCGACCTGGTCGTCGCCGAGGAGACCCGGGACCCCCGGGGAGTGGTCGCCTGCACCGGCACCGCCCTGCTCGCCGAGGCACTGGCCCGCGCCGCACCCGGCCGGACCGTGCACACCGGCGCACTGACCGGATCGGACCACGTCGTCCGCGGCCAGGAGCGCGCGCAGCTGCGCGCCACCGGCGCCGTCGCGGTCGACATGGAGTCCGCGGCCACCCTGTGGACCGCCGCGGGACCGGGACGCCCGGTTGCGGCCGTCCGGGTGATCGTGGACGCTCCGGAGCACGAGCTCGTCCGTATCGGCACGGTTCGCGGTGGAATATCTGCCTTCCGTGTACTACGTGCCGTACTGCCCGCGTTTCATGAATGGCACCGTTCGTTGCTGCTTCCCAGGAGGTGAATCCAGATGGCCATGCCCCTGCGACAGTCCATCAGGGTCGGGACCTATCTTCTCGAACAGAAGCTCCGCAAGCGCGAGAAGTTCCCGCTGATCGTCGAGCTGGAGCCGCTCTACGCCTGCAACCTCGCCTGCGAGGGCTGCGGGAAGATCCAGCACCCGGCCGGAGTGCTCAAGCAGCGCATGCCGGTCGCCCAGGCGGTCGGAGCGGTCCTGGAGTCCGGCGCGCCCATGGTCTCCATCGCGGGCGGCGAGCCCCTGATGCACCCGCAGATCGACGAGATCGTGCGCCAGCTCGTGGCCCGCAGGAAATACGTCTTCCTCTGCACCAACGCCCTGCTGCTCCGGAAGAAGATCGAGAAGTTCACCCCCTCCCCCTACTTCGCCTTCGCCGTCCACATCGACGGCCTGCGCGAACGCCACGACGAATCCGTGGCCAAGGAAGGCGTGTTCGACGAGGCCGTCGCGGCCATCAAGGAGGCGAAGCGCCGCGGATTCCGGGTGACCACGAACTCCACCTTCTTCAACACCGACACCCCGCAGACGATCATCGAGGTGCTGAACTTCCTCAATGACGACCTCCAGGTCGACGAGATGATGATCTCGCCCGCCTACGCCTACGAAAAGGCACCCGACCAGGAGCACTTCCTCGGCGTCGAACAGACGCGGGAACTCTTCAAGAAGGCCTTCGCCGGAGGCAACCGGCGCCGCTGGCGGCTCAACCACTCCCCGCTCTTCCTCGACTTCCTCGAAGGCAAGGCCGATTTCCCCTGCACCGCCTGGGCCATTCCCAATTACTCGCTCTTCGGCTGGCAGCGCCCCTGCTACCTGATGAGCGACGGCTACGTGCCCACGTACCGGGAGCTCATCGAGGACACCGACTGGAGCAAGTACGGCCGCGGCAAGGACCCCCGCTGCGCCAACTGCATGGCGCACTGCGGCTACGAGCCCACCGCCGTCCTCGCCACCATGGGCTCCCTCAAGGAGTCCCTGCGCGCCGCCCGGGAGACCGTCGCGAGCAATCGGGACGCGTCGGCATGAGCCCCGGACAGGGCGGGGGGGCGGGCGGCGCGGGGGCCGGCCGCAAGGGCTTCGACCTCGCCGCGCTCCTCGCCGAGCGCGGCGGGGAGCGCTACGAGCTGCACGCCCGCCACCTCAACCACCAGCTGCCCCGCATGCTGCACACCATCGGCTTCGACAAGGTCTACGAGCGGGCCGAGGGGGCCCACTTCTGGGACGCCGAGGGCAACGACTACCTCGACATGCTGGCCGGGTTCGGGGTGATGGGCCTGGGCCGGCACCACCCGGTGGTGCGCCGGGCCCTGCACGACGTCCTGGACGCCCAGCTCGCCGACCTCACCCGCTTCGACTGCCAGCCGCTGCCCGGGCTGCTGGCCGAGAAGCTGCTGTCGTACAGCCCGCACCTCGACCGGGTCTTCTTCGGCAACAGCGGCACCGAGGCCGTGGAGACCGCCCTGAAGTTCGCCCGGTACGCCACCGGGCGGCCCAGGATCCTCTACTGCGACCATGCTTTCCACGGGCTGACCACCGGCTCGCTGTCGGTCAACGGCGAAGGCGGCTTCCGCGACGGGTTCGCCCCGCTGCTCCCCGACACGAAGATCGCGCTCGGGGACCTGGCGGCGCTGGAGCGCGAACTCGCGCGCGGGGACGTGGCCGCCTTCGTGGTGGAGCCGGTCCAGGGCAAGGGGGTGCACGCCGCCCCGCCCGGGTTCCTGCGCGCCGCGCAGGAGCTCCTGCACCGGCACAAGGCCCTCCTCATCGCCGACGAGGTGCAGACCGGCCTCGGACGGACCGGTGACTTCTACGCGTACCAGCACGAGCCGGGCGTGGAACCGGACCTGGTGTGCGTGGCCAAGGCCCTCTCCGGCGGGTACGTCCCCGTCGGCGCGACCCTGGGCAAGGACTGGATCTTCCAGAAGGTGTACTCGTCCATGGACCGGGTGCTGGTGCACTCCGCCAGCTTCGGTTCCAACGCCCAGGCGATGGCGGCCGGGCTGGCGGTCCTGTCGGTCATGGAGGACGAGCAGGTGGTGGCCAACGCCCGGGCCATGGGCGACCTGCTGCGCGGACGCCTGGCGGCGCTCGTGGACCGGTACGAGCTGCTGCACGAGGTGCGCGGGCGCGGGCTGATGATCGGCATCGAGTTCGGCAAGCCCTCCTCCCTGGGGCTGCGCAGCCGCTGGGCCGTGCTCCAGGCCGCCCGAAAGGGCCTGTTCGCCCAGATGGTCGTGGTGCCGCTGCTGCGCAGGCACCGGATCCTCACCCAGGTCTCCGGGGACCACCTGGAGGTCATCAAGCTCATCCCGCCGCTCATCGTGGACGAGGCGGACGTCGAGCGGTTCGTCGGGGCCTTCCAGGAGGTCATGGACGAGGCGCACGGCGGCGGCGCCCTGATGTGGGACTTCGGCCGGACCCTCGTGAAGCAGGCGGTCGGCAACCGCTGAGGCGCGGCGGCGCCGGAGGGGGCCCGGGCGGCCCCCTCCGGCTGGCCGGGGTCAGCCCTCCAGGAGCCGGTCCCGCAGCCGGTCCAGGGAACCGGGCGCGAGCGCGAGCCCCTCGGCGAGGTAGCGCTCCACCCCGCCCCACTGCTCGTCGATGGTCGCGAAGGCCGCGAGCAGGTACTCCGCGCGGGCGTCGAACAGCGGCGCCAGCAGCTCCATCACCTCGGGGGAGCGGGCCTCGGGCGCGTCGCTGCCCCGGCGCACCCGGTAGCGGTTGTGCGGGGCGTTGGACTCCAGGTAGTCCGCCACGATCGCCTCGCGCTCGACGCCCAGCGCGAGCAGGGTCACCGCGACCGACAGCCCGGCCCGGTCCTTGCCGGCGGCGCAGTGCATCAGCGCCGGCACGCTGTCCAGCGCGAGGGCGTGCACGACGCGGCTGTGCTCGGCGGTGCGGGTGCGGATGATCGTGCGGTAGGAGTCGGTCATGCGGGCGGCGGCCCTGCCCCCGCCCAGGAGGCCGCGGAGCTGGTCGAGCTCGCCGTCGCGGACCATCCTCCAGAATTCGCGGCCGTCGGCCGGATCCGTCAGCGGGATGTTCACGTTTCGTACACCCGGCAGTTCGACGTCCGGGCCCTCCAGGGCCTGATCGGCTCCGTTGCGGAAGTCGAAGACGGTGTGGAGCCCCAGCGACGCGAGGAACTCTGCGTCGGTTTCGGTGGCATGCGCCAGATGTCCGCTTCGGAACAGTCGTCCCGGCCTGACCCTCCGTCCGTCCGTCGTCGGCAACCCGCCCACGTCACGGAAGTTGCGCACTCCGGTCAGTTCCGCGCCGGGTTCGGGCCCGGTGGGAAGGGGCTGGGGTATCTGCTGGGTCACGTGTACTCCTCCGCTTGGTTCGTGGTGTCCGAATTGGCCTGGTTGGGAACAACTTGCCATATGTGGAGGCGAGATCGGGCCGGGCTCCGTGAGCCAGATCATACGGTGACCGTGCGTGCCTGATCGCGGGAACCGAATTGCCTTGTGGGGACGGTTGTTGATGGTGCGGAATGGACGCAGGGTGACCGGAATTCCATTGATCCCCCATATCTGCGAATCCGTCAGGGAATTCGCGGCTTGTTGCCCGGTGCCCCGCTCGATTACCTTCGCGATCGATCCGGGTGGACCGCCTAATCCTGCCGCCGCCCGGGAACCGCACCCGACCATCGCGCGCGGCAGGAGCGGGGGAACCAGGTAGGCCGCTGCTCCGGATCATTTCCGGCTCAGCTAGGGGTGAAGCCGAACCCGTGCTCCGCACGTACGGCCGGACATCTCCAGTCCGAACCCGACAGCTCACCTCGCAGGCGCCGGAGAGGAATTCGCCATGCCCGGAAAGGGTAAGCACCGCCGTCCGAAGTCCCGTTCGATATCCCGCGGCTTCGCCGTCGCCGGAACCGGCGGAGCGGCCCTCGCGCTCCCGCTGATGGGTGCCGCCGGCGCCAACGCGGCCCCGGCCGCCGCCCCGGCCAAGTCCGCGCCCGCGCAGAGCTCGCAGGCCCCGGAGGCCCTCCGCGCCGCGGCCCCCGCGGCCGCGCCCGCGGCCGCGCCCGCGGCCGCCGAGCCCACCGTCTACACGGTCGTGCCGGGCGACTACCTCTCCAAGATCGCCGCCGAGCGCCACCTCGACGGCGGCTGGGAGCGGCTGTACGCCGACAACCACGAGGCCGTCGGCGCCGACCCGTCCCTCATCCACCCGGGCCTGAAGCTGACCCTCGTCGGCGGCGAGGCCCCGGCCGCCGCGCCGAAGGCCCCTGCGGCCCCGGCCGAGGAATCCTCCAGCGGTGCTCCGGCCGCCCCCGAGGGCGTGGGCGGCAAGGCCCAGTCCCCGAAGGCCCCGGGCAAGGCCGCCCGCACCTCCGGCGGCGCGGCCGCGCAGGGCTCGGGCGCCGCCGCCAAGAGCGAGAAGGCCGCCGCGCCCGCCGCCGCGTCCGGGTTCACCGCCCCCGTCGGCGGCGGCGTCTCGACCCAGTACCGGGCGAGCGGTGCCATGTGGTCCTCCGGCTACCACACCGGCGTCGACTTCATCGCGAGCACCGGGACCACCGTCAGGGCCGTCGGCGCGGGCACCGTGGTTTCCGCAGGCTGGGGCGGCGCGTACGGCAACGAGGTCGTCATCAGGCACGCCGACGGCAAGTACTCCCAGTACGGCCACCTCTCCTCCCTCTCCGTCTCGGTGGGCCAGAGCGTCACCGGCGGCCAGACGATCGGCCTCTCCGGCGCGACCGGCAACGTGACCGGCCCGCACCTCCACTTCGAGATCCGCACGGGCCCGTCCTACGGCTCGGACGTCGACCCGCTCGCCTACCTCCGCTCCAAGGGCGTGAGCATCTGACGGCACCGCCGTCGGCACGAGGACACGCGTGGGGCCGGGACCCGAGGGGGGTCCCGGCCCCACGTGTACTTATTCCTTATCCCCCGCGTGGTATAGATCACGGTCCGTCAACCCCTCATTACGTTGGCGTAGGTTGGTTGCCAAGGTGAAGGATGTCTTCCTGTGGCAGCGACGAAGACGACACTGAAGACCATCGGCTCGTACGCGGCGATCGGGGACAGCTTCACCGAAGGCGTGGGGGACCCGGGACCCGGGGATTCCCATCTCGGCTGGGCGGACCGGCTCGCCGTACTCCTGGCCGATCAGCGCGACGAGCACGACTTCCGGTACGCGAATCTGGCCGTGCGGGGCAAAGTACTCGACCAGATCGTGGCCGACCAGGTCCCGAGAGCCAAGGAACTCGCACCCGACCTCGTCACCTTCTGTGCGGGCGGCAACGACATCATCCGCCCCGGCAGCGACCCGGACGACCTCGCGGAGCGGTTCGAGGCGGCCCTGGCCGACCTCAAGGCCTCCGTGGGCCTCGTGATGATCACCACCGGCTTCGACACGCGGGGCGTGCCGGTCCTCAAGCACCTGCGGGGCAAGATCGCGACGTACAACGTCCACGTCCGAGCCATCGCCGACCGGTACGGCTGCCCCGTGCTCGACCTCTGGTCCCTCAAGACCGTCCAGGACCGCCGGGCCTGGGACGCCGACCGGCTGCACCTCTCGCCCGAGGGGCACACCCGCGTGGCGCTGCGCGCCGCGCAGGTCCTCGGCTACGAGGTGCCGGCCGACCCGGACCAGCCCTGGCCGCCCGTCCCCCCGCGCGGCTCGGTCGACGTGACCCGCGACAACATCCAGTGGGCGCGCGAGTACCTCGTGCCCTGGATCGGCCGCCGGCTGCGCGGCGAGTCCTCCGGCGACCACGTCGAGGCCAAGCGCCCGGACCTGCTGCCGCTGTAGCGGACGCGCAGGGGGCGGGATGCGGGGCCGGTACCGCGCGGCGGAATCCTCCGGGGCCCGTGTGCGTTGGGATGGTCGTAGACGTACGACCGTCCCATCCTGCACCTTCCCAGGAGGCGCCTTGACCGGCTCCCTTCCCCTGCGTCCCCGGCTGCGCGCCCTGCGGCCCGAAGCCTTCGGCGCGGATTCCTCCGGCGCACGGCTGGAGCGGATCCTGCGCTCGCCGAACTTCGCCGACGGCGTCTTCCAGAACCCGGTAGGGGCCCGGACCAGGCCTTCCGGATCGATGGCGGAGTTCGCCAAGATCTACTTCCACAAGGAGCAGCGGGTCCTGCGCAGCCCCGACGCGCCGATCCCCGTGCACCCGACCACCCTCGCCGACCTGGCCAAGCCGCCGGCGAGCGGCCTGCGCCTGACCTGGATGGGCCACTCCAGCGTGCTCGCGGAGATCGACGGCCGCCGCGTGCTCTTCGACCCCGTGTGGGGCGACCGGTGCTCCCCCTTCCCCTTCGCCGGGCCGAAGCGGCTCCACCCGGTCCCGGTGCCGCTGGCCTCGCTGGGTGCCGTCGACGTCGTCGTGATCTCCCACGACCACTACGACCACCTCGACCTCCCCACCATCAAGGCCCTGGCCGGCACGGACACGGTCTTCGCCGTCCCGCTCGGCGTCGGCGCGCACCTGGAACGCTGGGGCGTCTCCCCGGACCGGCTGCGCGAGCTCGACTGGAACGAGGCCACCGAGGTCGCCGGTCTCACCCTCACCGCCACCCCGGCCCGGCACTTCTGCGGACGCGGCCTGCGCAACCAGCAGGTCACCCTGTGGGCCTCCTGGGTCGTCAGCAGCGGCGAGCACCGGATCTTCCACAGCGGGGACACCGGCTACTTCCCGGGCTTCAAGGAGATCGGCGCCGAGCACGGGCCGTTCGACGCCACGATGATCCAGATCGGCGCGTACTCCGAGTACTGGCCGGACATCCACATGACCCCGGAGGAGGGCGTGCGGGCTCACCTCGACCTCCAGGGCGGTGTGCCGGCCGGCACGCTGCTGCCGATCCACTGGGGCACCTTCAACCTGGCCTTCCACGCCTGGGCCGAGCCCGCCGAATGGACGCTCGACGCAGCCGAGGGCGCGGGCCAGCGCGTCGCCGTCCCGCGCCCCGGCGAGCCCTTCGAGCCCGCCGGCAAGCTGCCGGTCGAGCCCTGGTGGCGTCCGGTCTCCACCCCCATCGCCCGCCCCTGGCGCCACCCGAAGCCGACGGACCCGGCGGACCCGGCGCCGAGCGGGCCCCGGGCCAGTGATCTGGACCTGGCGGGGGAGCGCTGACCCCGGCCGCCCCCGACCAGAGCAGTACGCAGGCCAGCTCCTGTACCGACCCGCACACGGTGGTGGCGACCACCGGCACCCTCGTACGCGGCCGGCGGTCCGCCGCCCCGCCCCGCCGGCCGGAGTCAGCAGCGGCCGCGGGGCGGTTCCGGCGGCCGGCACGAGCCCGGACGGCCCCCGCCCTGTTGCGGTACCGCCAGGGCGAGGGCCACCGGGCCGATCCCGGTCCCGGCGCGCAGGGCCGGCCCGCAGGGGTCAGTAGTAGCGCAGCAGCGTCGGCTCGGCGTGGCGTGCGTACGCCCCCAGCGCCAGGCCCTGGTGAGCGAGCCGGGCCTTCTCCGCCCGGCGGATCGCCAGCAGGGTGCCCAGCGCCTCCTCGAAGTCGTCGTTGACGACGTGGTAGTCGTGCTCCGCCACGAAGTTGAAGTCGCGCAGCGCCATCGTGTGCCGCAGTTCCCGCTCCTCCTCGTTCTCACTGCCCCGGCCCGCGAGCCGCCGGTCCATCATTTCCACGCTGGGGGCCATGATGAAGATGCCGACGGTCTGTTCCGGGAAGCAGCGCCGGAGGTTCAGGTAGCCCTCGGGGCAGTAGTCGAGCAGCAGGTCCTGGCCCCGGCCGAGCGCCTCCTCGAGGGGAGCGCGCAGGGTGCCGTAGTACTCGTCGAAGGACGGGTGGATCCACTGCGCGAACTCGCCGTTGCCGGCCATCTTGAGGAACTCGTCACGGGACACGTGGTCGTAGTGCTCCTCGCCGGCTCCGGGCCGGGGCCGGCGCGTGGTCACGGACCGGGTGGTGACCAGCGTCGGATCGGCTTCGGCCATGGCGCGCGCCAGTGAGGTCTTCCCTGTGCCGGAAGGCCCGGACAACACGAACAGGCAGCCGGTGGGGCGGGTGAGGAACGGCTTGGGATCGACTGGCATGACTGGTATTCACCTCGTGATTCAAGGAAGTCGCGCCGCGGTCCTTTCGCGCCTCTCGGCCAGGGGGAGCGACACGTGACGCATGTCGGCGAGTGCCGTGAGCCGGGGCTCACGGCACTCGCCGAAGGATCAGAGTGCGGCTCAGCGGCCGGACTTGACCTTGTCCAGGCGCGGGCGAAGGCCCACAGCGTGGTTGCGCATGTCGAATCCCCCTCTCCATATCCGGTGAGAAAGCCACTGCCCGGGGAATTCCGGTAGCGGCGTTCTCTCTGCAACGATGATTTCCGATGCCCCGCTCCGGGGCCAAGGGGTTGTCCCGATCCGGAAACACGGAAACGCCACCGGTGCCGCACGCCCCGCGTATTTCCGGTGGGGCGTCGCGATTTCCAGGGGCCCGCACGCTCCGGCCGGTTGCCGATTCCATCGGGCAACGGGAAACCCCTTGAGCCCGGGTGGTCCCGGAGTGACGCTCCAGGAGATGACCACAGAAGAGGGGGAAAGCCACCCATGACCTCGGCAACGAGCGAGAGCGCGCAGTCGACCGCGCAGTCGGCCGCGGACCCAATGCCGCGTACACCCTTCGGTGAAAGAGCCGCGGGCCCGGACCTGCGGGTGGCGGACCTGTCCCTGGCATTCCGCGGCCGCACCGAAATCCGCCTGGCGGAGAACGAGATGCCGGGGTTGATGGCGCTGCGGGAGCAATACGCGGGGCAGACGCCGCTGTCCGGAGCCCGGATCACCGGAACGCTGCACATGACGGTGCAGACCGCGGTGCTGATCGAGACGCTGGTCGCGCTGGGCGCGCAGGTGCGCTGGGCCGGATCCAACGTGCTCTCGACCCAGGACGCGGCGGCGGCCGCCGTCGCGGTGGGTCCCGGAGGCGGCCGCGACGACCGGCCGGGCGTCCCGGTGTTCGCCTGGAAGGGCCAGAGCGCCGAGGAGTTCTGGTGGTGCGTCGAGCGCGCGCTGTGCTGGCCCGACGGTTCGGGTCCGAACATGCTCCTCGACGACGCGGCCGGTTCCACCATGCTGCTCCATCAGGGCGTCGCGTACGAGCAGGCGGGCGCCGTTCCCGCCGCCGGGCCGGACGACGACGAGATGGACACGGCCCTGCTGCGGCTGCTGGCCGCTGCCCACACCACCGCACCGGGCAGGTGGAGCGCCATGGCCGCGGGTATCCGCGGGGTCACCGAGGAGACCACCACGGGCGCCCACCGGCTGCGCCGGCTGGCCGCGTCGGGGTCCCTGCTCTTCCCCGCGATCAGCGTCAACGACTCGGTGACGAAGTCGAAGTTCGACAACATCTACGGCTGCCGGCACTCCCTGATCGACGGCATCAACCGGGCCACCGACGTCCTGATCGGCGGCAAGACGGCGGTGGTGTGCGGTTACGGGGACGTGGGCAAGGGCTGTGCGGCGGCGCTGCGCGGCCAGGGCGCGCGCGTGGTGGTCACCGAGATCGACCCGATCTGCGCGCTCCAGGCCGCCATGGACGGCTACCAGGTCGCGACGCTGGACTCCGTGGTGGAGCGCGCCGACATCGTGGTGACCACGACGGGCAGCCGGCACGTCCTCACCGCCGGGCACCTCGCGCGCATGAAGCACCAGGCGATCGTCGGCAACATGGGCCACGCGGAGGGCGAGATCGACCTCGCGCAGCTGGCCGCGGTGCCCGGCGTCCGACGGGAGACGATCAAGCCGCAGGTGGACGAGTGGACGTTCGAGGACGGGCACTCCCTGATCGTGCTGTCCGAGGGGCGGCTGCTGAACCTGGGCAACGCGACCGGGCACCCGAGTTTCGTGATGTCGAGCTCCTTCGCCAACCAGGTCCTCGCGCAGGTCGAGCTGTACACCGGTGTCCGCAGCTACCCGCTGGGCGTGCACGCCCTGCCCAAGCACCTCGACGAGAAGGTCGCCCTGCTCCACCTGGACGCGCTGGGGGCCGAGCTGACCCCCCTGAGCGAAGCGCAGGCCGAGTACCTCGGCGTACCGGTGGGCGGCCCGTACAAGCCGGACTCGTACCGCTACTGATGGATGTGGGGTGTCTCACGCATGTCTCGAACCGATGACCTGACCCGGTGGCTGGGCCTGGAGCCCTGCGCCGACGGCGGCTGGGCGAGTGCTCCCGCCGGGCACGACTCCTACGACGGGAGCCTCCTGGACCACCGGGTCATGGCCTTCCGCACCCGGCTGCTGGACGCCGACCGCCCCCGCACCGGCTGGCGGCGCACGGACGCCGACACCGTACTCGTGCGCCATCCGCCGCACGGGCCGGACACCGTGCTGCGGCTGTGGACCAGCGACGGGCGGGGGCGGCCGACCGCCCGCCCGCTCGGCGGTCACCCGTCCCCGGACGAGCCGTTCCAGCTGACCGTGCCCGGCGGCCAGTGGTACGCCCTGGAACTGCTGGAGGGGGAGGCCGGGCTCTGGAGCGAGGCCGTCGTCCCGGGCATTGCCTTCGGGGAGGGCACGCAGCCGGCGGCTCCCCGGCCGCCCACGGCGGGGGCGGCGGAGCAGCGGGACGTGCGGCGGGCCGGGTCGAACGGGCAGCCGTTGCACGAGCTCCTCGGGCTCACCCCCCATGTCGAGGGCGGCTACTTCCGCCAGTACTACGAGTGCACCGCCGGCCTGGAGACCCCCCGGGGGCGGCGACCGCTGGCGAACACCATCCACTACCTGCTCGACCGGGACTCACCGGTCGGATACCTGCACCTCAACAGAGCCCACATCACCCACTTCCTGAACTCGGGCGGGCCCATCCAGTACCTGATGCTCTCGCCCGACGGCGAGGTGCACGAGGTGGTCATGGGGGAGGACGCGGCAGCCGGTCAGGTCCTGGTCTTCACCTGCCCGGGCGGCTGGTGGAAGTCCAGCCGTCTGCCGGAAGACGTCTCCCACGGGCTGATCAGCGAGATCGTGGCGCCCGGATTCGACTACCGGGACCAGTCCCTCGCCAGCGCCGACCGGATCGCCGACCGGTACCCCGCCGCCATCGGGCTGCTGCGCCCCTCGATCCGCGGTTGAGACGGCGCCGCACCCCATCACTGGAGATCTGATGAACGACACGACGCACGGGCGGTTCCCCGCCTCCGAAAAGCTGCTGGCCCGAGCCGAGCGGGTGATCCCCGGCGGTGTCTGGGGCCACAACAAGTTCCCCGCCGTGTACGACCCCACGGAGTACCCGTGGTTCGCCGAACGCGGTGAGGGTGCCCGGCTGAAGGACGTCGACGGCAACTGGTACGTCGACTTCATGTGCGGCTACGGCACCATGGTCAACGGATACGCCCGCCCCGAGGTCGACAACGCCGTCATGGAGCAGGCCCGCTCCGGCGACTGCCTCAGCCAGGCCACCGCGCGGTCGGTCGAACTCGCCGAGCTGCTCGTGGACACGGTGGACGGCGCGGCCTGGGCGGCCTGGGGCAAGGGCGGCTCCGACGCCACCTGGATCGCCCTGCTCACCGCGCGGGCGCATACCGGGCGGACCATGGTGGCTTGCGTGGACGGCGCCTACCACGGCTCCCACGGCTGGTGCGCGTGGTGCAACCCGGGCGAGGGCCGCCGGCCGTCGGACTCCCACGACGTGACGACCCTGCGCTGGAACGATGTCGCCGGGGTGGAGCAGCTCTTCGCCGAGCACGGCCCCCGGCTGGCCGCCGTCGTCATCACGCCCTTCCACCATCCGATCGGCGGCAGCGCGGTCCTGCCCGACCCGGCGTGGCTGCGCGCCCTGCGCGAGCACTGCGACCGCGCGGGTACCCTCCTCATCTCCGACGACGTCCGCGCCGGGTTCCACCTCGATCTGCGCGGCTCGCACGCCTACTTCGGCTTCCGTCCCGACCTGGTGGCCTTCTCCAAGGCGCTGGCGAACGGCTGGCCGGTCGCCGCCGTCACGGGCACCGAAGCGCTGCGGGAGGCCGCCGCAGGGATCTTCGTGGCCGGTACCTACTGGAACTCCGGCTCCTCGATGGCCGGCGCGATCGCCAACCTGCGGCTGATGAAGGAGGAGCGCAGCGTCGAGCGGATGCACGCCTCCGGCGGGAAGCTGGTGGCGGGCCTGCTCTCGCTCGGCGAGCTGAACGGGGTGCCGCTGCGGGTCTCCGGCCCGGTCACGATGCCCACCGTCACCGTGGACGGCGACCAGGACTTCGCCTGGATGCGCCGTTTCGCGGTCCACATGGCGGCCGAGGGAACCTTCGTCCACCCCATGCACAACTGGTTCGTCTCGGCTGCCCACGACGACGAGGTCATCGAGCAGAGCCTGGACCACGCGTCACGCGCGATCGTACGGGCCCGGGAAGACCTGGGCGGCGCGTGAGCACCGTCACCGTCACCATCACCGGAGAACTGGACGCCGACCGCCTCGTCTCCTGGCTGTCCGGCGGGCCGGACGACCTGCGGGTGACCGTGACCGGCAGTGCCCCGACCGCGCTGCGCGTCGAGGGCACGGACCTCGACCTCGACCTCGGCCTCGCCGTGCCCGACCGGCTGCCCTGCGAGGCCGCCCGGTGGGCGGCGTCGGTGATCCGCCGCCGGCTGCGGCGGGTGCCCGACGCCGAGGCCTGCGCCTCCCCGAGCCTGGAGTCCGTCCTGCGCACCGGCCGGTGGCGGCACCCCGACTCGCCGCCTGACCCGGTGGACGCCGCCGGCGTGGTCCTGTTCAAACCCGGAATGGCCGTGGACCCGCAGACCCTGCGGGAGCTGGCCCAGCGGCTGGCCGAATGCGGCTACCGCGCGGACCGGGCCCGCGTACTGGAGGACGAGGAGATCGTCCGTGGCGGTCTCGCGGCCGACCACTACCTCCCGCACGCCGAGCTGGCCCGGCGCGGGTCGCTGACCGCCGAGGAGCGGATCGCCTTCCTGCGGATCTACGACCGGCCGGAGTTCCGGAGCCGGTTCGGCGCCCGGCCGCAGGACCTGAGCGTGGAGTGCGCCTACGAGCTGCTCGCGAGCGGGCGGCTGTCCGCCGGGCAGATGGAGGAGTGGAGCACGGCCTCCGCCGAACTGCGCGGGCTCGACAGCGGGGCCGTGGACGGCCCGAACGAGATCGGCGACTGCCTCTTCGTCAACGTGTACCAGGATCCCGTGGCCAAGGACGAAGAAGCCGTGGTCGTCGTCAACCCCCACATGCCCGGCGTGCTCGGACACCTGGAGGGAACCGGTCACCGGGCGGTGGCGGTCCTGGTGGCCCCGGCCGGTGAGCGGCCGTTGGACTGGGCACGGATGCGCCGCGAGTTCTGCGGGGTCACCGACCCGGCCCGGGCCCTGCCCGGCAGCCTGCGCGGTGACGCCCTCACCGGCCTCTTCCCGCTGCGCGGACCGGCGGGCGAACCGGTGCGCCGCACCAACAACGGAGTGCACCTGAGCAACGGCGCCGTCGAGGCCCTCCAGGACGCGCGCACCTGGTTCGGCCTGCCCCCCGCGCAGACCGTGGCCGGGCAGGCGTTCCTGGCGTCCGGGCTGGACCCCGATGCCGTGCTGGCCCGTCCGTTCCTCGAACGGGCCGGCCGGCGGCGGGCCGTGGCGAGCGTGACCGACGGCCTCGCGGCCACCGCGGCGGTCGCCGCGTTGACACCGGCCCGCCTCTGCGAGGTGGACGAGTTCCCGGGCAGCGCCGAGAGCGTACGGCGGGTGGATCTGGCATGGGGTCTGGCCGACCGGCTCGGAAAGGAACCAGGGGCGGTCGCGGTGCTCGCGACCGGCTCGGTGGGGCGCAACCTCGCCTGCCCCGATTCCGACCTCAACCTGCTCGTCCTCGTACGGCCGGGGCCGGCCGGGTCCGCCCGGACGGGCTCCGTCCGCCGGACGGTGGACGGAGTGGCGGTGACGGTCGAGCGGCTCGCGCTCGACCGGGCCGAGTTCCTGACCGGCGGCCGGCACATCGCCTCCGCGAGCTCGTTCGCCGTTGCCGCGCACCGGCTGGGCCTCGCAGCCAGGTTCGGCGGTCTGCCCCTGGTGGATCCCGAGGGGCACGGCCGGCGCCTGGCCGAGCGGGCCGCACGGCAGGAGGCGCCGACCGCCTTGCTGGCCGCCTGGCTGGAGGACGTGCTGCGCCGGGTGGAGCCGGCCCGCCACGCCGCACCGGCCGGATGGGAGGAGGTCCGTACCGCCGCCTACGCGCTCGCCGTCGCCGCGCTGACCGTCGGGCCGACCCGCTTCCACAAACCCAAGTGGGTACCCGCGGACCTGCGTTCCGCCGGGCGGCCGGAGCTCTGGGACCTGCTGCGCCGGGCGTGGCAGGTGGGAGATCCGGACGAGGCGGGGGTGCGGGCAGAGCTCCACGAAGCGAGCACGGCCGGCGGCACCGACCGCCGTGTCCTCGCCGACGCCGGCAGCCTGCTGGCCGCCGGGCGCCTCACCGACGCCTTGTTCTGCGCCCGGCACGCCGCATCCGCGCGGAGCGGGGGAGCGCGTACCACGCGGCCGATTCCGGGCCGCCCCCCGGCAGCGCTCACCGAGCGGCTCGCCGAATTCACGGGGAAGGAAGTCGAGAAATTGTTGTCCATCGACTAGGAAACGGACAACCTCTTGATGATCTCCGCCTGAGAAGCAAAACTTTGTTGCGAGGGGGAAGCCGCTCCGGAAAACCACCAAGGGAATCCGGGACTGAATTCCCGTCGGCTGACTGTTCTGTTCATGAAAGGAGGTGAAGAAAAATGCGCAACCACGCTGTGGGCCTCCGCCCGCGTCTGGACAAGGTCAAGACCGGCCGTTGAGCCGAGTCGAATTGACCCAAGTGCCGCCGCGACGCATGGCCGCGGCGGCACTCTCCGTACTTCTCCTTTCTCTGTTTTCTCTGTGCGAGGATTCCTGATGACACCTGCCGATCGGATATCGGTCATCACTGCGGTCGATGGCCGCCTGAAGACAACGAGCATCTGCCTCGGCGTGGCATACGGAGCGCGCCACGACCCGCCGGACCGCGGCGGTCTGGCCCATGTGCTGGAGCACGTGCTGATGTCCGCACCCCTTCCCGGTGTCGGCCCCCTCGTGCAGCACATCGAAGGTCTCGGAGGCAGCGCCAACGCCGAGACCGGCCTGGAACAGATGCTCTTCCACCTCCAGGTCGACGCGGACGACGCGGACCAGGCCGTGGAGCTGCTGCTGCGCGCCGTGCTCGAGCCCGAACTGGACGCCGCGACCCTCGACACAGAACGCGCCGCCGTGCTCCAGGAGCTCGCGGCCGCCGAAGCCGACCCGATGGACACGGTCCAGGACGCCTTCCTCTCCGCGCTCTTCCCCGGCCACCCGCTGGGCCGGCCCGTGGGCGGCACCGTCGCCGAGATCGCCGCCATGGACCTCGAAGGCGTGGCACGCGGACACCGCGACGTCCTGCTCACCAGCCCCATGACCCTCGCCGTGGTGGGCCCGAGGGTTCCCCGCGGGCTGCCCGTCACCGCTACCGCCCCGCGCGCCACCGCAGCGTCCCGCCCGCCGGTCCCGCTGGGCCCGCCCCACCGGGCCGAGCCCGTCTGGCCCGACGAGTTCGCCTGGGTGGCGGTGGGCGGCCGGTCCACCGGATTGACCGAGGGGAACCGCCACCACTACGCCGTGCTGGCGAACCTCCTGGGCGGCCACGCCTCCTCGGTGCTCTACCGTCAGCTCCGGGTTGCCGCCGGCATCGCCTACTCCTTCCAGGCATGGGACCGGGGCTACGTCGAGGCAGGCGCCTGGCGCGTCCTGATCGGCGTGGAAAGCGGGAACGGCCCCGAGGCGGTCGCCATCGCCATCAGGGAACTGGACGCACTGGCGGCGACCGGGCCCACGGAGGCGGACCTCGACGCCGCCCGCCGGCACGCCCGCATGGGTCTGCTGCGCGACACCGAGACGCCCCTGGAACACGCGCGGCTCCTCGCGTCGCGAGGCCTCTTCCACGAGGCCTGGGACGTGGACGGCGAGCTGCGGGAGATCGCCGCCGTCACCCGGGACGACGTACGTGCCGCGGCCGCGTCGCTCCGCGACGACCTGGTCACCGTGGTCCGCCCGGAGGCGAAGTGAACACCGCCGACGCGACCGCCGGGACCGGTCCGGCCTCCCGGGCGCCCTCGCCCCGCTACCTCGCCGAGGCGGAAGAGGCAGGACTCCTCCACCGGCTGCACGGCCACCCGTTCGTGGCGGGGGAGCACCACGACCCCCAGCTCGGCGAGCGGGAACTCCTCGTCGAGTTCTGCGCGGACGAACTCCTGTCGGACCCCTCGTGGCTGGAGGAGGCCCTGGCCGTCGCCGGGCTCTCCGAGGCCGGCCCGCGCGTGGTCACCGTACGGGCCTCCGCCGATCTGCGGCTCGCCGGCCCGTGGCAGCGCCACCTCACCTACCTGAGGTACGCGGGCCCGTCCGCGCAGGACGGTCGGGCGTCCTCGCCCCTCACCATCCGCCCGGCCGACCCCGGGACCGACACCGCCGACCTCTTCCGCTGGCTCGCCCAGGCCCTGGCCAACGGCAGCGCCGAGCAGGATGTCGCGACCAGCACCGGAGCGGCCGAGGCCTTCGCGCGCGAGGTCCTGGACGCCCCGGACCGCTTCTCCTACGTGGCCTGCCGCGAAGGACGCCCGGTCGGCCACGCCACGCTGCTGTGTGCGGCCGGCGATCCGGTGACCGGCCGCGACCACGTGGAACTCGTCGACGTGCTCGTCGAGGAACCGCAAGGGCCGCGCAGCGAAGCCGCCCACGCGCTGACGGCGGCCGCGATGGCCCACGCGCACCGGGCGGGACTCCCCCTGATCGGACACGTCGTCCACCCTGCCCCGCACGTCGCCGCCGGGCACGGCGACAGGATCGTGGCCTCCCTCGTCGCACGCGGCTGGGCGGTCGACCACGTCTTCTGGCGGCGGAGCCACGACAAGGGCGGTGCGTGAGATGGACCTCGCGATGCTGTACGACGTACTGGACGTGTCCCCGGAACAGGGGCCGGGCCGGCTGCTCTTCACCGCGCGCAAGGCGCACTACACCCTGCCGTACCTCGTGCTGTCCGCGCTGGAGCGGGAGGGCTCCCCCATGAGCGCGGCCGCTCGTGGGGAACTGGCCCGGGCCCGGCGGCGCGCCCGCCACTACGAGGAGGTGCTCACCCGGGTCACCGCCCAGGTGCCCGCGCAGGTCATCAAGGGGCCGCTGCTCGCCCGTACCTACCCCGAAGGACTGCTCCGCCCCCAGGGCGACCTGGACCTGGTCACCGAGGGCGAGCCGGACCTGTGGAACGCGGTCCGGCTGCTGACGAAGGACAACCCGCCGCAGTACGCGGGCGTCTCCGTGCTGGGCGCGCCCACCCGCCACGTGGTGGTGACGCTGACCTGGCAGCCCGAGGACCCCCTGCTCGATCCCGAACTCCGCGTCGAGATCGCCACGGCAGCCCTGGTCGGTGACCAGGAGGCCGTGCCCATCCGGTCCGCGATGCCCGCCGATACGCTGACCGCCAATCTGCTGGCCCTGGCCGAAGAGCGGTTCCAGCGCCCCTTCCACGCGCGTGACGCCATCGACGTCCACATGCTCGGGAACGCCGAGCCGCGCAGCCTGGACGCCCTCGTCTCCGCGGCGGCCGCATACCATCTGGCGCCCGAGCTCAGGGAGTTGCTGGACTACGCCGCGCAGCGGGCACCGGTCGGCCACCTCTCCGTCCTCGGCCCGGCCCTGGAAGCGGCGGAGCGGGAGGAACGGGCGCGCCGCGCCACCCGCCCGGTGTCACCGGGCCCGGCCGCCGACGTCCGCGCGGCCCTCGAGGCCGGTGTGCCGTTGTACGGGATGCCGCTGGGGCGCGTCTCCGGCCGTACGGACTGGGACCGCGCGCGCGTCCACCACTTCGGGGAGGCCGCCCTGTTGCTCACCCCGGTCGGGGACTACCTCCTGGTGGCGGGCGAGACCGTCGCGCAGGAGCAGTACGACGCGGCGCTCCAGGAGGTCGGCCTGCTGGCGGAGGAGACGCCGTGACGGCCGTGGAGACCCGTGCGCTGACGCGGCGGTACGGCAACGCCAAGCGGGGCGCCGAGGACGAGGTCCCCGCCCTGCGCGAAGTGGACCTGACGGTCGAACGGGGCGAGGTGTACGGCCTGCTGGGACCCAACGGGGCCGGCAAGACCACCCTCTGCCGGATCCTGTCGACCGTCCTGCTCCCCACCTCGGGAACCGCCCGCGTCATGGGCCACGACGTGGTCCAGGACGCCGACCGGGTCAAGGGCGTCATCGGCATCGTCTTCGGCGGGGAGCGCGGGCTGTACACGCGGCTCACGATCCGCGACAACCTGCGCTTCTGGGCTGCGCTCTACGGACTGCGCGGCAACGACCTGCGGCGCCGCTGCGACGCGCTCCTGGAGCGGATGGGCCTGGGCGACCGGGCCGACGACCGGGTGGACACCCTGTCCCGGGGCATGAAGCAGCGACTGCACCTGGCCCGGGGCCTGGTCGCCGATCCGCCGCTGCTCATCCTCGACGAGCCCACCGTCGGCATGGACCCGGTCGCAGCCCAGGACTTCCGGGTCCTCGTCGAAGGACTCAAGGCGGACGGGCGCACCGTCGTGCTCACCACCCATGACATGGCCGAGGCGGAGGCCCTGTGCGACCGGGTGTCCGTCTTCGACCGCGGCAGGATCGTCACCACCGGCGCACCGGCCGAGATCGGCGCTCTGATCTCCCGCTACGAGCAGGTGGACGCCGTCGGTGTCCCCGCCGGGACCGCCGCCGCCCTGGCGGACGTCCCGGGTGTCGTCGCGGTCCGGGCCCTCGAGAGGGACCGGACCCGGATCGAGACGCGGGACGCGCGGGCCACCCACGTGGTCCTGAGGCTCCTGCTGGAGGCCGGGGTGACAGCCATCTCCACCGGCCGCCCCACGCTGGAAGAGGTCTATCTGCACGTCATCGGCGAGCGGGGCATGGCGGTGGACAGATGAGGCTGTTCCTCACCGCCGCGCGCTTCCAGCTCCGGCTGGCCTGGCGGTCGCCCGACACCGTCCAGGTGTGCGTGACCGCCCCCCTGCTGACCGTCGTCTTCCTGGCGATCAGTGACCATGCCGGGCGCGCGGACCTCTCGCCGTACGCCGTGGTCGCGCCCACCCTGATGTCGCTGTGGCTCCTCGCCCTCTACACCGCGGGTGAACTCATCAACACGGAGAGGTCCCTCGGTACCCTGGAGGGACTCGTCGCCGCTCCGGCCCGCTTCGAGGTCCTCGTGATGGGCCGGATGTGCGCGGTCACCGCGATCGGCGCGGTCTCCTTCGCGGAGTCGTGGCTCGTCGCCGGGCTGCTCTTCGACCGCTGGCTGGCATTCCCGCACCCGGCCGTCACCGCGGCCTGCGTGCTGGCGACCGGCTTCGCCACGGCCGGCACCGCGAGCATCCTGACCTCCCTGTTCGTCCTGATGCCCTCCGCGCGCATCATCCAGAACACCCTCAGCTACCCGTTCTACCTGCTGGGCGGCGTCCTGGTGCCGGTCGCCTCGCTGCCCGCCTGGCTGCAGCCCGAGTCACGGGCCGTGTTCCTGTCCTGGTCCGCCGATCTGCTGCGCGACAGTCTCGCGCCCGCCCCCGTCAGCGATGCCGTACTCCGGCTCGCGGTGATCCTCGGCCTCGGCGCCGTCGGGTTCGGGCTGGGCCTGGTGCTGCTGCGCCGGGTCCTCGACCGGGTGTGCCGCCTCGGCACGCTGTCCCAGACGTGAGGTGGCGAGCCTTGTCCGCACAAGCAGCACAGCCCGTACAGCCCATGCAGCCCGTACACCCCCTGCGGGTGGTCAGGCACAGCGCGGCGAACGCCTTCGCCGACATGCGGGCCGTCTACACGTGGAAGACCTGGACCTTCGGCTGGCTCGGCCGGATGCTGGCACAGGTCACCTTCTTCGTCCTGCTGGGACGGCTGGTCGGAGGCCCGGACCAGGCCAGGTACCTGATCGTGGGCAACGCCCTGATGACCTGCGTGATCGAGTCGTTGACGGTCGTGGCGTCCTCCACGTGGGAGCGCGCTGCCGGTACGCTTCCGCTCCTGGCCGCGGCGCCGGCGAAACCCACCTGGGTCTTCCTCGGCCGCAGCCTCCAGTGGCCCATCAGCGGCACCGGGACCTCGCTGGTGGCCCTCTTCGTCCTCGGCCCGGCATTCGGAGTGAGCTGGAGTGCCGCCCAGGTGCCGGTGGCCGTCGTCCTGGTCGTGCTCACAGCGGTCGGTACGTATTTCCTCGGGCTGTTCCTGGCCGCCCTCGTACTGAACGCGGGCAGTGTGCGCAACATCGTCTCCAACGCCGGCTACCTGCTGATGATGGCGGTGTGCGGGGTCCAGGTGCCAGTCGGCTACTGGCCCGAATGGGTCGGCTGGATCGCCCAGGCGATCCCGCTCACCCACCTCCTCGGGGCCCTGCGTTGCCTCACCGACGGCGCGGACCTCGCCACGGTCTCCGGCGAGGCGGCCGTGGGGCTGCTCGTGGGGCTGGCATGGCTCGGCGCCGCCCACCTGATGTTCGAATCCCTGCTGAGACGGGGCAGACGGGCCGGGACGATCGACTTCGCGTCCTGAGACCCCGCCCCGGTCCTCACCCCCCACTCGTACAAATGAAAGGCAGTCACCCGTGCGCGGCATTCTCGTCTCGTTTCTCGGTGCCGACGGGATCGGCAAGTCCACTCTGGTGGACTCCATAGCGGAATCCCTGGAGGCCGAAGGCGTCAAGGTGCGCCACGTTTCCTGGCGCCGGGTCATCGAGGAACCGGACACCTCGTGGCCCGTGGACGGTCTCCAGGAACTGTGGCTCGAGGCGTTCCGCACGCTGGTCGGCGGAGCCCGGACGGCCTCGGGACCGCTGAGCCTGCCCCGCGACTACGGGGAATGGGTCTCCGGCGGCTGGGAGACGACCCTCGCGGAGACGGAGCTGAACGGCGTCGGGCCCGCCGGCCCGCTGGCCTCCGCCCTGGTGGGCCTGGCCGGAGGCGTCCTGCTCGCCGGGGACGCGGTCGAGCCCGCGCTGGAGCGGGGCGAGGTCGTGCTGCAGGAGACCTTCCCCTTCAAGCAGGTACTCAAGAAGATCTTCGTATGCCGCCGCATCGTCGGTGACGACCCCGGCTGGACCGCGGTTCTGGACCGGATGCAGGTCATGGTCGAGGACCTCTTCGGCAGCCGGGTCTTCCAGCCTGACGTCGGCGTGCTGGTCGACGGACCGCTGGACATGGCCTTCCAGTGGCGGATGGCCCAGTCCGGACAGGTCGGCGTCCTGGAGGACTACCGCGTGGCGGGGGACAGCGGCGAGGCCGGGTACCTCCAGATGCAGCAGGAGTCGGTCGAGGTCTTCCGGCGGCTGGCCGGACAGTGGGACTGGCTCGTCCACCAGGTGGACGGCGCCGGCCTCGAGCCGAACCTCCGCCGCGGCAGGGCCATGGTCATGGGCCACCCCGCGCTCCAGGGCTTCCTGGACTCCCGATCGCGCTGACCGCCGCAAGCGCATTCCCCCAGAAGAGAGAGACACCACGATGCACCCCACCTTCGTCGACCTCGCGCTCGCCGACTGGAACGACGTCGACTCCGTGGCCAAGTTCAGCGCAGAGGCCTTCGCCGCCTTCGACGAAGACCCGGACCTGCTGCCGCGCATGCTGCGGTCCCTGCGCACCGACCAGCACCTGCGCCCCATGTGCGAGAGCTACGACTTCATGGACAAGCTCGTGCTCTACGACGACCAGAAGGCCAACATCCGGATACGCGTCCACTTGTTCCGGCCGGGATACTTCGACCGCCCGCACAACCACCGGTGGACCTTCGCGACGAAGATCCTGCGGGGCAGCTACGTGCACCGCCTGTACGGCCGGGACGACCAGTTGATCGAGGGGGTCGACTCCGATGCCCTGGAGCCGCTCGTCCAGCGGGTGGAGGGCGAGGGGGCCGGCTACGTGCTGCACCACAACAGCGTGCACGCCATCCAGGCCGGCGTCGGCACGGCCTCCCTGCTGGTCCGCGGGCCCGCAGCCAAGGACCGGCTGCTCTTCGTCGACCGGGCGAAGCGGACCAGCTACTGGGTGTACGGCGCGGAACACGAGACGCCCGAGCAGCGCCGGGACAAGAGCATGACGGACGATCAGCTGGACGAGGCGATCACCCGTGCGCTGGCCCTGGTCGGGCGCTGACCACCTGGGGAACGCCTACGCGGCGGCCAGTTCCGCCGCGTAGGCGGCGAGCAGGGTGTTGCAGCGATAGCCGCCGGAGGCCGTCGGCTGCAGGAGGTTGACCTGGCACAGGAACTGCGCCAGACGAACGGCCAGGTCTTCGGGAACTCCGAGGACGCGGGCCACGTCCTGCGGCGAGATGTCCTCCGCCGCGGACGCGCCGATCAGCCGGAAGGCGCGTGCCACGTCCTGCGGCAGGCCCCGGTACGACCAGGAGAACACCGCGCGCACCGAGGCGGCCGTGTCGCCCGCGCAGCTGAGGAAGTCCAGCCGGCCCCGCGGGTCCGACAACTCCCCGACCACCCCCTCCAGGCAGTCCTGCGGGCCGGCCGAGAAGTGTTCGGCGGCGATGCGCAAGGCCAGCGGCAGGTGGCCACAGCGGTCGCTGAGGGCGGAAACCGCCTCGGGGCGCGCATCGCGGAGCGCCGCGCCGGCGACGCCGTGCAGGAGTACGGAGGCGTCCTCGCGGGAGAGCGGCCCCAGGGACAGCCGGGCTGCGCCGTCCCGCGCCACCAGCCCGGCCAGCCGGCCCCGGCTGGTGACGAGCACCATGCAGCCGGGGGCGCCGGGAAGCAGCGCGCGGACCTGGTCGGCGGTGGCCGCGTCGTCCAGGACGATGAGCATCCGGCGCCCGGTGAGCGCGGTCCGGTACAGCGCGGCCCGGTCCCACAGGCCGGCCGGTATCGCGTGGTCATCGATCCCCACCGCGCGCAGACTGGCGGCGAGGACATCGGCCGGGTCGGCGGGCGCCGCGGCCGGCCCGTGCGCCCGCAGGTGGTGGAAGAGCACACCGTCGGGGAACAAGGCGGCGTTCCGATGCGCCCACTTGAGGGCCAGGGCGGTCTTCCCGACGCCGGGCATCCCGTCGATCACGACCAAGGGCATGGCGCGGTGCGGGTGGTCCGGCCGTGACGCGGCCCTGTCCAACGCGGCCATCTCCCCACGGCGCCCGATGAAATGGGCCCTGTCCAAAGGAAGCTGCGCGGGTCGCTGGAACGCCGTGCGCGCACTTCGCGCGGTGCTCACGGAGGAGTGCGCGGCGAGCAGTGCACCGGATGCCTCCAGGGCCTCGTCGCACCGGCGGGCCAGGTCCTCCGAAGCCCGTTTGCCGCCGGTCTCGATCTTGCTGAGATGCCCCTTGCTGTAATGCGTCAGTTTCGACAGCTCGGTGAGGGAGACTCCCTGCCCCAACCGTCGTTCCCGCAGCTCGTGCCCGAAAGCCATATGCGGTTGCCCCAATCCTCGATTGCATCTGCGACGGTCGCCTCCCCTCGTGCGAGCAAGGGGCTGCGCGCCCGGCGCCTGCATGGTCCAGGGCGGATACCGTCGTGGGCACCAGCTTGTGCGGGCCCACTGGCGCACCGCTTACGCACGGCTAACGTTCCGCTGACGACGGTCGGGCACGAGGAGGTCCAGCGGGCTGGAGGTGGTGGGCCCCGCCGTCAGGCGGCGGGCTTGCCGGGCTTCGCGGGTGGAGCAATGACGGTGACTCGCCGGCGGGGAGCGGATGGGGGGCCGTGGGCAGGCGCAGGGTCACGGAAGGCGGCGGCACCGAGAGGACTGGTCGTCATGGAGGCTCCGCCCTCCGCCACACGCCATTGCGAGCTCCTCGCCGGACGGTCCGGGGACGCCGCCGCATTCGGCGAGTGGACCACCTGGATGCGGCAGAGACTGGCCGACTGGGAGCTGGCCGCACTCTACACCGATGCCGTCCTGGTCGCGGCGGAACTCCCAACTCGGCCGCGGCCGCCCGGCAGCTCAACGTCGGGAGCCCGCCCGGCAGCTCAACGTCGGGAGCTGTGACCCGGGGGACCGGCCCGGCGGCGCACGCCGCCGGCCGTGCGGGAGTACGCGCTCCCGGCGCATTCGGGCTGTCGTGCGAGCGCTCCATCGGGAGCGGGAAGCACCCCGGTGAAGTTCCCCAACTGGGCAACAGCTGCGGGATCGTGCGGTCTAGCGTGGGTATCCGGTGATCAACACCGGGCCCCGCGACTCGCTGGGGGCCGGGCCCCACGTAACGAGGACGCCGATGTCCGGACTCCGCGCCGCCCGCCACTCCCCGTCGAGACACGCCGTCAAGGGACCGGGCCGGCAGATACGCCCCCAGCTGGTCCGCGCCGCCGTACTGCCCACGCTCGCCGCCGGGCTCAGCGGCGCGGCCGCGGTCATGTTCACCCTCCACCTCGGCGGCGGCTCCGGGTCGCGTGACGACCGGCTGTGGCCGGTGCTCGCGGGCTGCGCCCTGCTCGCCGTCGGAGCGCTCGCCGCCGCCCTGCTCGGGGCCCAGCGCGCAGCCAAGGCCGTTCGGGACCGCTGCGAAGCACTGCGCCGCTCCAGCGTGCGCGGGCGCGAGGAGCTGCGGACCGCCGCCGAGCGGATCGAACGCGGGGAGGGCGCCGTCCGGCCCGTGCGCGGGGACCGGGGCGGCGCGCCGCCGGAGGGCGACCAGGCCGGAGTGGACGAATTCTGGCTGCTCGCACAGGAGTTGCGGGGCGCCCGGGAGCAGGCGCAGACGACCCTCGTGCGGCTGGCCCTGCCGCCCGCGCCGACCGACAGCGACCGCAAGGTGGAGGTCTTCGTCAACCTCGCGCGCCGGCTCCAGTCGCTCGTGCACCGCGAGATCTCACTGCTCGACGGGCTGGAGGACACCGTCGAGGACCCCGAGCTGCTGAAGGAGCTCTTCCACGTCGACCACCTCGCCACCCGGATCCGCCGGCACGCCGAGAACCTCGCGGTGCTGGGCGGGGCCGCGTCCCGACGCCAGTGGACCCGGCCGATCGACCTGAGCGAGGTGCTGCGGTCCTCGGTCGCCGAGGTCGAGCAGTACACGCGGGTCAAGGTGGTGCCCCCCGCGGGCGGCACCGTCCGGGGCCACGCCGTCGCCGACGTGGTGCACCTGCTGGCCGAACTCGTGGAGAACGCCACGGTGTTCTCCGCCCCCGACACGGACGTGGTGGTGCGGGCCGAGCGGGTCACGGCCGGCATCGCGGTCGAGGTGGAGGACCGCGGGCTGGGCATGCCGGCGGAGGAGCAGCACCGGATGAACACCCTGCTCGGTGATCCCGACCAGGTGAGCGTCCGGCACCTGCTGGCCGACGGGCGGATCGGGCTGTACGTGGTCTCGGCGCTGGCCCGGCGGCACGGGATCGCCGTCGAGCTGAAGTCCAACATCTACGGCGGGGTCCTCGCCGTGCTGGTGCTGCCCCAGGGTCTGCTGGGTGCGGAGGCCCCGGGCGCGGCCGACGCCGCCGGCGGCTCGCGGGCCACCTCGTGGGGCACCGTCTCCTGGCCGGACACGGCCCGCCCCGCGCCGCCGCCCCCCGCCGCCCGGCGGGAGCCCCTGACCCCCGCGGTACGGCCCCCGCTGCCGGGCCCGGCCCCGGAACCGGCCCGGCCCGCGTACCCCGCGCCGACGCCGTACGGGGCCCCGGAGCCGGCCTCCGTCCGGGCGCCGTACGAGGCTCCTGGCCGGCTCGCGGGCGGTGCCGGTGTCCCGGTGCCCGGGCCCGCCGCGGGCCCGGGACCCGACCCAGACCCGGTCCGGGCGCCGATGCCGTACGCGGCCCCGGTCGCGGGGTCCGCTCCGTACGGGGGCCCGGATCCGGCGGGGACGGGCGGCGCCCGCGGCCCGGTGCCGGGCACGGAAACCACCCGGGCCTTCTGGCAGGCACCGGAAGACGGCCCGACCCAGGCGTCCCTACCCCTCCAGGTTTCCGCCCCGGCTCCGGCGTCCGCCCCGGCGTCCGCTGTGGCCCCGGCGTCCGCTTCGGCCCCGGCGTCCGCCCCGGCCCCGGCGTCCGCTCCAGCCGTGGAAGCGGCCCCGGCCGCCCGCCCGGCGCCGGCCGGGGGACTGGACGGCGTCCTCGCCCCGGCCCCGGCCCTGCCGCCTCCGGCCCCGGCCCCGGCCCGGGGCTCCGAACGGCCCGGCGGTCCGCCGGCGGCCTGGGCCCCGGCCCCCGCCCCGGAGTCGGCCCCGGTCCCGCAAGCGGACCTCGGCCGGGGTGCGGAACCCCACCGCACCGGTGCTCCCGAACTCGGACCGGCCCTGACTCGGGGCCCGGGCGGGTCGGTCTGGGCCTGGGGCCCCGCCGCCGAGCACGACCCGGACCCGGTACCGGACCCGGCCTGGCCCCTGGACACCGGCACCGACCCGGGTCCGGCCCTGGAGCCGGCCCGGCCGCTGGGCCCGGGAGCCCCGGAACCGGCTCCGGACACGCGGCCCGGTCCCGCGCAGGGCTGGGCGGCCGTACGCGCCGCCCAACCGCAGCCGGACCCCGGCCCCGCGCCCGGGACCCGTACACCCGCCCCCGCCCCCCTGCCGCACCGGATCCCACCGCAGGGCCCCGCACCCGAGGGAGCCCGGCCGCCCCTGCCCCGGCGCCGCGCCCAGCAGCACCTCGCGCCGCAGCTCCGCGAGGCCCCCGCCCCCCGGCGGGCCGACGAAACCGAACAGCCCGTGCACGACCCCGGCCTGATGGCGGCCTTCCAGCGGGGCTTCGGCCTCGCCCAGTCGGACGAGCAGGCATGAACCCCAGCAAGGAGCACACCCCCATGGCCGGCGAACTGGCGACGAAGACAGGCAGCCTCTCCGATCTCGACTGGCTGCTCAGCGGGCTGGTCCAACGGGTGCCCTACACCCGCAGCGCGGTACTGCTCACCGCCGACGGACTCGTCACCTGCGTACACGGCCTGGACTCCGACAGCGCCGACCACATGGCCGCCCTCGCCTCCGGCCTGTACTCCCTCGGCCGCAGCGCCGGAGCCCGCTTCGGGGACGGGGCCGAGGTCCGGCAGGTGGTCGTGGAGCTCGACACCGCCCTCGTCTTCGTCTCGGCGGCAGGCTCCGGCACCTGCCTGGCGGTGCTCGCGGACCGGGAGGCCGACGCCGGCGTCCTCGGCTACGAGATGGCGATGCTGGTCAAGAGCGTACGGCCCTACCTGGCGGCCCCGCCGCGCCGGCCCGTCGCCGACGCGGAGCGATGAGGGCCTGGGCGAGGGGGGTCCACGGCTTCCCGCAGGCCGGCTTTCCCACGGCCCGGGACACGCCCTGGCTGGACGATTCCGCCGGCCGGGTCATGCGCCCGTACACGGCCTGCGGCGGCCGCACCCGCCCCGCCGTCGCGCTCGACCTGCTGTCCCGGATGACCGCCACCGGCGTCCGCCCCGGCATCCCCCTCGGAGCCGAGCACACCCTCGTCCTGCGCGCGTGCGCGGGCGCGGCGGCGGTCACGGTCGCCGAGGTGGCCGGGCAGCTGCGGCTCCCGGCCGTGGTGGTGAAGGTGCTGCTGTCCGACCTGATGGAGTACGGGGCCGTCATGGCGCAGTCCCCCCGCTTCCCGAACGGCGGCGGTTCCTTCGCCGCCGACGACCTCTCCCTGCTCCGGGCGGTGCTCGATGGCCTACGCCGAAGGCTGTGAGGTGGCCGCCCCGGCCCTGCCAGCGACCTTGAAGATCCTCGTCGCGGGCGGCTTCGGGGCGGGCAAGACCACCTTCGTGGGCGCGGTCAGCGAGATCGAACCGCTCTGCACGGAGGAGCTCCTGAGCGGACTCGGCGAGGGCTCCGACCGGCTCGACGGGGTGACGGCGAAGACGGCGACGACGGTCGCCCTGGACTTCGGGCGCCTCACCCTGGACGACCGGCACGTCCTGTACCTCTTCGGCACGCCCGGCCAGGAGCGCTTCTGGTTCCTGTGGGAGGAGCTGTGCGCGGGAGCGCTCGGCGCGGTGGTCCTCGCCGACACCCGCCGCCTCGCCGACTGCTTCCCCGCCGTGGACTTCTTCGAGCGGCGCGGGATCGGCTTCGTCGTCGCCGTCAACGAGTTCGACGGCGGCCACCGCTACACCTCCCAGGAGGTCCGCGACGCCGTCGGCCTGGGCCCGGACGTACCCGTCGTCCGGTGCGACGCCCGGCTGAGCCGCTCCGGTACGGGGACCCTGGCCGCCCTCGTACACCACCTGCTGTCCACGGCCCGGCAGGGCCGCCCACCACATTCGGATCCGGGGGAACCGCCATGACCTACTACGAATCGACCGGCCACCTGCTGCTCACCCCGGTGGACCGGGAGGCACCCGCGCGGGCCGTCCGGCTGCGCGAGATGGACCTCGGCGAACGGGAGGACCCGGAACTCGACGACTTCGCACGCCGGGTGGCCCGGACGCTGGAGGCGCCGTACGCGGGCGTCAACTTCGTCGGCGAGGAACGGCAGTTCTTCGCGGGCCTGCACCACGGCCCGGACGCCGCCGCGAGCGGCTACCCGGCCCGGGTGCTGCCCCGGGACCACGGCTACTGCCCGCACGTGGTGGTGCGGCGGCGGGCCCTGGTGCTGGAGGACGTACGCGACTTCGCGCGCTTCGCGGGCAACGCGGTCGTCGACGAGAGCGGGGTGCGCTCCTACCTCGGGGCGCCCCTCACCGACCGGCGCGGCTTCGTCCTCGGCACCGTGTGCGCGGTGGACGTGGTGCCGAGGCGGTGGGGGACGCAGGGCCTCGCGACGGTCAAGGCGCTCGCCGCCGAGCTGGCCGAGCTGCTGCACGCCCGGCCGGACCGCCGGGGGTGATCAGCGCAGGAAGGCGGTGATCCGCTGCCGCAGGGAGCCCGCGTCCAGGCCGTGGGCGGCGGTGTGCTCGTCGATCGTCCCGTAGCGGCGCAGCTCGGCGCGCCCGACGCCCAGCGGCAGCACCCGGTGGGGGACCTCCACGAGGGCCTGCCCGGCGGCCGCCGCCGAGGTGCCGGCGAGGTACGGCTCGACCAGTACGACGTCGGCCGCGGCCCGTCCGGCTGCGGCGCGCAGGGCAGCGTCGTCGAAGGGGCGCACCGTGGCCGCGTACAGGACGGTGACGTCGAGCCCCTCGGTCGCCGCGAGGACGTTGTCGAGCAGCGGCCCGACGGCGAGCACCACCCCCGCGCGCCCCTCCCGTACGGTCTGGAAGCGCAGGTCGCCCAGGGGGCGCGGCGCGGCGTTCGACTGCTGGGAGAGCCGCACGTACACCCGGTCGTCCCCGGCGGCGTAGGCGTGGCGCAGCAGCGCCTCGGCCTCGTCCGGGTGGCCGGGCACGTGGACGGTCCAGCCGTCGAGGGTGTCGAGCAGCGCCACGTCGCCGGGCGACATGTGGGTGAACCCGCCGGCCGGCCAGTCGTAGCTGGCACTGGCGCTGACCAGCACCCCGCCCGTGCCCTGGTGCCCGAAGTCCAGCTTGACCTGCTCGAACGGCCGCTCGACGAGGAAGCTGGCGAAGGTGTGCAGCACGGGCCGCAGCCCGGTGAGCGCCAGCCCGCCGCCCACTCCTACGAGCAGCTGCTCCCGGATCCCGACGTTGATCACCCGGTCCGGGTGCCGCTCCCGGGCGGGCCGGAACCCGTCCATGGAGATCTCGGCGAGCACGAGCGCCAGCCGGGGGTCCTCGTCGAGCAGCCGCGACGTGACCGAGATGAACCGCTCCCGCATGGTGTCCATGACGTCCATGGCCCTTCCCCCTCAGAACTTCTTCTCGACGCGGGCGACGACGGCGTGCGGCCGGCCCGGATGCGGTGTGGTGAAGGCGGCGTGCAGCGCCGCGTGGTCCCGCCCGTCCACGGTGACGGCGCTCCAGCCGGCCGCCTCGAAGCGGGAGGCGATCCCCCCGGGCCAGCCGTGGGTGGCCGAGTCGTTGTCGATCACCACGGTGTGCAGCGCCTCCAGCCCGGCCGAGCCGGCGTGGGCGATGGCCTCGTGGTTGCTGCCCTCGTCGAGCTCGGCGTCCCCGATCAGCACCCACACGTCGGCCTCGTCCAGCCCCTGGGCCCGCAGCCCGAGCGCACTGCCGACGGCGAGCGGCAGCCCGTGCCCGAGGGAGCCGCTGGCGATCTCCACACCGGGGATCAGGGTGCGGTCGGGGTGGTGGCCGAGCGGGGAGTCGTACGCCCCGAATCCGGGCAGCCAGTCGACGGGGAAGAACCCCTTGGCTGCGAGCACGGCGTAGTAGGCCATCGGCCCGTGCCCCTTGGACAGCAGGAACCGGTCCCGCCCGGGGTCCCGCGCGCTCCCGGGCCCGACGCGCAGCACCCGGTCGTAGAGCACCCACAGCACGTCGAGGGTGGAAGTGGCGGCGGGCCCGTGCTTCTCGGCCCCGGTCATGAGCGCGATCAGCCGGTCCAGATCCTCGTAGCGGAGCCCGGTGTCCGCGGATGCCTGTGTCATGCGGCAACCGTGCAACCTCAAGCAGGCTTGAGGTCAACCCCGCCCCCGCGACCGCGCCGCCGCACCCGCCCGCGGAAAGGTGCGCGCGACCAGCCCCGGAAGTGCGGTATTGTTCTCGTGCCGGTCAGGCCAGGGGAAACCCCAGGTCAGCAGGCATCGGGACGTGGCGCAGCTTGGTAGCGCACTTGACTGGGGGTCAAGGGGTCGCAGGTTCAAATCCTGTCGTCCCGACTCGAAAGAGTCGCAGATCAAGGGGCCGTTTTGGAGCAATCCAGAACGGCCCCTTGATCGTTTTTGGGGACCTGCGGGGGACCAGGGCGCGCAGTGCGGGTCAGATTGCGGTGACGGCCGCGACGGGCAGCGAACGAGGTGCACGGAGCACCACGAGGTGCGCAGTCAGCGCGGCAGCGGCTGCGGTGAACTGGCCGGCGTCGGGGTGCAGGTAGCGCTGAGCGGTGGTCAGTGAGCCGTGGCCGGCTCGCGCATGACGTGGGCGGCACGTCGGCGTCGGCGAACCAGGTCGGTCCGGTGTGGCGCAGGCCGTGCCGTCGGAGGTGTTCGAAGCCGAGTTCCGCGACGACGTCGTCCCGCTACCGGGACCAAGTCCTGTGTGTACCACCGACCGGACGGGTGAGAATGGCCCCTCGCACGCGCTGACCGGGCCGGGCGTCACCAGCCCCCCGCGTCACCCCCTGCACACCTGCGGCCTCTGACCCCGACCCGGCGCCCGGGTACCCGAGCGTGCCCGCGCGCCGGTGCCCGGCGGCGCCGTCACGGTGCCCGGCTGCCGGGGACTGCTCCTGTTCGTTTCACGTGCCTTTTGAAGGAGCCGAAGTGCGTTCGACCTTGCGTTACAGCTCCGCCGCGCCGGTCGTGGCCGCCGCTCTCGCCGCGGGCCCGCTCGTGTCCGCCGAGGCCTGGTCGGCGAACGGTCCCGGCGGCCCGGCGGCCGGCGGTCTCGCCGAGGATGACGAGCCCGGCGGCGCGCAGCCTTCGTACGACGAGCTGCGCCTGGGCGGTGCCGTCGAGGGCGGTCAGAGCTTCCACGTCTCGGGGGCTGAGGGCCGTCACGGCCCTGGGCCGATGGCGTGGGCCGCTGCCGCCAGCGCCGCCTCGGCTTCCCTCACGGTCCGGCGGACGATCTCGCCGGCGGGCAGGATCTCGTGCACGAGGGCGGTCGACTGGCCGGTGAAGGGGAGGTACTCCTCGCCGCCGCCGCCGAGGATCGCGGCCATCACGCGAGGCACGGTCTCCGCGGGGTCCACCTGTTCAGGGTGCTCGCGCAGGGCGTCCACCAGGGGGGTGCGAAGGCAGCGCGGCACCCCCGCACTGCGGGGGAGGTTGAACGGCGGCAGGATCCGCTCGCTGCCCAGGGCCTTCACCGCGTCCGAGGCGGCGGACTCGACGATCCGGCTCTTCCAGGCCTGGGACACACTCATCTCCTCCGATGCGAGGAACCGCGTCCCCATCAGCACACCCTGGGCGCCCAGGGCGAGTGCCGCGGCCAGGCCACGGCCGTCGGCGATCCCGCCGGCCGCGAGTACGGGTACCTCGCCCGCCATGTCGACCACATCGGGGACCATCACCATCGTGCCGACGTCCCCGCCCTGCCCACCGGCCTCGCCGCCCTGCGCGACGATCACATCCGCTCCGGCCCGGAGAGCCTCGTCGGCCTGACCGCGGCTGGAAACCTGCTGGATCCAGAGGATGCCGGCATCGTGGGCCCGGGTGATCAGGTCGGGCGGCACCGCCAAGTGGAAAGAGATCGCTGCCGGTCGCTCCTCGATCGTCGCCTGGAACGCTTCCTCGTCGAGGGGGCGGCTCGTGTGGTTGATCGCGAACGGCCGGTCCGTCAGCCGCCGCAGCCGAGCCCACTGCTCCCGCAGTTCCGGGAGGGGCCGCACCGCCGTGCCGAGGCTGCCGAGCCCACCGGCCCGGCACACCGCGGCCGCGAGACCGACCTCGTCCCAGGGGCCGAAGGGCGCGCAGACGATCGGGGCATCGATACCGAGAAGGCGGCATACAGGGGTGGTCAGCATCAGGATCTCCAGCGGGCTCGCGACAGTCCTGCGGCGAGCGGCCATGGCACATGCTTCTCAGTCCCATCATTCCGTACGCCGCCGTCCCGGGCCTCGTGAAGAGCCCGATCATGATCGGCCGGACACGTCCGCTGCGTGGACCCTGCGCCGGCACGCGCCGGGGAACGGGCGGATGCCCGCCGGGAACGGCCGCACGCAGTCGCTGTCAGCGAGGTCCCGCGGGTTGCCGAGCGGGGGCAGCGGGGCGCCGTCCCCGCCGGCCGGGCGCCCACGAGCCGACCGCGGCCCGGATCATGACCCTGGGGTTCAGCAGTACCGATGGGGGTGCTGCCCGCATCGCGAACGCCGCGAGCCGACGGGAGATGTCCGGGTCGGACACGGCTGCCGTGCGGATCGCCCGCTGGAGCGAGCCGGGTGGCCTGGCGAGTGCTTCCCGCCGGCCCATGGCGTCGTACGCGTCGATGAACCGGTGTGCCCGGCGGTAGCCGCGCAGCGCGCGGTGCAGGTCCCGGCCCTGGGCCAAGGGCTCGGCGGTCGCGTCGGCCAGCCAGGCGGCACTGCGGAAGGCCCAGCCGCAGCCCACGGCCGGAACCGGGTCCGAAGCGGTGGCCGCGTCGCCGATCAGGGCCAGCCCGGGCCGCGGTACGGGGTCCCGGCGTATGCACGGGTAGTCGGTGGTGCCGATGAGGTTCGACACCTGCCGGGCGCCGACGAGGGAGGGCCCGTCCGGCAGGCACCTGACGAACCGGTCGAACGCGCCCTGCCGCTCGGCGGCGAACTCAGGCAGTCGGTCCTTCGCCGGGAAGACACCCACCTGGGTGAGCCCGTCGTCGACACGGATGCAGACGGCGACGTCCCGGCCCACGGGCCAGACCTGGCCGTCGCCGGGGCCGTTCATCGTCGCTCCCTCGTAGTACGTCCAGAACAGGAAGCGCTCGTTCGGGGCGTGGTCCTCGGGGACCTCCGCGAGTCGGGCGACGGTGGAGTGGTGGCCGTCCGCGCCGACGACCAGGCGGGCGCGGAGCTCGGTGCGCTCGGCCTCGCCGTTCGCGGCGACCACACCGCGTACGCCGCCGGCATCGTCCTGGAGGAGGCCGACGACGCGGTGTCCCGGCATGAGGTCCACGCCCGGAGCAGCAGCGGCGATCTCCCGCAGCAGAGGGTCCAGCTTGCTGCGGCGCAGGCTGATCGCCGGCGGAACCGCACTGTCCGGCCGCGGGACGATCCAGCCGTGCTCCGTCCACACGCCGAGTCCGCTCGTCACGGCCGCGCCGTGCGTGACCATGGGCTGCCAGAAATCCAGTCGCTCCAGGACGTCGTGCGTGCCGCCCAGCACGAAGTGGCCGCACAGCGTCTTGTGCGCCCGGGGGCTGCGATGCCGTTCGACGAGTGCCACGCGCAGCCCGGCCCGGCCGTACGCCGTGGCCGCCGTGCAGCCCGCGATGCTCGCGCCGACAATGATCACGTCGTAGTCGTCCATGACTGCCTCCGCCGCTGCGTTCCGTTGCTTCGGTCATGACGCAGCATGCGCAGCCGGGCCGGCCGAGGACATCGGTAGTCGATACCCAACCTCGTGGCGGAAGCCTGCCTACCATGGACAAGGTGACGGTCGGCCCCTGCACGCTCGAGGAACGGGACGGCGAGATCGTGTCGCTGACCCGCTGGTGGGGTGAGGCATGCGTCGGCACCGGACGGCTCGTTCTCGTCGGCGGTGACGCGGGGGCGGGCAAGACCGTCCTGGTCGAGGAGTTCGGCCGGAGGCTGGGTGACGTGCGCCTGCTCCGTGGCAGCTGCGAACCCCTCGCCACGCCGCTTGCGTTCGGTCCGCTGCGCGACATGGCCCCCAGCCTGTCGCCACCGCT
This sequence comes from Streptomyces sp. NPDC040718, assembly GCF_055593565.1. Lineage (NCBI taxonomy): Bacteria > Bacillati > Actinomycetota > Actinomycetes > Kitasatosporales > Streptomycetaceae > Streptomyces > Streptomyces sp. NPDC040718. The sequence continues at coordinate 249,915 of NZ_JBVIXO010000005.1, read as the reverse complement.
GCGGCAGAAGCTCACCGGCCCGGCCGATCCGGTGGAGGCACGCCGACTGATGCTCGACGAGTTGCGCGGCGGCGCAGACCCCACCCTCGTGGTGCTCGACGACGCGCACTGGGCCGACGAGGCAACGCTGGACCTGCTGCGATTCCTGGGCCGCCGCATCGAGACCTGCCCGGCCATGCTCGTCGTGGTCTACCGGCAGGACGAAGTGGGGTCACGCCACCCCCTGCGAGTCCTGGCCGGGGACCTCGCGGCCCTTCCCGTCGTACGCCGGCTGACCGTGCCGATGCTGTCCGAGGCGGCCGTGGCACGGCTCGCGGCGGGAACGGACGTCGATCCGGCCGAGCTGTACCGCCGCACGGGCGGCAACGCGTTCTTCGTGACCCAGGTCCTGGGGGATGGCCGGGCCACCGTTCCCTCCACGGTCCGGGACGCGGTGCTCGCCCGCGCCGCCCGCCTGGAGCCCGGTGCGCGGGAGGCGCTCGACGCCCTCGCCTGTCTCGGGACCCGGGCAGCCCCATGGCTGGTCGAGGCGGTTTCGGGCCGGGCGGCCGACGACCTCGACGCCTGCGTGGACCGCGGGTTGGTCGCCGCCGATGACGGTGCGGTCACGTTCCGCCACGAGCTGGTCCGTGTTGCGGTCCTGGAGGCGATCCCACCGGGACGCGCGGCGGCCCTGCACCGGCGGGCACTGGCGGTACTCGGGGCACGACCGCCCGGCGAGGTGGAACCGGCGCGGCTCGCCGATCACGCGGAGCGTGCCGACGACCGGGCCGCCGTGCTCGCCTACGCACCCCTCGCGGCACAACGGGCATCCACGCTCGGGGCCCACACGGAGGCCGCGGCACACCTCCGCCGTGCACTCCGAGCGTTCCCGGGCGGCCCGGACGCGGACCGGGCCGGGCTCCTGGAGGAACTCGGCCGGCAGTGCCATCTCGCCGATGACCTCGACGGCGCCCTGCGCGCCCGGCAGGAGGCCGTCGAGGCGTGGCGAGAGGTCGGCGACGACCGCAGGCGGGGCGGGGCGCTGGTCGGGCTGGCGATCACCGCCGCGCACCTGGCCCGGGAGATCCCGCTCGGCGAGAAGGCGTGCGACGAGGCACTCGCACTGCTGGCGGGGCAGCCACCAGGGCCCGAGTACGCACTCGCCTGCGCCATCCGCGGCAAGCTCTCCGCAATGGCGTTCCGCAACGCCGACGCGGTCGCGTGGGGCGAGCGGCTCCTCGCGATGGCCGGCGAAGGCACCGGACCGCTGGAACGGGCGCTCGCGCTGCTGCCCATCGGCATCGGCCGCGCCCAGGACGGCGACCCGGCCGGCCTCGACCTGATCGGGGAGAGCGTCCGACTGGCACGCGGGGCATCCGCACACGATCAGGCCGGCCTCGGCTACTTCTGGCTCCAGCTGGTCTGCGTGACCCGCCGCTGGTACCGCGAGGCCGAGCGGTGGTACGGGGAGGCCCTCTCCTTCACCGAAGAACGCGGGCAGGAGGTGTGGCGCCAGTGGCTGCGCGCCTTCCGGTCGCGGGCGCTGCTCGACCAGGGACGGTGGGACGAGGCCGAGGCGCTCGCCTCGGAGGTGCTGCGTACGGCGGGCGTGGACGACGGGCGCAGGATGATCGCCATGGTGGTGCTGGGCCGGCTGCGGTCACGCCGGGGGGACGCCGATCCCCGACCCCTGCTGACCCGGGTGCGTTCGGTCATGGTCACGGCCGAGCCGGTCGTCGGCTGGATCATCGGATCCACGCCGGCGCTGGCGGAAGCCGCGGCGTACACCGGCGACCTCGACGAGGTACGCACGGTGGCCACCCCGGCCCTGCCCGCCGCCGCGGCGCAGGGCGAGCCGTGGCTCCTCGGCGAGCTGGCCTACTGGCTATCGCGCGCCGACGGACCGGCCTCAGTCCCGGCGCGGGCAGCAGAACCGTACCGGCTCCAGCTCTCGGGCCGCCCGCGCGATTCGGCAGAGCGATGGCAGGAGATCGGCTGCCCCTACGAGGCCGCGCTCGCGCTCGCCGACACCGCGGACGAGGGAATGCTGCGCGAGGCACTCGCGGCCTTCGACCGCCTGGGAGCACGCCCGATGCGTGACATCACGGCCCGCCGCCTGCGTCGGCTCGGGGTGCGCGACATCCCCAGACGGCCGTCCCGCGGTGCCGGCCCGGACGGGCTGAGCACGCGCGAGCAGGAGGTGCTCGCCCTCTTGGCCGACGGACTCCGAAACGCCGAGATCGCCGACGAACTGTTCTTGTCGCGGCGCACCGTGGAGCACCACGTCGCCGCCGTGCTGCGCAAACTCGGCGTGGCGAACCGGTCGGAAGCCGCTCGGTACGCCCGGCGAAACGACGTGACCGCTCGCCGGCCGATCGTGCCCCCGTCGTCCCCGTCGCCCCTGACACCGTGACCGAGCAACCGGAAACGCCTTCGGTCCGGAGCCCGGCGACCACGAGGACTGCGATGGTGCGTCCACCCCGCGTACGCCGAAACGGGTGCCGGGCCGCTTGGACGCCCGGTGCGTACCTGCACGCCCTGCAGCGCATCGGCGCCGTCACCCGGTTCCCCGTCCAGGGAAGGCTTCCGAGAGCGGTTGTCGGCGGCATCGCCCAAATCGCCCCCGGGGAGGCCCCGTTCGCGGACGACGGCGTCCAACGCGCTCCTGTACACTCGGGTGGTCCGTGTGGTGTGGTGCTGTTGTTCGACGCCCGCACGGTCGGTGCCGTGCCGCAGCCGCCCGTTTGGCGACCAGCCTGGGCGTTGTCGGAGGCCGGGCCATCAGCTCCGCCTCACCCTGCGCGACCGGACCGTGGTCGCGGCCCCCCGCCCGCCCCGTCGTCTCCACCCGGAAGCCTCGCTCCACCCGACGGGCCGGCGGCCGTGTCGGCACGCGTCGCCTGACATGCCGTCAGGCTCCTCTTCCCGCGTGCCGTCTTCGTGGTCAGGTGCCGCGGCGACCCCTTGAACCCACCCGGGCACCGGCTGAGCACTGTCCGCTGCCCAGATCATTGTTTCGCGAAGGAGAGAGTGTGCGCATCACCATCGACAACGACACGTGTATCGGCGCCGGACAGTGCGTGTTGACGGCGCCCGGAGTATTCACGCAAGACGACGACGGGTTCTCCGTGTTGCTCCCGGGCATGGAGCACGGGGGCGGGGACCCGTTGGTGCGCGAGGCGGCCCGTAGCTGTCCGGTGCGGGCGGTCACCGTCTCCGAGGACTGAGATCCGGATATTCGCACGGCGCGTCCGATTTCCGGATTCACCTCGGAGTGCGTGCTCCCATTCTGTCGGGCGCACGACGAAATACCGGACGCCGGTACCGTCCGAATGAGCGCACGACCCTGCTCTTCATGGACCCGAGTCGGCCGAGCCGGCGGGAATTGCCGGAGGGGATCAACTGCCGGAGAGGGCCTGTAGTGTTCCACCGGGCGCGACCAGTTTGGCGGCGGCCCGCGCGACCTCGGACCAAGAGGTCGGGCGGGCCGGTGCGAGAATTACGGAGGTGGACCGTTGTCGGATTCCTTGAAGACCCCTGAGTCGCAAGTTCCCAGTTTCCCCATGGACCGTACGTGCCCGTACGACCCGCCCGCCGGATACCGGGAGATGGCGGCAAAGGGGCCGCTGACCAAGGTGGCGTTGTACGACGGGCGGCTGGTGTGGCTGGTGTCCGGGCACGAGGAGGCGCGGACGCTGATGACCGATCCGCGGATTTCGTGCGACCGACAGAATCCCGATTTCCCGATCCTGGCGGAGTACGCGGCGGAGTTCGTCCGCCGGGTGCGCAATCCGCTGCTAGGGGTGGACGAGCCGGAGCACGGGCCGAACCGCCGGATGCTGATCCCGGCCTTCTCGCTCAAGCGGGTCGCCGGGATGCGGCCGGGCATCCAGGCAGTGGTCGACGAACTGCTGGACGAGATGCTGGAGAAGGGCCCGGGGGCCGACCTGGTGCCCGCGTTCGCGCTGGCGGTCCCGTCGAGGGTGATCTGCCAACTGCTCGGTGTGCCCTACGAGGAGCACGCGTTCTTCGAGGAGCAGTCGCGACGGATGCTGCGCGGACCGCTCGCCGAGGACGTGCACGACGCCAGGGGGAGGCTGCGCGAGTACCTGGACAAGCTGATCGTCGAGAAGGAGACGGCTCCCGGTGACGGGCTCCTCGACGAACTGGTCGAGGAGCAGCTGAAGCCCGGGCTGATCAACCGTTGGGACCTGGCCACGCTCATCATGGTCCTGCTCGTGGCCGGACACGAGACCACGGCCAACATGCTTTCCCTGGGCGCCTTCACGCTCCTCGAACACCCCGATCAGCTGGCCCGGTTCCGCGCGGAACCGGAGGCGGTGGCGGAGACGGTCGAGGAGCTGCTGCGGTACACGGCCATCGCGGACCTGGTGCCCCGCGTGGCCACCGGGGACATCGAGATCGCCGGGGAGACGGTCCGGGCCGGAGACGGCCTGCTTTTCGCCACGTCGACGATCAACCGAGACCCCGCCGTCTTCCCCGATCCCGATCTGTTCGACGTGCGCCGGGGGCAGCGCCAGCACCTGGCCTTCGGCTTCGGAGTCCACCAGTGCCTGGGGCAGAACCTGGCGCGGGCCGAAATGGAGATCGCGCTGAGCTCGCTGTTCGCCCGTATCCCCGGGCTGCGCCTGGCCGTTCCCGCTGCCGACCCGCCCTCCGGAATTCGGTAACCCCCTTCCTGTATGCGGTACTTGCTGGATTCAGACTTGACCGGTCCTCTAGTGGCCGGTTATGTTTCTTTCACTAGTCAGAAGATAATTTCCGCATACCGGAAGTATGGTCACGGGGACGATGGAGTCGCCCGGGGGTTTGGTGCGTCCGGTGCCGTCGCCAGGTGTATGCCGGCCCACGTCGTCGGGCCTCGTTGGCGCGCCCGCAGGCCGTTGCCGCGCGGCGCCCTTTTCGGATTCTTCATCTGCGGAACCGTGCGAAGAGTGGGGGCTTCAGCGTCAGAACAGGAAACGCTTTTCAGTTGGCGATTCGGGGGAATCCGACGAAGGCGAAGGACCTGTTGCAGTGATCGGCCGGATGCGGTCCTGCCGCCGGTGTTCTCTCAGGTGTCTTCGGCGGCTGCCGCCTTCCCGAATCCCCATGGGTCGTCAGTGGTCGAAGCCGCTGCAACAGAAGGATTCCAGGCTAAAGCTCGTGCGTATCTTGATCGTAGACGATTGTCCAGAATCGGCAGAGGAACTCAGTGGAGATCTTTCCGGTCACGGATTTCGGGTGGAATTCGTGAACTCCTGGCTGCCGGCTCTTCATCTCTCCAACTCCGTGGACGCGATACTCCTCGATGTTTCGCTTCCCGGCGTGGACGGGTTCGAACTCTGCAGAGCCATCAGGTCGCAATCTCCGGTGCCCGTCATCATCGTCAGCAGCCGGGGGGATGAGTTCGAGCGCGTGCTGGGCCTGAAGATGGGCGCGGACGACTACGTCCTGAAGCCGTACGCGCCCCGTGAGCTCGTCGCCCGGATCCAGGCAGTGGTCCGCCGTGCCTCCGGGTACCAGGAGCGAAGCCCCCGCCGGCGGCACGTGCTCGAACTGTCCGGCGTGCGCATCGACATGACCCGGCGGGCCGTTGCGGTCGAGGGGCGCGCGGTCAGTCTGACCCGGAAGGAATTCGACCTGCTCTCCCTCCTGGTATCCGAATCGGGCGAGGTGGTGAGCCGCGACCGGATCATGACGCGTGTATGGGGACACGACGGAGCGGGTGACGTGCGTACCCTCGGGGTCCACGTCTGCAACCTGCGCAGGAAACTGGGGAAACCCGACCTGATCGAAACCGTGCGGGGCGTGGGGCTTCGCCTCTGCGACCCGCAGCCCGTGGGCGGGTGAGCGTCGGTGACGGACACACTGACCCACCGCGGTGTCGTACCCGTGGCACCCGCCGCCTGGCGGGTACTGGTCGCCGAGAGCGACGCCTCGGAGGCGGAGGACCTGATGCACGTCCTGCGACGGCACGGGCACGAGCCCACCTGGGTGCGCAGCGGCGACGCCGCACTGCGTGAGTACGTGGACGCGGACCTGCTGCTGCTCGACCTGGAACTGCCCGATCTGGACGGTCTCGAGGTATGCCGGCGCCTCCGCTCCGACAGCACCATCCCCTTGATCGCCCTCACCGCCCGGGGGAGCGAACTCGACCGCGTCCTCGGCCTGCGGGCGGGCGCCGACGACTACTTGGTGAAGCCCTACGGCTTCCTGGAACTGATGGCGCGCATAGACGCCGTGATGAGACGGGTGGTCCAGGTCCGTTCCGCCGCGTCCCCGGTCATCCGCCGTGGAACCCTGTGCATCGACCGGGCCACCCGGCAGGTCACCGTGGGCGACCGCCGGATCGACGTCACCCCCAAGGAATTCGATCTGCTCCATCTCCTCGCGTCCCGCCCGGAGGCCGTTCTGCTGCGGAAGGAGATCATGCAGCAGGTCTGGGGCGACACGTGGTCCCGCCGCACCATCGACACGCACGTGAGCAGCCTCCGCAGCAAGCTCGGCAGCAGCGAGTGGATCCTCACCGTCCGGGGTGTCGGCTTTCAGTTCGGAGGCCGCTGACACCCGCCGGCCGGGACCTCGGTACGCGGTCCGGGCCGGCCCCGGCGACCCGCGCCTCACGCGGGTGAGGGCGGAGAGGCGGACAGCGGCACGGGCTGCGCACGCCGGTCCCGCGCGCGCTGCACGGCGTACGCGGCCACCGCCGCGACCAGTGACGCCAGACCGCCCAGGACGAGCCCGGACCGGGCCCCGAGCCACTGCGAGAGCCAGCCGACGAGGAGGGCGCCGAACGGCGTGGATCCCTGCAGTACCAGTGTGTAGAGGGCCATGACCCGGCCTCGGTACTGGGGAGCGCTGCCGAGCTGTACGCGGTGGTTCGCCGCCTGGGCGAAGTAGCTGGCGCTGAAGCCCGTGAGCGCCAGGAGCAGAGCGGCGGAGAGCGGGCCCGGAGCCCAGCCGGCGGCTGCCGTGAGAAGTCCGAAGACGAACGCCGTGAAGATCACGGTGCCGCTGGACGGCCGGCCGCGGCGCGCGGTGGTGGCGAGCGCGGCGAGCAGCGAGCCCACGGCGAACGCCGTGGTCAGCAGCCCGAAGGTGGTGGCGTCCGTGTGGAACACGGTCTTGGCCATCAGGGGCAGGGTGAGCTGGAAGTTCAGCCCGAACAGGCTGACCACGGCCACCAGCGCCAGGACGAGCAGCAGGTCCGGGCTGCTCCTGGCATACCGCAGCCCGTCGACGACCCGGGGGCGATCCGGCCGTCGCGCCACCACGCGGTACTCCGACGGCCGCATCCGCCGCAGCGCGACGACCGTGGCCAGATAACTGACGGCGTTGAGCAGCATGACCGGGCCGACGCCCGCCGACGCGATGAGCAGGCCCCCCACCGCCGGGGCGGTGATGCGTGCCACGTTGAAGTACGCGGCGCTCAGTGCCGAGGCGTTGGGGAGCAGCTCGGGACCGACCAGTTCACCGACGAAGGACATCCTGGTGGGGATCTCGACGGCGTTGACCACGCCGAGTCCGAGGGTGAACAGGTACACGTGCCACAGTTGGAGGGCGCCGCACAGCTGGAGCAGGCTGAGGAGGCCGGCCAGGGCCCCGGACGCCAGGTTGGCCGCCATGAGCAGCCGGCGCTTGTCGTACCGGTCGGCGAGCCGGCCGCCGTACAGCGTCAGCAGCAGTACCGGCGCGAACTGGAGGGCCGTGACCGTGCCGAGCGCGATGCCGGAATCGCCGGTCAGCGACAGGACGAGCCAGTCCTGGGCCATGATCATCATCCAGGTGCCGGTGGCGGAGAGCACCTGTCCGGCCGTGAACAGCCGGAAATTGCGTACGGACAGGGAACGGAACATGCCGGTGGGCTTCTTCTCCATGGTCAGCAGGGCGTGACCGCTGCCTCGTGCCCCGCCAGACACTCCTCGAGGAAGGCAAGGGCCCGCAGGTGGTAGGCGCGGGCGGTCCAGCCGAGGCTGATGTTGTGCCCCGCGGCGCTCTGCCGCTCGACGACGACCTTCGATGCCGCGAGCAGTGACCGGATCCCGGCCAGGTCCTCCTCGTCGTGCCGCCAGATCGCCTCGTGCTCCGCGAAGGTCAGCCGGACCGGGACGCGGACCCGTGCGGCTATCCCGGGGAAACGGCCGGGCCAGCGGGGGAGTTCCTCCTGCTCGCGCGGCGGCATGGGGGTGACCACGCTCCCGCTGTGGCGGAAGGTGCTGGGCGGATACAGCCGCAGCGGCCCCCAGCTGCGCGTCCAGCGGACATGCCCGCCCTTGTCGATGACCGCCTCCGGGGCGATGGTGTAGTCCCGCGCGCAACCGGAGATCTCCAGACCGAGGATGCGGCCCCCGGCGTCGTCGGCCGCGCTGGTCAGCGCCAGCTTTCCGCCGTAGGAGTGTGCGAGCAGGAGCAGGCCGCGGCCGGTGTCGTACCGGTCGCAGAAGTCGTCGAGGGCGGCGCGCAGGGTCAGGGTCTGCTCGGCCAGGGTCTGGCCCTCGGGATGGGTCAGGGCCGAGGCCCCGTAGCCGGGACGGTCGACGGCGAGCACGGTCAGCCCCAGGCTCGCCCCCAGGGTCAGCAGCGACAGCCCGCCCGCGGCCTGGCTGTGGAAGTACCCGGAGGTCATCCCGCCGCCGTGCAGCGCCACCACCACCGCCCGGGGGGCGCCGTGCTCCGGCTCGGCGAGCAGCCCCGAAACGGGCGTGCCGGCGGCGTCCAGCACGATCCGGCGGACGGAATCGGACGGAACGGGATCGGCCGCGGTGGGAACGGAGCGGTGTGCACGACGGGACATGGGTCTCCTGCGCAGGGGAGGCCTTTCGGCCGGGAATACTTCGAATACGGAGCCATGGGGCCGTCACAGGCTGGCATTCGCCCTCCGGGGCAGCAAGGCGGCATGACCTATCGTCACAACCCTCTGACGGACTTTGACATTGCTCTGACTTTGCAGCCATTGATCGCCGCCGGTCCAGCGGGAAGGCTTCACCGTAGCTCCTGCCGTGCCGCCCCGGAACTCCCGGTAAAGGCGGCCGGTCAGCGCCAGAAGAACGCAATTGCACGCCTCGGAGAACTCCACCGGTCCGTTGAGTCCACGTGAGTCCATGGCGAACGCCATCGTTGATTCGCGCGGGTCGCATTCGTCGGCAGGGGAACGGCCGGTGCAGGTTCGCTGCGCCGGGCCGCGCCCGAACCAGGAGGCTCACTGTGAAGGTTCTGTTCGTCGCCGGACCCAGTTCCGCGACGCTGTTCGCGCTCGCACCGCTCGCCCAGGCGGTCCGGTCCGCCGGCCATGAAGTGATCATGGCCACGACGGAGGAGATGGTGCCGGTCGCCGAACGGCTCGCGATTCCGTTCACCACGGTCACCGACCGCACCCTGGGCAGCCTGCTGACGACCGACCGGACCGGAGCGGTGCTGCCCCTGCCGCAGACCCTCGCCGAGCACCGCCGGTTCGCCGGCAGCTGGTTCGCCCGGCTGGCGGCCTACACGCTGGACAACCTGCTCGAGCTGACCCGGTACTGGCGTCCCGACCTGGTCGTCGGCGGCACCAGTTCGTACGTGACGGGACTGCTCTCCGCCCACCTCGGCGTCCCGCACGTCCGCCAGACCTGGGACACCCTGCGGACGGGAGAGGTGATCGACGGCCACGCCGACGAGGAACTGGCGCCGGAGCTCGCCGCCCTGGGCCTGAAGGAGCTGCCGCGCCCCGATCTGTTCCTCGACGTCTGCCCGCCGAGCCTGCGGGCACCCGAGGACGCCGGCGCCCGCGGGATCCGCTGGGTCCCGGGGAACATGCAGCAGAAGCTGGAGCCGTGGACGCTGACCCGGCCCGAGCGGCCGCGGGTGTGCGTCACCTCCGGCAGCCGGGTGGCCGTCACCGAGAGCCAGGAGTTCCTCCGGAGCCTGGCGAGCAGCGTCCAGGACCTCGACGTCGAGATCGTGGTCCCCGCGCCCGAGGAGGTGGCCGCCGAGCTGCGTGCCGCGGTCCCCGGCGTGCGGACCGGCTGGATCCCACTGGACGTTCTCGCCCCCACCTGCGACGTGGTCCTGCACCACGGTGGCGGGGTCACGGCCATGACCGCGCTGCACGCGGGGGTGCCGCAGCTGGTGCTGCCGAGCTTCCCCACCTTCGGGGACTCCTGGGCGCGCCTGGCGGACCAGGGGGCGGCCGAGGTGCTCATGCCGGAGCAGCAGTCCGAGGCGAGCGTGATCGCCGCCTGCCGGAACCTGCTGACGCGGACCGGGTACCGCGAACGCGCGGCAGACCTCTCGCGGGAGATCGGCGCCATGCCCGGCCCGGCCGAATTCGTCGCTCCGCTCGAGGAGCTCGCGGCCCGCTGACGGCCGCCACCGCTTCCACGGCGCGTACCCCACGCGCCCACCGAAAGAAACCGACAACAGGAAAGGCAGCACGATCACCATGGAAACCTCGCCCGAGAACGCACCCCGGATCGGGATCATCGTCGGCGCCACCCGCCCGGGTCACAAGGCCGGAACCGTCGCCCAGTGGGTCCAGGGCATCGCCGCGGAACGTCCTGCGGCGGTCTTCGAGGTCGTGGACATCGCGGACTTCGCCCTGCCGCACTTCGACGAGCCCGTTCCGCCCCGCATGACCACCGCGTACGCCAACGCGCACACGCAGGCCTGGGCCGAGAAGGTCCGCTCGCTGGACGGCTTCGTCTTCGTGACCCCGGAGTACAACGCCTCGATCCCGGGCGTGCTCAAGAACGCCGTCGACTACCTCAGCGCCGAGTGGGGCGGCAAGCCGGCCGGCTTCGTCGGCTACGGCGCGCAGGGCGGAGTACGTGCGGTCGCGCACCTGCGCGTTGTCCTGGGGGACCTGGAGGTCGCCGCGGTGGAGCCGGCCGTCGAGCTCACGCTCCCCGAGGACTTCGAGAACTTCACCGTGTTCAAGCCGGCGGCCCGCCGGAGCAAGGAAGTCCTGGTCGTGCTCGACGCGCTCCTGGAGCGGTTCGGCCGGGCGGCCTGAGACACACCGTAACGCCGGCCCGGGCCGGTTCACCGTGGTGAGCCGGCCCGGGTCCCGTTCGGTCACGCCGTCGGCGCGGTCACCGGCGTCGGCGCGCTCCTGCCCCTGGACTTCTTGGCCGCGCGCTGCGAGAAGGTCCGCTCGACGTCCTCGGCGTGGTACAGCTTGCCCCTGCCGCCGCCCTCGCGCCGCCGCCACTGGTTCTCGCCGGCGAGCCGGTACACCGATCCCACCGGGGTCCCCCACAGCCGCGAGATGTCCGGTGCCCGGAGCCACCGCTCCGCGGGACCGTCGCCGTCCGAGGCGCCGGCCCGCCGCCCCAGCCGCACCCACTCCCGGGTCTGCCAACGGTGCGCGCCCTCCACGGAGCACCGCACCTCCGGAACGAGGTCCGAGCCGGGTACGGGCAGCGTCGCCGTCAGCTCCCCCGTGCACCCCTCCTGCGCACAGGCGCCCACCCGGACCCGGTGCCAGGTGTCGCCACTGAGCCTGCGAGCCCTGCGGACCAGGCCCGATATCTCCTCCACGGCCTCGCCGGCCGCCGCATGCGCGGCGATCCAGGCCACGTGCCGGACCAGGAAGCCCGAGCGTGCGGCCACCTCTCGTGGCGGCGCCGCGGCCGGCCGTTCCTCCGCCACCAGGGAGGTCCACGCGCCGAGGACGGCGAGGATGTCCGCCCGCACGTCGGCCGCCGCCGTGTTGAACGGCATGTTCCGTGTGCTGCCGCCCGTCGTCTTCTGATGTCCGGGCAGCCGCGACGCTCCCCCCAGCACCTGCTCGCAGGCCGCGTGCAGCTCGGGCAGGAGCGCGAGGCCCTCCGCCAGACGTTGCCGGCAGGAAGGGCACAGCCGCGATCCGTCCGTGCTCGGTGCGATGGAATCCCCGCAGTGCACACCGGCGCACGTTCCATTTGCGCCCGATTCGGTGTTCATTTTTTCCATGAAGGACAACGTAAGCGATGGCGATGGCCCGGGCAAACACCCAGTCAGGTCACTTAATAAAGTCTCCATTAAGGCATCTGAATCGAAACTTAGAGGCAAGTTAGCGGGATTCCTCTTGTGCTTCCCGCAGTTCCGAAGAATAGTTTTCCTATCGTCCGGACACGTGCATCTGGATGAGGTGTGGAACGAATTCCCCTCATGTTGCACGCGACCGAAGGAGATACTCGGATGAAGGCCCTTGTCCTGTCGGGCGGTACGGGGACGCGGCTGCGCCCCCTGACCCACTCGATGCCCAAACAGCTCGTACCGATCGCCAACAAGCCCGTGCTCGAGTACGTACTCGAAGACATCCGGGCCATGGGCGTCACCGACGTCGGCATCATCGTCAACCAGTGGGCCCCGGCCGTCCAGGAGCGGATCGGGGACGGAACCCGGCTCGGGCTCCGGATCACCTACATCCGACAGGACGCGGCTCTCGGCCTGGCACACGCGGTGGCCGTCGCCCGCGACTTCCTGGGGGACGACGACTTCGTCCTGTACCTCGGCGACAGCGTCCTCACCGAGGGCGCCGCGCACGTGGCCGACACGTTCCGGGCCACCCGTCCCGAGGCCCACCTGGTCGTGTGCAAGGTCGGCGACCCGCGGGCCTTCGGGGTGGTGGAGGTCGACGCCGACGGCGCGGTGACGGGCCTCGAGGAGAAGCCGGAGAACCCCGCCAGCGACCTCGTCATGACCGGCGTGTACTTCTTCACCCCGGCCATCCACGACGCCATCGCGGCCATCAGGCCCAGCCGTCGCGGTGAACTGGAGGTCACGGACGCCATCCAGCTCCTCCTCACCCGCGGCGCGGAGGTCCACGCCACCGTCTACACCGGTGTCTACAAGGACAACGGGCGGGTGGAGGACGTCCTGGACTGCAACCGGGTCGTCCTGGAGGGCCTGCGGACCGAACTGCGCGGCGAGGTGGACCGGGACAGTGAGGTGAGCGGCCCCGTCACCCTGGGGCCCGGGGCGCGGATCATCCGGTCGAGGGTCGAGGGCCCCGCCGTCATCGGCGCGGGCACCCGCATCGAGGACAGCCACATCCGTCCCTACACCTCCATCGGGGACCACTGCACGATGCGCGATTCCCAGATCTCGTACTCGATCGTCCTCGACCAGGCGTCCGTCATCGGAGTGAAGGGCCTGCACGGGTCGGTCATCGGCCGTGCGGCATCCGTGACGGAGGCACCCGGTGTGCGCCGCACGCTCCTGGTCGGCGACGACAGCCGGATCGAAATCCAAGCCTGACGCGCCCGCCCGCGCACCCGACTTCCGGAGCAGAAGAGCAGATGACGAGCACCAACGACATAGTCGAGTGGCTTGCCCAGAGGGCCGAGAGCAGCGCCTTCCAGGTCACCCGGATCCCGTTCGCCGACCTCGACGGCTGGGAGTTCGCCGCCGGCACGGGCAACCTCGTCCACCGGACCGGCAGGTACTTCAGCGTCGAGGGCTACCACGTGGTCGTGGAGGACCGCAGCGGTGCGACACCGCCCCGCGAGTGGCACCAGCCCATCCTGAACCAGCCCGAACACGCCATCCTGGGCGTGCTCGTCAAGGAGATCGACGGAGAGCTCCACGCGCTGCTGCAGGCGAAGATGGAGCCGGGGAACATCAACCTGCTCCAGCTCTCGCCCACCGTGCAGGCGACCTGGAGCAACTACACCCGCGTCCACCGGGGCAACGCGGTGCGGTACCTGGAGTACTTCACCACCCGGGAGCACGGACGGGTCCTCGCCGATGCCCTCCTGTCCGAGCAGGGCTCGTGGTTCGACCGGAAGACCAACCGCAACATCATCGTCGAGGTCACCGGCGACGTGCCCGCCCACGACGACTACCGGTGGATCCCGCTCTCCCGGATCGGTGAGCTGCTCCGCCTCGACAACGTCATCAACATGGACACCCGGTCCGTGCTGTCCTGCCTCCCGCAGGGCCGCATCCCGGGGGCGGGCGAGGAGGAGGCGGACACCGAGCTGCTGTCCTGGTTCACCGGGGTGCGCGCCCGCTACCACGTGTCGTCCCGGCTCGTCCCCCTGGAGGGCCTGCCCTCCTGGAACCGGGACGAGTGGGCCGTCGACCACGAGCACGGCCGCTACTTCCGCATCGTGGCCGCGTCCGTGCGGGCCGACACCCGTGAGGTCACGGGCTGGACCCAGCCGCTGCTGGAACCGGTCGGCCGGGGCACCGCCTGCTTCCTGGCGCGCCGTCACGAAGGCACCCTGCAGGTGCTCGCACACGCCAGGACCGAGGCCGGCTTCGGCGATGCCGTCAAGATCGGACCCACCGTCCAGTGCACCCCGGGCAACCACGCGCACCTCCCGCGCCAGGAGCGGCCCGCCTTCCTGGACCTCGTCACGGCGGCGGGCGAACCCCGCATCATCTACGACGCCGTGCACTCGGAGGAAGGCGGCCGGTTCCTCAACGCGGAGAGCCGGTACATGGTCGTGGAGGTCGACCCGGAGCTGGACGTGCCCGCAGACTTCCGCTGGGCCACCCCGGCCCAGCTGACCTCGCTGGGCCGGCACGGCCACTACCTCAACATGCAGGCCCGGACCTTGCTGGCCTGCCTGAACCTGGCGGTCCCGAACACGCGGCCGGGCAGCGAGACCCAGGCCGTCGCGACCGGGCGGGCAGCGTGACCGCGCGGCCGCTGCGCATCGGCATCATGGGCACGGCGAGCATCGCCCGACGGCGCGTGATGCCGGCCGTCGCCGCCGCCGACGGCGCCGAGATCACCGCCGTGGCCAGCCGGGACCCGCAGAAGGCCGGCGAGCTGGCCGACGCGTACGGCTGCCGGGCCGTCGCCGGATACGCCGGGCTGCTCGACCTCGACGACGTGGACGCCCTGTACATCCCGCTCCCGCTCGCCCTGCACGCACCGTGGGTGGAGGCGGCGCTCCGCGCGGGCAAGCACGTCCTGGCGGAGAAGCCGCTGTCCGCCGACCCCGCCACGACCCGGCGGCTCCTGGAACTCGCCGCGAGCCTGCGCCTGACGCTGATGGAGAACGTCATGTTCGTCCATCACGCCCAGCACGCGTACGCGCGGAAGCTCGTGGCCGACGGAGCCATCGGTGAACTCCGGTCGCTGCACGCCACCTTCGCCATCCCCCGGCTGCCGGACCACGACATCCGGCACGTGCCGGAACTGGGCGGCGGAGCCCTGTGGGACGTCGGCCTGTACCCGATCCGGGCGGCCCTGCACTTCCTGGGCGGGGACCTGCGCGTGGTGGGCGCGGCGCTCACGCAGGGCGAGGGCAGGCTCGTCGAAACCTCCGGCGCCGTGCTGCTGACCGGGCCCCGGGGGGTGACCGCCCAGCTGACCTTCGGCATGGAGCACTCCTACGCCTCCCAGTACGAGATCCGGGGGAGCGAGGGCCGGATCCAGGTGGACCACGCCTTCACGCCCCCGGCCGGCCAGGCCCCGCTGCTGCGCCTGGTGACGGGCGCCGGGACCGAAACCCCGGTACTGCCGCCGGACGACCAGGTCGCCCGCACCCTCGACGTGTTCCTCTCCGCGGTCCGGGACCGGACCGTCCCGGCCGGCCTCGCCGAGGCGTCGCTGAGGCAGGCGGAACTGATGAGCGCCGTCCGACGGGCCGCGGGGACGTCCTCCGCGGCCGGACTGTGACACCCACACACTCTCTTGGAGCCTTTTCCGTGTCTGGACATGTGAAGGTGGCCGTCATCGGCCTGGGATACGTCGGGTCGTGCCTTGCCGCGACCCTGGCCGACCGCGGCTTGGACGTCATCGGAGTCGACACCGACACCACGCTGATCGAGGAACTCCACGACGGCTACGTCCGTTTCAAGGAGGCCGACCTCGAGGACACCCTGCTCCGCGTGGTGAAGGACGGCAAGCTGACCTTCACCACCGATTACGCCGCGACAACGGCGGCCGACGTCGTCCTGGTCACGGTCGGCACCCCGGTGGGCGACGACGGCGCGCTGGACGACCGGCAGCTGCTCGGCGCCTGCCGGGCGCTGAGCGAGCACCTCAGAGCCGGCCAGATGGTGGTCTTCAAGAGCACCGTCCCCCCGGGTACGACCCGGAACGTCCTGACGCCCGTGCTGGAGCGCAGCGGCCTGAAGGCGGACGAATCCTTCGACGTCGCCTTCAGCCCGGAGCGCCTCGCCGAGGGAACGGCCCTGCGGGAGCTGCGCACCTTCCCCATCGTGGTGGGAGCCCTCAGCCCGCGCGGCACCGAGCGGGCCGCGGAGTTCTGGAAGGATGCGCTGAACGTAGAGGTGCTGCCCCAGGAGACCGTCGAGGCGGCGGAGATCGTCAAGCTCGCCGACAACTGGTGGATCGACCTCAACATCGCACTGGCCAACGAGATGGCCAAGTACTGCGCCCTCTTCGGGGTCGACGTGCTCGACGTGATCAGCGCGGCGAACACCATTCCCAAGGGCAACGGCAACGTCAACATCCTGATGCCCAGCGTCGGTGTCGGCGGCTCCTGTCTGGTCAAGGACCCGCTGATGGTCTCCACCTCGGCCCGCAGCCGGGGCCTGGAGATCCGGACCGCACAGGTCAGCCGCGCCGTCAACGACGACATGCCGGCCTACGCGGCCCGGCTGGTCCTCGACGAGCTCACGGGTACGGGGAAGGAGCCGGCCGGCTCCGTGGTCGCGGTGCTGGGCCTGGCGTTCAAGAACAACACCGGAGACCTGCGGTCGACCCCCGTGGAGGGCGTGGTCCGCCGGCTGCGGGAAGCGGGCTGCGAAGTGCGGATCTTCGACCCGCTCGTCGACGCGGAGGCCGCCCGGCGCCTGTTCGGACTCACCCCCGCCGCTGACCTCGACGAGGCGGTGAGGGATGCCGACTGCGTGGCGGTCCTCGCCCTGCACCGGGAGTTCGAAGGCATCGACTTCGCCGCCCTGCCCGTCCGCGACCGGTGCGTGCTCCTCGACGGGCGCGCGTACTACTCGAAGGAACAGATCGCCGCGCTCCGGAGCGACGGCTACGTCTACAGGGGGATTGGACGCCGATGAGCAGGACCCACAGCGTCGTGACGGGAGGCTCCGGATTCGTCGGCAGCCACCTCGTGAAGCGGCTCCTGGCCCGGGGCGACGAGGTCACGGTCTTCGACACCGCCTTCCCGTCCGAAGAGGACGGGGCACGCCGCGTCACGGGCGACATCCGAGACCGCGAGCAGCTCTCCGGCGCCATCCCGCCCGGAACGGACGTCGTCTACCACCTCGCGGCCGTCGTCGGGGTGGACCAGTACCTGGCCCGCCCGCTGGACGTCATCGACATCAACGTCACCGGCACCCGCAACGTCCTCGAATGCGCGGACCGCGTCGGCGCCAAGGTCGTGCTGGCCAGCACCAGCGAGGTCTTCGGCAAGAACCCGCAGGTCCCGTGGGCCGAGGACGCGGACCGGGTGCTCGGCCCGACCTCTGCGTCCCGATGGACGTACTCCACCAGCAAGGCGCTGGCCGAGCACATGACCCTGGCCTTCGCCGACCGCCACGGTCTCGAGGCGACCATCGTGCGCTACTTCAACGCCTACGGTCCGGGCCAGCGGCCCGCCTACCTGGTGAGCCGGAGCGTCCACCGGGTGCTCAACGGCCTGCCCCCCGTGATCTACGACGACGGCGCCCAGACCCGCTGCCTCACCTACATCGACGACATCGTCACCGGGACCCTGCTTGCCGCGTCCACCGACAAGGCCGCCGGAGAGGCGTTCAACTTGGGCAGCATGACGGAACTCACCGTCAGGGACATCATCAACCTGATCGTCTCGCTGGCCGGGGACGGCGCCCCGCCGATCACCGCCGACACCGCCCGGCACCTCGGGTCCGCGTACGAGGACCTGGGCCGGCGGATGCCGGACAACACCAAGGCCCGCGAGCTCCTCGGCTGGCAGTGCACGACCTCCGTGGACGACGGCCTGGCACAGACCCTCGACTGGGCCCGTCAGAACCCGTGGTGGCTCGCCCTGCCCGGCAGCGGCGCCTCATGAGCCGCCCGAACCGCAACCGACGACGAGACAGGGCGGGAACATGCCACTGAGCGGTGCGACCACACTGGAGGCGGTCGCTTCCTACTTCCCCGAGCAGACGATGACCGTGGAGGAGCGGGCCCGGGAACTGGGCCTCAACGACGCCCAGGTCAACCTGTTCCGCAACATGCACGGCCTGGACGTACTGCACGTCGACCCGGCGGGGAGCCTGTACGACCTCGTCCTGCCGCCGGCCCTTGAGGTGCTGGACGGGACGCCGCCCGAATCCGTGCGCTACGTGCTGTACGTGCACGCGACCACGGAGGTCGCGCCGGCCGAAGCGGACGTCGCCCAGGAGATCAAGCAGCGGCTCGGCCTGCACCGTGCCACCGCCCTCTCCATGACCCACCAGAGCTGCTCCACCACACTCAGCGCCATCGACATCGCCGGCACCCTGCTGCGGGCCGACGGGGACCCGGCGGCCAAGGCGCTGGTCGTCTCCGGGGAGAAGCTGTTCGCCCGCGACATGCGGATCATCTTCAACTCCTGTGTCTTCGCCGAAGGCGCGGCCTCCGCCCTGGTGGGTCTGTCCGGAGAGGGCGCGGAACTGCGCTCCCTGGTGACCCGGACGTTCGGTGAGCACTTCGACGGCGTGCACATGACGCCCGCCCAGCACCGCGAATCGGGCGGCGAACGGCCCCGAGTGGTCCGGGAGGTCATCGAGGCGGCGGTCGAGCAGTCCGGCTTCGCCCTGGAGGACCTGCACCTCGTGCTCCCGACGAACTCCAACACCAACTTCTGGGCCGAGGCCATCCGCCAGATGAAGTTCGACGTCGACAAGTTCTTCTTCGACAACATCCCCCGCTACAGCCACTGCATGGCGGCCGACGCCCTCATCAACTACGTGACGCTGCGAGACGAGGGACGTCTGGCGGCGGGGCGCCCCCACCTGTTCCTGTCCTTCGGTCTCGGCATGACCTATGCCGCCGGCGTGTTCGTTCCGAAAGGAGCAGCATGAGCCTGTCACTGCGTGTGCTGTCCCACGTCATCTCACCCGCCCCCCGGCCCCATGTGCCTGACCCCTGGCAGACGCGCTACCACGAGGACCTCGCCGCAGCCTTCGGCGCGCCCGCGCACGAGGAGCTGATGCGCAGCGGGACCAACGTCAGCCAGACGGACCTCGTCGACCTCCTCGTCGAGGGGGACCCGGTCCGCGGGTTCGCCCCCGACCTGGCGATGCTGGCCTACGCGGTGCCGGACATGCACCTGCACCGGGCGGTGGCCTCCTACTTCAACCACCGCACCGGTGGCAACGCGCAGAGCTTCGCCCTGTCCCGGCAGGGGGCCTGCGCTCCGTTCACCGCACTGCGCATCGCGGCGGCGCACGAGCAGACCGGTCGGCCGTCCCGGACCGTGCTCGCGGTCGTGGAGCAGACCACGCTGCCGCAGCCGCTGCCCTTCGGCGACGGACTGACGGACTCCGGCGTGCTGGTCTCCCTGGCACCCGAGGAGACCGGCGACGTCCCCGGGGCCCGGCTCGGCGCCGTGCACACGGGGCGGTCCGCGGACGACCTGGGGGAGCTGCTCGACGAGGCGCTCGAAGGGTCCGCGAACCCCCTGGTCGTGTCCGGACCCGGGATCGACGCGGGCCGCGTGAGGTCGGCCGCCGCCGACGCGGACCACCACACGACGGCCGCCGGTTCCTACTGCACCGCCGTATGGCTCGCCCTCGCCGAGCACTGGGACGCCTGGAGCTCCCGGCACGACGCCGTGGTGCTGACCAGTGGCCACGCCGCGGAGGTCTGTGCCGCCGTACTGCACATGCCCGGTAACAGGTAAGGACTCACATGTCTGCTTCTTCCTCCCCGCCCGCGGCCGACCTGCGCCGCCGAGTCGTCGTGACCGGCCTGGGCGTGGTGTCCAGCATCGGAATCGGCGCGCCCGAGTTCACCGAAGGCCTGCGGCAGGGGCGCAACGGCGCTTCCCCCCTCACCGCCTTCGACACCACCGGCTACGAACACACCAACGGGTGCGAGGTCATCGGGTTCGACCCCGAGCCCATGGTGCACACCCTGGGCGACCAGCTGGGCCGGGCGGGCACCTTCGCCGCCGCCGCGGCCCGTATGGCCATGCACGACGCGGGCCTCACCGAAGCCGATCTGCAGGGGCAGCGGGGGCACATCACCATCGGCACCTCCGACGCGGAGACCCGCGACCTGGACGCGCTGGCCGGACAGGACCTCGCCGGCGGCCCGGAGGCCATGGACCCCGCCCTCGCCGGCCGCCTGCCGGCCGACCGGCTGTCCACGGCCATCGCCCGTGAGCTCGGCCTGTCCGACGTGGAGACCGCCGTACTGACGACCGCCTGCTCGGCCGGCAACTACGCGATCGGCAACGGCCTGGACGCCATCCGGTCCGGCGAGGCGGAGTTCGCGCTCTGCGGCGGCGCCGACGCCGTGTGCCGCAAGACGTTCAACATCTTCTACCGGCTCCGGACGATCGCCCCCGACTACTGCCGCCCGTTCGACAAGAACCGCCAGGGCATCCTCACCGGTGAGGGCGCCGGCATCCTGATGCTGGAGAGCGCCGAGTCCGCGGTCCGCCGGGGCGCGCGGATCTACGCCGAGGTCCTCGGATACGGGCTGAACTGCGACGGCTACCACCCGGTGGCCCCGGACCAGGACAGTCTGACCAGCTGCATGCGGCTGGCGCTGGATGACGCCGGAGTCGCCCCCCACGAGGTGGACCTGATCTCCGCGCACGGCACCGGCACCAAGACCAACGACGTCACCGAAGTCGCGGCGATCAGGGAGATCTGGGGAGAGGACCCGCCCCGGACGGTCTCACTGAAGTCCATGATCGGTCACACGATGGGAGCCGCCAGCGCACTGGCGGCCGTGGCCAGCACGCTGGCCATCACCCACGGGTTCATTCCCCCCACCATCAACCACGTCGAGACCGACCCCGAGTGCGACATCGACTGTGTCCCGAACCACTCGGTGCCCGCCGATCTGAAGGTCGTCCAGAGCAACGGCCTGGCCTTCGGCGGCAACAACTCGGTCATCGTCCTCGGCCGCTTCCAGGAGTCCACCGCGTGAGCACCTCCGGCAACCCCGTCATCACTGCTTGGTCGGCCATATCCCCGTACGGCATCGGCCAGCAGGCCTTCCAGGACGGCGTCGGCTCGGCGCGGGTGGCGCTCACCCCCTGCGACCGGAAGGCCTGGGACACGCAGGACGAACTCGTCGGCCTGGTACCTGACTTCGAACTGCGCACCCTGCTCGGGAAGAAGGGCACCCGGGCCATGAGCCGGGTGACCGGCCTCGCGGTGGCCACCACCGGTGACCTGCTGAAGAAGATCCAGCCCGGTCCCGGACCCGGTGTCGGCCTGGTGCTCGGCACGACCGCGGGCAGCCTGCAGTCGACCATGGAGTTCACCCGCAGCTCCCTGGCCGCGGACCTGCCCTATCACGTCGACGCCGCCGTCATCCCCTACACCGTCATGAACGCGGCAGCGGCGCGGTGCGCGATCTGGTACGGGCTCAAGGGTCCCAACAGCACCATCGCGGGGGGCCGCCCCACGGCCCTGCACGCGCTCGGCTACTCCAGCCGGCTGATCCGTGCCGGCCGCGCGACCACGGTCCTGTTCGGCGCCGCCGACGAATACTCCCGGGCGCGCTCGTGGATCGCGTACCACGACCGGGCGGGAAGCCGCCCGGTCCTCGGCGAGGGCTGCGCCATGTTCGCGCTCCGGTCGGCACCGGGGCCGGAGGACGAGGTGCTGGCCGAGGTCCTCGCCGTGGACACGCGCATCTGTCCCGGTCCCGACCGGGTGGTGGAAACGGTCGGAGCGGCCGTCCGCCGGGTGCTCGCCACGGCCCGTGCCGAGGCCGCGGACGTGTGGACGGCCTCTCCGTCCGGCACGGACGACGCCACGGGGCGGCAGGAACTGTCCGTGCTGTCGGAGATGTTCGGTCCGCACACCCTGACCTACCCGCTCCCGAGCGTGATAGGTGACACCGGTTCCGTGTCGGCCGCGTTCCAGCTGGCCCAGGTGCTCGACAGGGCCCGGCGTGAACCGACCGCCGCCGGGCGGCTCGCCGTCATCACATCGGTCGACGTCAGCGGTCCGGTCGCAGCGGTGCTGCTGCGGCTGAGCGACCGCCGAGGCAACTAGGAGACAAGCAAGCAATGACGACTGAAGAGACCCGACCCGTCGCCCTGGTCAGTGGTGGTTCGCGCGGCATCGGCCGCGCCGCCGTCCTCCGCCTGGTCCAGGACGGCTATGACGTCGCCTTCTGTTACCAGTCCGACGCGGATGCCGCGCACGAGGTGGAGAAGGCGGCGGTGGAGCTGGGCGGCCGCGCCGTGTCCGCCCGCGTCGACGTCGCCGACCCCACCGCCGTCCAGGCGTGGGTCAACGAGGTGGAGTCCGCGGTGGGCCCCGTCCAGGCCGTGATCACCTCGGCCGGCGTGGTGCGCGATGCCCCGATCTTCATGATGTCCTACGAGGACTGGTCCCGCGTGATCGACGTGAACCTCAACGGCATCTACAACGTCTGCCGTGCCGCGATCACGCCGATGATGAAGCGGAAGTCCGGCACCATCGTCAACATCTCCTCCACGGTGGGCCTCACCGGCCAGGCCTCGCAGACCAACTACTCCGCCTCGAAGGCCGGCATCCACGGCTTCACGCAGGCGCTCGCCAAGGAAGTCGGCCGCTACAACATCCGGGTGAACGCCTTCGCCCCCGGCTTCATAGAGACCGACATGACGGCCGAACTCTCCAAGCGCGTACGGGAGTCCGTCCTCGCGAACACCACCCTCGGCCGCTTCGGCACCGTGGACGAGGCCGCCGACGCCGTGATGTTCCTGCTGTCGGCGACCTACATGACCGGCACCGTCCTGCGTGTCGACGGCGGCCTGGTCATGTGACCTCCCCCCGGCACATCCGCACCGGAAGCGGTGTGCCTTCCTCCCCAGGCAGTTCTCATCAAAGGAGTCGAAATGCTGGACGACAGCGTCAAGGCCAAGATCAAGACCATCGTGTGCGACACCCTCGAGATCGAGGAGGAGGAGCTGACCGAGGACAGCGACTTCATGCACGAGCACGACGCCGACTCGATGCGCCTCATCGAGATCGTGTCCTCGCTGGAGCTGACCTTCGGCGTCAGCATCAAGGAGTCGGACGTCTCCCGCCTGGTGGACCTGAACGGCGTCTACGCGGTGCTCGCCGACGCTCAGTCCGCCACCGCCGCCTGACCGGTGTCCGGTTGGCCGGAGGGAGCGGATCTGTGGTTCCTGAGGGTCCGGCCTCCGTCCGGCGGTGACCGAGCCGAGTACGACCTCGCCGAGGACGACCTCGACGAAGCCGAGCGGCGGCGGGCAGCCCGCCACACCCGCCGCTCGGCCCGGTACCTCTACGTGGCCTCGCACCTCATGCTGCGCCGGGTGCTCTCCACGTACCTCGGCGCGGCACCGGCGGACCTCCGCATGGTCCGGGAACCCTGCCCGGGCTGCGGGGGCCCGCACGGACGGCCCGCCGTCGAGGACGCGCCGCTGCACTTCTCGCTCTCCCACTGCGAGAGCGGGGAAGCCGGCACGGTCATGCTGGGAGTGGCGCCGGATCCGATCGGCGTCGACGTGGAGCCGGTGGCCCGCCCCTCGCGGGTGGCCACCGTGCTGCACCGGCTGCACCCGGCGGAACAGGCCGAGCTCACCCCACTCCCCGTGCCACGGCGGACAGCCGCCTTCACCCGCCTGTGGACCCGCAAGGAAGCCTTCCTCAAGGCGACGGGCAGCGGGCTGACCCGGGGCCTGCGGACCGACTACCTCGGAGTCGCGGCACCCCACAGGCACCCCCGCGGCTGGACCGTCAGCGATGTGGCCGCACCCCCGGAGCACGCGGCGGCCGCCGTGCTGCGGACTTCGCAAGAACACATCCCGATGAGTCTCAGGTGGTTGCCGGACAACTGGCTCCACGCCTCCGATTACGGAAAGGAGCGAACGCAATGCACAGCACCTTGATCGTGGCCCGAATGGACCCCGAAGCAAGCCTCGACGTGGCCGAACTCTTTGGTGGCTTCGACGCGACCGAAATGCCGCACCGCATGGGCACGCGCCGACGCCAACTGTTCAGCTACCGAGGTCTCTACTTCCATCTGCAGGACTTCGACTCGGACAACGGCGCGGAGCGGATCGAGGACGCGAAGGCCGACCCTCGCTTCCAGCGGATCAGCGACGACCTCAAGCCGTACATCGAGGCGTACGACCCCAGCACCTGGCGCTCGCCGGCCGACGCCATGGCCCGGCGCTTCTACACGTGGGAGGCGTCCGCGTGACCGACCGGCGCGTAGTCATCACCGGCGTAGAGGTGCTGGCTCCCGGAGGTGTCGGCACCAAGAACTTCTGGCGCCTGCTGAACGAGGGCAGGACCGCGACGCGCGGCATCACCTTCTTCGACCCGACGCCCTTCCGTTCCCGGGTGGCCGCGGAGATCGACTTCTCTCCCGAGGCACACGGCCTGACGCCACAGGAAGTCCGGCGGATGGACCGGGCCGCGCAGTTCGCCGTGGTCGCGGCCCGCGGCGCGGTCGCCGACAGCGGCATCGAGCTCGCGGCACTCGACCCCCACCGGGTCGGCGTCACCATCGGCACCGCGGTGGGCGCCACCATGTCACTGGACGAGGAGTACCGGACCGTCAGCGACAGCGGCCGGCTCCACCTCGTGGACCACGGCTACGCCGTTCCGCACCTCTACAACTTCCTGGTACCGAGCTCCTTCGCCGCCGAGGTGGCCTGGGCCGTGGGCGCTGAAGGCCCGTGCACCGTGGTCTCCACCGGCTGCACGTCGGGCATCGACTCCGTCGGCTACGCCGTCGAGCTGATCCGCGAGGGAACCGCCGACGTCGTCGTCGCCGGATCGTCCGACGCGCCGATCTCACCCATCACGATGGCCTGCTTCGACGCGATCAAGGCGACGACCCCCCGCCACGACGACCCCGAGCACGCCTCACGTCCCTTCGACGCCACCCGCAACGGTTTCGTCCTCGGGGAGGGCGCTGCCGTGTTCGTCCTGGAGGAACTCGAGAGCGCACGGCGCCGCGGCGCGCACGTCTACGCGGAGATCGCCGGCTACGCCACCCGCAGCAACGCGTACCACATGACGGGGCTCCGCGCCGACGGCGCCGAGATGGCCGCGGCCATCACCGCGGCGCTCGACGAGGCCCGGATGAATCCCGAGGGGATCGACTACGTCAACGCGCACGGCTCCGGAACCAAGCAGAACGACCGCCACGAGACGGCCGCCTTCAAGCTGAGCCTGGGCGGGCACGCCTACCGGACGCCGGTGAGCTCCATCAAGTCCATGGTGGGGCACTCCCTCGGCGCCATCGGCTCCATCGAGATCGCGGCCTCCGTCCTCGCCATGGAGCACAACGTGGTCCCTCCCACCGCGAACCTGCACACCGCCGACCCCGAATGCGACCTGGACTACGTGCCGTTGACGGCCCGGGACCAGCTGACCGACTCGGTGCTCACGGTGGGCAGCGGCTTCGGCGGCTTCCAGAGCGCGATGGTGCTGGCACGACCCGACAGGAGGGCGGCGTGACCGTCTCGGCAGCCGTCACCGGCATGGGCATCGTGGCGCCCAACGGCCTCGGCACACAGGACTACTGGTCTGCCACCCGCGGCGGCAAGAGCGGCATCGGCCGGATCACGCGCTTCGATCCGGCGCAGTATCCGGCGAAGCTGGCCGGAGAAGTACCCGGTTTCACGGCCGAGGACCACCTCCCCAGCCGGCTGCTGCCCCAGACCGACCGCATGACACGGCTGGCCCTGACCGCCGCGGACTGGGCCCTCGCCGACGCGGGAGTGAGTCCCGAGGACCTCCCCGAGTTCGACATGGGTGTCGTCACGGCGAGCGCCTCCGGCGGGTTCGAGTTCGGGCAGCACGAGCTCCAACAGCTGTGGAGCAAGGGCAGCCGGTATGTGAGCGCGTACCAGTCGTTCGCCTGGTTCTACGCCGTCAACAGCGGCCAGATCTCCATCCGCCACGGGATGAAGGGCCCGAGCGGCGTGGTCGTCAGCGACCAGGCCGGCGGACTCGACGCGGTGGCGCAGGCCCGTCGGCTGATCCGCAAGGGCACGCCGCTGCTGGTGACCGGCGGCGTCGACGCCTCGGTCTGCCCCTGGGGCTGGGTCGCCCAGATGAGCTCCGGCCGGCTGAGCCGCAGTGAGGAGGCCTCCAGCGCCTACCTGCCGTTCGACGCGGCGGCCCAGGGGCACGTACCCGGTGAGGGCGGGGCCATCCTCATCCTGGAGGACGCCGCTGCCGCGCGCCGGCGCGGTGCCAGGATCCACGGATTCGTCTGCGGGTACGGAACGACCTTCGACCCCCGTGCGGGGAGCGGCCGCGAGCCCGGTCTGCGACGGGCGATCGAGCTGGCCCTGGCGGACGCCGGAGTCGGTGCCGGAGACGTCGACGTGGTCTTCGCGGACGCGGCGGGCGTCCCGCAGGACGACCGGATCGAGGCCGAGGCCATCACCGCGGTCTTCGGTGCCCGCGGCGTCCCGGTCACCGCGCCCAAGACGATGACGGGCCGGCTGTACTCCGGCGGCGCCCCGCTGGACCTGGCCACCGCGTTCCTCAGCATCCGGGAGGGCCTGATCCCGCCGACCCTGCACGTACGGCCGGCCCCCGAGTACGACCTCGACCTGGTGGTGGGACGGCCGCGCGCCGCCGAAGTGCGCACGGCGCTCGTCCTGGCCCGTGGTCATGGCGGGTTCAACTCCGCCATGGTCGTCCGCGCCGACGACCCGCATCCCCAGAACCAATCATGAAGGAGTCCCCGTGTACGGCAGCTTCACCATCGACGACCTCAAGAAGATCCTTCTGGAAGGTGCCGGCGCGGCCGACGGCGCGCTGGACGGCGACATCCTGGACACGGAGTTCGGGCAGCTCGGCTACGAGTCCCTGGCACTACTGGAGACCGGCGGCCGGATCGAGCGCGAGTACGACGTCATCCTGGACGACTCGGCCCTGACGGACGTGGCCACCCCGCGCGTGCTCCTCGAAGCAGTCAACTCACAGCTGACCGTCCAGGTCGGCTGAACCAGCACCCCCACCGGGCCCTGCCCCCAACTGGAGACGAAGAAATGACGCAGCAGAACCCGCGGGTCGCCCTCGTGACCGGAGCGACCAGCGGCATAGGCCTGGCCGTGGCCCGGCTCCTGGCCACCCAGGGCCACCAGGTCTTCATCGGCGCCCGCAACGCCGAGAACGTGACCTCGACCGTCAAGCAGCTCCGGGAGGAGGGCCTCACGGTCGACGGCACGCCCCTCGACGTCCGGTCCGCGGACGACGTCAAGGCGTTCGTGCAGGGCGCCGTCGACCGCTTCGGCGGCGTCGACATCCTCGTGAACAACGCCGGGCGCAGCGGGGGAGGCGTCACCGCCGACATCGCGGACGAGCTCTGGAACGACGTGATCGACACCAACCTCACCAGCGTCTTCCGGGTCACCCGGGAGGTCCTCACCACGGGTGGCCTGCGCGGCAAGCCGTGGGGCCGGATCATCAACATCGCCTCCACCGCGGGCAAGCAGGGCGTCGTGCTCGGTGCCCCCTACACCGCTTCCAAGCACGGCGTCGTCGGCTTCACCAAGTCGCTGGGCAATGAGCTGGCCCCGACCGGGATCACCGTCAACGCCGTCTGCCCCGGCTACGTCGAGACGCCCATGGCGGAGCGGGTGCGCGCGGGCTACGCCGCCGCCTACGACACCACCGAGGAAGCGGTCCTCGCCAAGTTCCAGGCGAAGATCCCGCTCGGCCGCTACTCGACGCCCGACGAGGTCGCGGGGCTGGTCGGCTACCTCGCCTCCGACACCGCGGCGTCCATCACCTCGCAGGCGCTGAACGTCTGCGGCGGCCTCGGCAACTTCTGATCAGGAGAAAGAACATGGTGCAGCACGGCTTGCGCGAAGTGGAGCACGAGATCACGGTCTCGGCCCCCGCCGCCACCGTCTACCGCCTGATCGCCGAGGTGGCGAACTGGCCCCAGATCTTCCCGCCGACCATCCACGTGGAGCAGCTCGAACACGGGGACGGCACGGAGCGGATCCGGATCTGGGCCACCGCCAACGGCGAGGCCAAGAACTGGACGTCCCGCCGGACCCTCGACCCCGCGGGTCTGCGCATCGACTTCCGCCAGGAGGTCTCCGCGGCGCCCGTCGCGTCGATGGGCGGGGCCTGGGTGATCGAAGCCCTGTCGGACACCGAGTCCCGGATCCGGCTGCTGCACGACTACCGGGCCGTCGACGACGACCCGGAGTCCCTGAAGTGGATCGACGAGGCCGTCGACCAGAACTCCCGCTCGGAGCTGGCCGCGCTGAAGACGAACCTGGAGCTCGCGCACCGCACCGGGGAACTGGCCTTCTCCTTCGAGGACTCGGTCCGGATCGCCGCTTCCGCCAAGGACGTCTACGACTTCGTCAACGAGGCCGGCCTGTGGCAGGAGCGGCTGCCGCACGTGGCAGGCGTCCGCCTCACCGAGGACACCCCGGGCCTCCAGGTCCTGGAGATGGACACCCGTGCCAAGGACGGCTCCACGCACACCACGAAGTCCTACCGGGTGACCTTCCCCGAGCGGAAGATCGCCTACAAGCAGGTCACGCTGCCGGCCCTGATGACCCTGCACACCGGCTACTGGACCTTCGAGGAGGCCGGGGACGCCGAGGGCGGAGTCGTCGCCACCTCCCAGCACACCGTCGTGATCAACACCGAGAACATCGCCAGGATCCTCGGGGCCGAAGCGACCGTGGCCGACGCCCGGGAGTACGTCCACGGTGCGCTGAGCACCAACAGCCTCGCCACCTTGAACCACGCCAAGAACCACGCCGAGACCCGGCGCTGACGATGGCCGTCGAGTACGTGGACACCCAGGTCGTCGTGGTCGGCGCGGGCCCCGTCGGGCTGATGCTCGCCGGTGAACTCCGGCTCGGCGGCGCGGACGTGGTCGTCCTGGACCGCCGTGGCGGCTCGACGACCGAGTCGCGGGCATCGACGCTGCACGCCCGCACGATGGAGATCCTGGACGGCCGGGGACTGCTCGCGGAGCTCGGCACTCCGCCGAGCGACCGCCGCGGGCACTTCGCGGGGATCCCCCTCGACCTGAGCCTCCCCACCCCGTACCCGGGGCAGTGGAAGGTTCCGCAGACCCGCACCGAGGAGCTGCTCCAGACCTGGGCGCGCGGCCTCGGTGCGGACATCCGGCGCCGGCACGAACTCAACGGCCTGAACGTGGCCGCGGACCGGGTCACCGCGGAAGCCGTGGGCCCTACCGGGCAGCCGGTGCGGATCCGCGCCCGGTACGCGGTGGGCTGCGACGGTGAGCACAGCACCCTGCGCCGGATCACCGGCACCGCCTTCCCGGGCCGGGACGCGCAGAGGGAGCTGCTGCGGGCCGACGTCGCGGGAATCGACGTACCGGACCGCCGGTTCCAGCGCCTGCCGGACGGACTCGCCGTCGCCGCCCGGCGCGGCGACGGCGTCACCCGAGTGATGGTCCACGCCTTCGGCAGCACCGTCCGCCCTCCCGGGACGGAGCCGCGGTTCGCCGACGTCGTCGACGCCTGGAAGCGGGTCACCGGGGAGGACATCTCCCACGGGACACCGGTCTGGGTGAACGCGTTCGGAGACGCCTCCCGTCGGCTCGCCCGCTACCGGTCGGGCCGTGTGCTGTTCGCCGGGGACGCGGCCCACCAGCAGATGCCCATCGGGGGGCAGGCACTGAACCTCGGTCTGCAGGACGCCGTGAACCTCGGCTGGAAACTTGCCGCCGAGGTGGCCGGCACCGCCCCCGCGGACCTGCTGGACACCTACCACGGCGAACGCCACCTGATCGGGGGCCGGGTCCTGGAGAACATCAGCGCCCAGGCCGGCCTGCTGCTCGGCGGGCCCGAGGTGGAAGCGCTGCGCGGCACCCTCGCGGCGCTGATCACCCTGGACGGGGTACGGGAGCACCTGGCCGGGATGGTGTCCGGGCTCGACGTCCGGTACGACCTGGGCGACGGCCACCCGCTGCTCGGCATGCGGCTCCCGTACGCCCGGCTGACGGCCGGAGCGGACGCGTACGGCACCTACGAACTGCTGCGTTCCGGGGGCGGCGTGCTGCTCTGCCTCACCGGGCCGGCCGGCGGTGCGGGGCTGGACGCGCTCGCCGGTCCCTGGGCCGACCGGGTCCGGGTGGTGGCGGCGGAACCCGTCCCCGAAGGGCCCCTGAGCGCAGTCGGCGCCGTACTCGTACGGCCCGACGGCCATGTCGCATGGGTCGGCCCCGACACCGACACCGACGAGCCGGGGCTGCTGCGAGCGCTGCGCCGCTGGTTCGGGGAGCCCGCCGGAACCCCACGTCATCCGAGGAAGAGATAGGACAGGCATGGAGACGCAGCAGGAAATGTTCGACGCGGACGTCCTCGTCGTGGGCGCCGGCCCGACCGGGTTGATGCTGGCGGGCGAACTGCGCCTGGGCGGCGCGTCGGTGATCGTCCTCGAACGGCTGGACCGGCCCACCGGCCAGTCCCGCGGACTCGGTTTCACCGCACGGGCCATGGAGGTCTTCGACCAGAGGGGACTCCTGTCGCGCTTCGGCGACCTCCAGACCAGCCCCGTGGGCCACTTCGGCGGGATCCAGTTCGACTACACCGTGCTGGAGGGCGCCCACTTCGGTGCCCGGGGCATCCCGCAGTCGCAGACGGAGGCCGTGCTCGAGGAGTGGGCGCTGTCCCTCGGAGCCGGCCTCCGCCGGGGCTGGGAGCTGCTGGAACTCGACCAGGAGCAGGACGGCGTGACCGTCACCGCCGCTACCCCTGACGGGGTGCGCACCCTGCGGGCCCGCTACCTCGTCGGCTGCGACGGCGGTCACAGCGCGGTCCGCAAGGCCGCCGGTTTCGACTTCCCCGGCACGGACGCGACGCGCGGGATGTACCTGGCCGATGTGGTCGGCTGCGGGCTGAAGCCCAGGTTCCTGGGCGAACGGCTCCCGGGCGGCATGGTGATGGCCGCCCCGCTGGCGGAGGGCGTGGACCGCATCATCGTGTGCGAGCACGGCACCCCGCCGCCGGACCGCAGCGAGACGCCCGAGTACGAGGAGGTCGCCGACGCCTGGCGGCGCCTCACGGGTGAGGACATCAGCGGCGGGAGCGCCGACTGGGTGAGCGCGTTCACCGACGCCACGCGTCAGGCCACCGAGTACCGCCGGGGCCGCGTACTGCTCGCGGGCGACGCGGCGCACATCCATCTGCCGGCCGGCGGTCAGGGCCTGAGCACGGGGGTCCAGGACGCGGCCAACCTGGGCTGGAAGCTGGCCGCGGAGGTGCGCGGCCAGGCCCCCGAAGGGCTCCTCGACACCTACCACGGCGAGCGCCACCCGGTGGGCGAGCGGCTGCTCGTGAACACCCGGGCCCAGGGCATGCTCTTCCTCGGCGGCCCCGAGATGGACCCGCTGCGCGCACTGTTCGGCGACCTGATCGCCCACGACGCGGTCAAGCGGCACCTCGCGGGGACCGTCAGCCATCTCGACATCCGCTACGGGGACGAAGACGGGGGCCACCCGCTCCTCGGCCGCCGGATCGGCCATCACGCGCTGCGCACGGAGACCGGTCCCACGAGCACGACCCGGCTCCTCCACCCCGGCCTGGGCGTGCTGCTCGACCTGGTCGACGACGCCGGCCTGCGGGAGACGGCGGCCGGATGGAAGGACCGGGTGACGACGGCGACCGTCGTGCCGACGGCCCCCGGCGCGTTCGCGGACGCCGCAGCCCTGCTGATCCGCCCCGACGGGTACGTGGCCTGGGCGTCCCCGGAGGAGCGGACGGCGCTGCCGGAGGCGCTCCGCCGCTGGTTCGGCGAACCCCTCCCGTAGCCCCGCGTCCGCGCAATGCGCCGAGCACGCGCAGAACACGCAGAACACGCAGAACCCACAGAACACGCAGAAACGGAACACCTGTGCCCCTGATCTCGCCGGAAGACGGCTACCTGACCGTGTTCAACCTCTTCGAGACCGAGACGGCGGCCGGCCAGGAGCAAGTGCTGGACGCCATGCGCGACATCATCGACAACGCCGGCTACCCCGGCTGGGTGTCGTCCACCCTGCACGCCGGGCAGGACAGCCCCGGCACCGCCAACTACATCCAGTGGACCAGCCTCGAGGCCCTGCAGGCCCGTTACGCCGGCGAGGGCTTCAAGCGCAGGACCGTGCCGCAGTTCAACGAACTGGCCACTTCCGTACGCCTGCTGAGGACGGAGGTCGACTTCGTCCAGCGGCACCCCGCCCTGGACGGCGTCACCGAGATCTCGCCCTCCCGCGACGACTACACGGTGATCATCGTGCTCGGCGTCGCCGAGGAGAACCAGAAGGAACTGCTGACCACCCTCGCCAAGCCGGAGGAATGGCTCACCGAGGTGCCCGGCTACCGCTCGCACACCTACTTCCGCAGTCTCGACGGCACGTGCGTCGTCAACTACGCCCAGTGGGACAGCAAGGAGGCGTACGACGCCTTCCACACGCTGCCCGAGGAGCAGCGCCCCCGGGAGGTCCGCGACGGCCGCGTCCGGGCCCGGTCCCTGGTGACGTCCCGCTCGGCCAACACCTACCGCGTGGTGCGTTCCCGCTCGGCGCAGAGCTGATCCGACCTTTCCCCTTAGGAGTTGTGCCACCGTGCAGACCGAATCCCAGATACCTCCCTCGGCGCGCATCCTCCAGCTCGCCACCGCCGGCTGGATGTCCGCGGCCGTGAGCGCCGCGGCCGAACTCGGCGTCGCCGACGAACTGGGCCGGGGCCCGCGGACGGTGGAGGACATCGCGAAGGCCGTCGACGCGCACGCCCCCACGCTGTACCGCCTGCTGCGCGCCTGCGCGGACTTCGGCCTCTTCCGGGAGGAGGAGGGACGGGTCTTCGCCCTGACGGAGACCGGGGAGGCCCTGCGCAGCGACGTGCCGGGTTCCATGCGCAACTTCGCCCGGTGGGTCGGCGAGCCGGCCGACCGCTTCTCCTGGTCGGGGCTGGCGGAGTCGGTGCGTACCGGCCGGTCCGCCTTCGAGGGCGTGCACGGCCGTTCCGTATGGCAGTACCTGCGCGAGGAGGAGCACACGGCCGGGGTGTTCAACCGAGCGATGACGGAGGCGTCCTCCGGGCTCATCGCCCCCGTCGTGAACGCCTACGACTTCGGCTCCTTCCGCAGGATCGTCGACGTCGGCGGCGGACAGGGCGCGCTGCTCGCCGCCGTGCTCGCCGCGAACCCCGCGGCCGAGGGCGTGCTCTTCGACCAGCCCGAAGTGATCGCCGCTGGCGGCCGGGCGTTCGACGAGGCCGGGGTGGCGGACCGGGTGCACAAGCACCCGGGTGACTTCTTCGAATCCGTCCCCGCCGGCGGGGACGCCTACCTGATGTCGAACATCATCCACGACTGGGACGACGAGCACTCCGTGCGGATCCTGTCCAACTGCCGGGACGCGATGACCCCGGACGGACGCGTGCTCCTGGTCGAGGCGGTCATGCCGACCGGCCCCGTGCCCGCGCCGACGGTCAAGCTCATGGACCTGAACATGCTGGTCCTCTGCGACGGCCACCAGCGGACCGAGGACGAGTTCCGGGCGCTGTTCCGCAAGGCGGGACTCGAACTGAACCGGATCGTCCCCGGTGGCCTCTGCAGCGTCGTCGAAGCAGTACGGGCCTGACCACCTCCCGGACCGAAGGAAAGGACGGACCACCATGGCCACGGCGACCGAGCCGAAGAGCGACATCGACCCGTACTCCGAAGAGGCGATCCTCTCGCCCTACGAGCCCTACCGCGTCCTGCGGGACACCGGACCCGCAGTCTGGCTGGAGCAGTACCAGGTGTGGGCCGTGTCCAGGTACAAGGACGTGTACGCGGCCCTGCACGACTACGAGACCTTCTCCTCCGGGTCGGGAGTCGCGCTCAACGACCCGATCAACGAACGGATGCGCGGCACGACCCTCGCCAGCGATCCGCCCTACCACGACCACGTGCGCGGCATCATCAGCGGCCCGCTGACCCCGAAGGCGCTGCGCGCGCACCGCGAGCACTTCGAGCAGCTCGCCGACGACCTCGTCGACAGGCTCATCCGGCAGGGCGGCTTCGACGGCGTGGCCGACTTCGCCCACGTCTTCCCCACCTCGGTCGTCCCCGACCTCCTCGGCTGGCCGGCCGAGGGGCGCGAGCAGTTCCTCGACTGGGCGTCCGCGGCGTTCAACACCATCGGTCCGATGAACGAGCGCTCCCTCGCCGACGTACCCCTGATGAAGGGAATGTGGGAGTACATCGCGGACATGGCCCGGCCGGGCCGGCTCCGGGACGGCAGCTGGGGAGCCGACCTGGTGGCCGCGGCCGAGGCCGGGCGGGTCGAACACCGGCTGCTGCCCTCGCTGATCGGCGACTACCTGCTTCCCTCGCTGGACACCACGATCTCCGCGCTGTCGAGCGCCCTGTGGCTGCTCGGCAACCACCCGGAGCAGTGGGACGCGATCCGCCGCGACCTCTCGCTCGTGAACAACGCCTTCAACGAGACGGTCCGCTGCGAGTCGCCGATCCGGGCCTTCTCCCGCCTCGTGACCCGCGACTGCGACCTGAGTGGCCAGTTCCTGCCCGCCGGCTCCCGGGTCCTGATGCTGTACGCCTCGGCCAACCGGGACGAGCGGTACTGGGGCAACCCCGAGGTGTTCGACGTGACCCGCGCCGACGCCAAGAGCCACGTCGGGTTCGGGCACGGCATCCACGGATGCGTCGGCCAGGGCCTGGCCCGGCTGCAGGGCGCCGCGCTGCTCACGGCCCTCGCCAAGCGGGTGCGGCGCATCGAGGTCGGTGAGCCGGTCTGGCGGGTCAACAACCACATCAGGGCGATGTCCTCCCTGCCCACGGCACTGCATGTGTGAGCCGAGCGTCAGGAGCGCACGACGATGAACATATTCCTGGACGAACAGCGCTGCGAGGGCCACGGCGTGTGCGAGGAGGCAGCGCCCGAGCTGTTCCGCATCGATGACGAGGGCGACCTCGTCGTGCTCTTCGACGGCGACGAGGTGCCGCGGGGCCAGCACGAGGCCGCGGCCGCGGCGATGCGGCTCTGCCCGGTCAACGCGTTGAGGCAGCGGTGACCTCTCGGCGGCTGGTGGTCGTGGGCGCCTCGCTCGCGGGCCTGCGGGCGGTCACCGCCGCCCGGGGCTGCGGCTTCGACGGCGGCATCGTCCTGATCGGCGCCGAGGAACACCTTCCGTACGACCGGCCGCCGCTCTCCAAGGACTTCCTGGCAGCGGGAGGGGAGCCGCCCCCGCCCACTCACCCCGATGCCGCGGATCTGCGCGACGGCCTCGGCGTGGAACTGCGGCTCGGAGCGCCGGCCACGGCGCTGGACCCGACGGCGAGGACCGTGACCGCGGGCGGCGACGAGGTCCCCTACGACGCCCTCGTCATCGCGACCGGGGCACGGGCGCGCACCCTGCCGGTGCCCGCGCCCCTCGACGGCGTGCACGGCCTGCGGACCCTCGACGACGCCCGGGCCGTCCGGCGCGCACTGGACGCCGGTGCCCGCACCGTGGTCGTCGGCGCCGGGTTCATCGGCTCCGAGGTGGCTTCGCTGGCGCGCCGGCGCGGACTCGACGTCACCGTGGTCGAAGCCCTCCCCGCCCCGATGACCCGGTCCCTGGGCGATGCGACGGGAGCGGTCTTCGCGGACCTGCACGCCGCGCACGGCACTGATCTGCGCTGCGGCACCACCGTCACCGGCATCGAGGGGGACGGGCGGGTCGAGCGGGTCCTGCTCTCCGACGGGTCCACGGTCGATGCCGACCTGGTCGTCGTCGGCATCGGTGCCGAGCCCGCCGTCGAATGGCTCGCGGGCTCGGGAGTCGCCCTCCGCGACGGGGTGATCTGCGACGAGTACCTCGCCACCGGCATCCCGGGGGTGTGGGCCGCAGGTGACGTCGCGCGCTGGAAGCACCCCGGGTACGGGCGGGAGGTACGGCTGGAGCACTGGACGAACGCCGCGGAGCAGGGCGCCCTGGCCGCACGGAACGCGGTCGGCCCGGAAGCGGCCCGGCCCTGCGTCACCGTCCCGTACTTCTGGTCGCAGTGGTACGGGCACCGCATCCAGTTCGTCGGCATGCCCGAGGGCGAGCACGTCGAGATCGTCGGCGACGCCGGCGCACCGTGCTTCATCGCCCTGTACCGCTCCGGTGACCGGCTCGCCGGAGCCCTGGCAGTGAACCACCGCGGAGCCGTTCCCGGGCTGCGCGGTGCGCTCCGGACCGGGGCGGGCTGGTCGCAGGCCCTCGCGCACGCCCGCCGCTCCGTCATGTCGTCTTCCGCTACGAAGGGAAAGAAATGAAGGTCGATGTCTACCGGGACTTCGCGTGCCCGTGGTGCCGCCTGAGCGCCCACAGGTTCGAGCGCGCCGTGGCGGAGGCCGGAATCGGCGAGGACGTCGAACTGGTCCACCGCCCGTTCCTGCTCAACCCCGAGGTGGACGGCACCGAGGAACCCGCGCCGCTCCTCGACGTCATGGCGGGGATATTCGGCAGCCGGCAGCAGGCGGAGTCCATGCTCCACGGGATGACCCGGCTCGGCGCCTCCGAAGGCGTCGAGTACCGCTTCGACCGGGCCCTCGCGGTCGGGACCCTGCCCGCGCACCGCCTGATGTGGTTCGCGGCCCGGGAGCACGGGCCGGCCACCGCGGCCGCTCTCGCCACGGCCGTCTTCGACGCCCACTTCCGCGCCGGCCGCAACGTGGCCGACCACTCCGAGCTGGTACGGCTGGCCGAGGAGGCGGGCATCGACGGCGCCCGGGCGAAGGAGTTCCTGGCGTCCGGCGAGGGCGCGGCCGAGGTCCGCGAGCAGGCCTCGGCGGCCCGCGCCGACGGCGTCTCCGCCGTGCCGACCTACGTCTTCCCGGGCGGCGAACGGGTCAGCGGCGCTGCCGGGACCGACGTCCTGATCAGCGCCCTCCGCCGTGCCTCCCGACCCACCCAGGACCAGGACTGAAGAGGAACACAGGACATGGCACCCATCGACGAAGCAGTGGCCTCCCTGCGGGCCGGGCTCCGCGCCCACACCGACCGCATCGAGATCGCCGGCGTGTGCGACCGCTACCTCCGGCACCTCGACAAGGACCGGGACAACGACGACTGGCTCGACGCGGTGTTCACCGCCGACGTCCACCTCACCTTCCCCATGGGCGAGTTCACCGGCCGGGACGGACTCGTCGCCTTCCAGAAGATGGCCCGGGAGAACTTCGAGCGCACCCATCACATCGCGTCGAACTACGACATCCGCCTCGACGGCGACCGGGCCCGGGTCCGGGCGCACCTGATGGCCGTCCACGTACCGCACCGCGAGAACCCGGGAGAGCACTTCACCATCGGCGGCCACTACGAAGCCGAGACGGTCCGCGGACCCGAGGGGTGGCGCATCAGCGAGTTCTCCTTCGACCTGGTGTGGCACGCCGGGAACGGCCCGCTCGCCAAGACCGGCCGCGGGCCCGGACACGGATCGGACGTCTGACCGGGTGGACGCACGAGAACGCCTGGCCACGGCCACCCTGTACCTCTGCACCGATGCCCGCCGGGACTCGGGCGACCTGGCGGAATTCGCCGACGCGGCCCTCGCCGGCGGCGTGGACGTCCTCCAGCTCCGCGACAAGGGGTCCGCGGGCGAACGGAAGTACGGGCCGCTGGAAGCCAGGGAAGCACTGGAGGCGCTGGAGGTGCTGCGCGCCGCCTGCCGCAGGCACGGGGCCCTGCTCGCGGTGAACGACCGCGCCGACCTCGCCCGGGCCGCGCGGGCCGATGTCCTGCACCTCGGCCAGGGCGACCTGCCGCTCGCCCGTGCCCGCGAGATCGTGGGCGGCCGGACGGCGATCGGACGCTCGACGCACGACGCCGGGCAGCTGGCCGCGACCCTGGCCGACCCGGACCTCGACTACGTCGCGGTCGGGCCGTGCTGGCAGACCCCGACGAAACCCGGACGGTACGCGGCGGGCCTGGACCTGGTGCGCGCCGCCGCGGCGACCGGGGACCCCCGCCCCTGGTTCGCGATCGGCGGGGTCGACAGCGGCCGGCTGCCCGCCGTGCTCGACGCGGGCGCCCGAGGGGTCGCCGTGGTTCGGGCGATCACCGGGGCCGACGATCCGCGGAGCGCGGCCGCACACCTCAAGTCGGTGATCACCGCGCGTCCCGCCGGCCGGCCCACGCAACAGAACTGAGCGATCCCATGGAATTCAAGACCTTCCACCACGCCTACCCGGCCGTCATCCGATCGGTGTTCGAGCAACCCGAGTTCCGCAACTCCCCCCGGGGGTTCCCCAGCGTCGAACAGCTCGGGGTGCGGTACAGGCTGCTGGACCCCACCCAGCGGGTGCCGCTGGCACCGTCCCGGCGGCTGAACATCGTCTTCAACTACGCCGAGGCCCTGTGGTACCTGTCCGGCCGCGACGACCTCGACTTCATCGCGTACTACGCACCCGGCATGCGCAAGTACTCCGCCGACGGCGTACGGCTGACCGGCACCGCCTACGGCCGGCCGCTGTTCGGCACGACCGGGGGTGCACCGAGCCAGTGGCAGCGGGTCGTGGACGAGTTGCGCCGCGACCCGGACAGCAAGCGGGCCGTACTGCAGATCTTCCGGGGCGAGGAGCTGCTCACCCCCGGCAACCCGGACGTCTCGTGCACGCTCGGACTCCAGTTCCTGCTCCGCGAGGGGGCCCTGCACGCGGTCGGCATGATGCGGGCCAACGACGCCTACCGGGGCATGTCGAGCGACGTGTTCTCCTTCACCTTCCTACAGGAGGTTCTCGCGCGGGAGCTCGGCGTCCAGCTCGGCGAGTACACCCACTTCGCCGGATCGCTGCACGTGTACGACCCGGACCGCGAGCGGGTGGCCGCCGTACTGGCCGACCCGGCGTCGGAGCGGGAGCCGGAGTACTCCTTCCCCGCCATGCCCGAAGGCGACAACTGGCCCTACCTGCGCGAGGTGTTCCGCATCGAGGAGGCCCTGCGGCGCGACGAGCACCGGCTGGGCGACGAGAGCCTCGGTCTGCCGGACTACTGGGTCCAGGTGGTGCTGCTGTTCGAGGTCCAGCGGCGGCTGCGCCGCGAGGAACCGGTTGACGAGGCCCTCCTCGGTCGGCTCTGGCCCGTCCACCGCTGGCTCGTGGCCCACCGCTGGCCGTCACTGGCGGCCGCCGCGGGCCGTCCGCAGAACTGAGAGGCGCTCCCTTGGGCACCAACTGGAAGGACACCCCGGACATCGCGTCCGGCTTCGAGGCCTACGACGACCTGCCCGAGCGGGTCGTGGGCTATCCGGCGGTCTTCGCCGAGCTGGGACTGGGCACGACCGGGGTGCGCACGGTACTCGACTACGGCTGCGGGCCGGGCAAGGTCGCCCGCCGCGTCGTCGAGGCGTTCGACGGCGTCGACGTCGTCGGCGCGGACATCTCCGCCCGAATGATCGACATCGCCGGCGCCAAGCGCCCGCACCCCAGGATCACCTACCGGCAGGTGGAGAGCGGGCGGCTGGACTTCCTGCCGTCCGGATCCGTCGACGCCGCGATGTCCTGCTACGTGTTCATCAACATCGGCGACCGCGACGCCATCCGCGCCATCGCCGCCGAGGTCCACCGGGTCCTGCGGCCCGGCGCCCGCTACACGGTGCTCGACACCAACCCGGCCACCACCGGCGTGCAGTTCTCGAAGTTCCGCAACGGCGACCCCGGGAAGGACTACACCACCGGGGAACTCCGCCGGGTCCTGCTGGACATCCCCACCGGCGGCACCCTGGAACTCATCGACCACCACTGGCCCCGAGAGGTCTACCTCGACGCGCTGACCGGAGCGGGCTTCACCCAGGTCCGCTCCCGAGAACCCGTCCTCGGCGACGTCGAGCCCGACCCGGCGCTGCACCCCGAACTCACCGCCGAGCGCGTCCACGCCCCTTTCCTCATCGTCACAGGAGTGAAGTGATGACCGAATCGCCCACCGGCACCGTGTTCCTCGGCGGCCCCTTCAAGGGAATCGTCGACCCGGCCACCGGAGAGATGGACAAGAAGCACCGCCTGCGCTTCGAGACCCTGCTCGACCGCCTCGACGCCGAGGGACACGTCGTGCACAACGCCCACCGCCGGGAGAGCTGGGGCGCGGCCTTCCTGACGCCCGAGGAATGCACCCGCCTCGACTTCGACGAGATATCCGCCAGCGACGTCTTCGTGGCGTTCCCCGGGGCCCCCGCCTCGCCGGGCACCCACGTGGAGCTCGGCTGGGCCTCCGCCCTGGGCAAGCCGGTCGTCCTGCTGCTCGAACCGGACGCCGAATACGCGTTCCTGGTGCGCGGGCTGCACACCGTCGCCGACGTCACCGTCATCACCGTCGGCGACGACGACCTGGCCCTCGCCGACGAGGTGTCGGCGGCCGTCCGCCGGGCGGTGTCCGGGGCGGCCGGATGAAGCAGCTGGCCGTAGTGGGAGCCGGCGCCATCGGCCTGACCGTGGCCTGGCGGGCGGCCGCCGCGGGCTGGACGGTCACCCTGTACGACCCGGAGCCCGCCCGCGGCGCCTCCTGGGTGGCGGGCGGCATGCTCGCCTCCTCCTCGGAGGGATGGCCCGGCGAGGAAGAACTGCTGGAGATCAGCGCGCTGTCGCTGGCCCGGTGGCCGGAGTTCGCCGAGCGCCTGGCCGTCGAGTCCGGGCAGCCGTCCGGGCTGCGCACCGAGGGCACCGTGATCGTCGGAATGGACTCCGCCGACCTCAAGGAACTCGACGTCCTCGCGGACTGGCTGGCCGAGAACGGCAGGCCGGTCGCCACCCTGACCGGCCGGGAGCTGCGGCGCCGCGAACCCGCCCTGTCCCACGGCATCCGGGCCGCACTGGACGTCCCCGAAGACCTGGCGGCCGACAACCGGATGCTGCTCGCCGCGCTGACGGCCGCCTGCGCCGCCACCGGGGTGAGGCTGGTGCGGGAGAGGGTGACGGACCTGTCCCTCCTCGAAGCCGACCAGATCGTGCTCTCGGCCGGGGTGGACTCGGCGGCCCTGCACCCGATGGCCCGGGTCCGGGCCGCCAAGGGGGAGATCCTGCGGGTGCGGTCCCGTACCGGAGTGCTGCCACCGCCCGGACGCACCGTCCGCGGCCTGGTCCACGGACGCCGGGTGTATCTCGTACCGCGCCACGACGGACTGGTCATCGGCGCCACCCAGTACGAGGTGGGCCACGACCGCGAGGTGACCCTCGGCGGAGTCAGGGACCTGATCGCCGACGCGGAGACCGTGCTGCCGACGATCGCCGAGTACGAACTCGTCGCCGCCGACGCCGGCCTGCGGCCGATGTCCCCGGACAACGTGCCCCTGATCGGCCGGGTCGACGCGAGGACCGTGCTGGCCACCGGACACGGACGCAACGGCCTGCTGCTCGCCCCGCTCACCGCGGAGGCGGTCCTCGCCGAACTCGACGACCGACCGCTTCCCGAGGCCGCAGCGGCCCGTCCGAGGAGATTCGCATGAACGTCATCGTCAACGGAGAACGGCAGACCGTCGCCGAAGGCTGCACAGCGGCCGACGTCGTCATGAAGCTGCGAGTGCCGGAACGCGGAGTCGCCGTCGCTGTCGACGGCGAGGTGCTACCCCGTGGCCAGTGGGACGTGGAACTGGCCGAGAACACGAACATCGAGATACTGACGGCGGTGCAGGGTGGCTGAGGAACTGACGATCGCAGGGCGCCGGTTCGGCTCCCGACTCATCACGGGTACCGGCGGAGCCGCCAACCTGACCGTGCTGGAGCGGGCCCTGGTGGCCTCGGGCACGGAAATGACCACGGTCGCCCTGCGCCGGGTGGACGCCGGCGGCGGCAGCGGAGTCCTGGAACTCCTGAGGAAGCTGGACATCGGGATCCTGCCCAACACTGCGGGGTGCCGTGGCGCGGCCGAGGCCGTCTACACCGCCAAGATGGCCCGGGAGGCACTGGAGACCGACTGGATCAAGGTCGAGGTCGTCGCCGACGAGCGGACCCTCCTGCCCGACGTGTCGGAACTCGTCGACGCGTGCGAGCAGCTGGTCGACGCGGGGTTCATCGTCCTCCCGTACACCACCGACGACCCGGTGGTGGCGCGCAGGCTGGAGGACGTGGGCTGCGCGGCCGTCATGCCGCTGGGTTCGCCCATCGGTACCGGACGAGGCATCGCGAACCCCCAGAACATCGAGATGATCGTCGAGTCGGCCGGAGTGCCCGTCATCCTGGACGCCGGCATCGGCACGGCCAGCGACGCCGCCCTCGCCATGGAGCTGGGCTGCGACGCCGTGCTGCTCGCCAGCGCCATCACCCGGGCGAAGGACCCCGAGCGCATGGCCCGGGCGATGGCCGCCGGGGTGGCCGCGGGCTTCGACGCGCGCCGCGCGGGCCGCATCCCCAAGCGGTTCTGGGCGATGGCCTCGTCCCCGTCGCTGTCGGACCGGGAAGCGACCGCATGATCCCCGTAGCCCTCACCATCGCCGGCAGCGACCCCAGCGGCGGGGCCGGCCTGCAGGCCGACCTCAAGGTGTTCTCGGCCCTCGGGGCCTACGGGACCAGCGTCGTCACGGCACTGACCGCCCAGAGCACCCGCGGCGTGAGCGCAGTGCACCACCCGCCGCCGGACTTCCTGGAGAGCCAGCTCGACGAGCTCCTGGCCGACGTCCGCGTCGACACCGTCAAGATCGGGATGCTGGGCGACGCCCGCCTGGTCGAGATCGTCGCGGACCGGCTGACCCGGCACCGCCCGCCGTACGTCGTGCTGGATCCCGTCATGGTGGCGAAGAGCGGTGACAGGCTGCTCGCCGCCGACAGCGTGGCCGCGCTGCGCACGCGGCTGCTGCCGCTGGTCGACGTGGTCACGCCGAACCTTCCGGAGGCAGCAGAGCTGCTGGGCGAGGAGGAGGCGGCCGACGAGGCGGCGATGTTCGAGCAGGCGCGCCGCCTCGCGGAGTCGTGCCCGCGGGTCCTGCTGAAGGGCGGGCACCTCACCGGTGCCGACAGCGTCGACCTGTTCGTGGAGGAGGGCCGGATCCGCCGGCTCAGCGCGCCCCGGGTGCGCACCAGGAACACCCACGGCACCGGATGCGCCCTGTCCTCGGCGATCGCGGCGCTGCGCCCGCAGCGTCCGGACTGGCACAGCGCGATCGCCGATGCCAAGAGCTATCTGACGGAGGCGCTGCGCCACGCCGACGCCCTGGGCGTCGGCACCGGGCACGGCCCGCCCTCCCACTTCCACGCCTGGTGGCCCCCTCACGACGAAGGGGACCGCACGGGCCCGGCCGGCCAGGAGCCAGAACCGTCATGAGCAGAACCTCTCCCTCCCGTTTCGTCGAGGTCGACGGCTGTTTCAACTACCGGGACCTGGGCGGCTACCGCACCGCGGACGGCAGGACGGTGGCCTGGCGGAGGCTGTTCCGTTCCGACGGCCTGCACCGGATGACGGCGTGCGGTTCCGACGCGTTCGCCGCGCTGGGCGTGGCCACCGTGATCGACCTGCGGACCCCCGTCGAGGCCGAGACCCGGGCCTGGACCCCGCCGGCGGGCTGGTCGGGCCGGAGGCTTCCCCTCCCGCTGCTCGCGCAGACCCCGGACTGGTCGGCCGGGGATCCGGCGGACCTCGAACGCGAGGACTTCGCCGCACGGCACTATTGGCACACCGCCGTCACCGGCGCCGCCGGGCTGAAGGCCGCGGTCGAGGCGCTCGCAGAGCCGGAGGGGCTGCCCGCGGTGTTCCACTGTGCCGCCGGGAAGGACCGCACCGGGGTGCTGGCGGCCCTGGTGCTGCGGCTGCTGGGCGTGCCCGCCGCGACGATCGCCGCCGACTACGCCCTCAGCGATGAGGCGACCGC
Source organism: Streptomyces sp. NPDC040718 (assembly GCF_055593565.1). Taxonomy (NCBI): domain Bacteria; kingdom Bacillati; phylum Actinomycetota; class Actinomycetes; order Kitasatosporales; family Streptomycetaceae; genus Streptomyces; species Streptomyces sp. NPDC040718. The sequence goes on along the minus strand of NZ_JBVIXO010000005.1, from coordinate 206,103 downwards.
CCGGTGGGAGGCCTCCCTGTCGGGCGGCAACGAGGACGACACCCAGACCGCGTGGGCGTACGTCCCGCCGGCCATGCTGGTCGCCCCGCCGGCCAACATGCTGCTCTTCCTCCGACGGGTGGAGGAAGAGCACGGATCGGTCCAGGACTTCGCCGCCCACATCGGCATCGGCCGGGAAACCGTCGAGCGGCTGCGCAGGGCACTGCTGGACGCCTGACCCGGCACCGCAGGCCGACGGGCCGTTTCGGAGGAATCCGAAACGGCCCGTCGGTCATTTCCGGGGCCCTGTCGCCGGGTGTGCCCTCTCGAGGGTGCAGACGCCGTCTGTGCACCGGCGTTCCAGGCGGCCGCGGGAGACGGTCTGGGCCAGGCCGACCATCCAGCAGGTCGGGCAGCCGCGGAAGGCGATCAGGGACAGCGGGGCCGCCAGCAGGGCGGCCGGGCCGAGCGTGGGGACCAGGGCGATCGAGCCGATGATCAGGCCGAAGCCGATGGCGCCCCGCGCCAGGTGGCGCGGGACGGAGCTGCTGGCGAAGTCCGGGCGGGGGGCCGCCGGTCGTGCGGGCTTCGTGGTGGTCGTGGTCGTGGTCATGGTCGTGGGTCTCCTGTCCCTGGTCGGTCGGCCTGTGTCAGGGAGAGCCGCAGCGTCGTGCGGGCCCGGTGCAGCCGGGACTTCATCGCGGTGGTGCTCAGGCCCAGCGCGTCCGCCACGGTCCTGCCGGGCAGGCCCTGTACGTCCCGCATGATCAGGACCTGCCGCTGGTCCCGGGGGAGGGCGCTGACCGCCGCCGCGATCCGCTCCGCCTCCAGCCCGCGCAGCACCGCCTCCTCGGCGGACGGTTCCGCCGGGGCGTCCGGTGCGGCCGGGGCGTCACCGCTCCGCGAGGCGAGCAGCCGTACCTGGCGCAGGCATTCGTTGCGCACGATCCGGAACATCCACGAGGCGAGCGCGCCGGTGGCCCGCAGGGTGCCGATCTTCCGGTAGAGGATGATCAGCGCCTCCTGCGCCGCGTCCTCCGCGTCCTGCGGCGAGGAGCACAGCGAGAGGGCGAACTTGCGTACGTGGGGCTGCGATTCCATGACGACGGCGGTGAGCGAGGTGACGTCACCGTCCTGGGCGGCCTTGATCAGCCGGTCGTCCGGCCAGGTGAAGCGTTGTTTCATGTGTGCTGCTCGTCTCCGACGGGTGCCTCGGGTGCGGTCAGTGCTCAGCCGCGGCTCTTGAAGCGCCGCAGCAGGTGCCAGGTGCAGGCGCCGACGAGCAGGGCTCCGACGACGGCGACGGCAGTGATCAGCATGGTTCCTCCAGGCGTTCCGGTGTGTCCGGTGGGTCGGTACGCGGATAAGAGGCGGGGAGGCTCCCAGAGGATTCGCCCCCGGCCGAAGATTCTTTCCGGACTCCCCGGCTCCGGACTCCCGGCTCCGGCCCCGGGCCCCGGTTCGACTGGTTCGGCCGGTTCGACCGATTCGGCCGCGTGGCGCGAAGGCGCGCGGTAGCGTGAAAGCGCCCACACCACAACGAGTCCCGTCCGGACCCGTGTGCGTTGCCGTGCCCCGATCCTCCCCCCACCCGGTCCACCGTTCCGCGTCCGACCGAAGGGAAGACCATGAGCACCCAGACCCCGCCCGTCTCGTACCCGAGCCTGCTGAGCTGGCTGGCCGGTGGAGCGCCCGACACCACGAAGATCGCCGCCGATCTCAAGGCCATGGCCGACAAGCAGCACTACGAGCGGTTCCTGCTGGACCTGGAGGACGAGCGGGCCGCCTTCCAGGCCGCGCTGCTCGCGGCCTTCCCGCAGACCGCCCTGGACAAGCGCGACTTCTCGAAGGCCCCGGGCAGCCTGACCGCGGTGACCTCACCGACGCTGAAGACGGCCGGACCCGTCTGCCTCACCTCCCTCGCCCAGCCGCGCGACGCCTTCAACCGCGCGTACCTGTGGACCGCCCCCGACGGGGTGCTCCGCTACAAGGGCGGCACCGTGTACGGAAAGACCTCGAACACGCGGATGCGGCTCTCCGCCGACAACGGCGGGCGGCTGTACGTCGCTTCGGCGAACCACCCCCTCAAGCTGTGGCTCCGCAAGAACAACCAGGACGCCACCGTCCAGGAAGTCTTCACCGTCGTGGCCGCCACGGGTGCGGGCGGGTACGACGCCCTCGGCGCCCCGGGCGTCGTCGAGTGGGAGAGCTCGGCCGGCGGCCCGTTGAACACCCCGAAGGGGCTGGTGCACGTGATCACCAAGAGCGGCGCCTTCCGCTCGATCACCTGGAACACCCCCTACTGCACGGCAGGCTGGGTCGAATCGCTGATGCCGACGCTCATCACCCAGGGCACCGTCCCCGGCCCCGGCGGGCAGAAGACGATCGGGCAGAACGTCCACTCGGCGCAGATCGTCGGCAGCGCGTGGATGCCGGGCGTCGACAACCTCGACTGCAAGCCGGCCGAGATGCCCGGGCAGTGGCAGGCCGACGTGGCGGCCACCCTCTGCCCGCTCGCGGCGAACCACGTGCAGCTGGGCCTCATCAAGGAGTTCTGCGACATCCTGAAGGCGGCGAAGCCGAAGCCCTTCGTCGCGGGAGGCACGGACCTGGAGGCCCGGATCACCTACATCCTCACCAACCACCCGCACCGCCGGGCGGACCTGGAGTCGCTCCCCAACATCAAGACCTACTACAAGCAGTGCTTCTGAGCGCGCCCTGACGGCGCAGGGCCCCCGCGTACCGAACACCGCGATCGGTACGCGGGGGCCTCCTGCCGTTCGTCCCGCGGCGGCGAGAGCCGCTCGTCCGCCCAGGACCGGCGGCACGGGCCGGTACGGCCCGCGCGGGTTCAGTCTCTCATCAGAGATGCAAATGGGCCATAGGGGCCAGCATCTGCCAGGTATTGGGCGCAGTCCGCTCTGCTTCTGCGGGTACAGAGGGCCGCCACGGGCGTTCCCGGCCGGTGACGGTGCAGACGCCATCCGATCGGCGGAAAGACGGAGAAAACGCTTGGACGGGGCGAGCGGCACTGCGGAACACTGCGACTCCTGTCCTGCCACCGCTCACACCGCACAGGGTTGGTATGGGATCTCCCGAATCACACCAAAGTCCGCCGGGCAGGGGCCCGGTCCTCCTCGCACTGCGCCACTACGGACGGGAGCTGTTCCGGCTCCGCCGACTGGCCGCACCCGCCATGCTGCTCCCGGCGCTCGGCAACATCGGCATCAACTACGTCGCGCCGCTGGTCGTCGCCAAACTCGTCGGCCGGATCGCGTCCGACCGAGGCGCCGTCGCCTCGGGCATCGGCCCGGTCCTGCCCTACGTCCTCGGGTTCGCCGGCGCCCTGCTGCTGGCCGAGGCCTTCTGGCGCCTCGGCCTGCACTGCCTCAACCGGCTCGACGCCCTCGGCGTCGAGCGGCTCTACGTGCTCGGCATGGACGAGCTGTTCGCCAAGGACGCCGCCTTCTTCCACGACAACTTCGCCGGCTCGCTCACCAAGCGGGTCCTGAGCTTCGCCTCCCGCTTCGAGGAGTTCGTCGACACGCTCACCTTCCAGATCGTCGGCAAGTTCGTGCCCCTGATCTTCGGCTCGGTGGTGCTGTGGCAGTACGAACCGCTGCTCGTCGTGGGCCTGTTGACGATGATCGCGTTCACCGGGCTGCTCGTGACACCGCTGATCCGCCGGCGGCAGCGGCTCGTCGACGAACGCGAGGCCGCCATCGCACGGGTCTCCGGCCACGTCGCCGACAGCCTGATGAACATGGACACGGTCCGCGCCTTCGCCGCCGAGGAACGCGAGGCCGCCGAGCACCGCTCGCGGGTCGCCGAGTCGCGGCGGCTCATGCTGCGTTCGTGGGACTACGGCAACCTGCGCATCGACACGATCGTCGCGCCGATGTCCGTACTGACCAACGCGCTCGGCCTGCTGGTCGCCGTCGGGCTCGCCGCACGCGGGCACGGGGTCGAGACGGTCGTCGTCGCCTTCACCTACTACGGCAACGCGACCCGGATCATGTTCGAGTTCAACCAGATCTACCGCCGCCTGGAAAGCTCGATGACGGAGGCCGCGCAGTTCACCGCACTGCTGCTGACCCCGCCCACCGTCCTCGACCCGAAGTCCCCGGAACCGCTGCTGTGCGAGGGCGCGGAAGTGCGCTTCGAAGGGGTGGACTTCGCCCACGCGGGCGGGAAACCGCTCTTCGCCGGGCTCGACCTGGCCGTGCCCAGCGGGACGAAGATCGGCCTCGTCGGCCGGTCCGGCGGCGGCAAGACCACCCTCACCCGGCTGCTGCTGCGGATGACCGACATCGACGGCGGGCGGATCACCGTCGGCGGGCAGGACATCAGCCGGCTCTCCCAGGCCGACCTGCGCGGCCTGATGGCATACGTGCCGCAGGAGCCGGCGATGTTCCACCGCACCCTGCGCGAGAACATCGCCTTCGCCCGCCCGGACGCCACCGACGCCGACATCCGCCGCGCCGCCGAGGCGGCGCACGTGACGGAGTTCGCCGACGCCCTGCCGGAGGGCTTCGACACCATGGTGGGCGAGCGCGGGGTGAAGCTGTCCGGCGGACAGCGCCAGCGGGTCGCCCTCGCCCGGGCGATCCTGCGCGACGCCCCGATCCTGCTGCTCGACGAGGCCACCAGCGCCCTCGACTCCGAGAGCGAGATCCTCGTCCAGGACGCCCTCTGGCGGCTCATGGAAGGGCGGACGGCACTCGTCGTGGCGCACCGGCTCAGCACCGTCGCCACCATGGACCGGCTCGTCGTCCTCGACCGCGGCCGGATCGTGGAGCAGGGCACCCACCAGGAACTGCTCACCGCGGACGGCGCCTACGCCAAGCTGTGGCAGCACCAGTCGGGCGGCTTCCTCGACGACACCCCCACGGCCGGGGCCGACCTGCGCCCGTGACCCCGGACCCCCGCGCCGTGCCGTGCCGCCGGGCACGGCACGGGGTACGGGGCCACCCCGACGCGGCGGGGAGGGCGAGGGTGAAGACCGCGCCGCCGGCCGCACCCTGCCGCCGGCGCGCCCGGCTCCTCCTCGCCGACGCCCTGGCCGAGGCCCTGCCGACCGGCGCCGCCGAGGCCGCCGCCACGGCCGTCGTCGAGGACCGCGTCGAGGACGCCCTGCGGCCACGCCTGGGGCCCACCAGCGCCGACCGCCCTCGCCCGGGGCCGGGGCCGCCGGGGTCACCTCTCCGGGGACGGCGGCCCGCTCGGCTCCGTCACCGGTGCCGCCGTACGGCTGAGCCTCGGCGGGATCGCCCTGCGCGCGAGCGTACGCGGCACCGTGGACACCGCCGTCCGGCGGATCACCGCATCCGCCCGGACCGGCCCTGGAACCCCCCGCCGTACGCGTCACCGAACCCGGCATCGAGCTCACCCTCCACGCCGGGCCCCTGAGGCTGGGATGGGCCCCCGGTAGACCCCTCCGGGAGGCGGCGGCACCCGGACCGGCAGACGATGGAGGCGTGCAGGTGCCACACGAGCCGGCCGCCGTGACCCGGCCCCGATGAGCGAGGCCCGGTGAACGAACACGTCCCGGTCGACGAGCTGATCAGCAGCGCCGCGCAGGCCGCCGGCGGCTGGCTGGGCGCGCTGCCCGTCGCGCTCGTGGCCACCGGCGCCGACGGGACCATCGTGCGCTGGAACCAGGTCGCGCAGGAGCTGCTGGGCTACACCCCGCCCCAGATGCTCGGGCGCAACATCGCCGACCTGCTGCACCCCGGATCCGACCGCAGCCTCGGCCGCTCCCTCTGGGAGGCGGCCGCCTCCGGCCGCGGGGTGATGGGCACCGTCACCGCCTGGCACCGCGACGGGCACCCCCTGGAGGTGGAGATCTGGGCCTCCCCGGTGTCCGACCGGCAGCACGGCTCGACGGTGCTGGTCTTCGCGGCCGACGCTCACGCCGCCCGCCGTATCCGGGGGTCCTCGGCGGTCTGGGACGGCCTCTTCGCCCGCTCGCCCGTGGGCATCGCCATCCTCGACACGCAGCTCCGCTTCCTCCAGGTCAACGCCGCCCTCGAAACCATGAACGGCCTGCCCGAATCGGCACACGTCGGACGCCGCCTCGCCGAGATCCTCCCCGAGGTGAACGCCCTGGAGATGGAGGAGGCCATGCGGCAGGTCCTGGAGACCGGCAGACCCCTCCTGGACCGCCGCCGCGTCGGCCGGACCCCCTCCGAACCGGACCACGACCGGGTGTGGTCCTGCTCCTACGTCCGGGTGGAGGACCCCGCCCGCATGCCGATCGGCGTGATCGCCTCCCTCGTCGACATCACCGAGCAGCAGCGCGACCACGTCGAAGCCGAAGCCGGCCGGCGCCGCCTCGCCCTGCTCAGCGAGGCCAGCATGCGCGTCGGCTCCAGCCTCGACCTGGAGCGCACCGCACAGGAACTCGCCGACCTCGCCGTACCGCGCCTCGCCGACGCCGTCACCGTCGACGTCCTCGACGCCCTGGCCCGCGGGGACGAGCCCGGCATGGGGCTGACCGGCGGAGTCGCCCTGCGCAGGCTCGGCCGGGCCCCGCTGTCCGGATCGAGGGTGACCGACATCCTCGCCCCCCTAGGCCGGACCCTCACCTTCCCCGCGAACGCCCCCTACACCCAGGCCCTCGCCGCCCGGCAGCCCTTCCTCATCGCCCGCCTCGACGACCAGGTCGTCGCCCCCGCCGCCCGCCACACGGCGAAACCCGCCCAACTGGTCACCGCCGGGGTGCACTCCTTCGTCATGGCCCCCCTGGTCGCCCGCGAATCGGTGCTGGGCGTCGCCACCTTCTACCGCACCCGCCCCGTCGGGCCGTTCACCGCCGAGGACGTCACCCTCGCCGGGGAACTCGCCGCCCGCGCCGCGCTCAGCATCGACAACGCCCGGCTCTACCACCGCGAGCACGAGACCGCCGTCATCCTCCAGCGCAGCATGCTCCCGCAGCACATCACCCCGCCGCCCGGCATCGAGGTCAGCCACCGCTACCTGCCCGCCAGCGACGTCAACGAGGTCGGCGGCGACTGGTACGACGTCCTCGCTCTGTCCGGCGGCAAGGCCGCCCTGCTCATCGGCGACGTGATGGGCCACGGCATCGCCGCCGCCGCGGTCATGGGCCGCCTCTCCGCCTCCGTACGGTCCCTCTCGCGCCTGGACCTCTCGCCCGTACGGCTGCTGCACCAGCTCGAAGCAGCCCTCGCCGACCTCGCCGAACCGATGCTGGCCACCTTCCTCTACGTCGTCGTCGACCCGGCCACCGGACGCTGCACCGTCACCCGCGCCGGCCACCCGCCGCCCGCCCTCGCCCTCCCCGACGGCACCGTCCGCCTCCTCGACACCCCGCCCGGGGTCCCGCTCGGCGTCGGCGGCATCGCGTTCACCCCCACCGAGGTCGAAGTGCCCCCGGGCAGCCTCCTCGTCCTCTACACCGACGGCCTCATCGAGGCGCGCGGCAGCGACCTCGACGAGCGGCTCGGAGAGCTGACCCAGCTGCTCGCGGACCCCCAGCGCCAGCTGGACCACCTGTGCGACTCGCTGATCACCCACCTCGTCCCGGCGGCAGCCGACGACGACATCGCGCTGATGGTCGCCCGGGTCGGCGGCTGACCCGCCACCCGGAGGGGCCGTTGGCAGTGGCCCCGTGCATGATCGGACGCATGACACACGGATCCGCCGAAGCCCTGCGCGACCTGGGCCCGGTCGAGCTGGAGGTCGCGCACGCCCTGCTGGACGGGGACGCCGGCTGGGACGATCCGCGGCTGGCCGAGGAGGCCGGCCGCTGGGTGCTGCTGGCCCAGTTCGACAGCGAGGACGCCGCCTGATGTGGGGCGACTGCGGGGCCCTGTACTGGCTGATCCGGCCGCAGGACCTCGCCGAACGGCGCTTCGACCGGGCCGTGTTCACCTGGCAGTGCTGCTGATCCGCACGAGTACGGAGAACGGGGGACGCGCATGGCGCGCAACAGGGTGCTGGTGCTGGACGCGGCGCCGGGGAAGCTGCTCGGACGGGAGCTGGAGCGGCTCCTCGGCCACGGCCTGGAGGTGACGCTGAACCTGCGCCGCGTCGCCGATCCCGGGGCGGCGCGGGCCGCGTGGGCCGGGCGGGTGGAGTTCACCGACTTCGACGCCTTCGACGGGGAGGCGCTGCTCGCCGAGGTCCTCCCGGACGGCGCCGGCTACCACGCCGTCAAATCCCGGGGCGGCGTGCCGATGCGCGCCGGGTTCCTCGCGGCGGCGACGGCCCCCGGGCAGGCCAACCGGCTGCGGGTGATCGGCCGGGCCGGCGCCGGCACGGACCACGTCGAGCGGGCCGCCGCCGCCCGGCACGGGATCGCGGTCACCCACACCCCGGGCTCCAACGCGACCGCTGTCGCCGAGTTCGCGCTGGCCCAGCTGCTCGCCCTGACCCGCGACTTCCGCGCGTACGACGAGGCCGCGCACCAGGGCCGGTGGCGTTCCCCGGCAGCACCGCCCCGGGGCCTGTCGGAGCTGGCCCTCGGCATCGTCGGGCTCGGCCGGATCGGGCTGGCCCTGGCGGAACGGGCCGCCGCCCTCGGCATGGACGTACGCGGCCTCGCGCGCCGCACGCCGGACGGCGGGGCACCGGTACCCCTGGCGGAGTCCCTCCCCGCACTGCTGGCGACCAGCGACGTGGTCTCCCTCCACGTACCGCTGACCGGGAGCACCCGGGGGATGATCGGCAGGGCCGAACTGGCGCTGATGCGCCCCGGGTCGGTGCTGCTCAACACGGCCCGGGGCGGCATCGGTCGACGGCCAGCAGATCTACTTCGTCATCGCCTGGTCGCACGGTCCCGTGGGCCGCTACACCGGAACGCGGGGCCCGGACGGCCGCCTCTCGGGTACGACGTACGACCTGACCAACCCGTCCAGCCAGGCGACCTGGCGCACCGCGCGGCAGTTCTGACCGACCCGGGGCCCGCAGGACCGGAAGGCCGGGGAGCCCGCGGTCGCGCGGGCTCCCCGGCCGTCGGCGTCAGCTCTTGCCGAGGAGCTTGTTCATCCGGCCGATCTCGGCGCTCTGCGAGCTGATGATGGCGCCGGCCATGTCCTTGGCGGGCTGGTACCTCCCGTCGGACTGCTCCGTCTTCGCCATGGCCACGGCACCCTCGTGGTGCTTGACCATCAGGTCGAGGAACGCGGTGTCGAAGGCCTTCCCGGAGGCCTTCGTGAGCCGGTCCATCTCCTCGCCGGTCATCATCCCGGACATGGAGTGCCCGCCGTGCCCGCCCTGCGCGGCATCGGTGGCCGGGACCTGCTCGCCCCAGGCCGTCAGCCAGCCGGACAGGGTCTTGATCTCCGGGTCCTGGGCCTTCTTGATCTCGGCGGCGAGCTCCTTGACCTCCGCCGATTCGGCGCGGGTCGTGGCGAGGCCGGCCATCTCGACCGCCTGCCGGTGGTGCGGGACCATCCCCTTGGCGAAGGCGGTGTCGGCGGCGTTGTTCGCCGCCTGTGCCCGGCCGGCGGAGGCCGGTGCGGAGGGCTCGGCGGACGCGGAGGCCGCGCCGTCGTGGTCGCCGTGGGCCGTGGAGCCGGTATCGGCCTTCCCGCCGCAGGCGGCGAGGACGAGGGCGGCGGTGGCCGCCGCGGCCAGGGCGGTGGCACGGCGGATCAGGGAACGCTTGACGGTCATGGTGGTGCTCCTCCTGCTTGAGGTACGTACGGGCGTGCGGGCTCGGCCGACGGGAACGCCGACAGGGCCGCGCCTATACGCGCAGGAGTTGCAGTTCGCTCAGTGCCGGGGGCGCGCGCCCGTGCGCCGTCGCCCCGAGCACGGTGCCGTGCGGGGCGCCGGCCGTGGCGGGGATCCCGCCGGGCGCGGCCGCCGGGGCGTGCAGGACCGGGCCCCCGCTGGTGCCGGACGCCGCGCAGGTGGGGTCGGCGTGCTGCGCGTGCCCGTCGGAGGGGCCGCCCCCGGGATCACCCGCGTGGACGCAGCCGCACGGGTCGGCGGAGGGGTTCTCCGCTGCGCCCGCATGGGCCGCGGGATGCGCCGCGGCCGGCGGGAGCGGCCCCGGGCCGAGGCCGTGCATGCCGACGATCCCGATGAGCACGGCCAGTACGAGGAGCAGGCGTGCGGGCAGCCCGGAGGGCCTCCTCGCGCGTCCGGCCCGCGTACTCGTACTCATGGCGGCATCGTAGAGGACCCCTGTCGGATACTCCAAAGGGGTAGGGGGTATGGCGTTCCCCAGGCCGCCCGCACCGGTCCGCGGCGCTCACGGTGCCGCCTGCCGGTCATCTCGAACGGGTCGCTCGGGCGGGTCCCGCCGGCCGCCCCGAGTGGAGTTCCAGCGGGCCGGTGCCCTCGGCCAGAGCGGTCAGGCAGGCTTCGATCTGGCGGCGCAGCTTGGGCTTGACCAGCCCCCGCAGCTCCTCGCGGCGCGCCGTGCGCCACTCCAGCAGCTCGGTGGGCGGCAGCCGGACCGCGGCGAGTTCGGCCGGGTCGAGGACCCCGCCGTCGTAGAGGAAGCGGATCCGCGCCGGGTAGCCGGGCCGGTGGGTCCAGTTGACGGCGAGGAGGCGGCCGGGGACCCGGTCCAGGCCGGTCTCCTCGCGGACCTCGCGCGCCGCCGCGTCCCTCGGGGTCTCGCCGAGGTCGCTGTCGACGCCGCCGCCGGGCAGCAGCCAGCGGCCCGGTTCGCCGTAGCCGGGCCGGACGAGCAGGACCCCGCCGGCCCCGTCGGTGAACAGTACGTTCGCCGCTGTGAGAGCCTTCGGCCGGGCCGCGCGGTGGCCGGCGGGGTCGTAGCGGCCCGCGTGCTCCAGGGCGGCGCGGGCGGCCGGGTCCAGCCCGGCGGGGGAGCCGGGCTGCGGGACGCCGTCGACCAGGTGCGCGACGGATCCGGAGTACAGGGCGGCCAGCCCGGCACGCAGCCGGGGCGCGAGCCGGTCGGGCAGCTGCTCCGCGGCCTCCTCCGGGGTGAGCCAGCGGGCCTCGGCCACCTCGCCGTCCGCGAAGGCGATCCCCTCCGTGTCGGGGCCGGTCAGCGGCCCCACGAGGTACACGTGGACCACGAGCGAGCGGCCGAGCGCGCCCGGCGGGCAGGAGTCCACGGCCAGCAGCCGGCCGACGGGGACGGACAGGTCCAGCTCCTCCTTGAGCTCCCGGGACAGGCCCTGCTCCGGGGTCTCGGTGTCCTCCACCGTGCCGCCGGGCAGTTCGAGGCCGTCCTTGTACGACGGGGTCAGTACGAGGACCCGCCCCCGGGGGTCCAGCACGATGCCGGTCGCGGCGACGAGCGGGGACGGGCGGGCCGCGTAGTAGGCGCGCACGGCCTCGGGTGACGGGCGGTCGGGCACGGCGGCGGCTCCGGGGTGGGGGTCGGGGGAGGGGCGGCGTACCGGAATCAGTACCACGTCCCGGCCCGGCTTCAGGCCCGGGCGAGGAGGAGTCCGCCCATCGTGACCATCGTCGCGGCCACCAGCCCGTCCAGCACCCGCCAGGCGCCGGGGCGCGACAGCAGGCCGCTGAGCAGCCGGGCCCCGTAGCCCAGGGTGGCGAACCAGATCAGGCTGGCGAGCCCGGCCCCGATCCCGAAGGCCCAGCGCAGGTCGCCCCGGTCGGCGGCGAGCGAGCCCACCAGCAGGACGGTGTCCAGGTAGACGTGCGGGTTGAGCCAGGTCATGGCGAGGCAGGTGAGCACTGCCGCGCGGACGGAACCGGCCGTGGCGCCCTCGGCGGTGAGCGCGGCCCCGGGGGCGGGGCGCAGCACCCGCCGGGCCGCGAGGATCCCGTAGCAGATCAGGAAGCCGCCGCCGGCGACAGCCACGGCGGTCAGGGCGGCCGGCCAGGCGGTGACGAACGCGCCGACCCCGGCCACGCCGAGGAAGATGAGCACCGCGTCGGAGACGGCGCAGATCGCGACCACCGCCAGGACGGCGTGCCGGCGCGCGCCCTGGCGCAGCACGAAGGCGTTCTGCGCGCCGATCGCGACGATGAGGGAGAGGCCGGTACCGAAACCCGCCAGTAGTGCTGTGGTGATGCCGTTCGTCATGGTCCGACCGTAAGGACCGCGCGCCTCTGCGTACAGCTAAAGATTTTTACGTATCATTAGCGCCCGTGATGGACGAGCTGCCACTGGAACAGGTCCGGACCCTGCTCGCGGTCGTGGACGAAGGCACGTTCGACGCGGCCGCCGCCGCCCTGCACGTGACGCCGTCGGCCGTCAGCCAGCGGGTGAAGGCCCTGGAGCAGCGCACCGGCCGGGTGCTCCTGATGCGGACCAAGCCGGTGCGGGCGACGGAGTCCGGAGAGGTGGTCATCCGCTTCGCCCGGCAGCTGGCCCGGCTGGAGCGGGACGCGCGCGCCGAACTGGGAATGGGCATGGCCGACGGCCTCGGCCCGGTCCGGATGCCGATCGCGGTCAACGCGGACTCGCTGGCCACCTGGTTCCTGCCCGCGCTCACCCGGGTGCCGCAGCAGCCGCCCATCTGCTTCGAGCTGCACCGCGAGGACGAGTCCCACACGACGGCGCTGCTGCGCGAGGGCCAGGTCATGGCGGCCGTCACCTCCTCGCCCGACCCGGTGGCCGGGTGCAGCGTACGGGCGCTGGGACTGGCCCGCTACCTGCCGGTGGCGAGCCCCGACTTCGCCGCCCGGCACCTGACCGTGGCCCCGGCCCGGGACCTGCGGGAGGCGCCGCTGATCGTCTTCGACCGGCGCGACGTCCTCCAGGACCGCTTCGTCCGCGCGCTCACCGGCGGTGCCTCGCCCGCCTCGGCCGCACGGCACCTCGTGCCCACCTCGGAGGGCTACCGGGACGCGGTGGCGGCGGGCCTCGGCTGGGGGCTCGTCCCCGAACCGCAGGCGGAACCGCTGCTGGACACCGGGGCGCTGGTGCCGCTGGCGCCGGGGCGGTGGCTGGACGTACCGCTGTACTGGCAGCAGTGGAAGCTCGACTCGCCCGCGCTCGCGCTGGTCGCCCGGGTGGTCGCCGAAACGGCCATGGAGGAGCTGCGGCCCGTCTAGGGGGCTTCCGCGGGCAGTGTGACGGCCGGGTAGTCCTCGGTGTGGGAGTCGCCGCCGGAGCCGTAGTACGTGCAGGTGCGCGCCGCGGTGTCGACGTCGTACCAGGCGACCCCGGCGTCCCAGCAGCCGCGGGCGAACTCGGGGAACGTCGTCTTCCCGGCCTGGTCCGCGCGCAGGGCCGCCACCAGGACCTCCCGGTCGAACGGCGGCGCCTGCACGGGGCCGGTGACCAGCGGCTCGCCCTGGACCACGACGTCGCCGTGTTCCGTCAGGTAGAGGAACGAGTTGGACGGGACGGCCATGCGGCACCGGGTCACGCCGGCCTGGCGCAGGCTCTCGGCCAGGTAGGGGAAGCCCCCGACCTCGGGGCGGACGGCGGCGCCGCGCTCCAGCGCGGCCTGGAGTCGGCCGATCGCGACGGTGGTGGCCATGGTGTCTCCCTGATGCTCCGGTGGGGGTGCGCGATCCTCCAGCGCGGAGTGCGCGCCGGATATGGGGGAGTTCCACGACAACCCCGACCACCGCACCTCACCCCTGCTCGCCCTCACCCCCGGCGGCAGGCGCGCACTGGCGGCGATCACCCTCCGTGCCGAGGCCGCGCACGGGGTGATGGGAGAGGGGCTGGCCCGGGCCGACCTCGCGGCCGTACGGGCCCTCCTGCGGCGGCTGACGCGGCAGACGGACCAGTGGGCCGAGGGCGAGGCCGACGCCGGCCGCGGCACCGGCCCCGCCGGTGCGCGGCGCGTCGCACGCTCCCGCGCCGCGACCGGCCGCGGGGCGGAGGACGGATCGTGAGCCGCGGCGAGGGCGAGGCGGCGGCGGGCGACCCGGTCCGGGAACTCCTGGCCGAGCTGAACGCCCTGGCGGACCCGGCCGCTCGGTACCTGGCCGCGCGGGATCGTCCTCGCGGGGGACCGCGTGCTGGTGTTGCCGCAAGCACCGAACCTGCTGTCCTGCATCGATCTGCGGACGGGTGCGTCGCTGTGGAGCGCCCCCACACCGAGGTGGACGGGGAACCTCACGGTCCACTCGGACACGGTGGTGATGGGCGGTTGGCGCGGCTACACCCCGATGAGTGGCCTGGACCTCGCCGACGGGGGCGTCCGGTGGACGACACCGTCGCCGGTGACGTCAGTACGCACCCTGGCGTGGGCCGGCGGGGTGCTGACCGGCAGCGGGTGCGAGGCGGTGCTCCTCGATCCCGCCGACGGGCAGGATCCGGAGGAGACGGCCTAGGCCGGCCCCAGTTCCCTGGTGAAGTGGAAGGCGACGATGTCCATGCGCTCGCGCAAGTAGAAGCGGTGGGCGTCGGTTCGGTGGGTGCCCGAGTCGAGGTTGAGCTCGTGGCACCCCGCGGCGCGGGCGTGGGACTCCAGGTGGACGAGGAGTTCGTGGCCGACGCCGGTGGAGCGGGCGGCCCCGGCGGTCACCAGGTCGTCGACGTAGAGCTTGCGCAGGGAACTCGTGTTGTCGATGATCCGCCAGCCGGCCGCACCGACGCAGGTGCCGTCGTCCGCGTAGGCGGCGGTGAAGCGCAGCCCCTGCGCCCGCCCGTTCTCGTACACCTGCCGGAAGAGCTCTTCGGTGAGGTGGGGGCGCAGCTCGCGCAGGACCGGCAGGAGGTCGCCGATCAGGCGCGGGTCGCCGGGCTCGAAGTCGATGATCTTCACGCCCGCACGATACCGCCCCCGTCGCTACCGGCCGAGGGCGCTGCGCACGGTGATCCCGTACCGGGTCCGCAACCTGCGCAGCTCCCAGAAGGACAGGGCGGTCACGGACAGGGGCGCGCCCGCCAGGAAGAGCAGCCACACGCCCTGCGGGGCGTTCACGGGCGGCCCCTCGAAGGCCTGGAGCGCCGACATCACCACCACGACCACGGGGGAGAGCAGCGGCGGCAGCACCTCGTGGACGTCGGCGGTCCGGAAGGAGTGGTGGACGCACAGGACCGAGGACGCGAGGAGGAACGGGAGCAGGAAGAGGCTCGCCAGCCCCGTCAGCAGGCTCAGGACGAAGCCCACGTCGCCCGCGGCCGCGAACAGGTCGTCCCGCAGGTCGGAGGCGAGGGCGAACCACTGGAGGGCGGCGCCGCCGGCCAGGCCGGCGAAGGCGGTCAGCGGGCCGCGCAGCCGCCGCCGGTACAGGGCCCTGGGGTGCGGCCGGGCCGCCAGTACGAAGGCGGCGACGGCCAGGGGCCCGACGACCATGAGCACCGCCGCGCTGATCAGCATCTCGGTGAGCTTGTCGTCGAGCACGTCCTTCGCCCCGTGCCGCAGCGAGAACGCGTAGAACAGCCAGGCCGTGGCGGCCAGCCCGATCCCGGTACGGGCCACCTGGGCCCGGTCGATCGCGGGGTCGGCCAGCCGGTCAGGGCGCCCCGGCCGCTGGACGCGGGCGGCGAGGACGAACGGCGTCATGAGCGCCGTCACGCAGCCGTGGCGCCGCTGCCCGCGCCGCCCGGCCCCGTCCCCGCCCGGCCCTCGTACCGGGGGCGGCCCGTACGGCGCCGCCCCGTACGGCGCCGCCCCGGGCGTCGGCCCCGTCCGCCACCCCGCGCCCGACTGCCGAGCGTCCTCGTCCCACCGTGCCACCAGCTGCTCCCGCCCCCGAGTCGATCAAGATCGACAGGAGACTCTACTGCCCCCCGCGCGGCCCGGGTGTGGCGGTCCGCCGCGGGGCGTCTACTGGGGAGGAGAGCCGCCGCCGTCCCTGGAGCGTCCCGATGAGGAAGATCACCGCAGAGCTGTTCATCTCGCTCGACGGCGTCGTGGAGGCGCCCCACGAATGGCACTTCCCCTACTTCGACGACCGGATGGGCGCGGCCGTCGACGCCGTCGTCGGCTCCGCCGGCACCCTGCTCCTCGGCCGCAGGACCTATGACGGCTTCGCCGGGGCCTGGCCGGGGCGGGAAGCGGCGGGCGGCGAGGACGCCGACTTCGCCAGGCGCCTCGGCGACGCCCGGAAGATCGTCGTCTCGCGGCAGCCGCTCGACTCCACCTGGCGCAACTCCGAACGGCTCGACGGGGAACTCGTCGACGCGGTCACGGCGTTGAAGAACGAGCCGGGCCAGGACCCGATCGTGATCAGCGGCTCGGTGTCCGTCGTCCGCCAGCTGCTGGCCGCCGGACTGCTGGACCGGCTCCAGCTGCTCGTCCACCCCGTCGTACTGGGCAAGGGCATGCGCCTCTTCGAGGAGGGCGAGCCGGCGATCCCGCTCGAACTGCTCTCCTGCGACGCCTTCGACACCGGCGTGCTCAACCTCTTCTACGCCCCGGCCGAGCGGCCCGGCGGCGCCGGCTACGAGGAGGCGAAGGCCCATCTGCCACGGGCCGGACGCCAGTAGCGCTTCGTCGGCTGGTGTCGTGGGGGTGGTCGTGTTTCAGGTGAAGGCAATGGCCGCTCCGGTCGAGATCGAGAGTCCCGCAGCGTGGAGGAGCTGCAGGCATACATAGGATTCGACGCCGTAGCGCTGCCAGCCCTCGGTGGCCGGCATCTCGGCATCGGCGGCCGCGAAGACCTCTTCGGAGTGCGGATCGAGGTCTTCTGGAAGACCGAGGGCTTCAGCGAGTCGACGGGCTTCCTCCAGCAGGCGCACCGAGGACCCCAGGTAGCCGCCCGGTGCCTTTTTGTCCACGATGACCTGGGTGAAGTCGACGGGGACGTAGTAGCCCTCGCAGTCCGAATGATGGATCAGATGGTCGAACGGTCCAGGAGGATCACTCGGGAGGGCCTCGTACGCCTTGCCCAGGAGCGGGTCGTCGGTCGGCCGCCGGCTGTCGTTCAGCGGCTCGGGCAGGCGCCCGCTCGCTGCAAGGTGGACAGCGAGGCGGCGAACGGCGTGCAGGCCCGAGTAACCCCACGCCTCGAACTCCGCGCTCTCCTCCTCATCGAGGTCGGGCTCAGTCCACTGCCGCGCTCCCGCACGCTCCAGTAGCTCGCCGATCGTGGCGAAGTCAGCGCGGACCATCTCGGTGTATCCGTCGTCCTCGGAGTCGACGAGGACCCCGACCGCCATGTTCAATCCCATGGCCCGATCTTGCCATCGGCGATCCGATGACCGATCGCCGCCCTTCCGCCGAGGTCATGCTGCCCGGCCGTGGCCGTCGGCCTCCGGCTGACCGTCTCCGCGCAGCGGGCCGAAGCCGACGTCCAGGTGCGGGTGGTACGGCCGCCCGGCCGCCCCGCCGATCATGCATCTACGCTTGTGCCCCGTCAGAGCGTCGAGTCGGGCGACCGGTCGTGGAACGGAGCATGTGGTGCCAGCGGGCCAAACGGAGGAAGCGAACGACGGGGACCTCGTCGGCAAGGTGCTCGGGGGGCGCTACCGGGTGACCTCCGTGGTCGGCCGGGGCGGCATGGGCGTGGTCGCCCGCGCCGTCGACGAACTGCTCGCCCGCGAGGTCGCCGTCAAGGTCCTGCGGGCCTACACCGACGCCGGCGACGCCGAACTGACCGACCTGCGCACCCGGATGGAGCGCGAGGCACAGGCCGCCGCCCGCATCCGGCACCCCGGCGTGGTCACCGTCCACGACGTCACGCACGAGCGGGGCCTGCCCGTCATCGTGATGGAACTCGTCGACGGCCCCTCGCTCGACGACTCGGTGACCCGGTACGGGGCGCTCGACCCGCAGGAGGCCGCCGCGATCGGCGCCAAGCTGATGGACGCGCTCGACGCCGCGCACCGGGCGGGCGTCCTGCACCGGGACGTGAAGCCGGGCAACGTGCTGCTGGAGCGGGGCGGGCGGGTCGTGCTCACCGACTTCGGCATCGCCACCATCGAGTCCTCCGACGACGACGCCCTGGCGAAGCTGACCCGCAGCGGTCAGCTGGTCGGCTCGCTCGACTACCTGCCGCCGGAGCGCGCGCAGGGCAGGGAGCCCGGACCGGCCTCGGACATCTGGTCGCTCGGGATGACCCTGTACGCGGCGGTGGAGGGGGTATCGCCGTTCCGCCGCACCTCGGTGTGGTCCACGCTGGCAGCGATCGTCGGCGACCCGCTGCCCGAGCCCCGGCGCGCGGGCCCGCTCGCCCCGGTGCTGCGTGCGCTGATGGCGAAGGAGCCGGAGCACCGGCCCACCGCCGAACAGGCCCGCGCGATGCTGGAGCAGGTGGCGGCGGGCGGCGCGGCCCCGGTGGCGGCGCCGCCCGCGCCGTCCCCGTACGCGCCCGGACCCGCGGCGGCGCCGGCTCCCGGGTTCGGGCCCCCGCCGTCGGCCGGCCCCGGCCCCGGCGGAGGCGGATCGTTTCCGCAGCCCTACGCCCCCGCCCCGCAGCCCGGCTTCCCGACGCAGGGGCCGACGCAGGGCCCCCCGCCCGGCCAGCCCCCCACGGTCGCCCGGTCCGGCCCGGCGGACGCGGACCGGGCGCGCCGCCACAGCCGTGCCGCGATCGCCGTCGCGGTGGTCGCCGTACTCGCCGCGGGCGGGGTCACGTACGCCGTGACCTCGGGCGGCGGCTCCACGACCGCGGCGCCCACCCCGGCGCCCGGCGGTTCGCCGACGGCGGGCGGGCAGCCGGGCCCGACCACCCCGGCCCCCTCGCCCTCCGGCTCCGGGCCCACGGCCAGGCCCTCCGCGAGCGCCTCGAAGAAGCCGGCCACGCCGTCGCCCTCCGGGAAGCCGTCCTCGCCCGCCCCGGGCGGGCCCAAGCCCGTACCGACGGGCTGCGCGGGCTGGACCCACCGGGACCCGAAGCCGGGGACGTACGGCTACATATCCGGCGACCACCACCTGCTGGCGGCGCCGTACCAGCAGTGCGCACAGGGCGCCCTGGTCAAGGACGGCACGAAGCTCTGGTACCACTGCTACATCGTCAACTCGTACGGCAACCAGTGGACGTTCGTGCGCGTGGAGGGCACCAACGCCACCGGGTGGCTCTACAACCGCGACCTCAAGGGCCAGAAGGGCTCCTCCCCGGCCTGCTGACCCCGGGGCGGGGCCGCGGCGAGGGTGCGTGGCGGAGCCGTCGGCGGGGCGGTGGCAGACTGGCCGCTGATCCGCCGAAGGGGAGTGCGCCCGTGTCCATGTTCAGCAACCTGCGCCGTGCCGTGCGCCGCGGCTACCGGCGGGCCGTCGACCTCAGCCACCCCGCCCGCTCCCCGCTCGGCAGCGCCGTCGTCAACTGCGTGGTCTACCAGGACGGCATCCGCCAGGACGGCTGCGCCGAGGCGGAGGAGGCCCTGCGCCGGGTCCGCAAGACGGGCGCCGGGTTCGTCTGGATCGGCCTGCACGAGCCCTCGCAGCAGGAGCTGGCCGGCCTCGCCGAGCTCTTCGGACTGCACCCCCTCGCCGTCGAGGACGCCGTCAACGCGCACCAGCGGCCGAAGGTGGAGCGCTACGACGAGACGCTCTTCGCCGTCTTCAAGACCGTGCGCTACGTCGAGCACGAGGAGCTGACCGCCACGAGCGAGGTGGTGGAGACCGGCGAACTGATGGCCTTCATCGGCGGGGACTTCGTCATTACGATCCGGCACGGCGGGCGCGGCACCCTCGGCCCCGTCCGCGAGGCCCTGGAGGCGGAGCCGGAGCAGCTGGCCAAGGGGCCGGCGGCCGTCCTGCACGCCATGGCGGACCACGTGGTCGACGACTACGTGGCCGTCACGGACGCGGTGCAGAGCGACATGGACGCCGTGGAGACGGCCGTGTTCAGCGACCACGGCGGCCGGGGCGACGCGGGCCGGATCTACCAGCTCAAGCGCGAACTCCTGGAACTGCGCCGGGCGGTGGCCCCGCTCGGCCGTCCGCTCCAGCACCTGGCCACGCAGCCGATACCGGTGATCCCGCCGGAGGTCCGCGCGTACTTCCGCGACGTCTCGGACCACCTGACGCGGGCCACCGAGCAGATCGGCGCCTACGACGGGCTCCTCGACTCCATCCTCCAGGCCCACCTCGCGCAGGTGACGGTCGCCCAGAACGAGGACATGCGCAAGATCACGGCGTGGGCGGCCATAGTGGCCGTGCCGACCATGGTCTGCGGGGTGTACGGGATGAACTTCGACCACATGCCCGAGCTGCACTGGACCTACGGCTACCCGCTGGTCCTGGCCGTGATGGCGGTCGCCTGCTACGTCATCCACCGGGGGTTCCGGCGCAACGGCTGGATCTGAACCCGCCCGACGGGACCGCCCGACGGGACCGCCCGACGGGACCGCCCGACGGGACCGCCCGACGGGACCGCCCGACGGGACTGCCCGACGGCGAAACCCGGGTGCAGCCCGGCGCGGTCGCCGCGTAGGTTGCCGTCGGCAACAGCGGATCTTCGGGAACGGGCAGGTCGGACATGGCAGAACTGGTCGGCGGGCGGGTGCGGCTGGAGCCGCTGGAGCAGCGGCACCACGACGGGCTGTGCGAGGCGGTGCGCGACGGCAACCTGTGGGAGCTCGCGGTGACCCTCGTGCCGCACCCGCAGGACGTACGCGGCTTCATAGCCGACGCCGTCGCCGCGCGCGAGGCCGGCCGGGAGCTCGCGTACGCGACGGTGGACCTGGCCACGGGCCGGATCGCGGGTTCGACCCGTCTGATGACGATCAACACGGCGCACCGGCGGCTGGAGATCGGCTGGACCTTCCTCGGCCGGACCTGGCAGCGCACGGGGGTGAACGCCGAGGCCAAGCTGCTGATGCTCACGCACGCCTTCGAGGACCTCGGGATGAACCGGGTCGAGCTGCTGACGGACGTGCGCAATGCCGCCTCGCGGGCCGCGATCGCCCGGCTCGGCGCGACCCAGGAGGGGATCATGCGCCGGCACATGGTGATGCGCGACGGCCACGTCCGGGACACGGTGGTCTTCGCCCTCACCCGCCCGGAATGGCCTGACGCGAAGCGTGCCCTGATCGAGCGGCTGGCGGCCCGGCAGGAGGGCTGAGCGCAGGGCTGAGCTCGCGGACGGGCGGATTCCGGACGTCTCGTCCGCAGGGGTGTTCCCTGTCTCCGATGTCTGGTAGGAAAGTTTCCTAACGGATCAGGGAAGACTCAACCACCCCACGGAGGCCCTGTGTTCACTCCCCGCCGCAAGACGATGGCCGTCGGCGCCCTGCTCGCCGCCGCCCTCCTCGCCGCCCCGGTCGCGGCGCACGCCACCGCGGCCCCGGACGCCGCGGCCGCCCGCGGCGCCGCCGCACCCGCCCCCGGTGCCGCCGTGGCGGCCGTCGCCCCGGCCGGACTCGACGACCCGGCGAAGAAGGACATCGCCATGCGGATCGTCTCCAGCGCCGAGAACTCCTCGCTCGACTGGAAGGCCCAGTACAAGTACATCGAGGACATAGGCGACGGCCGCGGCTACACCGCCGGCATCATCGGCTTCTGTTCCGGCACCGGCGACATGCTCGACCTCGTCGAGTACTACACGCAGGTCAAGCCCGGGAACGTGCTCGCCAAGTACCTCCCCGCACTCCGCAAGGTCGACGGCAGCGACTCGCACGCCGGACTCGACCCGGACTTCGCCCGGGACTGGGCCAGGGCCGCCCAGGACGCGGAGTTCAAGAAGGCCCAGGACCACGAGCGGGACCGGGTCTACTTCGACCCGGCCGTCAAGCAGGGCAAGTCCGACGGGGTCGGCACCCTCGGCCAGTTCATCTACTACGACGCGATCGTCATGCACGGCGACGGGAGCGACCCCACCGCCTTCCGCAACATCCGCAAGCGGGCCCTCGCCAAGGCCAAGCCCCCGGCCCAGGGCGGCAACGAGACCGCCTGGCTGAACGCCTTCCTCGACGCCCGGGTCTGGGCCATGAAGCAGGAGGAGGCCCACAGCGACACCAGCCGGGTCGACACCGCCCAGCGGGTCTTCCTGAAGAAGGGCAACCTGAACCTCGACACGCCCCTGGAGTGGAAGGTCTACGGGGACTCCTACCGCATCGGCTGAGGCGCCCGGGACCCCTGTGGTGGACGTGGTCAACTCCCTTTGAAACCGAGGCCGGTGGCGCAATTCAGGCACCCGGCGGTGGCTTGAGCGCGACGACCCGAGGGCATAAGTCGGGCCCGGCCCCGTTCAGGCCGAGGGCCGTCGATGCCGTCCTTAGGGGGGACTCGTGCACTACTACGTCGACGTCATCAAGCGCTACGCGGACTTCTCCGGCCGCGCCCGCCGCCAGGAGTACTGGATGTTCGTCCTGTGCAGCATCCCGATCATGCTCGTGGCGATCGCGCTCGACTTCGCGCTCGGGAGCTACCCGGTCGTCTTCTACATCTACAACCTCGCCGTCTTCCTCCCCACCCTGGGCCTGAGCGTCCGCAGGCTGCACGACACCGGCAGGTCCGGCTGGTGGTACCTGATCGGCTTCATCCCCTTCATCGGCTGGATCGGGATCATCGTCCTGATGGCCCTGGAGGGCGACGCCGGGCCGAACGAGTACGGCGCGAGCCCCAAGCAGGTCACCGCCTGAAACACGCGGCGCAGCGGCGCCGCCGCCGGCCCCGGAGGCCGGCGGCGGCGCCTTTCGCGTTTCCGTGACGCGCGTCTCCCCGCTCTTCCGGCAGGGGGCTGTCCAGACATGCCCGATCACGAGATATCTTGATGTCGAGCAATGTTGCAGACGAGAGACGCAGACTGTGGAGCGGAGCATCCGGTGACTGACTCGACCATCATCTACACGCACACTGACGAGGCCCCGGCCCTCGCGACGTATTCCTTCCTGCCTGTGATCCAGGCCTACGCGTCGACGGCCGGTGTGAATGTCGAGACCCGTGACATCTCCCTGGCCGGTCGGATCATCGCCGTCTTCCCCGAGTACCTCGAGGAGGGGCAGCGGATCGCCGACGCCCTCGCCGAGCTCGGCGAGCTGGCGAAGACCCCCGAGGCGAACATCATCAAGCTGCCCAACATCTCGGCTTCGATCCCGCAGCTGAAGGCCGCGGTCGCCGAGCTCCAGGGCCAGGGCTACGCCCTTCCGGACTACCCGGACGACCCGAAGTCGGACGAGGAGCGCGACATCCGCGCCCGCTACGACAAGGTCAAGGGCAGCGCCGTCAACCCGGTCCTGCGCGAGGGCAACTCCGACCGCCGTGCCCCCGCCTCGGTGAAGAACTACGCCAAGGCCCACCCGCACCGCATGGGCGCCTGGACCCCCGAGTCGAAGACGAACGTCGCCACCATGGGCGAGAACGACTTCCGCTCCACCGAGAAGTCCGCGGTGATCGCCGAGGCCGGCACGCTGCGCATCGAGCACGTCGCCGCCGACGGCGCCACCACGGTCCTGCGCGAGTCCGTACCGGTCCTCGCCGGCGAGGTCGTGGACGCGTCCGTCATGCACGTCGACGCCCTGCGCACCTTCCTGAACGACCAGATCGAGCGTGCCAAGGCCGAGGACGTCCTGTTCTCCGTGCACCTCAAGGCCACGATGATGAAGGTCTCCGACCCGATCGTCTTCGGCCACGTGGTCCGCGCCTTCTTCCCGAAGACCTTCGCCCGCTACGGCGAGGCCCTCGCGGCCGCCGGCCTGTCCCCGAACGACGGCCTCGGCACCATCCTGAACGGCCTGGGCGGCCTCGCCGACGGCGAGGCGATCAAGGCCTCCTTCGACGCCGAGATCGCCGAGGGCCCGGCCCTCGCGATGGTCGACTCCGACAAGGGCATCACCAACCTGCACGTGCCGTCCGACGTCATCGTCGACGCCTCCATGCCGGCCATGATCCGCACCTCCGGCCACATGTGGGGCCCGGACGGCGCCGAGGCCGACACCCTCGCCGTCCTCCCGGACAGCAGCTACGCGGGCGTCTACCAGGCCGTCGTCGAGGACTGCCGCGCCCACGGCGCCTTCGACCCGGCCACCATGGGCTCGGTGCCGAACGTCGGCCTGATGGCCCAGAAGGCCGAGGAGTACGGCAGCCACGACAAGACCTTCGAGATCGCCGCCGCGGGCACCGTCCGCCTCGTCGACGCCGCGGGCGACGTGGTCATCGAGCAGGAGGTCGCCGCGGGCGACATCTTCCGCGCCTGCCAGACCAAGGACCTGCCCATCCAGGACTGGGTCAAGCTCGCCGTCACCCGCGCCCGCGCCACCGGCGCCCCGGCCGTCTTCTGGCTCGACGAGACCCGCGCCCACGACGCGCAGCTCATCGCCAAGGTCAAGACGTACCTCGCGGAGCACGACACCGAGGGCCTGACCATCGAGATCCTCTCCCCGGTCGAGGCCACGAAGTACTCCCTGGAGCGCATCCGCCGCGGCGAGGACACCATCTCGGTGACCGGCAACGTGCTGCGCGACTACCTGACCGACCTCTTCCCGATCCTGGAGCTGGGCACCAGCGCCAAGATGCTGTCGGTCGTCCCGCTGATGGCGGGCGGCGGCCTCTTCGAGACGGGCGCCGGCGGCTCCGCCCCGAAGCACGTCCAGCAGCTGGTCAAGGAGAACTACCTGCGCTGGGACTCGCTGGGCGAGTTCTTCGCGCTGGCCGCCTCCTTCGAGCACCTCGCCACCACCACCGGCAACGCCCGCGCCCAGGTCCTGGCCGACACCCTGGACCGCGCCACCGGCACCTTCCTCAACGAGGACAAGTCGCCGACCCGTCGCCTCGGCGGCATCGACAACCGCGGCAGCCACTTCTTCCTCGCCCTGTACTGGGCGCAGGAGCTGGCCGGCCAGAGCGACGACGCGCAGCTGGCGGCCGCCTTCGAGCCGCTCGCCAAGACGCTGGCCGAGCAGGAGACGGCCATCGTCGCCGAGCTGAACGCCGTCCAGGGCTCCCCGGCCGAGATCGGCGGCTACTACCAGCCCGACCCGGCCAAGGCGGCCGCGGTGATGCGTCCCTCCGCGACGCTGAACCAGGCGCTCGCCATCCTGGGCTGACACCCGCAGCAGTAGGCAGTACGCGTTCCGCCCCGGCCCGGCCCCGTGCCCGGCCGGGGCGGACCCGTATCCGGACGCCCGCTGCTCAGAGCCGGTGCACCCGCCCCTGGCCCACGGCGAGGGGATGCCGGCCGGCCGCCAGGATGCGCAGGCCGGGCGCCGCGGCGAGCAGCTCCCGCAGCCAGGTCAGCGCCTCGGGGCCGAGCCGGTCGCTGCCGTCCAGGACCAGCAGCATGTCCCGCTCCGCCAGCCAGGAGGCGGCGTTGGCCGTGCCGTAGGGCAGGAAGGGCATGCCCGGTACGCAGCCCAGGGCGGCCACGAGTCGGCGTACGCCGCCGTCGGGGCTGACGGTGACCACCGCGGCCCCGTCGCAGAAGTTGGACGCCAGCCGCCGGGCGACGTCCCGCACCAGCAGGCTCCGAGCCTCGTGGAACCGGCCCGTGACCGTCAGCACCCGGCCCCGCCGGACGGCGGTGAGCAGGCGGGAGAGCTCGGTGGACGTGGTCGGCAGTGTTCCGGTCGCTCCGCCCGGTGGTGTCGGCCGGGAGTCCCCCATCATCACGATGCCCCCCGTTGCATGCGTGACCCAGTGCGGCACGAGGGTTGTTTCGCGCCGCGTGACGACGATTATGCGTCAATTCGGCTGTATAGCTAGGGGAATGCCGTATTCCGGCGCATGGTCCGGGAACGCCCTGGTCAGCGGGTGCCCCGCCGGTCGCGGCCGACGGTTGTGGGCAGGGCGGTAATCGGCTGTACTGCTGAACGGCCCCGGCGGCGGGGCAGGTCCACGGGGAGGGGTCGGGATGGCAGGGCACCGGCGGCGCTCCCGCTTACCAGGACGCAGGCCCGCCCTGCTGGTCGCCGCCTGCCTCCTCGCCGCCCTCTGCGCCGCCGCCGGCATCGCCTGGGACCCCTTCACGGCCGCGGCCGGCCAGGACGGAACCCGCCCGGCCGCCGACGCACCCCGGACCACCGGCCCCGCCGCCCCGTCGGGCACCGGCGGGCCGGGCCGGGCCCCGTCCTCCCCGCCGGTGCCGGCCCCGGCGCCGAGCGGCACCCCCGCCCGCCCCGCCACCGGCCCCCTGCCGTTCGACCTGCCCGCACCGGCCGTGCTCCGCTCCGGCGACGCCGGCCGCAAGCTGGTGTTCGCCCACTACTTCACCCCGTACCCCCTCTCGCTCGACAACGCGAGCGCCGAAGCCGACTACTACACCCGCAACTACCTCGACCCCCGCGGCGAGAACGGCAAGCACCAGCGCTACGGCGGCCTGCTCCGCGACCGCCCGCTGCCCGTCCCGCCCAAGGGCGGCGACTGGGAGTACGCCAACCTCCGCCAGGAGGTCCGCACCGCCCGCGACGCGGGCATCGACGGCTTCACCCTCGACCTGCTCTCCCTCTCCGGGAAGAACCGGGAGCGCGCGGACCTGCTGATGAGGGCGGCCCACGAGGTCGACCCGGCCTTCAAGGTCATGCTGATGCCGGACATGACCTCGCTGGACACCGACGACCCCGCCGTCCTCGCCGCCGCCCTCGCCGCCCTCGGCGCGAACCCCGCCGCGCACCGGGTCGACGACGGCCGGCTCGTCGTCTCCCCGTTCAAGGCCGAGCAGAAGGGCCCCGACTGGTGGCGCCGGGTCCTGGACCTGCTGGAGTCCGGGCACGGCGTCCGTACCGCCTTCGTCCCGCTCTTCCTCGACTTCGGCGCGAACGCCGACGCCTTCACGCCCATCAGCCACGGGTTCTCCGAGTGGGGCAGCCGCAGCTACGCGGGCCAGGAGGGCGCCGCCGACGACGTCCGGCGGGCACACGGCAAGGGCAGGATCTGGATGCAGCCCGTGTCCGTCCAGGACGCCCGCCCGAACCAGGGGATCTACGACGAGGCCGGCAACACCGCCACCCTGCGCTCCACCTGGACCCACGCCATCGAGGACGGCGCCGACTGGGTGCAGCTGACCACCTGGAACGACTACTCCGAGGGCAGCCAGTTCGCCCCGTCCCAGCACAACGGCCACGCCTACCTGGACCTCACCTCGTACTACCTGACCCGCTTCAAGACCGGCGACTGGCCCCCGATCGTCCGGGACACGCTCTACCTCACCGGCCGCACCCAGTTCGCGGCCGCCGGCCCGACGGGCGGTCAGTCACTGCTGATGTCGCTGCGCGAGGGCAGCGCCGCCGCCCGGGACACGGTGGAGGTGCTCAGCTTCCTGACCGGGCCCGCGACCGTCCGCAGCACCGTCGGCCCCGCCGCGCGGGAACACGCGGCCCCGGCCGGCGTGCACGCCGAACTGCTGCCGCTGCGGCCCGGGACCAGCTCGGCGGAGGTCGTGCGGGGCGGGCGGAGCACGGCCCGGGTGGAGCTGCCGTACGCCGTGGACCACGAGGTGCCGGTGCAGGACCTCCAGTACTACGCGGCGACCAGCGGCCGCCCGGGGTGACGGAACACCCCGCGGAGGACTGCACGCGGGGCCGGGGGCCCGACCTGCCCCCGGGCCGTGGCTTGCGCCAGGCAGGCCAATCCGGCGCAAGCGGCCCTTCCGTCCCGGGCGATCAGACCCCATGCTCCGGATGCGGGCTCACGAGGCCCGCACCCGACTCGTCCCGTCCGGAGGTACCCGTGCCCGCGCCGTCCGCCCCCTCAGCCCCGCCCGCCTACCCCGGCGGCCCCGGCCTCTTCCGGCTGGACCCCGCCGTCGCCCACCTCAACCACGGCTCCTACGGCGCCGTGCCGCTGCCCGTCCAGGAGGCGCAGGAGGCCCTGCGGACGGAGGCCCACGCCGACCCCGACGCCTTCTTCCAGGCCCTCCCCGACCGGCTCGCCGCCGCCCGCGCCCGGATCGCGGCCCGGCTGGGCACCGACCCGGACGGTCTCGCGTTCATCTCCAACGCCACCGAGGGCGCCAACCTCGCCTTCGAGGCCATCCCGCTGGCCGAGGGCGACGAGGTGCTCGTCACCGACCACGGCTACGGCACCGTCACCGCGGCCGCCGCCCGCCGCGCCCGCGTGACCACCGTCGCCCTGGACCCGCACCTGCCCGACGAGGACGCCGTACGCGAAACCGTGCTGGCCGCGCTCACGCCCCGCACCAAGGCGGCCCTGCTCGACCACGTCAGCTCGCCCACCGCCCGCCTCATCGCATCACCCCGGCTGCTCGCCGAGCTCTCCGCGCGCGGCGTCACCACCGTCGTCGACGGCGCCCACACCCCGGGCATGCTCGCCGAGCCGGTCGCCGCCGGCGCCGACTTCTGGTTCGGCAACCTCCACAAGTGGGGCTACGCGCCCTCCGGCACCGCCCTCCTCGCCGTCGCCCCCGCCCACCGGGCCCGGGTCCGCTCCCTCTCCCCGTCCTGGCAGGACCACCACGGCTACCCGCGCTCCGTCGAGTTCCGCGCCACCGCCGACTACACCGGCTGGCTGGCCGCCCCCGAGGGCCTCGACCTCATCGAACGGCTCGGCGCCGCGGAGGTCCGGGCGCACAACAGCGCCCTCGCCGCCTACGGGGCGGAGCTGCTCGCCCGGATCCCCGGCCTCACCCCGCTCCCGCACACCCCGGGCCTGGCCATGCGCTCCCTGCTGCTGCCGCCCGGCACCGCCGAGACCCAGGACGCCGCCGCGGCCATGCGCGAGGAGATCGCGGCGAAGGCCCGCATCCGCACCCTGGTCTGGGCCCGGCCGGGCGGCGGCGGCATCCGGGTCTGCGGGCAGCTCTACAACCGCGCCGAGGAGTACGAGCGCCTCGCCGCGGTCCTGCCCGGCTTCCTCAGGAGCGCCTGAGCAGGTAGGTGTCCATGATCCAGCCCTTGCGGGCGCGGGCCTCGGTCCGCAGCTCCTCGATGCGGCCGGACACCTCCGCCAGCTTCCCCTGGACCAGGATCTCGTCCGGAGTGCCGACGTAGGCGCCCCAGTAGATGTAGAGGTCCTGGTCCAGATGGGCGGTGAAGGCGTGCCGGGCGTCCAGCATCACCACCACGTCGTCCACGTCCTGCGGCCAGCCCTCCGCGAGCCGGCGGCCGGTGGTGATCTGGACCGGCCGCCCGACCCGGTTCAGGTTGGTCCGGTGCCTGGCCAGCAGCGCCGACACGCTGCTGATGCCGGGCACCACCTCGTGCTCGAACGCCACCCGGCCGTGCTCCAGCACCTCGTCGAGGATCGCCAGGGTGGAGTCGTACAGGGAGGGGTCGCCCCACACCAGGAACGCGCCCGTCTCGCCCTCCGCCAGGTCCTCGGCG
Organism: Streptomyces sp. NPDC040718; assembly: GCF_055593565.1. Taxonomy (NCBI): domain Bacteria; kingdom Bacillati; phylum Actinomycetota; class Actinomycetes; order Kitasatosporales; family Streptomycetaceae; genus Streptomyces; species Streptomyces sp. NPDC040718. Next base: position 177,137 of record NZ_JBVIXO010000005.1, on the reverse strand, counting down.
ATGAACCGCTCGAAGATCTCGGCCCGCGCGCTGCGCCAGCCGTCCACCGTCGGGGTGTAGTCGGCCGGGGTGCGGTCCCGGTCCGGGTCGCGGCCCTCCACCAGCCGGTGCCCGGGACGGGCGTGCGCGTCGAGCATCGCCCGCCGCAGACCGGTCAGGTCCGACTTCTCCTCCCCCTTCTCCAGGATGAGGAATGCGTCCGCCGCGCCGATCGCCTTGACCGCCTGGAGGGTCAGGTGGTCCGGGTCGCCCGCGCCTATGCCGATGACTGAGAACTTCTTCACCGGGCTATTGTGCCCATCATGCGCGCCGCCCTGTTCGTCACCTGCGTCAACGACGCGCTGTACCCCCGGACCGGCACCGCCGTCGTACGGCTGCTGGAGCGGCTCGGCGTCCAGGTGGACTTCCCCGCCGCCCAGAGCTGCTGCGGCCAGCCCCAGTACAACACCGGCTACCGCCGCGAGGCCGAACCGCTGCTGCGCCGCACCGCCGCGGCCTTCGCCGGCTACGACCACGTGGTCACCCCCTCCGGCTCCTGCGCCGCGATGATCCGCGAGCACTACCCGCGCATCGGCCGCAGGGCCGCCGAGGAGGGGCGGGGGAGTGGGCTGGCGGAACTCGCGGGGGACCTCGTACCGCGCGTCCACGAGCTGACCGAGTTCCTCGTGGACGTCCTCGGCGTCACCGACGTCGGCGCGTACTTCCCGCACACCGTCACCTACCACCCCTCCTGCCACGGGCCTGCGCTCCCTGGGCCTCGGCGAGCGCCCCCGGCGGCTGCTGGCCGCCGTCAAAGGCCTGGAACTGGTCGAGCTGCCCGGCGCCGAGGAATGCTGCGGCTTCGGCGGCACCTTCGCCGTCAAGAACCCCGACGTGTCCACCGCCATGGGCGCCGACAAGACCGCCGCCGCCCTCGCCACGGGCGCCGAGGTGCTGTGCGGGGCCGACAACTCCTGCCTCGCCCACCTCGGCGGCATCCTCCACCGCGCCGGGGACCCGATGCGCACCCTGCACCTCGCCGAGATCCTGGCCGCCACGGAGGAGGACCCCCTGCCATGACCGGTACGCACCTCGGCATGCCCGCCTTCCCGCCGTTCCCCTCCGCAGCCCGGGAGGGCGTACGGGACGGCGTACTGCGCGCCAACCTCCGGCACGCCACCCACACCATCCGGGACAAGCGCGCCCGCGCGGTCGCCGAACTCGCCGACTGGGACCGGCTGCGCGCCGCGGGCAAGGCCGTCAAGGACCACACCCTGCGCCACCTCGACCGCTACCTGCTCCAGCTGGAGGCCTCCGTCACCGCGGCCGGCGGCACCGTGCACTGGGCCGCCGACGCCGACGAGGCGAACCGCATCGTCACGGACCTGGTCCGGGCCACCGGCGAACGGGAGGTGGTCAAGGTCAAGTCCATGGCCACCCAGGAGATCGGCCTCAACGAAGCCCTGGAAGCCGCCGGGATCGCCGCCTACGAGACCGACCTCGCCGAACTCATCGTCCAGCTCGGCCACGACCGCCCCTCGCACATCCTGGTCCCCGCCATCCACCGCAACCGGGGCGAGATCCGCGACATCTTCCGCTCCGAGATGGGCCGATGGGGCCGCCCCGCCCCCGAGGACCTCGGCGACGACCCGCGCGAACTCGCCGAAGCCGCCCGCCTCCACCTGCGCGAGAAGTTCCTGCGCGCCAAGGTGGCCGTCTCCGGCGCCAACTTCATGGTCGCCGAGACCGGCACCATGGTCGTCCTCGAATCCGAGGGCAACGGCCGCATGTGCCTGACCCTGCCCGACACCCTCATCTCGGTCGTCGGCATCGAGAAGGTCGTCCCCACCTTCCGCGACCTGGAGGTCTACCTCCAGACCCTGCCGCGCTCCTCCACCGCCGAGCGGATGAACCCGTACACCACCATGTGGACCGGCACCCACGCGGGAGACGGCCCCTCCGCCTTCCACCTCGTCCTCCTCGACAACGGGCGCACCGACACCCTCGCCGACGCCACCGGCCGCCAGGCCCTGCGCTGCATCCGCTGCTCCGCCTGCCTGAACGTCTGCCCCGTCTACGAACGCGCGGGCGGCCACGCCTACGGCTCCGTCTACCCGGGCCCCATCGGCGCCGTCCTCAGCCCCCAACTGCGCGGCACCGGCAGCGCCATCGACGCCACCCTGCCCTACGCCTCCACCCTGTGCGGCGCCTGCTACGAGGTCTGCCCCGTCGCCATCGACATCCCCGAGGTCCTCCTCCACCTCCGCGAACGCGTGGTCCAGGGCGGCCCCGTGACCCGCCAGGGCGTCCGCGTACACCTGCGCCCCGCGCACGGCCACACCGCCGAACGGGCCGCCATGCGCGCCGCCCGGCTGCTCCTCGACCGCCCCGGCGCGCTGCGGGCCGGGGAGCGGCTGCTGGCCCGCGCCCGCAGACTCGCACCCCGCAGGCTCCCGGGCCCGGGCCGGGCCTGGACCGACACCCGCGAACTGCCCGCCCTCCCGGCGGAATCCTTCCGCGACTGGTGGCTCCGAGAACGGGGGAACCGAGGTTGAGCACCAAGGACCGCATCCTGTCCCGCATCCGCCGGGCCACGGCGGAGGCACCCGACGCCCCGCCCGTCCCCCGGGACTACCTCCGCGTCCACGGCACCCGCACCCCGGCCGAGACCGCCGGCCTCCTCGCCGCCAACCTCACCGAGTACCGGGCCAAGGTCCACCGCACCGACGAGGACGGCATCGCGCTGCTGCTGGAGCGGCTGCTCTCCGCCTCGCGAACGGTGCTCGTACCGCCTGCCCTGCCCCCGCACTGGCTCTCCGCGGCCGGCGCGACCCGGATCCACGACCACGCAGCTTCCACCCCGCACGACCTCGACCGCGTCGACAGCGTGGTCACCGGCTGTGCCCTGGCCATCGCCGAGACCGGCACCATCGTCCTCGACGGCGGCCCCGACCAGGGCCGGCGGCGCATCACCCTGGTCCCGGACCACCACGTCTGCGTGGTCCGCGTCCCCGACCAGCTCGTGGACTCCGTCCCGCAGGCCCTCGAACGCCTCGACCCGGCCCGCCCGCTGACCTGGATCTCCGGCCCCTCGGCCACCAGCGACATCGAACTGGACCGGGTGGAGGGCGTGCACGGCCCCCGCACCCTGGAGGTCGTCCTCCTCGGCGCACAATAGGCCCATGCCATCCCACATCGCCCTCACCGCACTCGTGGTCCACGACTACGACGAGGCCATCGACTTCTACATCCGCGCCCTCGGCTTCGAACTCGCCGAGGACACCGCCCGCCCGGACGGCTCCCGCTGGGTCGTGGTCCGCCCGCCCGGCGCCAAGGAGTCCGCCCTGCTGCTGGCCCGCGCCAAGGACGAGGCCCAGAGCTCCCGCGTCGGCGACCAGACGGGCGGCCGCGTCGGCTTCTTCCTCTACACCGCCGACTTCGCCGCCGACCACGCCCGGATGACCGCCGAGGGCGTCCGCTTCCTGGAGGAGCCGCGCCACGAGCCGTACGGCTCCGTCGCCGTCTTCGAGGACCTCTACGGCAACCGCTGGGACCTCCTCCAGCCGGCCGCCGGCTAGGGCCTGGCCGGCCCTAGACCAGCCGGGGGGCCTCGGCCGCCGCGTCGACCGGCTCCCCGGCCTCCACCCGCCCGGCCAGCCCCAGGGCCCACCCGACCAGCCCGGCCACGTCGATCCCGTACGCGTCCCCGTGCCCGGCCAGCGCACCGGCCCCGCGCCGCAGCAGCCGCGCCCCGCCGACGGCGTTCCCCCGCGCGGCGTGCGTCAGCCCCACCGCCAGCTGCGCCAGCCCCCGCCACAGACCGGCGTCCTCGGGGGGCCCGGACTTCCACGCGTCCTCGAACACCTCGTGCGCGTGGAACGGCATCCCGGCGTCCAGCAGCCGCTGCGCCTCCGCCACCGTCCGCTCCGGCGTCCTCACCACCCCCTCGGGCTGCCGCGCCACGCCCTCGGCCCCGTACGGCAGCGGCCGCCCCAGCCCGTCCCGCGGCCGCGCACTGCGCGCCCGCCCCTCACCGTCCCGGTCGCGTTCCCGTTCGTCCACCAGGCCATCCTGCCCGCCGCCGATCACCCGTGCACACGCACCCCTCGGCGTGGGGTAATGTTCTGCATGTGCCCGGCACGAGGGGGGAAACCCCAGGTGAGGGGCACGAAGCAGTAACGGGACGTGGCGCAGCTTGGTAGCGCACTTGACTGGGGGTCAAGGGGTCGCAGGTTCAAATCCTGTCGTCCCGACTCGAAAGAGTCGAGGTCAGGGGCCGTTTTGGAGCAATCCAAAACGGCCCCTTGATCATTCCTGGGGACCATTTGGGGACCAGCGCACTTGACTGACCAGAAGCGCGCCTTGACTCGGTCAAGGGGAGTGATAACCCGTCCCTCGCCAGCAGCTACGACGCGCTCGGTCGGATGACCCAGCAGGTAGAACCGGTCAGCGCGACGGACTCCACCACGACGACCTTCGGTTACGATGCGGCGGGCAACCGCACGCGCCTGACCGACGGCCGCGGCAAGGCCACGTACCACACGTTCACACCGTGGAGCCTGCCGGAGTCGACCATCGAACCCGCAACCACCCAGCACTGGACCGCGGACGTCCGTACTTGGACCACTGTCTACGACGCCGCAGGACAGCCAGTCACCGAACTCCTCCCCGGAGGCGTCAAGCGCCAGCGCACCTACGACGCCCTCGGCCGCTCACGAACGAGACCCGCACCGGAACGGCAGTAGCCACTCGCCCCCGCACCCTCTCCTACGACTTGGCCGGTCGCATGACCGGCTCCGGCGGGGACGGCGTCCTTTCCGGCAACTCCCCGATCAGCACAGCGACCTCGTCGCCAGCCTGAACCCCGACGGCACCGCCGTCGCCGGCTCCCGCAACTACCACCCCTTCGGCGGCCCTCTCAACGGCACCGACCCCACCGGGCACTGCTTCTGGGACGCATGCGTCGGAGAGATCACGCTGGGGAGCCTCCTCATCGGCGCGCTGGCCAGCGCCGCCGTCTACCAGCAGACCCAGACGCACGCCATCAGCTTTGACTGGGACTGGGAGTGGCCGTGGGCGTCAAGCTCGGCTACCTGGCTTTGTTCACGAGAACGGGTTCTGGCTCAACTTCTGTGGAGCATCCACGCTCCGTGACTGTTGATCCCCATATTGGCTCTCACTCGATCGTCCTGAATTGCCCCATGGCCGCCTTGTCGTGCCCGAAAGTTCGGGGCCGTGAACGAAGTGCTGCTGCGTCTGGAAGAGCTCCTGTTCCTGTCGGACCCTGAAGTCGCGGTGATGTCAGCGGAGGACGACGGCGAGGCGATCTGGATTGGAATCGCCTGCAAGTCGGCTGGTGCTGAGTGTCCCGGCTGTGGAAGGTGGTCGAACCGGCTTCATGGGTCCTACCTGAGGTTTCCTGCTGATCTGCCCAGCGCGGGAAGGTGTGGTGCTGCGCCTCCAGGTCCGCCGGTTCATTTGCGCGGACGCCTCCTGTGGACGGCAGACCTTCGTTGAGCAGATCCCGGGACTGACCCGCCGTCACGCTCAGCGGACTGACCGGCTGCGTTCGGCCTTGACCGAGGTGGGTCTTGCATTGGCCGACGCGCTGGAGCCCGTCTTGCGGACGTCTTCGGAATCTCCGTCAGCCGCAGCACGGTGCTTCGGCTGGTCGATGCGATGCCTGACCCTCAGCCATCGGCCCCGCGGGTGGTGGGTATCGACGAGTACGCGATGCGCAAGGGCCGTATCTACGGGACCGTGCTGGTCAATGTCGAAACCGGTAGACCAGTGGATCTGCTGCCGGACGGTGAGGCAGCCACTGTCGCCGCCTGGCTTGCTGAGTGTCCTGAGGTTGAGGTGGTCTGTCGCGACCGTGCCCGCTTCTTCGCCGAAGGCGCCAGCACCGGGGCTCCCACCGCCGTGCAGGTCGCAGACCGTTTCCATCTCTGGCGCAACCTCGGCGAAGCCACCGAGCGATGCGTATCGCGCCATCGGACCTGTCTGCGAGCGCCATTCACGGTTCCCGGCTCCGAGAGCGTCACCGCATCACCGGCTCCCGAAGCTGGCACGTCCCCGTGGCCGACTGGACACCGCTTCGCCGATCGAACTCACGAGCAGCACGCCATCGTGCACGAAATGCTCGGCGAAGGGCACAGCCGGCGGGCGGTCGCCCGCGAACTCCGAATGACCTACCGAACCGTTCAGCGCCTGGCCGACGCGGCAAGCCCGGAAGACCTCTTCCAAGGCCAATGTCAGAACCGCAGGACGAAGCTCGACGACTTCAAGCCGTACCTGCACGAGCGGCGGGCCGAGGGCTGCACGAACGCCTGGACCCTCTGGAAGGAGATCCAGAGCCACGGATACGCAGGTGGATACGGTGCCGTCCGTGCCTACCTTCGTCCTTTGCGGGACACCGCGCCGGAGGGTCGGCCGCCGTCGCCCAGGACCGTGGCCGGGTGGATCCTGACCCACCCCGGACACCCTTGCGGAGAAGGACCGGCTGAAGCTGAAGTCCGTTCTGGCCCACTGCCCCGAGCTGGACGACCTCGCCGGGCACGTCCGTTCCTTCGGGCAGATGTTCACCCAGCTCCAAGGAGAACGGCTTCCCGAGTGGATTGCGGCAGTCCGGGCCGACGACCTGCCCAGCATGCACACCTTCATCAACGGCCTCGAACGCGACCTCGCAGCTGTCACTGCCGGCCTGACCTTGCCCTGGAGCTCGGGTGTCGTGGAAGGCCATGTCAACCGCATCAAAATGATCAAGCGACAGATGTACGGACGTGCTGGCTTCAAGCTCCTGCGCAAGCGGGTGCTGCTTGCCTCGTGACCTCGTTGTCGGTGGGTAGTGCGACGATCCCCCAGACGGCCATGCAAGGAGAGATATGGGCACCTGGGACACCGGCCCCTTCGACAATGACACCGCCGCCGACTTCGGGGGTGATCTGGACGAGGCCGCGCTGGAAGAACGTGAACCCATGATCCGGGGCGTGCTCGTACGTGCCGCCAGCCCCGTGGACTTCCTGGGTATCTACGACGGCGAGCGGGCAGTGGCCGCAGCTGCCCTGGTCGTCGCCCAGCATCCTGACGGCGAGTCGGCGTGTTTGAACCATGGCCCATCAGAGCCGCTACCAGAGTTGCCCGCAGACCTTCGAATGCTCGCCGTCGACGCCCTGGACCAAGTGGTCTCCGACCGGTCTGAACTCGCCGAACAGTGGGCCGAAGCTGCGAACTGGTCGAAGTGGCGTCAGGAGATCACCCACCTCCGCGACGCCCTTGACCCTCCGATCCCGCCACAAGAGGAAGCCCTCTTCGAGATCTAATCGGTGACCCAAAGTCACAGACCACAGAACTTGAGCCAGAACCCGTTCTCGTGAACAAAGCCAGGGGCCGGTGTCAGCGGCGGCCGATGATCCCCGCGAACAGTGCCAGAGAGACGGTGCCGGACTTCTTGGCAGCCGCGCCGACGGCGCCCCAGCTGCCGATGGACTGCCCGTAGTTGGCCGTCAGAGCGGTACCCGTGGCTGCGGTCTTCGGGTCGGACATGTCCGTGCCGGATGCCAGCTCCACAACCAGGGGGACTTGGGTGGAGAGGTTGACGGAGCCCTGGAGGACCTTTCCGGCGATCTTTCCGCTGCTGGTGGACGTGCCGACGACCTTGGCGCCCTTGGTGCCGATGTAGTTGAAGACGGCCGAGGCGTCGGAGGCGGCGGAGCCGCCGGTGGTGGCGAGGAAGGTGCGGCCGGCGGTCTTGGAGACGACGCTGGCCTTGGAGACCGCGTTGCCGGCGGTGCCGATGGTTTTCATGGCGGCTCGGCCGGCTTTCAGGCTCTTGGCGACCGCGCCGATCCCGGGGAGGGCCGCGAGGGCGTCGGCGCCGAGACCGACGAACGTCATGGCGTCCCAGTCGCCCTTGATGGACGCGTCCACCGTGTGCGCTCCGAGCGAGGCGACGGCGGTGACGACAGCGATCGGCCCCGCGATCGGGGTGAAGACCGGGATGAGGGCCAGTACGCCGGCGACCGCGGAGACAATGCCCAGAATGTCACCGAACAGGGACCAGAAGCCGCTGCCCTGCTCGGCAGCCGCCTTGCGCGCGGCCTCGGCCTTGAGCCACTCGAACTCTCGGCCCCGCATCGTGATGATGCGGGTGAATTCGCGGTCGGTGAGCAGGGCCTGGAGCTGGAACTCGGCCTGGAGGGCGATGGCGGTGTCGATGAGGTCGTAGAGGTAGCCGTCGGGGATCCGGTCCCGGGCGTAACCGTTGTCCTTGAGCCGCCAGTAGTTCCCGGTGAAGCTCATGCCGCCCATGGCGAGGGAGTAGTTGGGGCCGGTGTTGCGGGCGATCTCCGGGTGCATGAAGGACATCACGCCCTGCACCGAGTCCCTGAGCCTCCAGAAGTCGGATTCGTCCGGCGGGTTGAATTCGCCCCTTGCCAGCTCCTCCTCCGTCGGCTGCCAGTTCCTCATCTGCTCCGCCTGCTTCTCCAGGTCGGTGCGGAGTGAGGCGGTGAATGCTTCGGCCTGCTCAGCCGCTTCCGGGCTGGAGTTCAGGTACTCGCCATACTCCTGGTCCAGGCGCTGCAGGGCGGAGAGGATCTGGTTCTCCTGGAAGACGAACATCCGCAGCAGCTGGTCGATCTTGTAGCGTTCGGCGTCGGTGAGCGTGTTCGGGTCCCAGCCCCAGATCCTCAGGGCGTCCCGCTCGTTGTCGGTGTACATGTTGAGTTCGGAGTGGATGGCGCCGACGTACTTGTCGCTGCCCGGGTCGAAGCCGAGGCTGTAGAGCTGCTCGCTGATCTGGTACGAGATGCGCATAGCGGGCTGATCCCTTCTCAGGCGGCTTCGGCGAAGACGATGGTGCGGCAGACCTGGGCGAGGATTTCGACGCAGTCCTCCCACTCGGCGGTGTTCTCCGTGGCGATGGCGAAGTCCGCCATCGCCAGCCGGCCCGGGATGGGTACGAAGACGTGGAGCTGGCGCACGACGGTGGCGCCACCTCCCTCGCCCAGGAGGTTCACCGGCCGCTCCACCTTCCTCTCCTCGGTGAGCAGCACCGCCGGCCCGGCTTCGAGGCGGACGACACCCACCTCGGCATCCGGGTAAAGGGCGCCCATGGTGCGGGCCAGACGGTGCACGGTCAGCTCGTTCGACAGCTCACTGGGGCGCGCGGTCACCGTCAGCGTCACGGACGACAGCTGCTTCTCCGGTTCCTCGCGCGTCGGCCCGGAGAGAAGGGTGCCCGCGTAGACGGCGCCCGCCGCGCTGAGCATCTCGTACATCGACTGCTGTGCCAGGACGGCGTGCGCGATTTCCGCCTCCGACGGCTGCGGGTCGACCATGTTCAACCGGTCGATCAGCCGGTTCGTGTTCACCTCCGCGGATACCGCGAAGTCGATGTCCTGAAAATGCTCCGGAACTCCGAAGCTCAGCGGCAGATCGATCGTGGCATCGGGCACGGAAGCACACTCCAGGGAGACTGGGGGAAAGGGCAGGACGTGCAGTAGCCGTCACGGGAATCGACCACGGTCGTGCTCGGCCGCGCCATCCTCCGAAAGACCCCGAACGCCCGACAAGGCGGCCAATCCAGCCAAGAGTGAGGAACGGCTCGTTCCTCGCCATAACGGCGGGGGATTCACCCTGGAATGCAACAAAATGCCACTCGAATCCACCGTCAGTACCCGTCTTGATCGCACGTCACCCACTCCAGTGACCCATGACCTGAACCGTGTCGCCTCCGTCACTCTTGATCTTGTCGACGCCGCTGGTCGGGGTGGGCGGAGCGGAGTGACGCGGCCGTGGGTGGCTACGAGTCGCGTCCTTGGGGTCACTCCCTCCCGGGCCGTTCAGCCGGAACGCGAGCGCTTGGCAGTACGCCTCCAGGTCGTGGCCGGAGCCGAGCCGATCGGCGAGCCGGTCGCTCTCTGCCACAGCGGTACGTCCATCTCTGCCAGGGGCCGAGTGGAACGTCGCGTGCCCTTGGGGAGAATCCCTCGTCATGTACTGCAATGCTCGTGGCGACGCGCGTGCGCTCCTGCCCCCGGGATGCCGAAGATGAGTCGCCCCGGCCTGGCGTACGCCCACCGGATGCGGCGTGGCTTTCTTCGGTCGAGTGACGGGGAACGCTGCTCACCCGTGACCGGCTTGCCTACGCCGCCATCACGATCTCAGGTCGGCAGTGGGGGTGGCGAGCGTCACACATGGGGTGCGGCCAGCCCGCTTTGAGGGCTGGCCCGGAAGTTCGACAGGCGTGTGAGATGCACGCCGAATCCGTGGCGGCGACCCCGAGCGGGCGCCCGGGAGGCACCTCGGCGTGACGGGTGTTTGGGGACCAGTTGGGGACCAGGGCCACTGCCCGCAGGTGCACGAAACGCGCATTCATGTACATTCCTCGCCCCTAAATAGCCCTGTATGTCAGGATTCTGACCCTGGGGCAGCCATCTGGGGGTCAAGGGGTCGCAGGTTCAAATCCTGTCGTCCCGACCAGCGTTTACGCAGGTCGGAGGCCGTTCTCTCATCCGTGAGAGGGCGGCCTCTCGTGCGTCCGGAGCCATGGTGGTCGCAATGTGGTCGCACGTCCAGTCTGCCGCCGGTCGGCCGTGGCGCTGAACCCTGCAACGACGGGGGAGCGAGTCGGCGCACAACCTCGCGGAGCCGGTGGATGTGGTCGCGTGGTGGTCGCAGCCACGCCATGTGGCCCGTTTCGGAGCTGGCCTGCTCGGCTCCGGTGATCGTGTTTGGCGACGCGGGGTGAGATGGCGACCCAGCTGCGGCTCGACCGGGTCTTCGGTGAGGTGATGACGAGGTGGTTGTTGTCGATGGCGGAGAGGGTGCAGCGCACGTAGAAGACGCCCTGGTCGAGGTGGACATCGTCCCAGTGGAGGCCGAGGGCTTCTCCCTTGCGCAGGCCGGTGCCCGATGAGGAACTCGAATAGGTCGGCCATCTCGGGGTCGGCGCGGTGGCAGTAGCCGAGGAAGCGGGCGGCCTCCTCCGCCGTCCAGATCCGTCGCTCCGGCGACGGAGGGCGGCGCATTAGTGGGGGGACGGGCCGGGTTGTGTGGGAGGCGGTGTTGCCGGACGGCGTCGCCGAGGGCGCTGGAGAGGGTGGCCAGGCACCGGTAGAGGGTGGTCTCGCCGCGGCCGGCCGCGAGCTGGCCGGTGGTGAAGCCGGCGATGTGGTGGTGGGCGAGCTGGTCCAGCTTGAGGGTGCCGAAGGCCGGGATGAGGTCGTTGCGGACGTAGTCGCGGTATCGGGCCATGGTGGTCGGCTTCAGCACGAGGGCCTTCGCTCCCAGCCACGCGTTCAGGTAGACGGCGACGGTCTGGTTCGGGTCCGCGTTGTATCCGCCGGCCTCGCCCTCGAGGAAGCGGCCCAGGGCCTGCTCGGCGGTGTCCTGGGTGGCGAAGCCACCCCGGCGCACCGTGGTGCGGCGGCGGTCAGGGGTGGGGACGTCAACGGCGAAGCTCCAGGTGCCGTGCACGCTGTCGGTGACCAGGTGGGGGCAGTGGGCACCGAGCTGGTGGTGCTGGGTGTCCCTCCAGCCGCAGCGGCGGCAGACGCCGCCGCGTACTACTTCCAGCAGCTTGCCCACTCGCATCGGTGCACTGGTTCACCGGTGGAGCAATGAGAGGTGGGTACCCTGGCTGCGCCGGCGCCCCACGCCCGCTTCCCATTTCATCTGCTGTACATGGAACCGCGGTTCCGGTTCACCTAGTCTCATCGCCATGGCAGCAGGAATCCTCACTGCGCGCCGCCACGTCGACCAAGGGCGCCTGGCGAGCGCCCTGTGTACGGTCGTCCCGGCGCGCTGAACGCGCCTTCCTCCCCCACGGGATCCCCACCTGGCGCCCCTGCCTGACTCCCGTCTCTTCCCCTTCCGCACCGCAGTCGGCGGCTTCCGGCCGCCCGCCCTGCCGTGCCTCCATGCGCCGACGCACCCAGGAGGAATGGACATCATGAGCGAGAACAGACGATCCCCGGTGAGCCGCCGCGGCTTTCTCGGCGGTGCCGCCGCCGTGGCGGCCGCCACCGCCGTACCCGCCCTCGCGCAGGTCGCCGGAGCCGGTCCCGCCGCTGCCGCCGGCCGCCCGAACATCCTGCTGATCGTCACCGACGACCAGCCCAAACACACCGAGTGGGCCCTGCCCAAGACCGTCGCCTGGCTCGCCGACCAGGGCGTGAAGTTCACCAACGGCCACGTCACCACCCCGCTGTGCGCGCCGTCCCGGTCCAGCGTCTTCTCCGGCCGCCACGCCCACAACCACGGCGTCCGCAACAACGGCGCCTCCCACGCCCTCGACCAGAGCACCACCGTGCAGAAGTACCTCAAACAGGCGGGCTACCGCACCGGCCTGTTCGGGAAGTACCTCAACTCCTGGACCCTCGCGGACAGCCCGCCGCACTTCGAGGAGTTCGCCCTCCTCCAGCCCGGCTACGTCGACGCCCAGTGGAACGTCAACGGCACCGTCCAGACGATCAACGGCTACACCACGAACATCATCAAGAACCGCACGCTGAACTTCCTCGACAAGGCCGCCACCGACACCAGGCCCTGGTTCGCGTACGTCACCCCCTACGCCTCCCACGGCCCGCGCACCCCCGAGGCGAAACACGCGGGCACCCCCGTACCGGACTGGAACGGCCGACCGTCGGTCCCCGAGAACGACCGCAGCGACAAACCGGCGTACATCCGGAACGCCACCGGCACCCTCGCCGACGGTCAGGCCATCCGCGCCGAGCAACTGCGCACGCTGCTCTCCGTCGACGACGCGGTGCAGGCCTTCAAGGACAAGCTCCAGGCCCTGGGCCAGCTCGACAACACCCTCGTCATCTACATCGGCGACAACGGGTTCAGCTGGGGCGACCACGGCTGGACCGCCAAGTCAGTGCCGTACCGCCCTGCGCACGAGGTGCCGTTCTACCTCTCCTGGCCGGCCGGCGGCCGCGGCGCGGGGACCGCGGACAACCGGATCGTCGCCAACATCGACATCGCGCCGACCATCCTCGACGCGGCGGGCATCACCCCCGCCGCACCCCAGGACGGCCGCTCCCTCCTCTCCTCCTACAGCCGCGACCACTTGCTGGTGGAGTGGTGGAAGCAGGGCACCGGCACCGGCGGGGCACCGACCTGGTCCTCGTACGTGGCCAAGGACAGGCAGTACACCGAGTACTACGACCTGACCACCGACGCGAACGGCACCGTGTCCGGTACCGGCCAGGTGAGGTTCCGCGAGTACTACGACCTGGCGGGCGACCCGTACCAGCTGGCCAACAAGCTCTACCAGGCCACCCCCGCCGAGGAGCAGGCCCTCGGCATCCCCGCCTTGGCTGCCCAGCTCGCCGTCGACCGCGTGTCCTGACCCGTACACCCGCACCGCCGGCCGGGCGCCCGTACCGCGAGGCACGGGCGCCCGGCCGCCTACCGTCCCGACGGAGCCGTCATGCCCGCATGCTGCACCCCCGGCCACGCCCACGCCCCGACGCTCACCCTCGCCCCGCCGCCCCCCACACCGCCGCTCTCCCGCGTGGCCCGGCAGCTGCTCAGCCTGCCCGGCGGCAGCTTCCTCATGGGCACGGACGACCCGGAGGGCTTCCCCGCGGACGCCGAGGGGCCGGTCCGCGAGGCGGCCGTGGACTCCTTCCGTATCGCGGCCACGGCCGTGACCAACGCCCAGTTCGCCACCTTCGTCAAGGCCACCGGCCACACCACCGAGGCTGAGCGCTTCGGCTTCTCCTTCACCTTCGGGGCGTTCCTCGCCGAGGAGGTCGCCGCGGTCTCCCCGTCCGTGGCGGCCGTCCCGTGGTGGCGGGCGGTGGAAGGGGCCAGCTGGCGCCACCCCGAAGGGCCCGGCTCGCACGTCACCGGCCGGCAGCACCACCCCGTCGTCCACGTGTCCTGGCACGACGCCCAGGCATACTGCGACTGGTCCGGGACCCGCCTGCCCACCGAGACCGAGTGGGAGTACGCGGCACGCGGTGGCCTGGAGCAGTGCCGTTACCCGTGGGGAGACGAGCTCATGCCCGACGGCCGCCACATGTGCAACATCTGGCAGGGCGACTTCCCGGTGCACAACACCGCCGCCGACGGGTACGCGGGCACCGCGCCGGTGAAGTCCTTCCGGCCCAACGGCTTCGGGCTCTACAACACCGTCGGCAATGTCTGGGAGTGGTGCGCGGACTGGTTCACACCGGGTGAGGAGACCGCACGGGCGATGCGCGGCGGTTCGTACTTGTGCCACGACTCCTACTGCAACCGTTACCGGGTGGCCGCGCGCAGTTCCAATACGCCCGACAGTTCGACCGGCAACACCGGGTTCCGGGTGGCCGCCCACCCTGCCTGATCCGGTCCGACGCGTGCCGCGGAGGCCGTTCCGGGAGCGACGCTCCGGAACGGCCTCCGCGGCCTGTGGGCTGGAGTGTTCACTCCACCGTGACGTGGGCCAGGGCCCAGGACGTGTGGTCGAAGGACGTGCGGTTGTTGGCGTCCTCGACCACGAGGCGCAGTACACGTACCCCGCGGACGTCCAGGTCGACGCGGAACGCGCCGGCGGCCGCGGTCAGTGTCGGGGTGGTCAGCAGCAGGCGGTCGTCGCCGTAGACCTTGGCCCGGGTGGCACCGGCGCTGCTCTGCTTGGCGGAGAAGTCGTCGATGCCGACAAGAGAGGTGAACCGGACGGCAGCACCACCGAGGTGGTAGGCGATGTCGCTGGGCGCGTGGACGCCCAGGCCCTTGAGGTACGTCGTACCGCCGAACGAGATCGGCGGGCCGTCGCCGGCGGCGTTCTTGCCGTTGGAGGCGTCGCGCTCCACCGGCCCCCAGCCGTTGGTGGCGCTGATCCAAGTGAGGTCGGAGAGGTACGAGTCGCGGGCAGGAGCGGCCGGTGGGGTCGGGACGGTGTCCGTCGCCGGGTAGCCGACCGGCCCGGATGGAGTGTCGGCGGTGCCTTCCGCGGTGAGCGCCCACGCGGTCGCCGGGGTGGCGTTCGCAGGCGGGGTCACCTGCCAGGAGGCGGTGAGGCGACCGCCGGCGGCGAGCTGGTCCGCCGTGGTCGGGGAGGCGGGGGTCACGGTCCAGCCGGTGGGGGCGCGCAGCGCGAGCACGGCGTTGGTCCAGGGCCGTGCGGACCCGTTGTCCAGTGTGGCGGTCACGGTGAACGCCTCACCGGGGACGGCCAGCCTGGGCAGGGTCAGCCGAGTGCCGAACGGTTTGCGGGGATAGGTGTCCTTCCAGGAGGAGCGCATCAGCGCCACGAGTTCGCCGGCCTTCGCCGAGTGCTTGTCGATGACGCTGCGCGTCTCGGCGGGATCGGCGGCCAAGTCGTACAGCTCCACCTGCCACTTGTCGTCGGGGAGGCTGTGGTCCCGCTCGGGGGCGAAGCGAACTGCCTTCCAGTTGTCCCGGCGGACTGCCTCGGCCAGCCACGTGGCACGTTTGTTGTCCTGAGCGTTGGCCCGGCTGGTGACGCCCCACTCGTCGCGGAACCAGTACAGGTGTCCGTGGCGGGCCGAGTCGGTGCTGCCGGCGAGCAGGGGAGCGGCGGACAGGCCGTCCACATCGGTGGGAGAGGGGGCGCCGCCGAGCTCGGCCAGGGTGGGGAGCACGTCGGTCAGCGGGGTCGGACGGTCGCTGGTGCCCTGCCTGACGCGGCCGGGGCCCCAGGCGATGAGCGGGATCCGTACGCCGCCCTCGTAGAGGTTGCGCTTGTAGCCGCGCAGCGGGCCGTTGGCGTCGAACAGGTCGGGGTTCACTCCGCCCTCCTCGTGGGGGCCGTTGTCGCTGGTGACGAGGACGACGGTGTCCTGCTCCAGCCCGCGGGCGCGCAGCCGGTCGACCACCTTGCCGACGAGCGCGTCGAAGTAGCTGACCTGGGCCGCGTGCCCCTTGTTCGCGGCCGTCCAGCCGCGGTCGGCGTACGCGCTGCTGTCGGGTACGTCGCTGGGAGCGTGCGGCACGTTCGGGGTGAGCAGCAGCAGGAACGGCTCGGCGGCGTGGGCGTCGATGAACTCCAGGGCGTGCTGCTCCAGCAGGTCGGGGGCGTACACGGCCTT
Organism: Streptomyces sp. NPDC040718; assembly: GCF_055593565.1. Classification (NCBI taxonomy): domain Bacteria; kingdom Bacillati; phylum Actinomycetota; class Actinomycetes; order Kitasatosporales; family Streptomycetaceae; genus Streptomyces; species Streptomyces sp. NPDC040718. The sequence continues at coordinate 161,109 of NZ_JBVIXO010000005.1, read as the reverse complement.
GACGCCGCCGATGTTGGCGGCGATGGGTTCCTTGGCATCGTTGTGCCACAGGTACTCGGGGTAGTACTCGTGGGCGTGGCCGTGGGTGATGTAGCCGTAGAACTCCTCGAAGCCGCGGGCGGCCGGATGGCTTTCCTGGCCGGCCGTCTCCGGTCCGAAGCCCCACTTGCCGACCAGGGCCGTCCGGTAGCCGCGGGCCCGGAGCACCTGGGCGAAGGTGGTGTCGGCGGCGGTGAGTGAACCCTGGCCGCCTGACGAGGGGTTGGCACGCACGGTGGAGTGGCCGGTGTGCAGTCCGGTCAGCAGGGAGCAGCGGGAGGGTGCGCACACGGCGGCGGTGGAGTATGCGTCGGTGAAGCGCAGTCCCTCGGCGGCGAGCCGGTCCAGGCGGGGTGTGGTGATCAGCTTCTGGCCGTAGGCACCGAGTTCGCCGTAGCCGAGGTCGTCGGCAAGGACGACGACGAAGTTCGGCGGCCTGCCGACCGGGCCGTCCCCCGTCTCCGGGACCGCCACCGAGGCCGCTGCCTGCTCCGACCCGGCGACGGTGGTGGTGGCGGCGGTCAGGCCGAGCACGGCGGACGAACCGGCCAGGAAGGTACGGCGGCTGGGCATGGGTGACTGCTCCTCGATGGCGGCTGCGGGTGTTCAGCCGATCATGGGTCGGCGAACCAAACCTGTTCCATGCACAGGGCATGAAGAACATGTGTCGGCGCCCTGCGCCGCGGAGCCGTTTCCTTCGCCCGCCCTGGCGCACCCGTCGTCGAGCCGGACGTCCGCCACCGTCCCCGTGCCCCGCCGGTGTCCCACGGCATCGACGATGAACGCCCTGTTGAGACGTCCGGGCGAGCCCCGGTTGTTGCCGCTGCATGGCGACCTCATGGCAGTCGTCCGGGCCTCCCGTCCGGGCGGCCCGGAGGTGCCTAACATCCCCGCACGGCCTGGGCCCCATGGGACCCGGTGGCCGTGCCCGTTCCGACTCAGCCAAGGACCGGTTCCGCCATGAGCGTTTCCCCCACCCTCAGCGTCGGCGAAGCGAAGGGCCGCCGCATTCGAATGAACCGCTGTGCATTGTTTCCGTCGGAGGCGTTGTGTGTCCCGCCCGTGAATTCGCCGGTACAGCCGGCCGGATACCCGTTCCCGGAATTCCGAATATGACCGAGCCTGCGGGAGTGTCCTTGACCGAATCGATTCTCCTGACCGCGCCGTCCGGCCCTTCCGGACGGTCCGGTCCGCCCGCTCCGGCAGAGCGGGTGCTGCCGCTGCGGCGGCCCGGGCGGTGGGTCGCCACCCTCGTCGTGCTGGTGCTGGCCTCCCAGGCCGCGCACGGGCTGCTGACCAACCCCTTCTACCAGTGGGACCGGTTCGCGTACTGGCTCACCCGGCCGGTGATCCTGGACGGTCTGCTCGTCACACTCCAGGCGGCCGCGTACAGCGCGGTCCTGGGGCTGCTGGGCGGCATCCTGCTGGCCCTCGGCAGGCTGTCGGCCAGCCCGGTACTGCGGACGGTGAGCTGGACGTACATCTGGCTGCTGCGCTCCGTGCCGCTGATCGTCGTCCTGCTCTTCCTCTACAACCTCAGCGCCCTGTACCCCACGCTGAGCCTCGGGGTGCCGTTCGGTCCGGCCCTCGTCACCTTCGACGAGTCGAAGCTGGCCACCGACATGGCCGTGGCGGTCGTGGGACTGAGCCTGGTCGAAGCGGCGTACGCCGCGGAGGTGGTCCGGGCCGGGCTGCTCTCCGTGGACCAGGGCCAGCACGAGGCCGCCGCCGCGCTCGGACTGCCCAAGCGCTACCAGTTCGCCCGGATCGTGTTCCCGCAGGCCCTGCGCTCCATCGTGCCCAGCTACGTCAACCAGCTGATCGGGCTCGTCAAGGCCACCTCGCTGGTGTTCTACGTCTCGCTGCTGGACCTGTTCGGCTCGGTGCAGAGCCTGGGCGCCACCTACCCCGGGGACGTGGTGCCGCTGCTGTTGGTCGCCACCGCCTGGTACGTGGTCCTGACCAGCGTCGTGTCCGTCGTGCAGTTCCACGTCGAGCGGTACTACGCGCGCGGGGCACTGCGGACCATGCCGCCCACCCCCCTGCAGCGGGCCCGGGCGGGCCTGCGCGAGCTGCGGGCACGCTTCCGGAAGGAGACCGCACGATGACCACCACCGCCACGACGGGTCCACCCGCCGCCATAGAGGTGCACGACGTGCACAAGTGGTACGGCGACCGGCGGGTCCTGGACGGGGTGAGCCTGAACGTCCCGCCGGGCACGGTCACCGCGGTGATCGGTCGCTCCGGCTCCGGCAAGTCGACCCTGCTGCGGGTCGTCAACCACCTGGAGAAGCCCGAGGCCGGTCAGGTCAGCGTGGGCGGCGAGCTGGTCGGCGTACGGAGGCACGGGACACGGCTCAAGGAGCTGAGCGAACGCGCGATCCTCGCCCAGCGCGGGCGGATCGGCTTCGTCTTCCAGAACTTCAACCTCTTCCCCCACCTCACCGTGCTCGACAACGTGGCCGCCGCGCCGGTGGCGACCGGACGGCTGCCCAGGCCGGAGGCCCGTGCGCTCGCCCGTGAGCTGCTGGAACGGGTCGGTCTCGGCAGCCGGGCCGACGCCTACCCGCGGCAGCTCTCTGGCGGGCAGCAGCAGCGGGTGGCCATCGCCCGCGCGCTCGCGCTGCGGCCCGGCGTCATCCTCTTCGACGAGCCGACCTCCGCGCTCGACCCGGAACTGGTCGGCGAGGTGCTGGCCGTCATCAAGGACCTGGCCGGCGGCGGGACCACCCTCCTGATCGTCACGCACGAGATCGGCTTCGCCCGCGAAGTCGCCGACGAGATCGTCTTCCTGGACGACGGCCGGATCGTCGAGCAGGGCCCGCCCGAGCAGGTCCTGGACAACCCGGTCCACCCCCGGACCCGGGAGTACCTGAGCAAAGTGCTCTGACCGCTTACCCCGCCCCGTACCTCTTACCCCGCGAGTCGAAGGAACGTCACCCCATGCACCACCTGAAGCCATTCCGCAGAGCCCTCGCCGCCGCGGCCGCCGCCGCGACCCTCGTCGCCGGGCTCACCGCCTGCGGCGGCAAGAGCGCAGCCACCGGAGCCGGCGGGACCGGTGCCCCGGCGGGCACCGCCACGGTCACCGTCGGCGCCCTGTCCAACGGCGCCGCGCAGCAGACCGACCTCACCGTCCCGGTGGAGGAGTCCCTCCGGGCGAAACTGCCCGAGGCCGTCCGTGAACGGGGGGAACTGGTCATCGGGGTGGGCGCGCTGCCCGCAGGGTTCCCGCCGCTGGCGTACGTCGGCACCGACCAGAAGACCCTGACCGGCGCGGAGCCGGACCTCGGAAGGCTGGTGGCCGCAACGCTCGGGCTGAAGCCGGTGGTGAAGAACTCCACCTGGGAGAACCTGTTCGTCGGCATCGACAGTGGCAAGGTCGACGTGGCCTTCTCCAACGTCACCGTCACCGAGGAGCGGAAGAAGAAGTACGAGTTCGCCTCGTACCGGCAGGACAACCTGGCCTTCGAGGTGCTGAAGGACAACCCCTGGCAGTTCGGCGGCGACTACCGCAACCTCGCGGGGAAGTCGGTCGCGGTGGCCCGGGGGACCAACCAGGAGAAGATCCTCCTGGAGTGGCAGGCGAGACTGCGGTCCGAGGGCAAGGACATCGACGTCAAGTACTTCCCGGACAGCAACAGCACCTACCTGGCGCTCAGCGGGAGGAAGATCGACATCACCTTCGTGCCGAACCCGTCCAGCGCGTACCACATCACCCAGACCGCCAACAGCGGCACGCCGACCCGTAACGCGGGCCGGTTCTCCGGCGCGGGGGAGACCCTCCAGGGGCTGATCGCGGCGACCGCCAAGAAGGACGGCAAGCTGGCCGAGCCCGTCGCGGCGACGATCAACCACCTGATCCAGAACGGGCAGTACGCGAAGCTGCTGGCGGCCTGGAACCTGTCCGAGGAGGCCGTGAAGACCTCCGAGGTCAATCCGCCCGGCCTGCCCCTGACCAACTCCTGAGCCTCCGATGCCACCCCACATCCTGGACAACCCCGCCTGGGCCTCGCTCTGCGGTCCGCACGCCCCGTTCGCCGTGCCGGCTCCGGACGGCGGCGGCCGCGCCGCCCGCTACCGCGACGACGTCTCCCCCTTCGCCGCCCTCGCCGACCCCGGCGACCCCCGCTCCTGGCATGATCTGCAGGCCCTGACCGGTCCCGGGCAGGTCGTCGGGCTCACCGGCCTGCTGGACCCGCCCGACGGCTGGGAGACCGTGGGCTCGGTCCCGGGCGTACAACTCGTCGACACCGGACTGAGCGCCGAACCGGCGCCCGAAGCGGTGCGGCTCGGTCCGGCCGACGTACCGGAGATGCTCGACCTCGTCGCCCTCACCCAGCCGGGCCCGTTCCTGCCCCGGACCGTGGAACTGGGCAGGTACCTCGGGATCCGCCACGAGGGCCGACTGATCGCGATGGCGGGGGAGCGGCTTCGGCCACCCGGCTGGACGGAGATCAGCGCGGTGTGCACCCGCCCCGGCCACCGGGGCCGGGGGCTGGCGACCCGGCTGGTGCGCGCGGTGGCCGCGGGCATACGGGAACGCGGGGAGGTGCCGTTCCTGCACACCGGGGCGTCCAACACCGCGGCGATCCGGCTGTACGAGTCGATCGGCTTCACGCCGCGCAGGCGGCCGCTGTTCCTCGCGGTCCGGACACCGGGCAACAAGGCTGCCAAATTCCCTTAATGCTGCGGTCATTGTGCCGCTGTTGCGTACGACGTAGCGTTTTTCGAACCGGTCCGAAGGATTTCCCGGACCCGTTTCCCCAGCCCCCTTCTTTTCCTTCCTTCACCACGGTCGATCAGAAAGGCGTTGTTCGACGTGTCCGAACTGCACCTCGCCGTCGCGCTCGACGGCGCCGGCTGGCACCCGGCTGCCTGGCGGGAGCCGGGCGCCCGGCCCGCTGAACTGTTGACGGCCCGGTACTGGGCCGACGTCGTCGCCGAGGCGGAGGCCGGGCTGCTGGACTTCGTCACCTTCGAGGATGGTCTGGCCCTCCAGTCGTCCGCGGCGGCGGAACCCGACGCGCGCACGGACCGGGTGCGCGGGCGTCTGGACGCGGTGCTGACCGCCGCCCGGATCGCGCCGCTGACCCGGCACATCGGTCTGGTACCGAGCGTGACGGCCACGCACACCGAGCCCTTCCACATCTCGAAGGCGATCGCCACGCTCGACCACGTCAGCCGGGGCCGGGCGGGCCTGCACGTACAGACCTCCGGACTGCCGTACGAGGCACGGCACTTCGGGCGCCGCGAGTTCCCGGTGCCGGTGGGCGAGCTGGCCGAGGAGGCCGCCGACCACGTGGAGGTGGTGCGCCGGCTGTGGGACAGCTGGGAGGACGACGCGGAGATCCGGGACGTGGCCACCGGCCGGTTCGTCGACCGCGACAAGCTGCACTACATCGACTTCGAGGGACCGCACTTCAGCGTCCGGGGGCCGTCGATCACCCCGCGTCCGCCGCAGGGACAGCCCCTTGTCACGGCCTCGGCCGGCACGGTGGCCCCCCGCGCCGCCCTGGTCGACCTCGTGTACATCACCCCGCGCGACCTGGACGAGGCACGGGCCGCGGCCGCCGTGCTGCCCCCGCCACCCGGCCTTCGGCACGTCTTCGCCGACCTCACCGTGTTCCTGGACGGGGACGGCCCGGCGGCCGCCGCCCGCCGCGACCGGCTCGACCGGGTCGCAGGCGCCCCGGCCCCCACCGGCGCCGCCACGTTCAGCGGGACCCCCGCCGAGCTCGCGGACCTGCTTCAGGAGTGGCGGGAGGCGGGCCTGACCGGTTTCCGGCTGCGTCCCGGCGTCATCGCCCACGACCTGCCCGCCATCACCCGCCGGCTGGTGCCCGAGCTCCAGCGGCGCGGCGTGTTCCGCAGTACGTACGAGGCGTCCTCGCTGCGCGGGCTGCTGGGTCTGGAACGCCCCGCCAACCGCTACGCCGCCGCAGCCCTCACGGTCTGACCTCGGATCCGGAACCGGAAGGACACCATGAGCACCAAGCCGCTCAAGCAGATCCATCTCGCGGCCCACTTCCCCGGGGTCAACAACACCACGGTGTGGAGTGACCCCGCGGCCGGCAGCCACATCGAGTTCGACTCTTTCGTCCGCTTCGCGCAGACCGCCGAACGCGCCAAGTTCGACTTCATCTTCCTCGCCGAAGGGCTTCGCCTGCGCGAACAAGGCGGGAAGATATACGACTTGGACGTGGTCGGGAGGCCGGACACCTTCACCGTGCTCGCCGCGCTGGCTGCCGTCACCGAGCACCTCGGCCTGACCGGAACCATCAACTCCACCTTCAACGAGCCCTACGAAGTGGCCCGCCAGTTCGCCTCCCTGGACCACCTCTCCGAGGGCCGGGCCGCCTGGAACGTGGTCACCTCCTGGGACGCCTTCACCGGGGAGAACTTCCGCCGCGGCGGATTCCTGCCCCGGGAGGACCGCTACACCCGGGCCCGGGAGTTCCTGGCCACCGCGACCGAGCTGTTCGACTCCTGGGACGGCACCGAGGTCACCGCCGACCCCGTCTCCGGCACCTTCCTGCGCGACGCACGCGCCGGGGCCTTCGCCCACCAGGGCCGCCACTTCGACATCGAGGGCCGCTTCAACGTGCCGCGCAGCCCCCAGGGCCGTCCCGTGGTCTTCCAGGCCGGCGACTCCGGCGAAGGCCGCGAGTTCGCCGCCGCATCCGCCGACGCCATCTTCGGCCGGTACGCAACCCTGGAGGAAGGCCGGGAGTTCTACGCCGACGTCAAGGGACGCCTGCCCCGGTACGGCCGCCGCCCGGAGGAGCTGCTGATCCTGCCGGCCGCCACCTTCGCCCTGGCCGACACCGACGCCCAGGCCCGCGAACTCGCCCACGAGGTACGGCGCTCCCAGGTCAGCGGAGCCACCGCGATCAAGTACCTGGAACACGTCTGGAACCGCGACCTGTCCGGCTACGACCCCGACGGACCGCTCCCGGACGTCGACCCGGACCCCGGCGAGAACACCATCGCCCTCGGCCGCGCGAGCGTACGGCAGTTCCGCGACCCGCTGGCCACCGCGCGTCAGTGGCGCGAGCTCGCCGAGGCCAAGAACCTCTCCATCCGCGAGCTGGTGATCGCCACCACCGCCAAGCAGACTTTCGTCGGCTCTCCCGCGACCGTCGCCGAGTCCATCAACAGCCTGGTGCAGGCGGACGCCGCCGACGGCTTCATCCTGGTCCCGCACATCACCCCGGACGGACTGGAGGGCTTCGCCGACACCGTCGTCCCCCTCCTTCAGGAACGCGGCGTCTTCCGCAGCGAGTACACCGGCACCACCCTGCGCGACCACCTCGGACTCGACGTGCCGGCGGTCCGGCCGGCCGGCGAGCGGCAGGCCACGGCCTCGTGAAGTTCCTGGCCATCACGCTGAGCCTGCTCGACCCCGTCCGGGCGTACGAGGACTACGCGACGCTGGACCACCTGTCCGGCGGCCGGCTGGAGCTGATGATCGGCAAGGGCAACGGCACGGCCCAGCGGGAGCTGTTCCACGTCACGCCCGAGGACCAGTGGGAGCGCAACAGCGAGGGTTACGAGCTGCTGCGGCGGCTCTGGCGCGAGGACCGGGTGACGGCGGAGCCCCGGTTCCGGCCGGCGCTGAAGGACGCCGAGGTGCTGCCCCGCCCCGGTGGGCCGCCCCCGCGGGTGTGGCACGGCAGCGCGACCAGCCGGGAGTCCGTGGACCTCGCCGCCCGCTACGGCGATCCGCTGTTCTCCGCGAACGTCACCCATCCGATCGGCCCGTACGCCGAGCTGATCCGCCACTACCGGGAGCGCTGGGAGCACTACGGGCACGACCCGGCGCTCGCCGTGGTGGGCGCGGGTACGGCCGGCTTCCACGCGGCCCGCACCTCGCAGCAGGCGGTGGCGGCGTACCGGCCGGCCTTCGAGCAGTACCTCGCCTTCCACGAACACGCCGGCGTGGAACCGGTGTTCCCGCACCTGGACGACTTCGTGGAGCGCAGCTCCGCGCTGATCGGCAGCCCCCAACAGATCGTCGAGAAGGTGCACCGCTACCACGAGCAGTTCGGCCACACCGTCCTGCACCTGCAGGCCGAGCCGGGCGGTCTCCCGCCGGCCGCCCACCGCGCCTCGCTGGAGCTGTTCCAGTCCGAGATCGCGCCGGTGCTGCGCCGCGAGATCCCCGATCCCCCCTTCGCCGATCTGTAAGGAGACCTGGCCATGTCCGGCATCCCGCTCGGGGTCCTCGACCTCATCCCGATCCCCTCCGGCTCCACCGCCGCCGACGCCCTGCACAACAGCATCGATCTGGCCCGGCAGACGGAACGGCTCGGCTACGCACGCTACTGGTTCGCCGAGCACCACCTCAATCCCGGTGTCGCCGGGACCTCCCCGGCGGTGGTGCTGGCCCTGACCGCCTCCGCCACCTCCACGATCCGGATCGGCTCCGGGGCCGTACAGCTCGGCCACCGCACGGCGCTGTCCACGGTCGAGGAGTTCGGCCTGATCGACGCCCTGCACCCGGGCCGCCTCGACCTGGGCCTGGGCCGCTCGGCGGGCCGGCCTCCGCAGCGGGCCGGGGAGGCGGAGCCCTTCGTCGGACACACCCCGAACGGGCTGCGCATCCCGGAGCGCTTCTCCTTCGCGCACCTGGCGGGCCATCCCCGGTTCGTGCTCCAGCAGAAGCTGCTGAACCTGCCCGGTGCCCAGCCGCAGGACTACGGCGAGCAGGTCGACGACGTCCTCGCGCTGCTGCGCGGCGAGTACCGGTCCGGCGAGGGCATCGAGGCGCACGCCGTCCCCGGCGAGGGGGCCGACGTACAGGTGTGGATCCTGGGCAGCAGCGGCGGCCAGAGTGCCGAGACGGCCGGCCGCAACGGCCTGCGGTTCGCCGCGAACTACCACGTCAGCCCGGCGAGCGTGCTGGAGGCGGCCGAGGGCTACCGGGCCGCGTTCAAACCCTCCGCCGAACTGGACCGCCCGTACGTCACCGTGTCCGCCGACGTGGTCGTGGCGGAGGACGACGCCACGGCCCGCGAACTGGCCGCCGGATACGCGCCCTGGGTACGCGGCATCCGCACGGCCGAAGGCGCCATCCCCTTCCCGTCCCCGGGAGAGGCACGGGCGCTGACAGGCTCCTGGACGGACGCAGACCGGAGGCTGGTGGCCGACCGGGTGGAGACACAGTTCGTCGGCTCGCCGCGGACCGTCGCCGATCACCTCGAACGGCTCCAGGAGGCCACTCGCGCCGACGAGCTGCTGATCACCACGATCACGCACGACCACGCCGACAGGGTCCGCTCCTACCGTCTCCTGGCCGAGGAATGGCGCCGCCGCTGACGTGCCCGCCGGGCGGTGCGGGGCGCCGGCTTGCCTGCGTCGTCCGATGGTGGCCGCCGGGTGCCGCGGGCCGTGCACGGTGATCCGCGGGACGCCGGCCTCTTCGGACGGTTGATGCAGCCGGTCCAGGACGTGGTGGGGCCCGATTGGCCTGCCGTCGGGACGGCAGGGGACGAGCCCGGTGAACGGATCGTCAGGATCGCCCCTCGTGCGGGTGGTCGGCGTCGCTCGGTGCCGTGTTCCAGGCGGCTCCTCGTTTTGTCGGCGGGGCCGCTTCTCGTGGCTTGTGTCGCATCGGCTGGACGTTCACGCGCGTGAATCTCGACGCGCTCCTGGCCCGTAGGGCCGACTGTGCGCCGCACCTCCGACTCGCGGCCCAACGACCAGAATTTCCGGCCGCGTGTACTAGGATCCGCCGCTAGCACCACTCGATCGACCGTTGCACACCCAAATCGGTAGGAGGTCCGATGATCGGCGTGCTCGTGACTTTCACGCAGACCGACAAGTTCGACCGTTCAACTCTCGCAAAGATTGCGGGCGAACTCCGAGGGCCGTTCGAAGGCATGGCCGGCCTTCGCTTCAAGAGCTTCATGCTCGACGAAGACGGCGCTCAGGCAAGGAACTTCTACGTGTGGGATGACGAGGAGAAGGCCCGTGCCTTCTTCACGGAGGAGCTCGTCGACAAGGTGACGGGGATTTATGGCGGCCCGCCCAGAATCGAATACCTCGATATCGTGGGGTTCGTCGACAACTCTGGCACCTGATTCCCAGGAGGCTGTCGCACGAACCCTGCCGTCGGTCCGTTCCGGACCATCGGGGGATGCCACGGAACTTCCTAGCCGGCCGCGGGGGCCAAGGCCGGGTCGGAGAAGAACGCCGAAGGAGCGGTCACCCCGGCGATCACCCGGGCGAACCCGTCCATCGCCTCTTGCCGCTGCGCGATGGCGCCGAACACCTGCTGCATCTGCGGGGTCGGCGGGGCCAGCTGGGCGAAGTCGGCGGTGAACTCGTACATCTCCTGTACCCGCGCGTCGCGGGCCTCTTGGTAGTCCCGCATGGCCTCCGCGAAGAGGCGTCGTCCGGTGAGGCCCTCGTCGACGGCCCGGGCGCACAGCTCCGCGTCCTGGAAGGCGTCCTGGATGCCCTGCGCGGTGATGAAGTCCTTGAGGTAGCCGGCGTCCCCGACCAGGGCCCAGCCCGGTCCGTACGGCGTGCGGAAGTAGTTCGGGACGGCGGCCCCGACGAGCCGCTCCACGCGGCTGGCCGAGGCGGTCCGTTCGGCGAGGGAGGGAGCCAGAGCGATGGTGGCCAGGTACTCCGCCTCGGCGTCGGCCCGGTGCGCCTCGGCTTCGCGCATCGGCCAGCCGCAGATGAGCAGGGTCAGGCCGTCGTTGGTCGGCCAGCCCGCGAACCCCCGGTCGGGCCGAAGGAAGGCCTCGAAGTGCTCGAACCCGAGCCCTGACCAGTAGGTGTAATAGCTGGCCTGCAGTTTCGGCTTCTCAGCGTACGAGGCGGCTCCGACGGTCCGCGCGACGAACGAGTGGGCGCCGTCCGCGCCGATCACCACCTGGGCGTGCTCCGTCACCTGGGGGCCTTCGTGCCCGCGGCCCCTGATCCCGGTCACGGTGCCGTTCGCACCCTCGCCGTCGGTCACCAACTCCTCGACGGAGAATCCCTCACGCACCTCGACGCCCGCTTCCGAGGCCGCATCCACGAGGATCTTGTCCAGAACGGTGCGGCGCGGTGCGTACGATCCGGAGAACCCGCACCCGGCCGGGGAACCCGCCAGGGTGAGCGGTCCGAGGTCGAACGAGTAGGTGGTGATCTCGGGCAGACCGCCGGCGGTCACTCGGCCCAGCAGGCCCCAGCGGTCCAGGGCCGCCAGGCCCGGCGGGTGGATCAGGTGCGTGGAGACGGTGTCGCTGGGGAAGCGGGCGCGGTCCACCAGGAGCACCCGGTGGCCCCGGCGGGCCAGCAGCATCGCGGTTGGTGCACCCGCGCAGCGGCCCCCGACGACGATGGCGTCGTAGGTCTTGTTCGTCATGGCCTCACCTGCAGGTTGCTGTTCTTCCACGCTATCCGCGAACCCCGGCCGGCGCGCCCCGGAGAGGTGCCCGCGGTCTCGGCCGACTGTGCGGACGGACGGGGCCGGATTCGTCCGGCGGCCGCGCGTCCGGGGGTCCCGGCCGTGAAACACCTGTAGCCGGACGATCACCATCCGTGCCGGGCGTCCCGGTGGGGCGGCCTCTCCGCCCATCGCCGGAGACGGCGGAGGTGCGTAGGCTTGAGGTGAGGGCCCGCCGGTGCCAGAGGGCTCTCTCCGCCGGGGCGGTGGGGTGCGGCGCAACGGCGGTCCGAGCCCGTCGATGACCGGTGCCGACACGCTCGCGACCAGCGCGGGCGAGCTTGGTCGGGCACGCGGAGCCTTCGGAGGAGGCTGTCGTCATGACGACCACGGTCAGTCGCGCCGAAGTCGAAGCGGACATCAAGGAAACCCTGGGCCTGGTGCCGCACTTCTTCCAGAGCATTCCGACCGAGCTGCTGGGCCCGGAGTGGGAGATCTTCAAGCGGATCGAACTCGGCGAGACGCTGATTCCGAACAAGTACAAGGAGCTGATCGGCGTCGGGCTGCATGCCGAGACCAAGTGCCGGTACTGCAGCCTGTTCCACGCCGAGGCGGCCAAGCTCTTCGGTGCCACGGACGAGGAGATCCAGGAAGCCGTGCACTACGCGAAGGCGAGTCTGGGCTGGAGCGCCTACATCAACGGCATGCAGGAGGACTACGACCAGTTCGCCTCCGAGCTGGGCCAGGTCGTCGAGTACGTACGTTCCAAGGGCTGACCGATGCTGCTGGAGAGGCTGCGCCCGGCGGTGCTTCGAGGCACGTTCCACGTGTACGAACTGTCGGCACTGGTCACGGCGGCCCGCTACGTCGTGGAGTCCGCTCCGGCCGACGTGCCGGCCGAGTCGCTGGACCGTCTCCGCCAGTTGCTGGACGATTACGACCGGCAGGTGCAAGACCTGCCGGCCGCGGCCGCCGAGCCGACAGGAGGCGGCCCTGCGGCGGCAACGTGAACGGCAGAGATGCCGCCCATGTCCACTTCAACAGGCCCCCTCGAGACTCGGCCTGGCCGGAAACGGTACCCGCGGCCTGTGCAGGGCCACGGGCGGGGGTTCACAATGGCCGGCGCCCACCAGCTGGAGGTTCCCCGATGGCGCCCGCCCTGATGACCGGCTTCGACGAGGTCTACTCCCTACCCGACCCGCGCGGATACTTCACCGCGCTCCGCCCGTACGACTACCAGAGCCCGCACCACGCCCAGCGCCTGTTCAAGGGCCTGCTGGCGCGGCTTGGCCCGGGTCCGCTCACGGTGCTCGACCTGTGCTGCTCCTACGGCGTGAACGCGGCGCTGCTGACGTGCGCGGTCACCCTGGAGGACCTGTACGAGCGCTACACCTCACCCGCTCTCGCCCGGCTAGGGACCTACGAACTCATCGACCGCGACCGCGCGTTCTACGCGGAGCGCCGGCTGCCCGGGGCCGTGCGTGTCGTCGGCGCCGACGCCTCACGGCCTGCCGTCGACTACGCCCTGGCGGTCGGACTGCTCGCCGAGGGTTACGCCGAGAACCTCGAAACCGAGGGCGTCGAGCCGAGCAAGGGTTTGCTGCGGGCCGCCGCCGAGGCGTCGCTGCTCACCGTGACCGGCGGCAGCAGCTTCCTGACGCCCCGCACCTACGGCCCGCTGGTCGCTGCTTCCGGCGGCCGGATCACGGTGGCCTCGGCGGTGGTGCGCCACCACGACTACGGGGCCGTGGCAGCCGCGCTGGAGGCGTACGGCCTGACCGACCGGCGTTCCGAGGTCACGTACCGGCACCGCCGCTTCACCGACGAAGCGGAACAGGCCCGGGTGGTCGCCGAAGTCCTCGCGCGCGGAGAGGACCCGGCGGGCAAGGAGGCCCAGGGCTGGCTCCACACCTGGATGCACATCGCCCGACCGCGCTCCTGACAGCCGACGGGCGGGGAAGTGTGCGCGGAGCGGGGTGGTCTCCTCCACGCGACAGCCCTCCCGGGTGTCGTTGTGGGCCTGATTGAGGGCGGCGTTTCCCCGTCCTCCCGCTAGGCGCGCCGGGCCATCGCCCTGCGTTCGGCCGCCTCCACGTCCAGGCGGCCCGAAGGGCTGCCGGCGCGGGCGGTGACGGCTTCGCGTACCAGGGCCATGTAGAAGAGTGCCGGAGCGCAGGGGGTCCACACCCGGCCCTCCTCCAGGAGGAAGTCGAGGACGCTGTCCGGGTCGGCGGGCACGAACCGGAACTGGTCGTGTTCCCACTTGTCCTCCACGCCCCTGCTGCGGCGCCTGGTGAGGTCGTCCGCCGTCAGTCCGGGGAGCACGGCGCGGTAGAAGGCCGCCCACTGGTGGTTGCGCAGGTCCAGGGCGAAGGCGAGCAGCTCCAGTTCGACCTCGTCGTCGTCCTGGACGGCGAGCTCCTCCCGCAGCGCGCGGCGCGCCACGGCGTGGAGGCTGATCGGGGAGCCGTCCGCGGGAACGTCGTGGATGGCGGCGAGGCCCTCGTTCGCCGAGGAGTTCCAGCGCTCGGTGTTGTGGCCCGCCACGGTGGCGCTGCGGCGGGCGAAGACCATCTGCCGGTCGGGCCCGGTCCGCACCGCCACGTTGATGCCGAAGCTGCAGGAGAGGAAGGCCGGAGCCGTCACCGGGTCCGTGTCCTCCAGGTACTGCGTGCGCAAGGTGGCCGGCTCGCCTTCGCGCAGCGGAGTGTCGAGGTTGACCGACGTGGCCAGGAAGTCGAAGTAGTCGGCGTCGCACAGGCTCAGCTGCACGATCGGCAGCTCGTCCTCGTTGGTACGGGAGAGCACGATGCTCTCCACGGCGAAGCGGGGGTTGTTCCACCGGTGGGGCTCGCCCGCCGCCTGCTTGCGCTCCTCCTCCGCCTGGATCGCCTGCCGCCACCGCTGCACCTCCAGGGGCAGCGACACCCGGCGGAGCCCCGGCTCGTGGATGACCTTCACGTTCTCTTCGAGGATCGGGCGGGTGCCGTCCCCCTCGAAGACGTAACAGTCCGTGAGGAGATGCCCAACGATGAATCCCTCTCGCTGCGTCACCGAAACCCCTTGGTGTGATGTCGAGTTGAGTGAGAATCGTGCCATGCGCCGCACGGCGCACGAAGGCGTTCCGGCTGGGCTTCTCGGGGGAGGGCGGTTCCGGATGGTCGATGTCCCGCACGACGGCGTCGTGGCCACGGTGGTGGTGGACCAGTACCGGGGTGACGTCCTCCGCCGGCGCGACCGCTCCTACCTGCGCCGCAGTGCCGGCCACTTCACCGAGCAGGCGAAGCGGCTCGGCTTCGACGCGCCGCCCCTCCGGGCGGCCGCCACGGGGGAGGCGGACACCACGGGCCCGCCCCTGGTGCGCGAGCGCGTCCGGGAACTGGTGGCGCGACTGCGCGAGCAGCCGGCCGGCCGGAAGATCCTCTACTGGACCGGGCACGGTGAACGGATCGGCGGCACGTTCTACCTGGCCTGCCAGGACTCCTATGCCGCCGGGCAGTTCGACCCCGCGCGGGCCGTATCCGCCGCCGAACTCGTCTCCTGGCTGGCCGAGGACACCACGGACACCCTCCTCGTCCTGGACGCCTGCTTCTCCGGAACGGCGCTGGACGACGTGAACGAACAGGTCAAGGCCGCCCGGGGGCGGGCGGGGGAGGGGAGGCGGAGCGACGCCGGGTTCGCGGTGATCGCCACCGCCGAGGCCGACGAGGAGGCGGTCGAGGGGCGGTGGGTCGCCCGGCTGCGCCAGGTGCTGGACACGGCCGACGCGCAGACGCGCGCGGTGCCGCTCTTCCACCGTGAGAACCCCGTCGTCGCGTTCACGCACCTCATGCTGGCCGTCCGGGCCCTGCTGGAGGACCAGGCACCCGAATGGTCCGAGGTACGGACCCTGCGGCCCGACTTCCTGCTCAACCCCTACTGCTCCGAGCGCGTGAAGCCCGCCCTGCGCCCGTCGGACGACGAGTCGTGGATCGGCGAGGAGCTCAGGGACGACGTCATGCCGGTCTTCTCCGGCTCCGGGGAGAGCCGGAACCTGCGCGACTTCGCCTCCCGCGACCGGATCCTCGGAGAGCTGGTCACCTGGATGGCGACCAGGAGCACGGGCCTGTTCGCCCTCTCCGGTGCCTCCGGCGCCGGCAAGTCCACACTGCTGACCTATCTGGCCCACCTGACGACGCGCGGCTTCCCGGCCTCGCTGCCCGCCGACCGGCGGCCGCGGATCCAGCCCGAGCTCTATTCCGTACACGCCGCACTGCACTGCCGGGGCAAGACCCTCGCGGCCCTCTGCGAGGAACTCGGCCGCCGGCTGGGCGCCCTCGGCCTCGGCCGGCCCGCCGACCCCGGACAGGCGGCGCCGCACCTCCTCGTCGAACGGATCGCCGCCCTCGCACAGCGGAAGGGCAGCCTGACCCTGCTGTTCGACGGACTGGACGAGGCGGCCGCCGGGCACGCCTTCGACATCGCGCGCGGGCTGCTCAACCCCCTCGCCGGAACACCCCTGGTGAAGGTGGTGGTAACCACCCGCCCCAACGCGCGCAGGAACCTGCCCGGCGAACTCCCCGCCGAGACCCTGCTGGAGGCCCTCCACTGCGAGGACCCGGTCGAACTGGACCGGCTTCCCGAGACCGAGGGCGACATCGCACGGCACGTCGAGCGGCTGCTGGGCCAGGACGACTCCCCCTACCGGCCCGCCGGGGCCGAGGAGGCACGGCGTACCGCCGCCCGCCACATAGCCTCCCGCAGCAACGGCCTCTTCCTCGTCGCCACGCTCTGGGCACGCAGGCTGGCCGGCCTGAGCGAGCTGCCGGAGCCCGACCGGATCGACGCCGAACTGCGGCACGGAACCGCCGTCCTGGATTCACTGCTCGGCGACGAACTCGACCGGCTGGACCCGGCCGAACCCGCGCGTGTCCGCGACCTGCTGCGCCCCCTGGCGCTGGCCCAGGGCAACGGGCTGCCCCAGCCCCGCGTCTGGCTGGCCATGGCCGACGCCGTGCGCCCGCCCGGCAACAGGGCGTACACCGAGCACGACCTCAGACACGTCATCGACGTGGCCACGGGAGTGGTCATCGCCCGGGACGGCGAGTTCGGCACGGAGGTCCACCGGCTGCACCATCCGAGCTTCGGCGCCCACCTGCTCGGCGACGAGGCCCACCAGCGACGGCTCCACCGGAGCGTCGTCCTGGCCCTGCGGCCGCCGCGCAGCGAGGACTGGGCGAGTGCCGAACCCTACGTGGCGCACTACGTGGCCGCGCACGCCGCACTCGCCGGCGACGCCACCCTGGACGAGCTGACGAGCGACTACCACTTCGCCGTGCACGCCTCCCCGGACGTCCTCGAACCACTGGTCGCCACCCGCCTTGCGGTCGCGCCCCGACCGGCTCTCTACGTGCAGGTCGCCGACCACTTCCGCACCCATCCGGCATCCGCCGCGCGGTGGGCCGTGCTGCGTGCGACCGCTCTCGCGGTGTTCCCCGCCGAGGTCCTCCGGGGCATTCCCCAGCCCCCCGAGGTCTTCTGGGACGACGTGTGGAGCAGCGCGGACCGGCTCCCGCTGCAACGGAGCTGGCCGGCGCCGATGGGCGGCGCGCTGGCGGTGCACTGGGAGGGGAGCGGCGAGGGACAGGGCACGGGGCACGGCCCGGGGCGGGGCGAGGGCGTCATCCACGCTGCGGGCGCCGGAGTGATCAGATCCTGGACCGCAGGAGGCCAGGAGGTCCGGGGTCGCGACACCGGACCGGCGGGCTGGACCGCCGCCGGCCGGCAGCGGGGGCTGGCGGTGGCCGGCGGCGGCGCCGACCGGGTGATCGCGACGCACGACGGGCGGGCGCTGCGGCTCTGGCGCGGCGAGGAGAGACAGCCCTTCGAAGAGCTGTACTGGGGAGGTTCCCCCGAGGCGGTCGCCGCCGTCCGGTGGAACGGGCTGGTGCACCTGGGAGCCGTGGAGGGCGGCCGGCTGTGGCTGTGGAAGTGGGACGGGAAGGGCACGTACGCCCGCGAACTGCTGCGATTACGCGTGCTGCCCGCCGCCGTGTCGTCCGTGGCGCTGCTCCCGCTGGAGGGCGCCGTCGCCGCGGTCGCGGGCGGGCCGGGGGGACTGACCCTGTGGGCCGTCCCGTTCCGCGGCGGCGTGCCGGGCGAACCCCTGCACGGCGCGGCACCGCTGCTGGGCACCGGCCAGCCCGTGCGGGCGCTGTCCGCCTTCGCCCTCCCGGACGGCCGGGGCGCCGTCCTCGCGGCCCTGGACGGCCGTGCGCTGTCCGTCTGGCGGATGCCCGACCCGCTGTTCGACGACGGCCGTGAACTCCTCCTCCACACGCGCAGCGCGGGGCAGGCGGTCAGTGTCGGCGAAGGGCCGGCGGGACTGCTCGTCGCGGTGCGCGAGGGCTCCGAGGTGCGGGTCTGGTCCGGATCGGGCACCGAGCACGTGCCCCTGCCGTGCACCAGCCACCACAGGTCGCTGGCGTTCGACCCTTCGGGCTCCGGGCGGCTGGCCGTGGCGGACGAGACGCGCGTCCGGGTCTGGGAGCCGCACTCTCCCGGCGAGCGGGAGGCGCCCGCGGCCGGACGGCGGACGCGGGGCGGCGACCCCCGGGCGAACCCGCGCGGGGCGGTCGCCGCCGGCGCGGCGAGCGAGTTCCTGCTGTGCAGATCGCAGGACACGGACGTGCTCGTGAGCCTGCACACCCCGGCCGGACCCCGGCTCGCCGGCCCGGTGCTGACCCACGGCGACCCGGTCACCGCCCTCGCCGCCGTGGCGTACGGGAAGCGGTGGACGGTGACGGCCGTCGGCCGCCGGACCGCCCGCGTGTGGACCCTCGGCCCGGGCCTCGACACCGAGGCCGCCGACGAGCTCCACCTCGACGGCGCACGGGACGTGCCCGTACCCTCGGTCGCCCTGCGCGCGGCCTCCGGGCAGCGCCTCGAACTGTTCTGGCCCTCCGGACAAGGGGTGGCCTGCTGGGAACGCGGTCCCGCGCCCGGGGCCGGCTGGAGCCGCGGGACCACACGGCCGATGGGCGCCTCGGGCAGCGTGCAGCGCCTCGCCGTGGCCGGCACGCCTGAGGGCCGGTCCTGGCTCTCGGCGTGGGGCGGCGACGCCGTGCGCGTCTGGGACCTCTCCGCCGCCGGGGCCAAGCCCTACGCCGTGGACTCCGTCCTGATCCACG
This sequence comes from Streptomyces sp. NPDC040718, assembly GCF_055593565.1. Classification (NCBI taxonomy): domain Bacteria; kingdom Bacillati; phylum Actinomycetota; class Actinomycetes; order Kitasatosporales; family Streptomycetaceae; genus Streptomyces; species Streptomyces sp. NPDC040718. Next base: position 142,515 of record NZ_JBVIXO010000005.1, on the reverse strand, counting down.
CGGTCGCCACCGGGGTCCTGCGCAGGGGCAGCAGGACGATCCCGCTGGTGGCCGTCGCGTCAGGCAACGAGGTCGAGATCGCCGAGTGCGAGGGCTGGTTCTTCGGCGCGGCCACCACCCTTCCGCCACCGCCCGGCGGCGGACCCCTCGACGGCCTCGCCCTGGCCGGTCCGGCCCACCGGCCGCTGCTCGTCGGCTGGCGGAACACCTCCGGCCGCCTCCACCTGTGGGACGTCGTCGCCGAGCGGGCGCTCCCCGACGTCGAACCCCGCGGCTACGACGTCTCCGAGGTGGTCCCCGCCTTCGGCGACGCCGGGATCACCCTCCTGGTACGCGGCGGGCCGCAGGCCGCCCTGCGCTGCGACCAGCTGCTGCTGACCCCGGAGAACCTGATCCGTCTCGGCGTTCCGGTCACCGGGGGGAGCGCCACCCCGTTCCGTTCACTCGTGGAGGAGCACCAGCCGTGAAGGACGACCTTGTCGTTGTCGTGCCGGGCATCATGGGCACGGCGTTGACCTGGGAAGGCGCGGACGTCTGGAACCTCAGCCCGCGGGCCGCCGCCGAGGGGGTCTTCCGGCCCGGAAGGCTGCTGGAGCGGATGCGGCTCCAGCAGGGGATCGGGCACGAGGACCCGGAGCCGCGGCACACCCTGTCCCTGGGCGGCCCGATCCGGACCCAGCGCGTCCTGCCCGGACTCGTGGCACACCTCGGCTACGGCGGACTGGCCGAGCGGCTCGGGATCGCGCGCGAGCGGCTCGCCGTGTTCCCGTACGACTGGCGGCTCAGCAACGTCAACTCCGCCATGAAGCTCGACCGGTTCGTCGACGAGCGCCTCACCCGGTGGCGGACCACCGCGGACCCGGAGCGGTTCCCGGGCGCCCGGGACGCCAAGGTGGTCTTCGTCTGCCGATCCATGGGCGGGCTGGTCGTACGGCACTACGTGGAGGTGCTCGGCCGCCGTGAGGTGACGCGCGCGGTCGCCTCCCTCGGCACGCCCTACCTGGGCAGCGTGAAGGCGCTGCGGTTCCTGCTGGGCGAGGGGCTCGGACCGCTGCCGGGCCGGTGGCGGGAGGCGATGGCCGAGGTCTGCTCGACGTACCCGTCCCTGCACCAGTTGCTCCCGGTCTACAAGGCGGTCGTGACCGAGGACGGGCACCCGTCCCTCCTCAGCGGGATCCCGCCGGTCGCGGGGCTCGCGACCGCCACGGTCGTGGACGCCTTCAAGTTCCACCGCGACATGCAGAAGGCCGCCAGGGCGAACGAGGCCGGGAGGGCCGCAGCCTACGACCTCATCCCCCTGGGCGGTGCCACGCACCGCACCGCGCACGGCGTCTCGTTCGACGCCGCGGGCCACCCCCGGTTCCACGACGGCCTGCCCGGCGACCGCGGCCCGTGGCTGGGGGACGGAACCGTCCCCCAGCTGTCGGCGACCCCTCCGGAGCACCGGACCACGGCGTCGACCATGTGGTTCCCCCACCGCCACGCCTCGCTCCTCGACGCCGCACCCGTGCAGTACCAGCTGCGCAACATCTGCAACGGCGTCGAACGCCCCGGGTTCCTGGCGTCGGACCACGACATCGGCATCGAACTCCCGGACGTGGCCCTGGCGGGGGCGCCGATCGAGGTGTGGGCCACGAACGCGGACCGCGCCATGGACCTCCGCGTCCGGCGCCTCACGCAGGACGGCGGATGCGTCTCCGCCGATCCGATGCTGCCCAGCGGGGACGGCCGCCTCCGTGCGGAGGTACGGGCCGAACCGGGGACGTGGACCCTGGAGGTGTCCTCGCCGACGACCGGCTACGCCTGCCGGGACGCGGTACTGGTGATGGAGGGGTAGACGGCCGGCGCGGTCAGTCGGGGGGTTCCGGCACCGGCTCCTCGGGGTTGCCGTCCGGGGGGCCGGCGGGCCGCTGCGGGGGGTCCGCCGGCCGGTCCCGGGGGACCGGCTCGGGGCCGGACGGGACGGGCTCGGGGCCGTCGGGCAGTGGCGGGTTCGGATGCGTCGCGGTACTCACCTCTCCTCCGGCGGACCCGACCCGCGCATGGAGCGGGAGAGCGGGGGCAGGCGCTCCCTGCGGGCGCCCGGCCCTCGGGCGCCCCTTCCCGGCCGTCCTGCTCTGGAGGTGGGTCATGGTTCCGCTCCTTCTGGTCCTGCTGCTGATTCTGCTGCTCTTCGGCGCCGGTTTCGCAGTGAAGCTGCTCTGGTGGATCGCCATCGCCGTGCTGGTGCTGTGGCTCGTGGGCTTCGTCGCCCGCGGCAGCGGCGGGCGCTGGTACCGGTGGTAGCGCGCCGGACCACATTGCCCGGGGGCCCGCCGGCGACGGTGGGCCCCCGGGCAGCACCGCCGCCGTCCGGGTGACAACGGGCCCGTCCTCACGCGCGTGCGACCCGGTCGAACTCCCTCAGCACGGCGGCGCAGAAGACGTCGAGGTCGTCCGGCTTGCGGCTGGTGACCAGCGTCGACGGCGCCGCCCGGCAGACCCGCACCGCCTCGTCCACCCAGGTGCCGCCGGCATTGCGGATGTCGGTGGCCAGGCTCGGCCACGAGGTCAGGGTCCGGCCGCGTACGACATCGGCCTCCACCAGGGTCCACGGGGCGTGGCAGATCGCGGCGACCGGCTTGCCCGCGGTGAAGAAGCTCCGGGTGAAGCCGACGGCCCGGTCGTTCATCCGCAGGGCGTCGGGATTGGCCACCCCGCCGGGCAGCACGAGCGCGTCGAAGGCATCGGAGGTGTCCCCGGCGAGCACGTGGTCGACGGTGAAGCGGCCGGCCCGGTCGAGGTGGTCGAAGGCCTGCACCTGCCCGGCCTCGGTCGACACCAGCTGCGGGTTCCAGCCGGCCCCCTCCAAGGCCTTCCACGGCGCGGTCAGTTCCACTTCCTCGACTCCCTCGGGCGCGGTCAGAAAGGCGATGCGCACCGAATCCACCTCCTCCGGTCCGTCAGGTCGGGCGTACCTCCCGCGCCTGCCCGGACACGCGCCGCCCAAGCACCCGCGTTCGCGGGGCGGTGGCGGACGATGGGGAGGGTGGCCCGCGGCACCCCGCCGCGGCCCGGCAGCCAGGGAGCCCCAGTGACCGACCCGGACCCGGATCCCGCCCCCGGCCTCGACGGCTTCGCCGAGGCAGTGGACGGCACGATGTACGTCGTCACGGCCGCCTCGGGCGGGCGGCGGTCCGGCTGCCTGGTCGGCTTCGCCTCGCAGTGCTCGATCGACCCCCCGCGCTTCGTGGTGTGGCTGTCGACCGCCAACCACACGTACGGCGTGGCCCGCGCGGCCCGCCACCTCACCGTGCACGTACTGGGCGGGGAGCAGCGGGCCCTGGCGGACCTCTTCGGCGGGCTGACGGGCGACGAGGTGGACAAGTTCGCCCGCACCGTCTGGCGGCCCGGCCGGGACGGCAGCCCGGTGCTGTCGGACGTACGCGTCTGGTTCACCGGCCGGGTCGAGGAGGTGGTCGCGGTCGGCGGCGACCACGCCGGCTTCGTGCTCTCCCCGGTCGAGCGGAGCACCGGGCCCGCGGCACCCCGGCCGCTGCGCTACGGCGCCGTCCGCGACCTGGAGGCCGGCCACCCGGCCTGACCGGCCACTGCGCCGGACGGCCCTACGCAGGTTTCAACGGCCCGTGAACGAGCACGCGCCAGACGACGGAGACCCCGAGCCAGGAGGCTGTGCCATGGCCGCGAACCACAGGGAACAGGACGTCGTAGCGGTGATCCTCCAGGACCACCGCACCATGGAAGAGCTGTTCCGCAGCATGCGCAGCGTCGAGGCCGACCGCGCGGGAGCGCTGGAGAAGTTCTCCGCCCTGCTCATCGCGCACGGCGAGGCGGAGGAAGCCGAGGTCTACGGCGCGCTCAAGCGCTTCAAGAACGTCGACGACGAGGAGGTCGAACACGGGGTGGAGGAGCACGACGAGGGCAACAAGGCGCTGCTCGCCCTCCTGGAGGTGGACGAGGTCGGCTCCGAGGACTGGGACTCCAAACTGGAGGACCTCGTCGAGGCCGTGTCCCACCACGTGGACGAGGAGGAGCGGACGATCCTCAACGGCGCCCGCGAGAACGTCCCGGACGAGCGCAGGGCCGAGCTCGGCGCCGCGTTCCTGAAGGAGCGCGAGCGGCAGCTGGAGTCGGACTGCGGCAGCATCGAGAACGTACGGGCCGTCGCGAACCGGTGAGCCGCTACGCCGGGCCCGGGAGCGGGTTGTGGCCGGCGGGCACCCGTTCCGCGGGGCGCAGCGGCCCCGGCGGGGTGCCGTCGCCGAAGGGCCGCCCGCCCAGGCCCACCCGGGCGTGCGGGGCGAGCCAGGTCTCCGCGTCCGGCCCGTTCGGCACGATGCCGGTGGGATTGATGTCGGAGTGCACCAGGTGGTAGTGCCGCTTGATGTGGTCGAAGTCGACGGTGTCGCCGAAACCGGGCGTCTGGAACAGGTCCCGCGCGTACTCCCACAGCACCGGCATCTCCGCGAGCTTGTTCCGGTTGCACCCGCGCGATGCCGCGGCGAACGTGGTGGACTGTCCCGGAGGGGGCCCCGAGGGGTCCCGTACCGGTCCGGAGGAGGCAGAGGTGTCCGGGAAGCGGGAACGACGACTGGTCCTCGTACGGCACGCGAAGGCCGTGCCGAAGGGCGACACGGAGGACTTCGACCGGCCGCTCGCCGACCGGGGGCGCACCGACGCGGAGGCGATGGGCCACCGGCTGGGCGGGTCGCCGCTCGGGGTGGGCCTCGTACTGTGCTCCCCGGCGAAGCGGACCCGCCAGACGTGGCAGCTGTTGCAGCCCCCGCTGCCGGACCGGCCGCCGGTCGTGTACGAGGACACCCTCTACAACGCGGAGGCGGAGACCCTGCGCGCCGCCGTGGCCGGGACGGACGACGGCGTGTCCGGCCTGATGCTGGTGGGCCACAATCCCGGTGTCCAGGAACTGGCCGCCGCCCTGCCCGGCGACGGCCCGCAGGAGCTGCTGCAACGGATCCGCAAGGGCCTGCCCACCTGTGCCGTCGTCGTACTGGACTTCCCCGGCGGCTGGTCGGACCTCGCCCCCGGGGCCTGCCGCTTGACCGCGCTGCACACACCCTAGGCGGAGTGGGCCCGGCCGGGCGGGGCCGTGGCCACCTCGGGGGTGAACACCTGCGCGGCGCGTTCCCCGCGCAGGGTCTCCAGGATCCGGATCTGCCGCTCGGCGCGCCGCAGGAGCTCGTGCAGGCGCGCGCCGTCGACCGGGGCGCCGGCGCCCGCGAGCGGCTGGAGCGCCCGCCACATGCAGGCCTTGCCCTCGACGCCCAGGCGCATCGCCTCCAGCTCCAGGACGTCGCTGAGCGGCGAGCGGGTGAAGAGGCGCCCGTTGAGCTTGAGCCGGCCGGCCTTCTCGGCGAGCCGGCCGAGGGCCGCCCGGCCCCGCGACTCGGGAACGCCGAGGCCGGCCATGATGCCGCGCAGGCTCTCCCGGTCCTGTGCGACCTCCTCGGCCAGTGCCGCCAGCGGCGGGCCGAGGGCCGTCCCGTGCTGGGCCCGGGCCGCGCGGCGCAGCAGTTCGGTGCCGGCGTTCGCCCCGGTGAGGTGGTCGTTGAGGTAGACGCCCAGCAGGTCGGGGGCCGGGCGGGTGGCGGCGGGACGGCTGTTCATGACGGTTCCTCCGGGTCGGTGGGTGCTGGGGCGCGGTCCGGGTGCGCGCCGGGCGGTACGGAGAGCCGGGAGGGCGGCGTCCGCCGGGCGCCCGGTGCGGTGCGGGTCATGTGCCCGCCTCCCGGGCGGGAGCAGGTGCGCCGTCGGGCACGGAGCCCCGGTGGCCGTCGGGGGAGAGGTGGTACACCGAGAACGCCTGCCCGATGACGGGCATGGCCACGTTGCGGACCTGGACCCCGCCGGCCGTCATGCCGTGCTCGGTACCGAGGTGGGCGTGGCCGTGGACGGCCAGGTCGGCCCCCTCCTCGTCCACAGCCTCCGCGAGGAGGTAGCTGCCGAGGAAGGGGTAGATCTCCCGGGGCTCGCCCGCCAGGGTGTCCGGCACGGGGGAGTAGTGGGTGAGGGCGATGCGCAGCACGCTGCCGGCCTCGCGCAGTTCGCGCAGGGCCCGCCCGAGGGACTCCGCGCTGGCGCGGGTGCAGCGGATGAAGGACTTCATCTCGGCTTCGCCGAACTCGCTGCCGCTGCGCCCGGCGAAGCCCCCGCAGAAGCCCTTGGCCCCGGCGATCCCCACGGGGGTCCCGCCGACGTCGAGGAGGACGCCGTCGCCCTCCAGTACGTACAGGCCCGCCGCGCGGAGCACGTCCGCCACGGCCTCCTGCCGGTCGCTCTGGTAGTCGTGGTTGCCGAGCACCGCGACCACGGGCACCGGCAGCCCGGCCGTCTCGGCGGCCACCACCCGCGCCTCGTCCGGGGTGCCGTGGCGGGTCAGGTCGCCGGCGAGGAGCAGCAGGTCGGCGCAGCCGCCCAGGGTGTCGAAGGCGGGCCGCAGCACCCCGGCGCTGCCCGGGCCGAGGTGGATGTCCCCGACGGCGGCGACGCGGATCACGACAGCTCCTCGGCGTGGTCGGGCGGCCGGGCCCGGCTCAGGGTGATGTCCTCGTACCAGTCGTGGCCCGCCAGTTCCTCGCCGACGATCCGCAGTACGGCCGCCTTGCGCTCCTCGTCGCCGACGCACCCGCGGACGACCGCGCGGGCACCGTGCAGCTCGACCCGGACGCCCAGCTCGGCGAGCTCCTCGCGGGCCAGCCGCTCCCGCAGGTGCTCGATGCGGTACTCGATGATGCCGGTGGAGCTCATGGTCCTTCTCCCGTCGCTCCTTCTGCTGCGGGGTCCCCTCCCGCGGCGCCGATGACGCGGAGCCGTTCGAGGAGGTGGAAGAACGCGTCGGGCAGCGGGTCCGCCCGGTGGTCGCGCTCCAGCCGGGCCCAGTCGATCTGCTCGCGCAGCATGCGGGCCATGGGCAGCAGGTCCCCGAAGTCGCAGTAGTGCTCGCAGAGCGCGGCGAGGCGGCTGTCCATCAGGTCGGTGGGGGCGAGGACCGGCATCCACACCGAGTCCACCGCCTTCACGGTCGCCCGCTCCAGCAGCTCCGTGCCGACCGGACGCCGGGCCAGTTCGAAGATCAGGTCGATCTCCTCCCCGCCCGAGCGGCCCTTGACCAGCCAGTCCTCCGGCGCCCGGCGCATGGCGATGCCGCCGTCCTCCAAGGCCTTGACGGCCTGGTCGGCGTCCTCGGGCCGCACGCAGAAGTCCGTGTCGTGCTGGAAGCGGGCCGGCAGGCCGTGGGCGAACGCCGCCACGCTGCCGGCCAGGGCGAAGGGCGGCCCCGACCGCTTGAGGAGGGCCGCCACGCGCTTGGTGGTCTCCAGGATCGCCTGGGTGTGGTCCTGGGGCAGCGCCCCCTCGGCCGGTGCGGGAGGGCCCAGGCCCTCCGGCGGGGCGACGCCCCCGAGGGCGGAGGAGGTACGAGCGGACACGGGGAGCCCCCCTGTTTCCGCCTGCACGATGTCACGGTCGGGCATGGCCCCCGCCTAACCCGTCGGGGCCCGTCGAAACCCCTGGGGCGCGAGGAGTGCCGCGGGGCGCGGCGGGTAGGCGCCCGGCATGCCCCTGACGATCGACAGCACGCTCGCGCTGCTCACCCAGGGCTACGCCTGGGCCCCCGACCTGCGGCGTCGCCACGGCGACCCGCCCGCCGTCCGGACCCGCCTGATGGGCCGGCCCGCCCTGCTGCTGCACGGACCGGCAGCCGTGGAGTTCTTCTACGACGAACGGCACGTGCTCCGCGACGGCGCGCTCCCCGGACCCGTGCTCGACACCCTCTTCGGGCGGGGCGCGGTCCACACCCTGGACGGCGACCGCCACCGGGTCCGCAAGCACCTCTTCGTGTCAGTGCTGATGCGGGACGACTCGGTGGACGCGCTCACCGCACTCGTACGCCGGCACTGGGCGGCCGCCGTCGAAGGATGGCGGGGCCGGGGAGCCGTCCTCTTCGACGAGGCGGCGGTGGTCCTCGCCCGGGCCGTCTGCGACTGGACGGGCCTGGCGGTACCGGAGGACGCCGCCCGGGAGGTCTCCGAGGACTGCGTGGCCATGGTCGACGGCTTCGCGACGCCCGGACCGCGCCACTGGCGGGCGCGCCGGGCCCGGGCCCGGCAGGAGGACTCCCTCGCGCGCACCGTCGAGGAGCTCCGCGGCGGAGTGACCCGCCTCCACCAGGCACTCCCTCCGGGCGGCGGGGACACCGCGCTGGAGGCGGTCGCCCGGCACCGCGACGCCGGCGGCCGGCTCCTCGACCCCCGTACCGCCGCCGTGGAACTGCTCAACATCATCCGCCCGTGCGTCGCCGTCGCCTGGCCGGTGGCCTTCGCCGCGCACGCCCTGCACCGCAGGCCCCGGCTCGCCGACGAGCTGCGGGCGGACGACGGCGCGTACGCCAGGGCCTTCGCCCACGAGGTGCGCCGCTTCTACCCGTTCGTGCCCTTCGTCGGCGGCCTCGCCGCCCGTGACCTGCGCTTCGGCGGGGAGGCCGTCCCCGAGGGCACCCTCGTCCTCCTCGACGTCTACGGCCACCACCACGACCCGGCGCTGTGGCCCGACCCCTACCGCTTCGACCCGCTCCGCTTCCTCGGCCGGGAGCCCGGCCCCGGCGCACTCATCCCCCAGGGCGGCGGCGACGCCCGCACCGGCCACCGCTGCCCCGGCGAGGAGATCACCGTCGGCCTGCTCGCGGAGTTCGCCTCCGCCCTGGCCGTCCTCGACACCGACGTCCCCGAGCAGGACCTGCGGATCCCGCTCCACCGCATCCCGACACGGCCGCGCAGCGGGTTCACCGTGTCGGTCCCGTCCCGGCAGAGGAGCCGACATGCCCCGAGGTTCCAGTCCCAAGCGTGAACGGCAGTACGAGCACATCAAGGAGAGCGCGGAAGAACGCGGCGAGAGCCCCGAGCGGGCCAAGGAGATCGCCGCCCGCACCGTGAACAAGGAACGCGCCCGCGCGGGCGAGTCCAAGACCGCGAGCAAGAGCTCCATCGACGACATCTCCTCCGCCCGGCGCGGCGGGCTGCACTCCCACAGCGGGGCGCGGGGTCCCACGTACGACCAGCTCTACGCGGAGGCCAAGCGCCGCAACCTGCACGGCCGTTCCTCCATGGACAAGGCCGAACTCAAGCGCAGGCTGGACTACTGAATCCCGACCCCCGGGGAGGCGCGCATGAACCGGGCCGCGCTGTTCGACGTCGACGGCACCCTCGCCGACACCAACCACCTGCACGTCACCTGCTGGTGGGAGGCGCTGCGGCAGGCGGGCCACGACGTCGCGATGCACGACATCCACCGCGCGATCGGCCTCCCCGGGGAGGACCTGATCGCGCACCTGCTCGGCGAGGGCCGGGACAAGAGCGGGGACGAGGCGCTCTCCGCCGCGCACGAAACCCTCTACGGCACCTACTTCGACCGGCTGCCCCCGTTCGACTCGGCGGCCCGGCTCCTGCGCGAACTGGACCGGCGGGGCTGGCGGGTGGTGCTCGTCACCTCCGCCAAGGACGCCGAGCTGGACGCCCTGCGGCGGGCCGTCGACGCCGACGACGCCATCACCGCCACGGCCAGCTCCGACGACGTGAGCGAAGGCAAGCCCGCACCGGACCCGGTGCACCACGCGCTCGACCTCGCGCAGGCGCCCGCGCGCGGCTCCGTCCTCGTCGGCGACACGGTGTGGGACATGCGGGCCGGTGTCCGTGCCGACGTCGCCTGCGTCGGGCTGCTGTGCGGGGGCATCCCGCGCGCCGATCTGGAGGAGGCCGGGGCCCGCGCCGTCTACCGTCACCCCGCCGACCTCCTCGCCCACCTCGACCGGAGTCCCTTCGCCCAGGGGGAGGCGGTCCGATGACCGGCATCCGCGTCGTGGTGACGGGAGCCACCGGAAACGTCGGCAGCAGCGTGGTGCGGGCCCTGTCCGGGGACCCCGCCGGTTGCCCGACCTGCCCGGCCTGCGCTTCCAGGCCCTGCACACCGACGACGCGGCCGCCGCGTACCTCGCCGCCGTCCTGCTCCCGGTGGACGGGGCGTTCAACCTGGCGGCCGAGCCACCGCTGGACGCCGCCGTCCTCGGCCGGGTCCTCGGTGCCCGCAGCCTGCCGGTCCCCGCGGGCCCGGCGGGAGCTGTCCTGGGAGCCGCGCCGGACCTCCGTACAGGCCGTCGCGGAGTTCCTCGACGGCCTGCGCGCGGGCGGGGGCATGGACACCGCCCCGCTCGCCCCCGACCGGCCCGCCCGTCCGGGACCCGGCCGTACACGCGGCTGTAGGGCCCCGCGGGCGCGGTACTGCGCATGATGGAGGGGTACCACGGGTGCGGAGGCCCGCGGCGCCGCAGGCCTCCCCTTCGGGCCGCGCCCCGCATGGGGGCACGGCCGGCGGGTAGGTGCCGGGCACTCGGCAAGGAGGATCCGATGGACGTTCTGACCATGGGGGTGGAGGAGGAGTTCCACCTCGTCGACCGCGACAGCAGGGCGCCGGTGAACCGGGCTCCGGAGGTGATCCGCGAGCTCGCGGGCGTGCTGGGCGGTCAGGTCCAGGCCGAGTTCTACGACACCCAGGTGGAGGTCTGCACCCTGCCCGCCGCCGATCGCGAGGACCTGCGCGAGCAGCTGCTGCGGCTGCGGTGCACCGTCGCGGAGGCCGCCGAGGCGGCCCGCTGCCTCGCGGTGGCCTCGGGCAGCCTGGTGCTCCCGCCGCAGGAGCCGCTCACCATCACCGACAACGCCCGCTACCGCCTCATGGCGAGCCGGTTCGCGGGGCTGCTGGGGCCCAACCGGCTGGTCTGCGGCTGCCACGTGCACGTGGGCTGCCTCGACCGGGGGCGGGCCCTGGCGCTGGCGAACCGGATGCGGCCGTGGCTGCCGGCGCTCCAGTCGATCACCGGGAACTCCCCCTTCGTCTGCGGCCGCGACAGCGGCCTCGACAGCTGGCGCACGGTCGCCTACTCCGGCTGGCCGACCGTGGGACCGCCGCCCCTGCTCGACGAGCGCCAGTACCTCGCGTACGTGGACGGGCTGGTCGGCGCCGGGGTGCTGCTCGACCGCGCCATGGTCTACTGGCACGCCCGCCCCTCCGAACACGTGCCGACGCTGGAGATCCGCGTCGCCGACGTCAACGCCGACCTCGACACCGTCGTCCTGACGGCCGTCCTCGTACGCGGTCTCGCGTCCGTCCTGCTCGAAGAGGTGGACGCGGGCGCACCGCCGCCCGCACCGTCCGACCGCATGCTGCGCGCCGCGCACCGGCTGGCCGCGCGGCACGGCATCGACGGGCCGGGCCTGGACGTGTGGACCGGCGGGCGGGCACCCGCCAGGCTGCTCGTCGACCGGCTGGTGGACCGGGCGGCCGCGGGGCTGGAGCGGGCCGGCGACCTGGGCGCCGTGGAATCCCTGTGGGCCGGTCTGCGCCGGCGGGGCACCGGCGCGCGCCGCCAGCGGGCGGTCTACGCGGCGACGGGCAGTCTGGCGGCGGTCGTCGACAGCCTGAACGCGGCCACCGGGAGCCTGGCGGTGGACGCCGCCTGAATCCGGACCGGGTACGCCGACGGGGGCGTACCGGCCGGGGGTGGGGCCGGCACGCCCCCGTCGGGGGAGTGCGGTGAGCGGTCAGGACCGGGCCGCGGGCTCCGGTGCCTCGTCGGCGGAGGCCGCCGCACGCGCCGCGACCTCGGGGTTGCGCGACTTCAGGACGGCCCAGCCGATGGCCAGGCAGACCGCCCAGCCGGCGCCCACGTACAGGGAGACGCGGCTGTCGGGGTCGATGGCGATCATCACGGTGACCAGCAGCAGGAAGGCCACGGCGATCCAGCTGCAGATGGTGCCGCCCGGCGCCGGGAAGGAGGAGGCGGGCAGCTTGCCCGCGTCCACCGCGCGGCGGTAGCGGATGTGGCTGACCAGGATCATCAGCCAGGTCCAGATGCCGGCCGCCGTCGCCACCGAGGTGACGTAGCCGAAGGCCTTCTCCGGGACGACGTAGTTCAGGACCACGCCGATGCCCATGAGGGCGGTGGAGAGGGTGATGGCCACGGCCGGGGTCTTGGTGGAGCTCAGCTTGCCCAGCAGCTTGGGGGCCTCGGAGTTCGCGGCCAGGTCGCGCAGCATGCGGCCGGTGGAGTACATGCCGGAGTTGCAGGACGACAGGGCCGCGGTCAGCACCACGAAGTTGACGATCGCCGCGCCGGCCGGGATGCCGATCTTGGCGAAGGCCGCCACGAACGGGCTGACGCCCGGCTGGAACTCGGTCCACTTGACGACCATCAGGATCACGCTGAGCGCACCGACGTAGAAGACGATGATGCGCCAGGGCAGGGTGTTGATGGCCTTGGGGAGGGTCTTCTCCGGGTTCTCGGACTCGCCCGCCGTGACGCCGACGAGCTCGACGGCCAGGTAGGCGAACATGACGCCCTGCAGGGTCATCAGGCTGGAGCCGACGCCCTTGGGGAAGATGCCGTCGAAGGCCCAGAGGTTGGACACGGCGGCGGTGTCACCGGCCTGGCTGAAGCCGAAGGTGACCACGCCGATGCCGATCACGATCATGCCGATCAGGGCCGTGACCTTGACCATCGAGAACCAGAACTCGATCTCGCCGAAGATCTTCACCGAGATGAGGTTGGCGACGTACAGGACCACCAGGAAGACCAGGGCGGTCACCCACTGGGGGACGTCCGGGAACCAGAAGTGCACGTAGATGGCCGCGGCGGTCAGCTCGGCCATGCCGGTGACCACCCACATGAGCCAGTACGTCCAGCCCGTCACGAACCCGAAGAACGGGCTCAGGAACTCGCGGGCGTACTCCGCGAAGGAACCCGAGACGGGGCGGTACAGGAGCAGCTCGCCGAGCGCTCGCATGATGAAGAAGACGATGACGCCGGCGAGGGCGTACATGAGGATGAGGCTGGGGCCGGCCTTGGCGATGTTCGCCCCGGCTCCCAGGAAGAGGCCGACGCCGATGGCGCCGCCGATGGCGATCATCTGGACCTGGCGGCTGCCGAGGCCGCGCTCGTAGCCTTCCTCGGGCGTGGTGCCCGTGGTGGCGTTGTCGTCGCCGTGGTGCTGTTCGACCTGCGTCGAGGTCATGCTCTGGTGCGCCTTTCCGCTCCATGCCGACCCGCCGCCGTGCTCGGCCGCGGATCGGGTTCCGATCCCCCGGATGCTGATGGAGTTGCATGCCGGCGGTCGGCCGACTTCAGCGCCCCTGTCCGGACGTGGGTGGTCCGGCAGGCGGTCGAGAAGATGTACCACGGTGTCCGGCGCCGGACCGTGGCGAACATCACCGGCAAATCGGCCATTCGCCCGTGACCAGGCCCAAAGACCCTTGCGCAGTGACGTCATCGTTATCCGGATCTGAGCCTCCGCTGAGCGAACGCACAATGACATCGAGGCAACGCGTGCCACCGGCGTTCCGCCGCGGGGGTCCCGCGATCACGCAACGTGAACGCCGAAGCCCCTCCGCGGGGGCGGAGGGGCGGAAAGCGGTCCTGGCGGTCACCCGGCGTCGCGGTCGTACGCCGCCTTGGACCAGCGGTAGCCGAGGACGGTCAGGCCGAGGCACCAGAGCAGGGCGATCCACCAGTTGTTCCCGATCTCCGTGCCGAGCAGCAGCCCGCGCAGGGTCTCGATGGCCGGCGTGAAGGGCTGGTACCCGGCGACCGGCTGGAACCAGCCGGGCATCGCCTGGACCGGGACGAACGCGCTGGAGATCAGCGGCAGTGGTGAGGAGGACGGTGACGCCGCCGGCGACCAGCTCGCGGATGATCTGCCACATGTCGTGGCGCGAGCGCGGGTCGAGGCCGGTGGTCGGCTCGTCGAGGAAGATGATCCGCGGGCCGCCGACCAGGGTCATGGCGATGTCCAGGCGGCGCTTCATGCCGCCGGAGTAGGTGGAGGCGGGCTTCTTCGCGGCCTCCGCCAGGTCGAAGCGCTCCAGCAGCTCGGCGGCGACGCGCCGCCCCTCCGGTTTGGGCAGGTGGTGCAGGTCCGCCATCAGGAGCATGTTCTCCTCGCCGGTGATCAGCCCGTCGACGGCGGAGAACTGGCCGGTGACGCCGATCGCGGCACGCACTCCGTCCGGGGAGGCGGTGACGTCGTGTCCCGCCACCTGGGCCCGCCCGCCGTCGGCGGTGACGAGGGTGGAGAGGATCTTCACGGCGGTGGTCTTGCCGGCGCCGTTCGGCCCGAGCAGTGCGAACACGCACCCCGCGGGGATGTGCAGGTCGATCCCGTCGAGGACGGTCTTGTCGCCGTACGACTTGCGCAGGCCCGAGGCGCGGACCGCGGCCGGCGGTTCCTGGATTGTTGTGGGCATGACATAGGAAGGCATGGGGCCCTCCGTTCGAAGGCTGGGGCGGTCGGGTGTGCGGGCGGGGCCGGCGCGGGGTCAGGCCTTGGCGCGCAGGACGTCGATGTTGCCGTGCCGGGTGCGGGCGCGGATCCTGACCGTGTCCTCGGTGTCCTCCGGGGCGCCGGTCGCGGTGAGCATGTTGCGGACCTGGCCGGAGCCCGAGTTGACGTCGAGCCAGGCGGCCGTGCCCTCGCGGACGCCGACCTCGATGGTTCCGTAGCCGGTCTCCAGCTGCACGGCGCCCCGGGCCACTTCGCCCACCCGCAGGGTGCCGTGGGCGGTGGTGGCGGTGACCGAGTCCTCGGCGCGCCGGATGTCGATGTCGCCGTGGGCGCCGCTCACCCGCAGCTCGCCGGTCGCCGCCCCGACGGTGGTGCTGCCGTGCGAGTTCTTGAGCACGCCGGGACCGTCCACGAGCCCGACGCGCATGCTGCCGGAGCTGGTGGTGATCTCGGCCGGGCCCTCCACGCGGTCCACGGTGATCGAGCCGTGCGACGCGGTCAGCCGCAGGGGTCCGGTCGTGTCGAGCCGGACGTCGCCCGCCGAGGTCTTCACCCGGACCTCGCCGAGCCGGCCCTCGCCGAGCACCTGGGTCCAGGCGCCGGTCATGTCGACGTCCGAGCCCGCGGGCAGCCCGACCGTCACGTCGACGGTGCCGGGGCGGCGCAGCGAGTTGCGCTGCCGGGGAGTCCTGACGGTCAGGGTGCCGTTCGCGTACGAGACCTCGGTCTGCTCGGCGGCCCGCACGTCCCGGTCCTTGGCCGGAGTGCGGGGCAGCACCTCGACGACCGTGTCGCGGCGGTCCACCGCGGTGAAGCGGATGGAGCCGGCCTCGACGTGCGCCGTGACCGAGATCGGTTCGGGAGTGTCGAAAGAAGGCATGGCTGTCCCGTCCTCTTGGGTCTTGGGGTGGAGTGGTGCGGGTGTTGAGGTGGTGCGGCGGGCCGGCGCCGTCAGCGCACCCAGCCGGTGACGCTCTGGCCGATGGTCTGGATCCGCTCCGCCGGACGCGCGCGGGGGCCGCCGTCGACCGCCGCCGCCACCGCCCGCACCAGCCAGGCGTTGACCGACGTGCCCTCGCGGTTGGCGGCCTCCTCGGCGCGGGCCTTGAGGTGGGCCGGCAGGCGCAGGTTGACGCGGGCGGTGCCGCCCTCGTCGCCCTCGGCCGACGCCGACGCCGGGGCCGGGGCCGGGGTGCCGAGCGGTTCGGCCGACGTGCCCGGCTCCGCGGCGGAGGCGCCGCCGGCGGTCGGCAGCGTCACCACGAAGTCGGGGTCCAGTCCGCGCAGCCGTACGTCGACCGAGCCGGGAGCGAGCTCGCGGGTGATCTCGTCCATCGCGGCGGAGAGCACGTTGAGCATGGTCAGCCGGGTCGCCGACTCCAAGGGGGCGGTGAGCCTCTCGGCCAGCTCGCGGGCTTCGTCCCCGCCGGCTTCGGCGGCCACCGCCAGTTCGCGGCGGAGGGTGTCGATATACGGCGTGAGGTCCATGACGCCATGATGGCACCATCGTGGCGCCATTCGCAAGTGTCGATGGCGCCAGGCGGGGCCGATTCTGACGCCATCCGCCCTGAGCTGCGAAAACGTGGCCATGATCAGAGGAATGGTGAGACTTCGGAGTGGGGTGGTGCGCTTCGGTTGGCGCCGAGTGGCGCTGTGTGGCGCCATCTGGCACCACTCCGGGTCGGCCGGTGTCATGTGGTGCCACTCGCCCCCGGTCCACCCGCGCCGGAAACCGTCGGCCGCGTGTCCGCGGACCGGGCCGCCCGGGGGAAAACCCGCGGGGTCCCGAGAGAGTCCCGGGGAGTGCGGCGGCGCCGCATATAGCGTCGGGCCCAGGGAAGGCGTAGGGGGCAGCTGACGGAAGGTGATGCCGGATGGTCTCCGGAACGGACGACAAGCGGTTCACCGTCACGGTGGGGACGGTCGACGGGATTGTGCTCCTCACCCTCGGAGGTGAGCTGGACCACGACACGGCGGCGCCGCTGAGGGAGGCCCTCGACGCGGCGGCCGTCCGGGGCGGCCGGCTGCTGGTGGACATGGCGGGACTGCGGTTCTGTGACTCGACCGGTCTCAACGCCCTGTTGCACGGCCGCCTCGCCGTGCAGGAGGCCGGCGGCAGCCTGGAGCTGGCGGGGCTCACCGGGCCGGTGGCCCGGATGTTCCGCATCACCGGCGCGGACGGGGTCTTCCCGGTCCACGCCGATGTGGCGCGGGCGCTGGGTCCGAACCAGGACCGGTGAAGCCGATCGACAATTCAGGGCCGGTGGGGCCGATTGAGAACCCGGGCCGATGGAGCCGATGGAAGCGGGCGAGAGCGGTGGAGCAGCGAGGGCCTGCCGGAGGCAACTGGCTCCTGGTGCTCGACGGGATGCCCGACCCGGTCCTGCGCAGCCGTGACTTCACCCGGCGGGCGCTGACCGCCTGGCACTGGCTGCCGCCGCGGGACCCGGCGGCGCGGGACACGGCGGAGGACGTGATGCTGCTGGTGTCGGAGGTGGTGGCCAACGCCTGTCTGCACGGCGGCGGGCCCGGAGCCCTGGTCCTGGACTGCACGGGTGAGCGGCTGCGGATAGAGGTCACCGACTCCAACCCGGAGCCGCCGGTCCTCCCGGCGGGTGGGCGTGACCCCCGGACGCCGGGCGGGCACGGGCTGATGATCGTGGACCGGCTGGCCCGGGCCTGGGGTTCGAGGCCCGGGGTGGTCGGGAAGTGCGTCTGGCTGGAGGTGGCGTGCCCCGCCGCTCTCAGTGGAGCGAGTCCAGTGCCGCGATGATCTCGCGGGTGGAGCTGACCCGGCCGATGCGGGGGAAGATCTTGCCGAAGCTGTGGGCGTGCGAGTCGGCGTCCAGGTCGGCGGTCGCGTCCTCGGCGAAGACCAGGCCGTAGCTGTGCTCCCAGGCGGTGCGGGCGGTGGACTCGACGCCGATGCTGGTCGAGATGCCGGCCAGGACGATCCGGTGGATCCCGCGCCGGCGCAGCTGGAGGTCCAGCTCGGTGCCGGTGAAGGCGCCCCAGTGGCGCTTGGTGACCGTCACGTCCCCCAGTGCGGCGAGCTCGGCCGGGATCTCGGAGAAGGCGGCCGGCGGGGCGGTGGCCGGGCCGGGGCGGTCGACGTCGGTGGTGGGCAGGTCGCAGCCGTCGGGCGACCACGCGACCTTCACCAGGACGACCGGCAGCTTGTGCGCGCGGAAGGCCTCGGCGAGGGCGATGCCGTTGCGCAGGATCTCCTCACTGGGCCGGGCGGTGGGCAGGGCGAGGATGCCCTGCTGGAGGTCGATGAGCACGAGGGCGGTGCTGCCGTCGAGGGCCGGCGCGGAGGTTGCGGAAGTTGTGGAGGTCATGGGGACGACCGTAGGAAACGGCGGGCGCGGTTGCACGCGTGTCCGGCGGGGGCCGGGCCGTGTCGCCACCCTAGAATGCGAACATGAGTACGAATCACGTGGAGGGGGTCCGGCCCGAGCCGGGCCCGGAGCTGTCCGGGGCCGAGCTGCTGCGCTGGTACTGGACGCTGGAGGAACTGACCGGGCTCGCCCGGCGGACGGGCGTCCCCGTGGGCGGGGGCAAGGCCGCCCTGACGGAGCGTCTCGCCGCCGCGCTGGACGGTCGCGCCGTTCCGGCCCCGGCCCCGGCGGCCCGGCGCGGCGGCCGGCAGCTGAAGGCGCCGGTCGACGGGACCAGCGTGATCCCCGAGGGGCAGCGGTGCAGCCAGGTGCTCCGGGAGTTCTTCCTCCGGGAGATCGGGCCGGGCTTCCACTTCGACGCCTTCATGCGGGAGTACGTCGCCCAGGGCGCGGGCCACACCCTCGCCGAGGCCGTCGCCCACTGGCACGCCACCCGGCAGCGGGCCGCCGAACCCCAGGAGGTCGGCGCCCAGTTCGAGTTCAACCGGTTCCTGCGCGACTGGCACGCCCGCCACCCGGACGGCACCCGCGACCGGGCCCTCGCCGCCTGGCGCGAACACCGGGCCCGCCCCCGCGACTGACGCCCGCTCAGGCGGAGCTCCCCGGCCCCGCCCCCGGCGGCCAGGGCCCAGGCCACCCCCGTGACGGCCGTCGGGCACCGCTGCGGATGGTCGTCCGCGAGCGCTTTCATCGACGTGTTCCGGCGGGCCTTCGGACACACCCCGGGCGCGCACCGCACGGAACCCCGAGCCGGAGCCGACGGCTCGCCCGCAGGTCCGGATGCCTCCGGTACAGCCCTGGTTCACCCCGAATCCGGTCAGACTTGACAAGACCACCAGAAACGATCTTCATACGGCGGTGGACCAGACATACTGGCGGACGTGACCGACGACACCGTTCTGATCGAGACCGACGGCTGTACGGGGCTGATCACCCTCAACCGTCCCCAGGCCCTGAACGCCCTCACCCATCCCATGGTGCTGAGGATCGGCGAAGCCCTGACGGCCTGGGAGCACGATCCCGCCGTGCGCCAGGTCCTCCTGCGCGGAGCCGGGGAGCGCGGCCTGTGCGCGGGCGGGGACATCCGGGCCATCCACGCCGACGCGAAGGCCGGCACCACCGGCTCGCTCGACTTCTGGCGGGACGAGTACCGGCTCAACGCCCGCATCGCCCGCTACCCCAAGCCGTACGTGGCGCTCATGGACGGGATCGTGATGGGCGGCGGCGTCGGGCTCTCGGCCCACGGCGGCGTCCGCATCGTCACCGAACGGTCCAAGGTGGCCATGCCCGAGACCGGCATCGGCTTCGTCCCCGACGTCGGCGGCACCTACCTGCTCTCCCGCGCCCCCGGCGAACTCGGCACCCACCTGGCCCTCACCGGCACGGCCGTCGGCGCCGGCGACGCCCTGCTGTGCGGACTCGCCGACCACTACCTGCCCTCCGACTGGCTGGAGGAGTTCACCCGCGAGCTCACCAAGGCGCCCGTCGCCGAGGTGCTGCCCGAGTTCCGCGGCGCCACCGCCCCCGGGACCCCGCTCGCCGCCGAACGGGAGTGGATCGACCACTGCTACGCCGCCGACACGGTGGAGGAGATCCACCAGCGGCTGCTGGGATCGGGCCCGGCGGCCGCTCGGGAGGCCTCCCGGCTCCTGCACGCCAAGTCGCCGACCTCCCTCAAGGTCACCCTCGCCGCGCTGCGCCGCGCCCGCGGACTGGACTCGCTGGAGCGGGTGCTGGAGCAGGAGTACCGGGTCTCGGCGGCGGCGCTGTCCACGCCCGACCTGGTGGAGGGGATCCGGGCCCAGGTGATCGACAAGGACCGCCGGCCGCGCTGGTCCCCGGCCGCCCTCTTCCAGGTCCGCCAGGCTTCCGTGGACCGGCACTTCGCCCCGCTCGGCGAGGGCCGCGAGCTGACCTTCCCGCAGTCCGGGGCCGGCCGCGGCTGATCCGGGTCGCCGGGCGTCCCGGTCCGCTCGCCGCGGCCCGGGCCACCCGGCCTCCCGCGTCAGCCCCGGCCGAGCCGGGCCGCGAGGCCGTCGAGGACCCGCTGGAGCCCGTAGTCGAAGTTCTCGTCCCGCAGCCGCGCCGGGTCGTGGCCGTGCCGGGAGTAGGCGTGGTCCTTCACCACGGGGTGGTCCTCCAGGGCCGCCTCGGCGGCGGGCAGCAGCGACTCCAGCCACTCCGACTCGCTCTTCCCGCTGCGGGCGAGGAGCGAGAGGTAGGAGGCCTCGCTGGTGGTGGCGCCGATGACGTAGGAGATGACGGCCTTCACGGCGAGGTCGGCCTCGCCCGCCGGGAACCCCGCCGACAGCGACAGCCTCAGCAGCCGGTCCGACATCCGGATCAGGTTCGGGCCCAGGTACGCCAGCCCGACCTGGCCGAGGACCGAGGCCACCCAGGGGTGGCGCAGCACCATCGCGCGCAGGCTGTGCGCGCACTGGCCCAGGGCCTCGCGCCAGCCTTCCGGGCCGTCGGCCGCGGGCAGGTCCAGTTCGCCGTAGACCTCGTCCACGACCAGCTCGATCAGCTCGTCCTTGTTGGCCACGTGCCGGTAGAGCGAGGTGGCGGCGGTACCCATCTCCGCGCCGAGCTTGCGCATGCTGAGGGCCTCGATGCCCTCGGCGTCCAGGAGCCGCACCGCGGCCGCGACGATCTGCTCCTGGCTGAGCGCCGGCTGTTCCTTCTGGCGCCGGGGCCGGGTCCAGACGGAGGGCACCGGCGCGGAGGTCTGTTGCTCTGAAGAGGACGACATGACCTCACCATAACCTCGTGCGGACACTGTACGCAGCGTGCGTACGGCCGTCCGCCACATCCGTCCGGAAAGCGGCTCCGGCGCGCCCCCGGACTGCCCCCGCCGCGGCCTCCCAGGGGCCCGCGGGCGCCGCCGCACCCCGGCCGGGACCGGCGGGTCCACACCTCCCCCGACAGGCCTCCACAGGCCCGACCGCCGCCCCCGCGAACCCCCTCCGACCTGGGGAAACTTACCCCGCCGGGATAAGATCTCCCCCTAGGGGAAGGGGAGTTGATGGACCGCACCATACGCTCGGCGGAGGACGTACTGGACCTCCTGGACGGGCTGTTCACGCAGGACGCGGACCGCTGGACGGACGGCGGCGCCTCCTGGTGGGACGGCTTCTACGCCGACCGCTCCAAGCCCGTGCCGTTCTTCGTGGCGAAACCGGACGAGAACCTGGTCTCGTACACCGAAAGGGGCCTGCTCCGCCCCGGGCGCGCCCTCGACCTGGGCTGCGGACCCGGACGCAACGCCCTCCACCTCGCCTCCCTCGGCTTCGAGGTGGACGCCGTCGACCTGTCACCGGCCGCCATCGCCTGGGCCGAGGAGCGCGCCCGCGAGACCGGTGCCACGGGCGTCCGCTTCCACCGCGGCGACGCCTTCCGGCTCACCACCGCCGAACTCGCCGGCCCCTACGACCTGGTCTACGACTCCGGCTGCTTTCACCACCTGCCGCCCCACCGCCGCGTCGGCTACCTGGGCCTCCTGGACCGCGTCCTCGCCCCCGGCGGCCACTTCGCCCTCACCTGCTTCGCCTCCGGCGCCATGGGCTGCGAACTCCCCGACGCCGAGCTCTACCGGCAGGGCGGCCTCGGTGGCGGCCTCGCCTACACCCCCGAGTCGCTGCGCCTGATCTTCTCCGGCCTGGAGGAGGCCGAACTGCGCCGGATGCGCGACGAGGACGCCGATTCCCCGCTCTTCGGCGAACCCTTCCTCTGGACGGCCCTGTTCCGGCGTCCGGAGCCGACTCAGCGGTAGCCGGTGGCGTCCGCCGGCCGGCCCGGGTCCTGGACCTCCACCATGTACCGCCAGGCGTCCGGCCGGCTCCCGTCGAGGTCCGTGAACCCGTAGACCCGCGCGAGCTGCCCGCTGGAGAGGGACCGCCCGTTCCAGCGGGACACCTCCGGGTCGGCGGCCAGCGCCGCGACCGCCCGCCCCACGTACGAGGGGGACTCGGAGATCGCGAAGTGCGGGACCTTCCCCAGTGCGTCCCGCCAGTTCTCCTCCGTCACCCCGAAGGCCTCCAGCATCATCTCCGAACGCAGCCAGCCCGGCGTCAGCGCCACCGCCGTCGCCCCGCGCGGACCCAGCTCGTGCCCGAGCGAGAACGCCATCCGCAGCACCGCCGACTTGGCCAGGTCGTAGAAGAACGAGTTCCGGTAGCGGGTCGCGTTGTAGTCGGCCGTCCCGTCGGTCATCTCCACCACCAGGCCGCCCGGTTCGCGCAGCATCAGCGGCAGCGCGAAATGGCTCGTCACCGCGTGCGTGTCGATGGCCAGCCGGAGCAGCCGCAGTCCCCGGTCCAGGTCGTGCTCCCAGACCGGGCTCTCCCACTCGAAGAGGTGCTCCCCGCCCCAGATGTCGTTCACCAGCACGTCGAGCCGGCCCTGTTCGGCGTCGATCCGCCCCACCAGCGCCTCCACCTGCGCGGGCTCCAGATGGTCCGCCACCACCGCGACCCCCCGGCCCCCGGCCGCCGTGACCAGCTCGGCCGTCTCCTCGACCGTCTCCGGCCGGTCGTACTCGGAACGCCGCCCGGCGGTGCTGCGCCCCGACACGTAGACCGTCGCGCCCCGCGCCCCCAGCTGCACCGCGATGCCCCGCCCCGCACCCCGGGTCGCCCCGGCCACCAGGGCCACCCTGCCTCCGAGGTCCCGCTCTCCATTCGGCATGACGCGACCCTACGCCGTGCCGGCGCCCCGGCACGGTCCGGCGCGGCGGGACAGGTCCCGGCCGGGCTTGTACAACACCCCCTCCAGGCCGCACTCTTGGCCGGGACCCGCCCGCCTGACGGTGCGGTAGCCGCCCGCCACGGTCCCGCCGCTACGCGCGGACTTCCACCGTGACCGAGTGCCGGCCGGTCGCCCCGTCGGGCAGGGTGCCCGTGCGCCGCTCCGGCTGCACCTCGCCCCGGCCGTCGGTCGCACGGACCTCCAGGGTGTGCCGCCCGGGCACCGCCTCCCACGGCCACACCCACTGCCGCCAGGTGTCCACCCCGTCCGCGGCCCCGAGCCGGGCTTCCCGCCAGGGGCCGCCGTCGGCCCGCACCTCCACCCGGGCGATCCCCCGGTGCTGCGCCCACGCCACCCCGGCCACCGCGACCTGGCCGGCCGGGCGCCGGGAGAAGGGGCGCGGGGTGTCGATCCGGGACTGCGTCTTGACCGGCGCCTCCCGCGCCCACGAGCGGCGCACCCAGTACGCGTCGTACGCGTCGAAGGTGGTCAGCCGCAGCTCGCGCAGCCACTTGCAGGCGGAGACGTAGCCGTAGAGGCCGGGGACGACCATCCGTACGGGGAAGCCGTGCGCGAAGGGGAGCGGAGCCCCGTTCATCCCGACGGCCAGCAGTGCCTCCCGGCCGTCCATGACCGCCTCGACGGGGGTGCCGATCGTCATCCCGTCCACCGAGCGGGCCACCAGCTGGTCGGCGGGCCCGCCGCGCGACGGCGGCCGCACCCCCGCCTCGCGCAGCAGGTCGGCGAGGCGTACGCCGAGCCAGCGGGCGTTGCCGACGTAGGGTCCGCCGACCTCGTTGGAGACGCAGCACAGGGTGATGTCGTGCTCGACGAGGGGCCGGGCGAGCAGCTCCGGAAGGGTCAGGGTCAGGGGTCTGGTGACGCCCTCCCCGAGGATGTCCAGCCGCCAGGTGTCCGCGTCGACCCGGGGCACCACCAGGGCGGTGTCCACGCGGTAGAAGTCCCGGGCGGGGGTGAGGAACGGCCCCAGGCCCGGCACGCGCAGGTCCGCCCCGGCGGGTACCGGTGGCGCGGGGACGGCGGGGGGCGGCAGGACCAGGTCCGCCCGGGAGGCGGTGGCGCCCGCCGCGCCGTGGGCGCCGAGGCGTCGGCCCGCGTACCCGGCCGCCGCCGACGCGGCCACGGTGGCCGCCAGCAGCCGGCCGAAGGCGCGCCGGTCCATCGGCCAGGTCCCGCCGGGGCGGCCCGCGGCCGGGCGGGGCCGGCGCAGGGCCGCCGCCAGCAGGCACAGCACCCCGGCCGCCACGGCACCGCCGGCGAGCGAGGGCAGCGCGTCCCGCCAGTCGGCGCCCGGCCGGCCGAGCGCGGCCGCCATCCCGAGCACCCCCACCGAGGCGGCGAGCGCGCACCCCGCGCGGGGACGGCGCAGCGAGAGGATCCCGGCCGCCACGGCGAGCACGGCCAGCAGGACCACCGTCCCCAGGGTCAGCACCAGCTTGTCGGAGGTGCCGAAGGCCCGTACGGCCCACTCCTTGACGGCCGCCGGAGTACGGTCCACCACGGCCCCGCCGACCGCCGTGAGCGGCGCCGCCTCGGGGCGTACGAACGCCGCCGCGAGCTCCGCGGCGGCCAGCCCGGCGAACGCCGCGGCCAGGCCGGCGACGGCGCCCGCCCGGAGCGGTCCTCGGTCCTGCCGTACACGGGTCATCCGGAGCCTCCTCCGCCCTGCCACGGTAGCCCCGGCGCGGTCACGGGCGCGCGGCTCCCGGGGGCTGCGCCCGTCCCGCCTCGCAGCCGCAGCCCCCGCCGGCGGCGCGCCCCTCGGGGGCGGGACCGGCCGGGCGGCGTTTGCGCAGCTCCACGACGCCGTCGGTGATGCCGGCGGCGGGCGAGGGGGTCTGGGTGCGCTCGTGCGCGGTCTCGGACATGTGGGTGCACTCCTGTCGCCTCGTGGCCCGCATCGGGGGAGGGGCGCCCGCCGAATCGTTCCGGCGGCCGCCCCTCGGCCTGGGCCAGTGAAACCGGCACCCGCGCCGGGCGGGGTGCCGCCCGGCGCCCGTTCCCCCGGAAGTGTGACGGCGCCGGGCGGCTGCCTGCCGGAGTACTCCTAGACCGGGAGGGACCAGGCCTGGTCCACCTGGTGGTCGCCGCAGGCCGCCAGCCGCAGCCGTTCGGCCGGCGCGTCGGGGGTCGCGGGCGCCGCCGGGGCGGTCAGGCACTGCCCGCTCGTCTCCTCGACCAGGGCCCCGTCGCGCCGGTGGCTCCAGCTCTGGCCCGCCTGCCGGCCCGGGGCGCAGTCCGCCAGCTCCACCAGGCCGCCCGTACGGGCCGTGAGGCACTCGCCGGCCAGCCGCAGCCGCCCGCCGCCGCCCAGGGTCCAGCGCTGGTCTGCCCCGGCGGTGCAGGTGCCGAGGACGACCGAGCCGACCCCGCTGGTGCTGGCCCCGTCGGCGCACTTGGCGCCGAGCCCGTTGATCTGCCCGGTGGGCACCGCCTCGGCGCAGCCGCGCGGGGTGAGCCGCCACACGGCCGTGTCGTGCGCGCCGAGCCGCCCGGTCAGGGCGTTCACCACCTCGGTGCGCCGCCCGGTCCACAGGTCCTCGGCGTCGGCCACGCACGCGGCGGGCAGCCCGACGTCCGAGAGGGGCACGGAGACGTCCCGGGCGCTGCCCGAGCGGTTGAGCACGGCCACGGCGCGGTCGCCGTTCGCCAGCGGCCGGGCCAGCACCTCGAAGGTGGTGTTGGAGGAGACCACCGCGCCCTGCCGGCCCAGCGGGTCCTGGTCCAGCTCGATCATGCGGGTGTTGCCGAGTGCCGCGAGCCCGCCCGGGGTGAGCGCGGAGACGTCGGAGGACAGGATGAAGGGGGCCGCCATCATCGCCCACAGCCCGACCTGGCTGCGGCTCTCCGCGTCCGTGAGGCCGGGGGCGCCCGCGATCAGGAAGTCGGGGTCGTTCCAGTTTCCGGGGCCCGCGTACCGGCCGAGCCAGCGGTTGTAGCCGTAGTTGCCGAGCACCGAGCTCCAGCGGGAGGTGGCGGGGGCGTTCGGGGCGTACACCTTGATGTCCCGGCCCTCGCGCCACAACTGGCCCGTCTCGCCGACCCAGTCGAGGACCTTGTGCCAGTCGGAGCCGCCCCATTCGCCCTGCTGGAAGTAGGCGGGCGCGGAGGCGGACAGCACCATCGGGCGGCCGCTGTCGCGCAGCGCCCGGGCGACGGAGTTGTAGGCGTCCCGGTAGGCCTGCTCCTTCGTCTTCCCGGGCGGCACCCACAGGTTGCAGCCGTCCATCTTGACGTAGTCCACCTTCCACGACGCGAACTGCCGCGCGTCGCGGGCGTAGTGGTCCGGGCCACCGCCGTCGGGGGAGCCGCTGCCCGGGTAGCGCTCGCAGGTGAGGGAGCCGGCGTCCTCGTAGATGCCGAACTTGAGCCCCTTGGCGTGCAGGTACTCGCCGAGCCAGGCCATGCCGTGCGGGAACTTGGCGGTGTCGGTGACCAGGTTGCCCTGCGCGTCGCGCTCCTTGAGCATCCAGCAGTCGTCCACGGTCACCGTGTCGTAGCCCTTGGCGGCGAGGCCGCTGGAGACCAGGGCGTCGGCGTTGGCGACGACCTTGGCCTCGTCGATGTCGCACATGTAGTGCGCCCAGTTGTTCCACCCCATGGGCGGGGTGAGCGCGAGCGGGGTGTCCCAGGTCGCGGTCGGCTCGGCGGCGGCCGGTGCGGGGGCGAGCGCGAGGGCGAGCAGGGCGGCCGCGGTGAGGCAGGGGAGCGAGGCGCGCGGGCGAGGCGGCACGGGGTCTCCTTGGCGTGGGGGAGTACCGGCGGACATTCGTGCCTCAGTGCAGCGGTGCGACTACCCGCTGTCAATGCAAGTCGATGGTTATGGCTCAATGACCAGCAATATGGCCGCAGTCGATGTCACACGTCCGTGGCGGGCAAGGTTGAGAGTCGCCGTATGTTACGTCGGCTGATACGGTGTATCTCATGCCGAGGAGATCACCAGCACTGGACCGCGCCACCCCGGAGGCCATCGCCGTCACCGCGCTGCGCGTCCTCGACGAGGAAGGGCCCGGAGCCCTCAGCTTCCGCGCCCTCGCCGAGCGGCTCGACGTATCCCACGCCACCGTCCAGCGCCGCTGCACCGACCTCGCCGGCCTGCTCGACCTGTGCACCGACCACCTCGCCGCACAGCTCCCCGAGGTCCCCGCCGGCACCGGCTGGGCCGAAGCCTGCGAACGGCGCTTCGGCGCCCTCTACCGGCTGCTCACCGCCCACCCCGGACTGCTCGCCCTGCGCGGCGGTCGCCCCTGGCTCGGCCGGCAACTGCTGGCCCGCCTCGTCGAACCCGTCCTCGCCGACGGCATCGCCGCCGGGATGACCCCGGCCGAGGCCATGACCGCCTACCGGCGGATGTACCTGCTCACCCTGGGCAGCGCCGCCTTCGTCGACCACCGCGACCCGGCCGGGGCCACCGCCGCCTCCCGCGCAGCCATCGCCGCCCTGGACCCGGCGGAGTTCCCCGTCCTCACCGGCGCACTGGCCGACGTACTGCCCCCGCTCACCGACCACGAGGTCTACTACGGCGCCCTGCGCCGGCTCATCGGGGCAGCCCGGCCCGCCGGCCCGCGGCCCGCGCCCTGAGACAGCGAAAGGCAACCGACCATGGAACAGCAGCTCGACTACGCCGCCGTCCGCGCCGCCGCGGCCCGTACGGCCGGCGCCGTCCGCCCCGCCGCGGTGGTACCCGCCTCCGAAGGCGTCTGGTACGCCCTGGAGTACCTCCAGCACACCGGCTCCTTCAAGGCCCGCGGCGCCCACAACTTCCTCGCCGCGCACCGCGAGGCAGGCCGCCTCCCGGCCGCCGGCGTCACCATCGCCTCCGGCGGCAACGCCGGCCTCGCCTGCGCCTGGGCCGCCCGCGCGCAGGGCGTCCCCGCCACCGTGTTCCTCCCCGGCAACGCCCCGCGCGTCAAGGTGGACCGGCTGCGCGGCTACGGCGCCGACGTACGGCTCGTCGGCGACCGGTACGCCGAAGCCCTCGCCGCCTGCCGGGAGTTCGCCGCCGGCAGCGGCGCCCTGAGCAGCCACGCCTACGACCACCCGCTCGTCGCCGCCGGGGCCGGGACCCTGCTCGACGAGGTACGGGCCGCCCTGCCCGGCCTGGACACCGTCGTCGTCGCGGTCGGCGGCGGCGGGCTGTTCGCCGGCGTGGCCACCGCCGCCCACGAGCACGGCGTACGGGTGGTCGCCGCCGAACCCGAGCACTGCCGGGCCCTGAACGCCGCCCTGGAGGCGGGCGAGCCCGTCGACGTCCCGGTGTCCTCCGTCGCCGCCGACTCCCTCGGCGCCCCCCGGGTCTCGGCCGACGCCCTCGCCGCCGCCCGGCGCGGGAACGCCGTGTCGGTGCTCGTCCCGGACGAGGCGATCACCGCCGCCCGCAGGGCGCTCTGGGACGAGCACCGCATCGTCGTCGAGGCCGGCGCCGCCACCGCCCTGGCGGCCCTGCGCACCGCGCCGCAGCCGCTGGGCGAGCGGGTCGCCGTCGTCCTGTGCGGGGCCAACACCGACCCCGGGGACCTCTGAGCGACGATCGTCGCCCGGGCCCGAGACTTTCGAGTACGGCACCGGCCCCCGAGCGCCTGCGAGGCTCCGGACGACGGTGCGGACCGCACCGGAACGTCGAGGGCACGGAGGAACGGGGCCATGGCTCAGCGCAAGGGTTGTCTCATCGGGTGCGGTATCGCGCTGGTGCTGGGGGCGGGGCTCCTCGTGGCGTTGTTCTTCGGGGCGGCCAAGGTCCTCGACATAGCCGACAAGACCCTGCTCGACCCGAAGGTCTACGAGGCGGTGAAGGTCGGCGACGCCGAGGCCGAGGTCCGCGCGAAGCTCCCCTCGGGCGACACCTTCGTCAAGGACGCCCTCAAGGACGGCGGCCCCGCCGAGCCGGCCGGCAGCGTCTGCGCCTGGTACCTCTCCGCCGCCGACGGCCAGACCGAGGACGTGCTCCGCTTCTGCTTCAAGGACGGCAAGCTCGCGGAGAAGGCCCAGTACCGCATGAAGTAGCACCGCGGCACCGGGCCTTCCCCCTCCGGCCCTACCCCCGGCCGTCCAGTCGGGCGGCCGAGCGCGACAGCCCGTCCGCGGCCGTCGCGCACCGCCGGGCCAGCTCGTCGACACGGGCCCGGAAGGCGTCGGCCTGCGGACCCCTCCAGTCCAGGCCGTCACAGGCGCCGCGCAGCCGGTCCGCCCGCTCGCGCAAGGCGGCGGCGTGGCTGCGCAGGCCGTCGGCGGGGTGTCCGCTCACGACCGCTCCTTCCAGGGGGCGAAGGCGTTGGTCACTCCGGCCAGCGCCGGGGCCAGCTCGGGGTGGTGCCGCAGCAGCACCGTCACCATCGAGTTCCGGTCGATCCAGCGCAGCCCCTCGGCCGTGTACACCTCCGGACGGTAGTCCGTGGTGAAGAAGCGGTCGCTCTTGATGCGGCGGGTGGCCATCAGCGCGAACACCCGGAAGAGGGTGTCGCTGAACCCGAAGCCCGCCGGCCGCGGCTCGGCCAGGTTCCCGACCAGGGTGTCGACCCGGTCGAGCCGGCCGTCGTAGAGCTCCCGCAGCAGCGGGGTGTCGCCCGGGTGCCCGCCGGTGAGCTCCTCGAAGGAGGTGACGGGCCGCTTGCGCAGCATCTGCCGCTGGGCGTTGTAGCGGGGGATGCCCCGCTCGCGGTCGCGCAGGACGTCCACGGTCCCGAGGTCGATGTGTTCGCCGGACAGTCGCTTCAGGTTGCGCAGCGCGTCCGGGTGGTTGTGCAGGACCAGCGCCCCCGGGTTCGAGACGCCGAAGGTGTAGAACAGGTCGCTCATCCCGTACGCGTCGACCGCGGTGCGCGTGGTCGCGCCCTGCATGTCGTCGAAGCCGACGACCTCGCGCCGCGCCCCGCGCCGGTGGTCGCGGACGGTGATCTCGTCGGGGATCAGCGGGTGCAGCCGGTACGCCGAGACGAACTCCTCCGTCATGGAGAAGGGAGCGGCGTGGTGGTCCGTGCCCGACCCCCGGGAACCGCTGAGGACCTCGCCGCCGACCCGGCCGAAGGTCTTGGTGACCCACCGGGGCAGCAGCCCGTACCAGTTGGCGCGCATCGCCTGGTGCACGACCGGGTGGTCGAGGATGCCCGGCGTCCACTCCACGGTGTGGATCTTCGCCATGAGGGCGGTGTTGACCAGCCGCGCCGTGTGGAAGATCCGCTCGTCGTCCCAGGTCGGGTGCTGCGAACGGACCAGGTCGCAGATGGAGTTGTGCTCCTTGGCGAAGAGCGTGTGCAGCAGCGACAGCCCGGTCCAGTAGTCGCTGTTCATGCCCGTCGCGTCGAGGCAGTCCATCCCGGGCCGCGGATCGGCGGGCAGCCGGCCGCCGTCCACGATCAGCCGGCCGTGCTCCCCGGTGCGCAGCGAACGGCAGCGCGCCTCGTCCGACCCGTAGATCTGCGAGCCGTCCCACCAGTGGCTGACGGTGTTCTCGTACGTCGGCGGGACGTCCGGGGTGGTGTGCGCGACCGGGTCGGGGCGGGTGCGGTTCACCCGCATCGGGCAGCCGCCGCCCTGCTCGGCCCAGTCGTCGTCGGCGGCCAGCGGGACGGTGAACGGCTCGGCCTCCTCGTTGTCGCCGTGGTTGGCCCAGCCGTGGTTCTGGAACTGGATCCATGCGGCGGCCAGCAGGTTCAGGGTGGGCGCGGGAGTGAAGCCGCGCCGGGCCAGCAGCTGCCGGCTGACCTCGCGCGGACTGGGCGTCATCAGCGCCTCGTCCTCGTCCGGATACGCCATGTGCAGCGGGGCGTTGCGGTCCAGGCGGGTGCCCACCCGGCCCATGTCCTCGTCGTACGGGTCGTAGCCCGAGCCGTCGTACGAGCGGTACGGCGCGAGGTGCTTCGTGGGCCGCCGGTCGCGCTCGCCGCCCGCGCCGAAGGTGTCGTGCAGGTTGTGGCGGCGCAGGTCCTCGCGGATCACGGCCAGGTTCAGCAGGCCGAGCGGGGCCGGCAGTTCGTACCACTCGCGGGTCCGGTTGACCCGGGCGAAGGCCGCCGACTCCAGCCGCTCCAGCAGTCCGGGCGGGCCGTACGGCTGCGGCGGCGCGGGCGGCGGCTGCTGCCGGTGGGAGGTCTGGGCCGGCAGCTCCGGCGCGGCCGGCGCCGTATCCGTCGGGGGAGTGTGCGAGTCGGTGTCGGTCATGAGGGGTCCTCAGCGGTCGTGGAGGGTGAAGAGGTGCGTGCCGGTGACCCGGCCGCGGAAGGCGGCCAGCTCCGAGTCGACGTGCGTGCGCGCGTGGGGGACGTCGTGTTCGAGGTTGTGCGCGTACCGCTCGGCGGCATGGCACAGCGGGAAGGCGTGGGTGTCGTCGGTCCAGGTGAACTCGGTGAACTGCTTCGGCAGTTCGTACGGGGACACCGACGAGCGGCCCTCCAGGCTCGGCAC
Source organism: Streptomyces sp. NPDC040718 (assembly GCF_055593565.1). Taxonomy (NCBI): domain Bacteria; kingdom Bacillati; phylum Actinomycetota; class Actinomycetes; order Kitasatosporales; family Streptomycetaceae; genus Streptomyces; species Streptomyces sp. NPDC040718. The sequence goes on along the minus strand of NZ_JBVIXO010000005.1, from coordinate 111,602 downwards.
GATGTCGTGCTCGTTGACGAGCGAGACCACCCGGGTGCGCGGATCGGCGGCACGCTTCTGGTCGATGGGCGAACCGATCGCGACCACGTGCGTCACCGTGTACAGCGCGTTGAAGTCCCGGCTCGCCGCCAGGTTCATCGCGGTGATCCCGCCCTGGCTGTGGCCGACCAGCGCGACCTGCGCACCGGAGGGCACGAGCCGGCGCAGGGCCCTGACCACCGCACGGGTGTAGGTGGTGTCGATGGAGCCCACCGCGTCGATGCCGCCCAGCAGGTCCTGCGGACTCTCCTGGTTGAAACTCGGCCCCATTCCGGCCAGTTGGACGACGTAGCGGCTCTCCCCGTCCGGTCCGTCGACCTGCTGGACGAGCAGCAGGCCGCGCGTGCCGATCCGGCCGATGTTGCGGACGTAGCCGACGATCGTGCCCGAGGTGTCGATGCTGCCCAGCAGCGCGGCGGAGGGGGTGTGCGGTTCGGCGCGTCCCTTCCCCCGGTTCACGAACGCCCACACCGTGGAACTGACCCCGACGAAGTAGTCGGAGGTCAGCGGCCGCCCGGTGGCGATCTGCCAGCCGGCGGTGTCGTTGAAGGGGTTCTCGTCGGTCAGCGCGTTCCAGGCCATGATGTCCGTGAAGGACGGCGCCAGCAGGGCGAGTGCGTACTCCGCGCCCTTCTCCGTCAGCAGGCCCCGGAACAGCCGCACCGCCTCGGTCTGGCGGTCCTCGTCGATGGCGCGCAGCACCCGCGAGGTGGTCGGGTTGTCGAGCAGCTCCGGGTGGCGCACGGCGGCCGCCCGGATCCGGGCCTTCAGGCCGGTGACGGCGAGGCTGACCGCCAGGCTCTCCCGGCTGGTCAGCACCCCGGCCAGCCAGAGCGCCCCGGCGAGCGGGGCACTGCCCTGCGGGGCCCAGCCCAGGCCCTTCGGGTCCATCAGGGTGCGCAGCAGCCCGCGCTGCGCGGCACGGGCCCGGCGCGGCCCGGCCGCCGCCAGCGGCAGCCGGGAGCCGAGGGCGACCCGGGAGGCGTAGCGCGCCGCGTCGCGGACGGTGTCGGCGGCTTCGGCGAGCTCGCGGCACACGTGGTGCAGGGAGGCGATGTCCGGCTGGGTGACGGACGGTTCGGCTTCGGTCATGGCGGGACTCCTCCTACACCCGGCCGAGGCGCAGCCGGATGCCGGCCGTGTCGAGGATCCCCGGCAGCGGACGCCCCGGGTCGAGCACCGGGCGGGCCCCGGTGAGGCGGTGGCCGCGCAGCACCTCGGCGCAGACCAGGGAGGTCAGGAGCAGGGCGACGTACTCGCCGGGGCAGCGGGCGCCGCCGTGGCTGAACGGGGCCACCCGGGTGTCCCGGTGCACGTCCGGGGCCAGCCAGCGGCCCGGCGCGAACAGGTTCCCGCCGTCGACCCGTTCGGGGTCGCGCTGGTGGAACCCCATCGGCACCAGCACGTTGGTGCCGGCCGGGTGGCGCACCCCGCCCCACTCGGTCTCGGTACGGGTGACCCGTACGAGGTCGGGCACGATCGGGTACAGCCGTACCGACTCCTCCAGGCAGGCCCGCAGCCTCGGCAGTCCGGGGACGCGGTCGGCCGCCTCGGCACGGGCGGCCTCCTGTTCGGCCGGGTGGTGGGCGAGCAGCAGCAGGGTGCGGGCGACGACCGGAGCGGCGAGGTCGATGCCGAGCAGCCAGTGGTGGGTCTGGCCGAGCGGGTCGGTGCCCTCCGGGGAGGGCTCGGCCAGGGCGCGGGACGCCAGCGTGTGCGCGGGCGCGTCGGCCGCGTACCGGGTGATCCGGGCCTCGATCTTGGAGTAGAGCGCCTTGGCGGCGTCCGGCTTGCTGCGGCCCATCCAGTTGGCCCGGCCGCGCAGGGTGGCCAGCCAGTCGGACAGCTCCTGGTCGTCGGAGGCCCGGTCGCCGAGGACCACCCGCCGGGAGATGCGGGTCAGGGTCTTCCACAGCAGCGGGAAGTCCACGACGGAGCGGGAGGTGAGCCGCCGGCACTCCTCCTCGACGACGGTCTGGAACTCCCCGCAGGAGGGGTGCACCGGCCGGTCGGCGGCGAGGGCGTGGTCGTTGACCCGGCGGCGGTCCTCGCGGACCTGCCCGTGCGAGCAGATCACCCCGGTCGGTTCGAACACGGACAGGCTGGCGTACTTGTCGTCGGCGTCCATAGCGAGGTCCGAGACCGGCTCCTGGAAGAACCGCCGGATGTCGCCCTCGTCGAACAGGACGAGCATCTCGCCGGAGAGCGCGCGCACCATCACGGGCGCGCCCCGGTGCCGGGCCCGCATCGCGCGCAGGGTGGCGTTCGACCAGGCGGGCTGGTTGACGCGGGAGTACAGCGCCATGACCGGGAAGCGGGGGTTGGCGACGCCGCGCACGAAGACGGGCAGGGTGTGGGTGGCGACGAAGCGGACGGTCTCCGCCAGGCCGGCCCGGACGGGCGGCAGTCCGGGGGCGCCGCCCCGCGTGGTGTCCGGGGCCTCGGTGGACTGGGTCATACCGTGACCACCTTGCCGGGGTTGAGCAGGTTCTTCGGGTCGAACAGCCGCTTGAGGCCGCGCTGGAGCTCCAGCGAGACGGGGCCCAGCTCGCGCTCCAGCCACTCCCGCTTCAGCGTGCCGATGCCGTGCTCGCCGGTGGTGGTGCCGCCCAGTTCCAGGCCGGCGGCCATGATGGCGTCGTACGCCTCCTGGGCGCGCCGGAACTCGTCCGCGTCGGACTCGTCGAAGACGACCGTGGGGTGCAGGTTGCCGTCGCCCGCGTGGCCGAGGGTGAAGATCTTCAGGTCGTAGTGCTCGGCGATCTCCTCGATCTGCCCGATCAGCGTGGGGAGCGCGCTCCTCGGCACCGCGACGTCCTCGATGAACGCGGTGAGCCCGCCGCCCCGCGAGGCCATGTAGGCGGCGAGGGCCGGGCTGACCAGCCGGCGCGCCTCGATGATCTCGTACGCCTCCTCGGCGGTGGCGGACGTGGTGATGTGCTCGGCGCCGGCCTCCTTGCAGAGGATCTCCATGGCAGACAGCTCCGAGGAGGGGTCGGCGGAGTCGCTCTCGACGATCAGGGTGGCGGCGCTGCCGGGGCGCAGCAGCGGGTGCGTGCCGAGGTCCACGATCGCCTGCGTCGTGGCCCGGTCCAGGAGTTCGAGCGCGGACGGGGTGTGGCCGGCGGCGGTGATCGCGGCGACGGCGTTCCCGGCGGCGGTGAGGGTCGGGAACTGGGCCAGCAGCGACAGGGCCGGGGGCCGGGCGGGCCGCAGCGCGAGGGTGGCGCCGACGACCACGGCCAGGGTGCCCTCGGAGCCGACGATCAGGCGCGTCAGGTCGTACCCGGCGACGCCCTTGGCGGTGTCCCGGCCGGTGCGCATCCGCCGCCCGTCGGGCAGTACGAGGTCCAGCCCGAGCACGTAGTCGGCGGTGACGCCGTACTTCACGCAGCAGATGCCGCCCGCGCCGGTGGCGATGTTCCCGCCGATGGTGCAGCGGTCCCAGGAGGCCGGGTCCGGCGGGTACGTCAGCCCGTGTTCGGCCACGGCCTCCGCTAGGCGCCGGGTGGTGACGCCGGGCTCGCAGCGCACCAGGCGGTTGGCGGGGTCGACGGACAGGATCCGGTCCATCGCCGAGGTGGAGAGCACCACGCAGCCGTCGACGGCGTTGGCGGCGCCGGCCAGGCCGGTGCGGGCGCCCTGCGGGACGACGGGGACGTCGAGTTCGTAGGCGGTGCGCATGATGTGCTCGACCTGCTCGGTCGTGCGGGGGACGGCGACCACGGCGGGGGTGCCGCACTCGGAGAAGGGGGCGGAGTCCCGGGAGTGGGCGGCGAGTTCCGCCGGTCCGGTGAGCAGGACCTCTGCGGGGAGCGCGGAGCGGAGCCGTTCGAGCAGCAGGGAGGGGGTGTCGCTGGTTTGGGGCATGCCGGCCTTCCGGGGCGGTGCGGTGCGGTGCAACGGCTGGGGGTGGGGGTGGGGGCTACAGGGTCGGGAGTTCGGTGGTGACCGGTACGTCGATCAGCACCGGGCCGTCCTGCTGGAGGGCCGACTCCCGGACCAGCTTGGACAGTTCGCCGAAGCCGGTCGCCTGGTGGGCGCGGACCCCGTAGCCGGTGGCGACGGCCGCGACGTCCAGGCCGGGGATGTCGAGTCCGGGGGCGCCCTGGGCCCGCTCCACCTGGGCGAACCACTGGAGGATCGCGTAGCGCTGGTTGCTGAGGACGACGAAGGTGACCGGGATCTTGTACGCGGCCGCGGTCCACAGCGCCTGCACGGCGTAGTGGGTGGAGCCGTCGCCGATGACGCAGACCACGGGCCGGTCGGGCGCGCCGAGCTGGGCGCCCACGGCCGCGGCGAGGCCGAAGCCGAGACCGCCGCCCGCCGTGAACAGGAACGAGCCGGGGGTGTCGATCCGGGTGGCGTCGTGGAACTGGCCCAGGTTGGAGGGGGATTCGTTGACCCAGAGGGTGTTGGCGGGGGCTCCCTGGGCGATGGCCGTCATCGCGGCGAGCGGGGTGAGCACCCCGTCGACCTCGTCCGTGGACTCGGCCCGTGCGGTGCGCGCGGCCGGGGCGGCGGCCTCCCGGGCGGGCAGCTCCGCGAGCAGGGCGCGTACGGTCAGGGCCAGGTCGGCGACGATCGCGTCCCCGACGGGGGCGCGGGCCGCTTCGTCCGCGTCCCGGGTCAGGTGCACCAGCTCGGTGCCCTCGGGCAGGTAGGCGCCGGGGACGTAGGGGTAGTAGCAGAAGACCGGGGCGCCGATCACGAGGACCAGGTCGTGCCCCTCCAGGCAGCGGGACAGCGGTGCGATGGCCGGGGGCAGCATCCCCCGGTACTGCGGGTGGGACTTGGGGAAGGCGACCCGGCCCTCGGTGGGCGCCGACCAGACGGGCAGGCCGGTGCGCTCGGCCAGTTCCACGACGGCGTCCCAGGCCCCCGAGGCGTCCACGTCGTTGCCGGCGACGAGGACGGCACTGCGGGCGCCGGCCAGGCGGGCGGCGAGCTCCCGGACCACTTCGGCGGAGGGGGCGGCGGCGTGCGTCACGGTGCGGGCCGCGGTCCGCTGGGCGGCCCGGTCCTCGTCCTCTTCGAGGAGCACGTCGAAGTCGTCCATCGGCAGCGAGACGAACACCGGCCCCTGCGGAGGGGTTTCGGCGACCTGCACGGCCCGGGCCAGGGCCGGCGCCACGTCCGCCGCGCGCGGGGGCTCGTAAGCCCACTTCACGGCGGGCTGCGGCAGCAGGGTGGACTGCGGGTTGGTGAGCAGGGCCTCCATGGTGAGCATGGCGCGGACCTGCTGGCCCGCGGTGACCACCATGGGGGTGCGGTTGGCCCGGGCGTTGAGGATCGCGCCCATCGCGTTGCCCGTGCCCGGGCCGGTGTGCAGGTTGACCAGGCCGGTGGTGCCGGAGGCGAGGGCGAAGCCGTCGGCCATGCCGACGACCACGGCCTCCTGGAGCCCCAGCACGTAGCGGAAGTCGTCGGGGAAATGCTTGAGCATGGGCAGTTCGGTGGAGCCGGGATTGCCGAAGACCGTGGTCATCCCGCGGGCTCGCAGGACGTCGAGGGCCGACTCGCGGACCGTGCGCATGGGGGTTCCTTCGCGGAGCGGGCGGAAGCGGTGGGTGATCAATCCATCACATTGCGTTGACCAAGGCAAAATCCATGATCCGTTCGGGTCGGACGCCGAAGAAGCCCTGGCGACCGCCCGCCCCGCGTGTTATCGGCTCACCCGGCGGCCCGGAGGATGTCCTGGCTGGCCTTCTCCGCCAGCACCAGGGTCGGTGCCACGATGAACGGGCCCGGGATGCGGGGGAAGGCGGAAGCGTCGACCACCCGGACGTTGGCGGTGCCGCGCACCCGCAGCTGCCCGTCCAGGACGGAACCGCTCCGCCCGGCCGGGCCGATCGCGACGGTGCAGTACGCGTGGTGCCCCCAACCTCCCGTACCGGGTCGGGGAACCCGGCCTTGGCGTTGGTGCTGCGGATCGAGCGGACCGCCTCGATCATCGCGGCCACGTCCGCGTCCCCGCCCCTGTCGTCCCGGTCCTCGAAGGTGCAGCCCGCGATGGCCGTGAAGTCCCGGTTGAGCGCGGAGACCACCGACACCTCGTAGCGGTCCTGGGTTGCCGCCGACGCCCGGCAGGTCGAGCAGGGGGGTGATGCCGTGCTCCGCGAGGTGCTCCCGGGGGCCGATGCCCGACAGCATCAGCAGCTGTGGAGTGTTGAAGGCGCCGCCCGCGACGATGACCTCGCGCGTCACCCGTACGGTGCGCCGCAGCCCGTCCCGTTCGGCCGCGGTCCGGGGGGCGGCGCCGGGGGAGGCCTGGTAGAGGTGTCGCCCCGACAGGTGGGTGACGGCCGTGGCGCGCAGTTCCCCCTGCCGTTCCCCGCAGACGATCCGCTCGGCGAGCGCGTCCGTGGCGACGGAGAGCTTCGCGGGTTGCCGGGACAGCACGTCGAGGAGCCGCTCCCAGCCGGAATCCCCCGTGAGATCGCGGATGTACGCCCAGTCGGTGTGCTCCGGGTACATCAGGACGGTCGCGTTGTGCTCGTCCGGGGTGTCGCGCCGCTGCCGGGCGGCCGTCGCGGGCGCCGCGCCGGCGAGTGCCGCGGCCACGGCGGCCGCCGTGGAGGCGAGGACCGTACGGCGGCCGGGGGAAAGGGAGTTCGGGGGGTCGGGCGTGGGGGAGTCGTGATCCATACGCCCGTCCTAGGGGTCCCCCGTGCGGGCGTACGCGCGCCGCGCCGCCCCCCACCCGTACGGGCAGGGGGCGTTCACCCCTGTGAGTGGCGCGGCCGGAAGCAGCCGCGCCGCCTCGGAGCGGCTGCTCCCGGCCCCCGGCGCGCCCGGCTCAGGGTGCGGGGGCGGAGCCCCGGCCCCCCGCTCCACCGCCCGCCCGGGGCGCCCGCATCCAGTGCCCGTCCGTGCTCCAGCCCAGCAGCCGGCGCGCCCGGCCGCCCTCGCCCGTACCGTCCGGGCCGAAGGATCCGCCCCGGACGACCAGGCGCAGACCCGCCAGAGCGGGGGCGAGCCGGTCCCGGACGTGCGCCGGGCGCGGCGCCGACTCCGCGTCGATCCAGGCCAGTACGGCCGCCCGCTCGGCCGGGTCGCACAGCGACAGGTGGAACAGCATCTGCCGCCAGGCGTACGCCGCGTCCTTGATCGCGGGCAGCGGGCGCGGGTTCCCCTCCACCCGGGCCACCAGCCGGCACACGGTCTCGAAGCACTCCCGGGCGGGCCGCGCCCAGCCGCCCGGCACGGTGACACCGGACCGCCCGACCAGGGTGGCGAGGTTGTGCGTGGTGAGGATCTGGGCCTGCTCGATCACCTTCCCGTTCGCCGCCGGCGACCAGCCGTGCCCGCCGCCCGCCCGCTCGGCGCACAGCGCGGCGAACTCGGGCGCCGTGCGCGCCGGCCGCCCGCTCCGCGCCGATTCGGCGGCCTGGGAGACCGCCATCCGGCGCAGCCCCGCGTAGTCGATGCCGTAGTAGCGCGCGTACAGGCTCTCCTCCAGCAGCTCCCCGGCGACCCGGGCGGCGACGAGGAACTTCGGGCTGAACGTGCCCATGAAGATGTCGGCGGCGAGCTCCTCCACGAAGGGCGCGCCCAGCTCCGCCTGCCGGCCCAGCTGGCCCAGCTCGCGCACCAGCGGGTTGGGCAGCACGGTGGCGGGGAAGGCGCGTACGGCCAGCCCGCCGAGCCGGCGCAGTGCCTCCGCGGCCGGTCCCGTGTCCGCGCCGTCGGCGCGCCGGTGGCCGGAGACCGCCCGCAGCCAGGGGAGTTCCTCGATCCGTACCTGCGACTCCAGGTTCAGCAGGAGCAGCGAACGGCGGCCCCGGAAGGCGCGGTACGTCGCCGCCATCAGGTTCCGCAGCGGCTCGTCCGCGTACCGCTCGGCGGTGACCGCCGCGACGAGCTGCGGCACCAGCTCGGCCAGCACCTCCGCCGACGGCACCACGCCCCGGTCCACCAGCACCTCCAACGGGGCGCTCAGCGCCGCCCGGACGGTCGCGCCGACCGCCGCCGGCACCCGCGCACCGGCGGGCAGACCGGTCTCGCGGGCCTCCTCGGCGCTCACCGGAGCCACCGGGGTGTCCGTGTCCGGGGTCCCGGCGCGCTGGTCGAGACCGGAGATCCGGCGCAGCACCAGACCGGCCAGCGCGTGGTGCGAGGGCAGTGCGGCCTGGCGGGCCTGGACCGCCCGGAGCCGGGCGTGCCCGGGAGAGCCGGGCGCGCCGCGCTTGGCCAGCATCGCTTCGACGGCGACCCGCAGCAGTCCGGCCAGCCGGGGCGCGGGCCCGCGGCCGGCGACCTCCTCCTCCAGCGCCCGGCGCAGGATCGCGGCGTTCGACTTCGGGTCCAGGTGCTTCGTGCAGAGGGTGTGCGCGGCGGCCAGTGCCCTGTAGCGCGCCAGCAGCGCGGCGCCCTCGGCGTGCCAGTCCGGGCCGGGCGCGCGCCCGTGGGCCCGGAGCCGGTGCGCGAGCAGCTCGTCCTCGAAGGGGCGCCAGACGGCGAGCGCCTCGCGCTGGGTCTCCACGGCCGTGTTGGGGCCGCGGCGGGCGAGCGCCGCCGAGGCCTCCCCAACGGTACGGCGGTGCACGGAGTCCACCCCGGGGGCGGGGCGGTCGGCGGGGCGCGGGGAGAAGCGCAGCCGGCCGGCGAAGGGCCGCAGCACCGTGACGAGTTCCGCGGCGGCGTCGAAGTCGCCGGCGCGCACCAGCCACGCCACGGTCGCCAGCGCCGCCTCCTCGGGCACCCGCACCTCGTAGCGGCCGCTGTCGAGCAGGGACCACAGGCGGGCCAGGCCGTCCTCGGAGAGGAAGTACGCGAAGAGCTCCGCACGGTCCGCGGGCACGCCGGCCAGCCGGGCGGCCTGCTCCTCGTACGGCAGCAGCGGCCCGCCGGCCGAGGGGCTTCCGGTGGCGAAGCCGCCGGTGACCACCTCGGGGGTGGCCCAGGCGGGCAGCGCGGCGACGGGGGTGCGGGAGCCGATGCTCAGCGAGCCGTCCGCGATGCCGGACAGGACGCTCTGCCACTTCCGGGCACGGGACCCGGCCCGTTCGCGGGTGGCGGTGTCGCCGTGGGTCCGCGCGGTCCGCAGGGCGCGGGCCAGCCGCTCCGCCGCGTACGACGGGGACACGGTCACGGGTCCGGAGACGGGCGTCGGCGTGGGTCCGGGGACCGGCGCGGGGCCGGGCCGGGACGGGTTCGGAGGCTGCTTGTCAGCGTGTGCGTTCATGGCCGACGTGGCAGGTTCCGCCCCTGCGCCCTCCGGGTCCGGAGCCCGGCGCTCTGCTGCTGAGCTACACGTCGTGGTAGTCCGTCAACCTAGGCGCCGGCCATCCGGCCGCGCAAAGGTTTTTGCGGCAGCCCGTACGACGCGGGAGATAAACCGCTTCAGGCCATCGGGGCGCGGGCCTCGTTGACGGCCCTCCGCCCTGCGGTCAGCGTGGGCACCGCCCTCCGGCAGCGAAGCCGGAACCTCCCCCGAAGGCGGCGACGATGACTCGTTCCCCCCTGACCCGCACGGCCGTCGCCACGCTGGTGGCAGCCGGCCTCCTGACCGTGTCCGGATGCGGCCTGGGCGGAGGCGGCGCCGGCGCCGACGAGGCCCGCAGAACCGGCGAGGTGTCCGGCGAGATCACCTTCCGCACCCTCCAGCTCAAACCCAAGTTCACCGCGTACGTCCAGGGCGTCATCGACTCCTTCGAGGCCGAGCACCCCAAGGTGAAGGTGAAGTGGGAGGACGTCCCCGGCGACGGCTACAACGAGAAGCTCGTCGCCGACGCCCAGGCCGGAGCCCTGCCCGACGTGGTCAACCTCTCCACCGACTCCTTCCAGCTCCTCGGGGACCGCGGCATGCTCGCCGACGTGGCCCGCCTCGACGGGGCGGTCGCCGCGGAGTACGTCCCGGGTGCCTGGGAACAGTTCAAACTGCCCGGCAAGGGCGACGGCGTGTACGCCTACCCCTGGTACGTCACCCCCGAGATCCTCACCTACAACAAGGACCTCTTCGCTGCGGCCGGCCTGGATCCGGCCCAACCGCCCACCACCGTCGAGCAGTTCTTCGACTACGCGGAACAGATCGCCGCCCGCTCCGGCGGCCGGTACACCGCCTTCATGGCCGACCCCAAGGGCCGGCTGCCCGGCGACTGGCAGAAGATGGGCGTCCCCCTGCTGAACGACGCGCGGGACCGCTTCACCTTCGACACGGACCGGGCCGTCGCCTGGGTCGAGCGGATGAAGGACCTCTACGCCAAGGGAGCCATGCCCAAGGAGTCCCTCCTGAAGGCCGACGACATCAACCAGCTCTACGGCGCCGGCAAACTCGTCTTCGGCCCCGGCTCCCCGGGCTTCGTCCGGGACGTCAAGCAGAACGCCCCGCAGGTCTACGCGCGCACGGCAGTCGCGGGCGCCGTCACCGGCACGCTCGGCCACATAGGGATCTACGCCCAGTCCCTCGGCATCCGCAAGGACACCAAGCACCCCGATGCGGCAGCCGAGTTCGCCAAGTGGGTCACCAACGGACCCAACCAGGTGGAGTTCTCGAAGAACGCCACCATCTACCCCTCCAACGCCAAGGGCCTGGCCGACCCGCGCTTCGCCGACCGGGGCGACGGCAAGGACGCCGAGACCCTGGCCCGGGCCGTCGGCGCGGAGCAGCTGAAGACGGCGGACCTCGACGCCAACACCCCCGTCCAGTGGACCAACCAGGTCGGCGACGCGGTGGTGCGGGAGGTGCAGCGGGCCATCCAGGGCGAGCAGGACGCCCGGACGGCGGTGCGCAAGGCCCAGGAGGAGGCCAACCGGCTGCTGGCCGCCGGGACGCGCAAGTGACCGCTCCCGCCCCGGCGGCTCCCGCTCCGGTGCGGGACCGGCCCGACGGGAGACGCCGGCGCCGGGCGGCACGGGACACGGGGGCCGACCCGGGCCTCGTCCACCGCAAGTGGTGGGCCCCCTACCTCTTCCTCGGGCCCGGCCTGGTGATGGTGGCCCTGTTCAGCGTCTGGCCGTTCCTCAACACCGTCGTGCTGTCCTTCACCGACGCCCGGATCCTGAGCGGCGGCTCCTTCGTGGGCTTCGGCAACTACACCCGGGCCCTCGCCGACCCCGACTTCTGGACCGCCACCGGCAACAGCGTGCTCTACCTGGCCGTCGTCGTCCCCTGCCTGGTCCTGCTGCCGCTGGCCCTCGCCGTCCTCGTCCAGGCGAAGGTCCCCGGCATCGGCCTCTTCCGCTCCGCCTTCTACACCCCGGTGATCGCCTCGGCCGTCGTCGTCGGCCTGATCTGGCAGTGGGTGCTGCGCAGCGACGGACTCGTCAACACCGTCTTCGAGGCGCTCGGCGTCATCTCCGAGCCGGTCCCCTTCCTCACCGACAGCACCATGCTGCTGTTCTCCGCCATGCTCGTGACCGTGTGGAAGGGCCTCGGCTACTACATGGTCTTCTACCTGGCCGCCCTCGGGAACGTCCCCGCCTCCCTCCACGAGGCGGCCGCCCTCGACGGCGCCGGCCCCGTCCGCCGCTTCTTCAGCATCACGATCCCCCAGGTGAAGCCGATGATGCTGCTCGTCGGCACCCTCTCCGCGATCTCCGCGCTGCGCGTCTTCACCGAGATCTACATCCTCGGCGGCGAGAGCGGAGGCCCCGGCGGCGGCGCCCGCACCCTGCCCTTCCTCATCCGGCAGGTCGGCCTCGGCTTCGCAGGGGAGACCGGCTACGCCTGCGCCGTCTCCCTGCTGCTGTTCCTGCTGACCCTGGTCTTCAGCCTGCTGGGCCGCCGCCTGTCGAAGGGGGACGAGGGTTGAGCGCCGCCGGGACCCGTCGCGGGCGCCGCCGGAGCGGCCTGGCCGTCCGGTACGCCGTCCTCGTGCTCACGCTCGTGCTGATGCTCGGGCCGATCGTCTGGCAGTTCCTGACCTCGGTCCGCGGCCGCACCGAGAACGTGTACGACGGGCTGCTGCCCTCGCACCCCACCCTCGACAACTACCTGCGCGTCGCCGAGTCCTTCCCGCTCGCCCAGTACGTGGGCAACACCCTGGTGGTGGCGCTGCTCGCGGTGGCCTCCAACACGCTGTTCGCGGCGATGGGCGGCTACGCCCTCTCCCGGGCCGGCTGGAAGGGCCGCAAGGCCGTCTTCACGGTCCTCGTGGCGACCCTGATGTTCCCCTTCGAGTCCGTGATGATCTCGATGTTCCTCACGGTCCGCGAGATGGGCCTGGTCGACACCCTCGTCGGGGTGTGGCTGCCCGGCGCGGTGTCCGTGCTCAACATCATGATCATGCGGGCGGCGTTCCTCGCCGTCCCCCGGGAGATCGAGGAGGCCGCCGTCCTGGACGGTGCGGGGGAGTGGGCCCGGTTCACCCGGGTGTTCCTCCCGGGTGCCCGGGGAGCCCTGGCCGTGGTCTGCATCACCAGCTTCATGGGCGCCTGGGACGACTTCCTGTGGCCGCTGCTGGTCCTGACCGACAGCGACCACTACACCCTCCAGCTCGGCCTGAAGACCCTCGCCGGGGCCACCACGACCAGCGACCAGCGGATCGTCGCGGCGGGCGCGATGACCGCCCTCGTCCCGATGGTGCTGCTCTTCCTCCTCCTCCAGCGTTTCTTCTTCAAGGGAGTGGGCGAGGGGGCCGTCAAGACCTGACCACCCCGTCCCCCGCTTCCGTCCGTCCGCCGTCCTCCTGGAGCCGCCTCGTGCACGACGACCGCAGCATCACCGAACACCGCCTCCGCCGGGTCCTCAGGGAGCGCATCCGGCCCGCCGTCCACTCCCGCCCGGTCCCCCTCACCGTCGAGCGCTGGGAGGCCCCCGGCGAACCGGTCCCGGTCGCCGAGGCTCTGGCCGCCCCGTACGGGCCCTGCGCGGCCGGCGACGCCTGGGGGCCGGCCTGGGGCACCACCTGGTTCAGGGTCACCGGCGAAGTGCCCGCCGACTGGGCCGGCCGTACCGTCGAGGCCGTCCTCGACCTCGGCTTCGACCGGATGATGCCCGGCTTCCAGTGCGAGGGACTGGTCCACCGGGCCGACGGCAGCGAGGTCAAGGCCCTGAACCCGTACAACGACTGGGTGCGGGTGGCCGACGCCGCGGCGGGCGGCGAGCGGGTCGAGTGGTACGTCGAGGCCGCCTCCAACCCCGTACTGGTCGAGCACGCCCCCACCCACGAGGGCGACCGGCTGACCAGCGGGGACCGGCCGCTCTACCGGCTGGCCCGGATGGACCTCACCGTCTTCGAGGCCGAGGTCTGGGAACTCGTACAGGACCTCGACGTCCTCGCCGAACTGATGCCCCAGCTCGGCGCGGACGACGCACGGCGCTACGAGATCCTGCGCGCCGTCGACTCCGCCCTCGACGAGGTCGACCTCGGCGACGTCGCCGGGACGGCCGCCGCCGCCCGCGCACGCCTCGCCGGGGTGCTGGCCGCCCCGGCGAACGCCTCCGCGCACCGGATCAGCGCGGTCGGCCACTCCCACATCGACTCGGCCTGGCTCTGGCCGCTGCGCGAGACCGTCCGCAAGGTGTCGCGCACCACTTCCAACATGGTCGCCCTGATGGACGAGCACCCCGAGTTCGTCTTCGCCATGTCGCAGGCCCAGCAGCTCGACTGGGTCAAGACCCACCGGCCCGAACTCTTCGAGCGGGTCAAGAAGAAGATCGCCGACGGCCAGTTCGTACCCGTCGGCGGCATGTGGGTGGAGTCCGACACCAACATGGTCGGCGGCGAGGCCATGGCCCGTCAGTTCCTGTACGGCAAGAAGTTCTTCCTCGACGAGTTCGGCATCGAGACCCGCAACGTCTGGCTGCCCGACTCCTTCGGCTACACCGCGGCGATGCCGCAGCTCGTCAAACTCTCCGGCGCGCAGTGGTTCCTGACCCAGAAGATCTGCTGGTCCCAGGTGAACCGGTTCCCGCACCACACCTTCTGGTGGGAGGGCATCGACGGCACCCGCGTCTTCACGCACTTCCCGCCCGTCGACACCTACAACAGCGACCTCGGCGGCGCCCAGCTGGCCCATGCCGCCCGCAACTACCGTGAGAAGGGCCGGGGTTCGCGTTCCCTGGTGCCCTTCGGCTGGGGCGACGGCGGAGGAGGCCCCACCCGCGAGATGCTGGCCCGGGCCAGGCGCCAGCGGGACCTCGAAGGCTCCCCGCGCGTGGAGATCGAGCGCCCCGACGCCTTCTTCGAGAAGGCCCGCGCCGAGTACGAGGACGCCCCCGTCTGGGCCGGCGAGCTCTACCTGGAGCTCCACCGCGGCACCTACACCTCCCAGGCCCGGACCAAGCAGGGCAACCGGCGCAGCGAGTCGCTGCTGCGCGAGGCCGAGCTGTGGGCGGCCACGGCCGCCGTCCGCGTACCGGGCTTCGGCTACCCGTACGAGGACCTGGAGCGCATCTGGAAGACCGTCCTGCTGCACCAGTTCCACGACATCCTGCCCGGCTCCTCCATCGCCTGGGTGCACCGCGAGGCCCGCGCCACCTACGAGAAGGTGCGCGAGGAGCTGACCGCGATCACCCGCGCGGCGCAGACCGCCCTCGCGGGCGCGGGCGAGGAGGCGCTGGTCTTCAACTGCGCCCCGCACGAGCGGCGCGGGATCCCGGCCGGCGGCGCGGGACGGGCGCCGGCGGCCGAGCAGCCGGTCACGGTGGAGGAACGGCACGGCGGCGGGCACGTCCTGGCCAACGGACGGCTGCTGGTGGAGATCGACGGGCGGGGCCTGATCGTCTCCGCGTACGACCTGGAGGAGGGCCGCGAGGCGCTCGCCCCGGGCGGTGCCGCGAACCTGCTCCAGATCCACCCCGACTTCCCGAACATGTGGGACGCCTGGGACGTCGACGCCTTCTACCGCAACAGGGTCACCGACCTCACCGCCCTCGACTCCCTGGAGGTCACCGGGCGGGGGCCGGACGCCTGCACCGTCACGGTGACCCGGTCCTTCGGCTCCTCGGCCGTCGCCCAGGCCGTCACCCTGCGGGCCGGCGCCAAGACGGTGGACATCGCCACGGAGGTGGACTGGCACGAGACGGAGAAGTTCCTCAAGGCCGCCTTCCCGCTCGACGTCAAGGCCGAACGGACCGCCTCCGAGACGCAGTTCGGGCACGTGTACCGGGCCACCCACACCAACACCTCCTGGGAGGCGGCCAAGTTCGAGATCTGTGCCCACCGCTGGATCCACGCGGAGGAACCCGGCTGGGGCGTGGCGCTGCTCAACGACTCCACGTACGGACACGACGTCACCCGCCACGTCCGGGCGGACGGGGGCCAGACCACCACCGTCCGCCTCTCCCTGCTGAGGGCCCCCCGCTACCCGGACCCGGAGACCGACCAGGGGCGGCACACCCTGCGCTTCTCCCTCGCGCCCGGCGCCGGGATCGCGGACGCGGTGCGCGAGGGGCACGCGTTCAACCTGCCCGAGCGGGTCCTGCGGGGCGCGGGGCCGGTGGCCCCGCTGCTGGCCGTCGACCACGACGCCGTGGTGGTGGAGGCGGTCAAGCTCGCCGAGGACCGCTCCGGGGACGTGGTCGTGCGGCTGTACGAGTCCCGGGGCGGCCGGGCGAAGGCCGTCCTGAGGCCCGGGTTCGCGGTCGCGGAGGCGGTGGAGAGCGACCTCCTGGAGCGGCCGCTGCCGGGCTCGGCGGTCGGCGCCCCCGCCCCGGACGGCGCGGTCGCCCTCACCCTGCGCCCGTTCCAGATCGTCACGGTCCGCCTCCGGCGCGGGTGAGTCCGCCCCTGGAGCCGGGCCGGCGGCCGGCCCGGCTCCGCCGCGTTCATCCGGTCGGCCGAGCAGCGCAGGCCGCCGGGGCTCCGCCGGGCAAGGCTGTGGGGAGGACCGCCACCACCGCACAGACGAGGACCGCCCCATGTCCCACAGCCGACGGACCAGCACCATCGTGGGGGTCGCGGCACTGCTGCTGACCGCCTCCGCCTGCTCCGGCCTGGGCCGGAGCACCGTGGGCATGCTCACGTTCCGCGGCCACGACTCACCGGCCGAGCTGAGCTACTCCAACACCCCGGTCAAGGGCTGCCACAAGATCCGCATTCCGGAGGGGGCCACCCACGTCGAGAACAACACCCTCGTGGACATCGTCCTGTACCGGACGGAGAACTGCGGCAAGGCCGAGGCCGAAGGGGCCGAGGGCGCCGAGGGCGTCTACGTGGCCACGAAGCTCTCGAACGTGACCGCCCCGCACAGCCTGCCCTGGCGCAGCTTCAGGGTCATCCACTGACGGGCCCCGGCCGGAGCCGGGGCGTGAACTGCGCCACACCCCGGGCGGTACGCGCCCCAGGTCCCGGGATTCCCGGTCCCGGGGGCGCCCAGCCGGTTATGCACTTAGTTGCAAAACCCGGCCCTCCTCGCTAGAACAGGTTCATCACCCCCGCGCGAGGAGGCGCCCCCTCATGAGTTCCCAGAGCCGGTACCCGCACCTGCTGAGCCCCCTGGACCTCGGCTTCACCACGTTGCCGAACCGCGTGATCATGGGGTCGATGCACACCGGCCTCGAAGAGCACGCGCACGGCTTCGAGCGCCTGGCCGCCTTCTACGCCGAGCGCGCCCGCGGCGGCGCCGGCCTGATCGTCACCGGCGGCATATCGCCCAACGACGCCGGACGCCCCTTCGAGGGCGGCTCCCGCCTCACCACCGAGGAGGAGGCCGCCGAGCACCGGGTGATCACCGACGCGGTGCACGCCGAGGGCGGGAAGATCGCGATGCAGATCCTCCACTTCGGCCGCTACGCCTACCACAAGGACCTCGTCGCCCCCAGCGCGATCCAGGCGCCCATCAGCCCGTTCGTCCCGAACGAGCTCACCGACGCCGAGGTCGAGGGCACCGTCGAGGACTTCGTCCGCGCCGCCCGCCTCGCCAAGCTCGCCGGATACGACGGCGTCGAGATCATGGGCTCCGAGGGCTACCTGGTCAACGAGTTCATCGCCGCCGCCACCAACAAGCGCACCGACCGCTGGGGCGGCGCCTACGAGAACCGCGTGCGCTTCCCGCTGGAGATCGTCCGGCGCACCCGCGCGGCCGTCGGCGAAGACTTCATCCTGATCTACCGGCTCTCGATGCTGGACCTGATCCCCGGCGGCTCCACCCTCGACGAGGTCGTCCACCTCGCCAAGGAGATCGAGGCGGCCGGCGCCACCATCATCAACACCGGCATCGGCTGGCACGAGGCCCGCATCCCCACCATCGCCACCTCGGTCCCGCGCGGCGCCTACACCTGGGTCACCAAGCGGCTGATGGGCGCGGTGAGCGTGCCGCTCGTCACCAGCAACCGCATCAACACCCCCGAGAAGGCCGAGGAGATCCTCGCCGACGGGCGCGCCGACCTGGTCTCCCTCGCCCGGCCCTTCCTCGCCGACGCCGACTTCGTCGCCAAGGCCGCCGCCGGGCGCTCCGAGACCATCAACACCTGCATCGGCTGCAACCAGGCCTGCCTCGACCACACCTTCAGCGGCAAGATCACCAGCTGCCTGGTCAACCCGCGCGCCTGCCACGAGACCGAGCTCGTGCTCTCGCCCACCCGGACGAAGAAGCGCGTCGCCGTGGTCGGAGCCGGCCCGGCCGGCCTCGCCTGCGCGGTCACCGCCGCCGAACGCGGCCACGCCGTCACCCTCTTCGAGGCCTCCGGCCACATCGGCGGCCAGCTCGACGTCGCCCGCCGCATCCCGGGCAAGGAGGAGTTCGAGGAGACCATCCGCTACTTCGGCACCCAGCTCACCGCCCGCGACATCGACGTCCGCCTCGGCACCCGCGCCGACGTGGACACCCTGCGCGGCTACGACGAGGTCGTCGTCGCCACCGGTGTCACCCCCCGCACCCCCGCCATCGAGGGCGTGGACCGGGACAACGTCGTCAGCTACCTCGACGTACTGCGCGACGGCGCCCCCGTCGGGCAGCGCGTGGCCGTCCTCGGCGCCGGCGGCATCGGCTTCGACGTCGCCGAGTACCTCACCGACAGCGGCGAGGGCGCCGCCCAGGACCCCGAGGTCTACTTCCGCCACTGGGGCGTCGACACCGCGTACGCCGGCCCGGGCGGCCTCACCGCCCCCGAGCGGCCCGCCGCCCCCCGCCAGGTGACCCTGCTCCAGCGCAAGACCACCAAGGTCGGCGCCGGCCTCGGCACCACCACCGGCTGGATCCACCGCGCGGAGCTCAAGCACCGCGGGGTCGTCTCCGTCGCCGGTGCCACGTACGAGCGGATCGACGACGAGGGCCTGCACATCACCCTCGGCGGCGAACCGCACCTCGTGCCCGCCGACACGGTCGTCCTGTGCACCGGCCAGGAGCCCCGCCGCGACCTGTACGAGGCGCTGCGCGCCGAGGGCGTCGAGGCGCACCTGATCGGCGGCGCCGACGTGGCCGCCGAACTCGACGCCAAGCGCGCCATCCGCCAGGGCACCGAACTGGCGGCCTCCCTGTAGGGGTTGTGGCTTGTGGCGGCCCGTTCGGGGCCGCCACAATCACCGGGTGACGTTGACACCGGCAGACGCGGACAAGATCCTCACCGACAACTTCGCCCCCTGGGTGCTGGCCCTCGGCCTCACCGTCGAGGAGACCGGCGAGCGGCACGCCGTCCTGCGGCTGCCCTGGTCGGACACCCTGGCCCGTGACGGCGGCGGCCTGTCGGGGCAGGCCCTGATGGCCGCCGCCGACACCGCGACCGTCATCGCGATCTCCGCCGCGCGCGGCGCGTACGGCCCGATGACCACCGTGCAGCAGTCCACGAGCTTCCAGCGTCCGGTGACCGGCGCCGACGTGCTGATCGACGTACGCGTCACCAAGCTGGGCAGGCGCATGGCCTTCGCCGACGTCACCATGACCCCCGAAGGGGCCGCGGATCCGGCGGCGAAGGCCTCCACGGTCTACGCCCTGCTCGGCTGACCCGGCGGCGTCAGAACCGCAGCGGGCCGGCCGGGAACGGCAGCGGCTTCGGCGCCGGCAGCACGTCCTGCCGCTGGGCCGGAGCCGGAGCCGCCCGGCAGGTCACGTCCCGGGCGGGCAGCCGGCCCGTCGCCAGGTAGGAGTTGACCGGGGCGTTGGCGCAGGAGTTGGGGTCGGCCAGGTACACGCCGTGGCCCTCCCCGCCCATCGCGAGCACCATCCGCGAACCCTTCAGGGCCCGGTGCAGCCCCTGCCCGCTCACGAGCGGGGTCTGGGAATCCCACTCGTTCTGCACGGTCAGCACGTTCGCCCGGGTCTTCATCGGGGTGGCCGCCTCGGCGGGCCGCTGCCAGAAGGCACAGGGCTTGATGTTGGAGGCGAAGTCCCCGTACAGCGGGTAGCGGGCCTTGTCCCGGGCCGCGTCCCGCGCGTACTGGCCGGGATCCCGCGGCCAGGCGCCGGTGTCCCCGCACAGCACGGACCAGAAGACGGCCGTGCCGTTGTCGGACGCCGGCGCCGACGCGCGGAGCAGCTTCTTCAGGTCCGGCACGGCCGGGCCGGCGGGCTGCGGGGCGCCCTCGGCGGCCGCCTTCAGCGCGGCGACGAGCGGCGCGGCCTGTTGCGGGTAGAAGAACAGGGCGCGCGCGGTCCGGATGTCATCGCCCGTCAGCTTCATGCCCTGGAACTCGATCGGCTCGCGGTCGGCCCGGGCCACCAGCCCCCAGAACGCCGCCGACACCGCCTCCGGCGTCGCGCCGAGCCGGTACTCGCCGTCGCGCTCCGCCGTCCACCGCGCCCACCGGGCGAAGGCCGGCTCGGCCTCCGTGGCCCACACCTGGATCATCCCGCGCCAGAGCAGCTGCGGGTCGACCCCGCTGTCCAGCACGAAGCGGTCGGTACGGGACGGGAACATCTGCGTGTAGACCGCGCCGAGGTACGTCCCGTACGAGTAGCCCACGTAGGAGATCTTGCGCTCGCCCAGGGCGGCGCGGATCGCGTCCATGTCGCGGGCGGTGTTGCGGGTGGTGATGTACGGGAGGACCGAACCGGCCTTCTCCCGGCACTTGTCCGCGACGGTGCGCGCCCAGGCGACGTCGGAGGGGAAGGTCTCGGGGCGGTAGGGGCGGTCGAAGTTCTGCTCCGCCTCGTTCAGCCCGCAGCTGATCGGGCTGCTGGCCCCGACGCCCCGCGGGTCGAAGCCGATCAGGTCGTACCGCTCCCTGACCTCCTTCGGCATGGCCTCGTCCATCATGAGCGGCAGGTCGAGCCCCGAGCCGCCGGGTCCGCCGGGGTTGAGGAGCATGATCCCGTGCCGCTTGGCCGGGTCCTGGCTCTTGATCCGGGATATGGCGAGGTCGATGGTCCTGCCGCGGGGCCGCTGGTAGTCGAGCGGCACCTTGATGGTGGCGCACTCGTACGAGGCCGGCTGGTCCGGGCTGCAGCGGTGCCAGGAGGGCTGCTGCGGCTGGTAGTCCGAGGGAGCGGGGGACGCCGCCGCCTGGGTGGCGGCGAGCAGGGGGAGGGAGGTCGCGAGGAGGCCGGCGGTGGCGAGCAGGGGCGCGAGGCGTTTCATGCGCACGAAGAGCCGTTCCTTTCGGAGAGGGGCGATTCCGTGCCCACCTTGGATGACGCGCGCGGCGGGGCGAATCCTCCCTCAGGGCGGCTCTCGTGCTGCTTCGTACACCTCGCGAATGAGGGAGGTTCCGGACAACTGGCCGACGCGCCGCGTCTGTTGGGGCGGCAGCGGGGCCGCCGCCGGGATCAGTGCCCGGTGTGCTCCGTGCCGGTCTCCAGCGTGCCGCCGAGGCGTTCGCGGAGCGCGGTCAGGGCCTCCGGAGACTGGGCGGTGACCACCCAGCGGTCTCCGACCAGGTAGACCCCGCCGTACACCCGGGTCTCCGCCAGCCAGGAGCGCAGGCCCTCTTCGGCGGCGAAGGTCGTCAGCCGGTAGGCGCCCTGCCCGGTCGTACAGGCTCCCTGGCGCAGTTCGTCGGCCTCCGTGCTCACCTCGGCGGTGCAGCCCAGGGCGGAGGCGAGTTCCTCCACCGCGGCGCTCCTCCCGGCGGGGCTCCCCGCCGCGTGTGCCGCGTGGGCGGTCGCACCGCCCTGCGCGGGCGGATCCGCGGCGCAGCCGCCGGCCAGCAGGGTGCCGCACAGCACGGCACCGGCCGCGAGGGCGCGGCGGCTTCGGCGGTAGGACGGGGGCATGGGGACCTCACTGGAAGGGATCGGAGGGAGAAGGGGTGTGGTGCCCGGCGGGGAGGGGAGGGGGGCCGGGCACCACGGCTCATGGGCGTCCCGGCCGGCTCAGCCGGCCGCCTTCGCCTTCTTGCCCTTGTCGGTGACGGCCCACCAGAGGTTCTGCTTGCCCTGCCCGTTGACGTCGCCGGGCGCCTTGTCACCGGTGAACGTGTAGACCGGCCAGCAGTCGATGGTCAACTGCTCCGTGCCGTCGGGCCTTTTCACCGTGCCGACCAATTTGGGGTCGATTCCCGAGACCTGCGTCTTGTCGACGGGCTCGGCGGGCTTCCAGGTGTCCGTGCAGGAATCCACGCAGCCGATTTTCATCGGCCAGGCGCTGTCCTTGTCGAACCGGTAGAGGGTCCATCCCTCCGAATTCTGGACGATATTTCCGAGCTGGGCGTTCTGCCGGACCGAGAGCGCGACCTTCGACGGCTCCTTCGCCGTATCCTTCGCCCCTTCCTTCGCTCCTCCTTCCTGCTCCGTCCCGTGTCCCTGCATTCCCGTCCCCTTTCCGGCGGCGGCCCATTTCCCGTCGGGGCCCAGGACGTGCCAGGTGCCGCCGACGCCCTCGCCGAGGGCGTCGCCCGCCTTGGTGTCCTTGGCGTAGCGGTACACCGGCCAGCCCCCGACCGTCAGCTGCTTGCTGCCGTCGGCCCGGGTGACCGAACCGAGCAGGGCCGCGTCGATGCCCGCCCCCGCCGCGGCCCCGTCCGCCGGTACCACTGGCCAGGCCTTGGCGCAGTCGCCCTCACAGTTGGACTTGGGCGGCTTGGCGGTGTCCTTGTCGAAGCGGTAGAGCGTGAACCCGTCGCCGTCGGCGACGCCGGAGCCCACGTTCGCCATCTCCCGCACCTGGAGCATCCCGGCCGGCCCGCTCTGCCCCGCGCCGCCCGCCGGATTGGCTCCGGAGCCCTCGCCGTAACCCGATCCGGATCCCGCCCCGTATCCCGAACCCCCGTCGGAGCCGTATGCGCCGAGCTGTTTCCCGGAACCCGCCGGCTGGACCGCGTCCGCCTTCGAAGAGGGTTTTTCGGCGGCACCGCAACCGGCCGTCAGCAGCAGTACCGCGACCGCCGACCCGGCGATTATCTCCCGGCGCATTGTCTTCACGATCTCTCCTTGGGATTCTGTGCCGTCCTGCTCTTTGCCTGCGGTCATTGATACGGGGAGAACAGCGGCCGAAGCGGATATCCACGGGAATTTGTCAGATCGCGCCAAGAATGAACTCGGGGGCGTCCCGCACACGTGCGCCCGCTCATTCCTGGATGCGCAGCGCGAGGGCCGGGCAGCGCCGCACGGCCCGCAGCGCCTTGGGCCGCAGGTGGCCCGGCACCGGCATGGACGCCTCCGCCGGGTAGCCGTCGGCGTCGAGCCGTACGACATCGGGGAGGACGTCCACGCACAGCCCGTGCCCCTTGCACAGGGTCCAGTCCACCACCAGCCGCTCCGGCGGGCTCTCGTCCTGGGGCAGCGGCAGCGCCCCCACGATCCGCCGCCCGCAGCCGCTGCCGAGGGCGTGGTCGCGGAACTCGTCGGGGAACGCCGCGAGCGCGGAGGCCACGAAGTGCGAGGTGCCGTCGGGATGGCTGCACGCACCCCGGCCCCGGACGGCCCTCAGCCGCGCCTCCACCGCGTCGAGGGCGCCGCGGCCCCCGCCCCGCACGGCGTCCTCCAGTACGTCGGCCAGCCCGGGCAGTCCGCGTACGCAGGGCCCGCACTGCCCGGCCGACTCCTTCGCCATCCAGCGCGTCACCCGCGCGACCTCGCCGGCCGGGCAGGTGTCCTCGGGCAGCGGCAGCACCGCCCCCGCCCCCAGCACCGCCCCGAAGGCGGACAGCGACCCCCGGGACACGTCCGCCGAGCGGGCCGCCCCCGGATCGAGCCAGCGGCCGTGGTACCCGCCGACCAGCACCCCCTGCCCGGTACGGGTCCCGCACAGGTCGAGGATGTAGGCCAGCGAGGTCCCCGTCGGGGTCTCCACCACCGTGTGCCCGGCGACGGTCAGCAGCACGGTGCCCGGCTCGGAGGCCAGGCCGGCCGCCCGGTAGTCGGGGGCGCCCATCCGGGCGGCGACGGCGAGCTGCGCGTAGGTCTCGGTGTTCGACAGCAGCGTGGGCACCCCGCCCAGCCCCCGTTCGCTGGTCCGCACCCGTCGGCCGGACGGCAGTGCCGCGCCCCCGTTCAGCCCGCCGACCAGGGCCGTTCCCTCGCCCGTGACGAAGCGCTCGGGGAGCCGGGAGACGCGCACCCGGCGTCCGCCCGGGCCGCGTTCCGCCACCGCGTCCCGTACCGAGCGCTCCACGTCCGCCCGGGTGACGGCCACCATCACCTCCTCCGCGGCGACCGCGGCGGCGGCCAGCAGGGCACCGTCGAGCACCAGGTGCGGGGCGTGCAGCAGCAGGGCGGTGTCCTTGAGGCAACTGGGCTCCCCCTCACTGCCGTTGACCACCACGGCCGTCGGCCCCTCCCGCTCCCGGGCGGACGCGATGACGGCGCGCAGCTTACGGGCGAAAGGGAAACCGGCCCCGCCGCGGCCCCGCAGGTCGATGTCCGCGGCCAGGTCGACGAGTTCGTCCGGGGCGTAGCGCGGCAGCGGGCCGTGCGCCGCCTGATGGGCGTCGCGGTCGAGCCGCGGGTCCCGGTCGAGCCCGGCCAGCAGCCGGGGGGTGCCCACGCAGCCGAGGCCGGGGCGCGCGGGTCCGCTCACGACCACCGCTCCCCGCCGCCGCGCGGCCCGGACCGCCGGTCGGCGCCCGGGCCCGCCGCGGCGGCCGCGTAGGGCGCGCGCCCGGTCCTCGGCGGCCCCGCCGCAGGTTCGGTGGCCGGGCTCCTGCGGGGCCGCACCAGCAGGTCCGCGAGCGGCACGTCCTGGATGAAGAACGGGCGTACGCGCGGGGGTTGGGCGGGCGCCTCCCCGGCGGCGGTGTTCTGCGGGACGGACGGCTGCCAGGCGGCGCCGAGCCCGCGGGCCCTGAGGCGGAAGGCGAGCAGGGCGATGACCCCGGCCAGGCACAGCCCGTAGGCCGCCGTCACCCAGGTGTCGGCGGCGCGGCCGGCCTTCAGTCCGTGCAGCAGCGACGCGCCCCACGCCGGGTACGCGCCGATGTGCAGGGCCCGCCACCACAGGGAGCGGCTCTTGGTGGCGAACACACTACGCAGGGCGCCGGAGGCCGCCACGGCCACGAAGAGATATCCGGCCAGGGTGCCCAGGCCGATGACGACGGGCCGGTCCGTGTCCGCGAACGGCACCGCGGCAGCGGCGGCGTCCGCCTGCTTCTCTGCCACCTTGACCCAGATGTGCAGGCCGAGGAAGCCCAGCCCCGCAACGGCGAGGCCCCGGTGCACGCCCTGGGCCAGCAGCCGGTGGCCCGACCCGAGCAGCACCCGGTCGGTGGCCACCAGCCCCCACAGGACGGTGGAGGTCAGGCAGACGAGCGAGAGCACGCCCGCGCCGAAGTCGAGGAACTCCCACAGGCGGGTCAGGGCCCCCGCGCGGGCCGCCACGAGGAGCGAGACGAGCGTGGCGCCGGCGGCGCACAGCGCGCTGGGGCGCAGTCTTCCGGCGGCGGGCAGCAGTGAGGGCCGCCGGACGGCCCGCCGCCCGGCGGCCGGAGCCGCGGCGGCCTCCGCCGCGTGGCGACTCCTGCGTCGTGCCCTGTGGGAGCGGGGTATGTGCGGCTGGGGCAGGGGCATGCGGTTCTCCTGAGCACCCGGGCTCCGAGCGGTCCACCTCGCGCTCGGCACCCGGGGGTTGGGGGACGGTGACGGCCGGCAGCGCTGCGAATTCCCGCGCCGGCCGAGGGGCTCGGGGGCCGGAGTGCAGCAGCATCGTGGAGCTACGCAGCATCTCCACAGGATTTATCGAAACGTGATAATTTCTCGCACCGCGTCTACAGCGCATCGAACAACCCCGGAAGATTCCCCTCCAGTGGAGGTTGCGACAGGCCACCGCCTCGTCGGCCATCCATGCGGTCCCGGCGGCAAAAACAAGGCAAATCCGTGGACCCGAAAGTGGCCGGAACCCTCCAGAAGGGGACGCGGTGGCTGCAACTCTCTTGGCAGACAGGGCTGTTGGCGAGACGGACAACCCTGGCGGGCCTGTCACCCCTGCACCGGACAGGCCTCACCCCGGCAAGAACGAGGAAACGATGTGCGAACTTCTGAACCGCATCTGGTCCCGCCCGCGCGGAGAGTGGACCCGCGTCCTGCGCAGGGAACTCCCCGCGCTGGCCGCGGAGATAGTGGAGGAGCTTCTGCATGGAATTCCGGAATTTTCCGCCCTTGTCGATGACAACGATGCCATCGATGACGATCTGCTCAGGCTGAGGGTGGAAGAGGCCCTTCTCTCCGCCCTCGGCTACCAGGACGGCGGCGACCGCGACCCGCACTGCGCGGACCCCGCGGAGGACGCCACCGGCACCCCCGGGCCCCCGGTCCGCACCGGCCCGGCACCGGACGAGGACCGCCACGACGGCCGCGTCGAGGAACCGGCGGGCGCCGTACGGGAACACGTACGCGAACCCGCGCGCGAGCACGACCGGACCGACGGCGGCCACGGCGCGGGCCACCCGCTCCGGCAGGTGCCCGCCGCCCCGCCGGACCGGGCCCGGCAGGAACTCTTCAGGGCCCTCACCGACGACCGCACCGCGTGCGAGGGCTCCCTCGCCGAACTCGCCGAAGCGGCCCACTGGCCCCTCCCGCCCGCGGTACGGGCCGTCGCCCTGGCCACCCCCGGCGAGACGCAGCAGCTGGCGGCCGTGCTCGACGACGCCCTCGCCGGCATGTTCGCCGGCCGGCCCTGCCTGCTGCTCCCCAGCCCCGACCCCGACGCCCGCGCCGCCCTCGAACTCCCCCTCCGCGGGAGGTTCGCGGCCGTCGGCCACGCCGTCGCCCCGCGCGACACGGCCTCCTCGTTGCGCTGGGCGCTGCGCCTGCTGACCCTGACCCCCAACCGGGGCGCCCCGGACGCCCGCGCCGTCTTCGTCGACGACCACCTCTCGACCCTCCTGCTCCTCCAGGACGAACCCCTCGCCCACGCCCTGGCCGCCCGCTGGCTCAAGCCGCTCGCCGACCTCACCCCCCGTCAGAGCGAGCGGCTGGAGGTCACGCTGCTCGCCTGGCTGGAGGGCGGCGGCGCCCCGGAGGCGGCCAAGGCCCTGAGCGTGCACCCGCAGACGGTGCGCTACCGGATGCGGCAGCTGGAGAAGCTCTTCGGGCCGGGACTGCGCGACCCGCGGACCCGCTTCGAACTGGAGATGGCCCTGCGCAGCCGCCGGCTGATGGCCCAGGTCCGCCGCCTGAACTCGCGTACCGGCCGCAGGAACGGACGGGTGGTCACCGCCGACTTCACCCCCCTGGTCGTCGGACGGATGGCCCGCGTCAACGGACTGTGACCCGCGCGCCGCGTCCCCCGCGAGCACGCGAAGGGCGGTGGCCCGGAGCCCCCCGGCTCCGGGCCACCGCCTTTGCCGGCCCGTCTCAGCGGCAGGTGCGGCCGCTGTTGATGCAGCTCACGGCCCTGGCCATCAGGCCGTTCGACATGACGTTGATGAAGTCACCGTGATCGGTCACCGGCTTGTGCAGCTGCTCCGGGAAGCTGTCCACGGCGATGCGCGCACCCGGCGAGACCCCGTACGTGATCCGCTGCACCAGCTGGGGAATGGCCGTGAAGCCCTTCTTGCAGCGGCCGTTCCGGTCCGCGAAGGCCACATGGGTGCGGTGGTTGGCGCTGTCGGTGTTGCGGCCGTCCCAGCAGCTCTGGAAGGTGAAGGTGCGCACCACGTCGCTGCCCTTCGGGCACACCGGGTACTTGTCCTTCAGCTGGCGGTCCTCGAAGCCGGTGCAGCTCCAGGAGGCGTTGGCGTTCGCCGTGCCGTTGCTGAAGGCCTTGGCGTCACCCGTGATGATCCGCAGGAACCGGGGCATCGCCTTCACCTGGCCCACGGGACTGCCCTTGAAGCTGATCGTCACCTGCTTGGGCCGCAGGATCGTGCCCACGTTGGCGTCCTGACCGCCGCCCGGCGCCTTGGCGTCCTTCTCCGCCCGGCCGTCGCGCAGCCGCAGCACCGGCCAGTAGTACGTGGACTGGTCGCCGTTGCCGCAGGTGGTCCCGGAGGCGGCGAGGCTGTCGTTGGTGGAGAAGGCGTCGGTGGTCTTGTTGCCCACGTAGTCGTGCATGTGGTGCGCGCCGTTGGAGACGCCCGGCGCCACGATGACGTTGTCGGGGTTGAAGTGGCCGTTCTCGTTGCGGCCGCACTCGGAGCTGAAGGAGCCCTTGGACGCGCCCCCCGAGGGCGCGGGGGTCCGTACGTTCGGCTTCACCTTGGTGATGTCGACGAAGTCGCTCTTGGCCGGACCGCCCTTCTGTCCGATGCTCCGGGCCGCGGCGTCCCCACCCGAAGCCGCGGCCGCGGCGGCGTCGGGAGCGGCCTCGTCCTGCGCCGCGGGCGCCTCCTTCATCTCGCACCCGCTGAGCTTGTCCAGCTCCTCCGGGCTACCGGAGGAGCGGCCTATCGCGTCGGACACCCGGCTGATGGTCGTCGCGCGCTGGTCCCGCAGCCGGCCGAGGAGGGCGTCCTTCTGCGTCTTGCCCTGCACCTGCCCGGACGCCAGCTGACGGTAGGCGTCGGCCACCTGGACGTCCAGCTGGGCGAGGTTCTCGTCGACCTCGCCCCTGGCCCGGTCGGGGACCGAGGTGAGCCGGTCGCCCACGTCCGGGCAGTCGATGGTGGCCGTGACCTGTCCCGAACGGCCGTCCTGCCCGGCGCTCGCGTTGCCGGCGACGACGGCGACCCCGCCACCGCCCAGCACCAGGGCGGAGACCGCCGCGAGGAGCTTGAACCGGGGGCGCCTGTGGCCCTTGTGACTCATGCGATCACTTCACTTCGTTTCGTCGGTCGGACATCTGAGGGGGCGCGGCCCCCTGGTGGTGGACCGGAGTGGGGGAGGCCGGCGCGGGGCTCGCGTCGGAGACGGAGTCGAAGTCGACCAGCCCGCTCTCCTCCAGGACCGTGATGTGGTCCAGCACGGTGGCGTTGGCCGAGGTGGCGAGGGAGCGCACCATCGAGTTGCGGGTCTGCGCCCGGATCTGCGCCAGCAGGCCGAACACCTTGCCGTGCGCGCGCCGCAGCAACTGGATGAACAGCCGCTCGTACTCGGCGTTGGGGGCGTTCGTCAGCTGGTTCAGCCAGTCCTGCTGCTGGGCGCTGGGCTGGTCGGGCAGGTCCATGCCGAGGGCCTGGCCCACCTGGAGCACCTGCCGGTCCAGCTCGGTGTGCCCCTCCACCAGGTGCATCCCGGCGGTGCGCACCGAGGGCCGGGTCCCGCGCTGAAGCGCCTGCCGCCCGGCGGGCAGCTCCCACAGCCCGGCGAGCCGCACCTTGCGGACGAAGTCCCGGTCGGCGGCGGACAGGGGGCCGTACGCCGTGCTCATGGTCCCGGCGCCGTCGTCATCGGTACCCGGACGCGCGGCCGTTCCCGCCGCGGTGGCCGAGGCCCGGTCGCCGAACTTCGACACGGGTATCAGCAGCGCCATGAGCGTGACGGCCAGGGCGGTGATGACCAGACCGCTCCCGATCGTGTACCTCGTGGCCACCGACAAGCCGCTGACGGATCGCCGTCGCAATGACAGCACAGTGCCTCCTCGCTCCGTGGGCCGGCAGGAGGAGCGGGGCGGCAGCGGCGGCAGGCGCCCTGCGGTGCGCACCCGAACTCCTGGGGTGCCACGGGACGCTAGTGCCCCGTGCGGGGCCGCTGCGGAAGGACCATCACCATCGGACAAACATCCGGGCGGGCCCTCGGAGGGCTGCTATCTTGCCGCGGGCTGCCGGTCGGGCGTGGTGTACGCGAAGTTCAGCGCGACCCGCCGCAGCCCCGGCCGCCGCAGCCCGGTCACCTGGTGGGCGGTGGTGTCGGCGCGCAGCAGATAGCCGTCCCCGGGCCGGTGGTGGGCCCGGCGCGCGACCTCGTCCGCCGCCGCGGGCAGGGCCGTACCCCTGGGCCCGTACTGGAGCAGCCCGCCGTCCCGGGCCGAATCGGGCGCCTCGGAGAAGACCACGAGGGCCAGCGGGTGGCCGTGGGTGTGCTCGCCGTGGGCGTCGTCGTGCCGGTGCAGGATGTCGATCACGTGCCGTTCCAGCGGGTCGGCGACGGGCACGGCCTCCAGCTGGGAGATCGCGCGCACCAGCTCGATCAGCGCGGGGTCGTGGTAGACGCGCGGGATCAGATCGGACTCCTCGGCGATGATCCCCCCGCCGAGGGTGGTCATGGGGCGGGGCCCCCCGCGGTCCTGGTGCTCCGCCATCGATTCGAGGCGCCGGACCTCGCGGCGGAGCAGCACGAGCCGGTCGGGCGGTACGAGCCCGGGGAGCGGAACGTAGCCCTCGGCGGCGAAGCGCTCGCGCAGGCCGCGGTGGTCGGCAGGGAGAAGCAGCACGATCCGGTACTACCCCGCGCCGAGCGGCCCCAGACGGCCCGCCGGTCAAGGCCATCCGGTCGGCCGCAGGGGGTCAGTGGTTCTCACACCCCGGGCACAGGTCGAGCGGGTCGCACAGCATGACGACCTGGTACGGGCCACCCTCCGGGCGCTCCGCGCCGTGGGGCGCGAACCGCCACTGGGAGGGCTTGACGTGGCGCGTCCCGTCCCGTTTCTCCACGCGGGCGTGCAGGGTGCGCGCGGCGGGGTCGTTCGTCTCGACCATGACCTCGTCGGGGGCGAGCGGGAAGTGGTCGTGCAGTAGGCACAGGCCGAAGCGGTCCAGGTTCCCGTGCTTGTCGAGGACCTCGACGAGGTCCCGCACGAAGGCGGCGTCCGAGGGTCCGAGCCCTTCGGCTTCCTCGAAGCGGGGGAGGGGCTTGCGCGTGGTGGCTTCCTGGGGCTGGGTCATGGCACGTCCCGTGGAGATGCGGGCAGGAACCCCCGGTCCCATCATCGGCCGCAGTCGGGCCCGCGGCAATCCGGTCGGCGGCGGCCGGGAGGGTGAGAGCCGGGTCCGCGGCCGCGTGTCCCGGTGCGGCGGGTCACGGTGCGTGTTAAGGGTCCCTGGACGGGGTGCTGTACGAGACGGTGCGGACGGGGCGCGATCGTGAAAACCCGGTGGTGG
Source organism: Streptomyces sp. NPDC040718 (assembly GCF_055593565.1). NCBI lineage: Bacteria > Bacillati > Actinomycetota > Actinomycetes > Kitasatosporales > Streptomycetaceae > Streptomyces > Streptomyces sp. NPDC040718. Next base: position 81,387 of record NZ_JBVIXO010000005.1, on the reverse strand, counting down.
TGTCTGGTCTTCCTGCTCCTGCCCGCGCTCGTGGGGTGGGGAGGGGAGGCTCGGGCGTACGGAGCGGACGCGGACGTCTGCGAGGCGGGCATGCTGAAGGCCCGCAATGTGACCGCGAAGCTCGATTTCGACCACCACGACCGCGAATACACCCAGTTGGTCTCGAACCTCACTGTCATTGTTTCGACCAAGGAGTGGTCGAAGGCGGCGGATCTGGTGCTCAGCGAGAAGTCCCCCAAATACCGGACGGCCATGGCGTGCCTCCTGCGCGGCGGTGACGGCTTCCCGCGAAGCCGCGAGTGGCGCTTCCGAGACCCGCTGGTGACCGTACGGGACGATCTGGTCACGGTGGATTACGAGGCGATCGGATGGATCGAGCACACGCGCCCGTTCGAGCTCGGACCATGGGCGATCAAGGTCGATGGCAACGGCAAGATCTGGCACGTCTCCCTCCAGTTGCCGAAGGCGCTGAGGAATTCCACCTGGGGACAGGTCGAAGTCCGATTGAACGGACTCGAAGCCACCGACACCGAACCCAGGCCGACGTCTTCCGACCCGGACCGCTACGTGTGGTACAAACCCAGCGCCAAGACACTGGAATTCGACGTGGATCCACCGTGGCAGCGCTCCTTCAACCTGCCCGACGGGTGGCGGTCCCTCAGCTGGGCGGGCGTCGGCTCGTGGTGGCTGTTCACCTCGGTACTGACCCTCGTGGCCCTTCACCGTGCGGTGCGGGCACAGGAAGCGTGCTGCCCCGATGCGCCGGGATGGGACGACCTCAAGCGGACGATCCGGCTATGGGCCGGACTCGGCTTGGGGGTGGCGGTGACGCTGCGCCTGTTCGTCCTGGATCCGCCGCGATCCGTCAGTCTGGCATGGCGCTATGCCGTCATCATCGCACTGGGTCTGGTCCTGGTGCTCGCCGCACGGCCGTGGAGCCGCATCCAGCCCTGTCCCGTCGCACGGGAGACCGGAACGGAGCGGGACGCCGGCGTCGAGGGTGCCCGACGCCGTCAGGCCCGTGCCGTCACCGTGACGGCCGCGGCCGTGGCCGTGCTCGCGCTCCTGCCGGTCGTGGCGCATCGCCTCTTCGGCCTGACGGTGGGGCTGACATGGGACGGGTCGCAGGACACCCTCAGTGTCGTCGGGCTCAGGCTGCTGGCGCTGGCGACGCTGTGGTTGTGGCTGGCCGCGATGCTGGCATGGGGGTGGCGCTTCGGGCGGGCGGGGGAATTGGTCCGGAGGTCCTGGAGCGCGGCGTGGGACAGGTGTCCGGTCCGCTGCACCCTGCTGGTCGGAGCCGTACTGGGGGTGGCCGCAGGGGCCCTGTTCGCCTCGCTCTGGTGGACGCGTGAGCGCTTCTGGAAGCGCACCTTCTGGCTCATCGGCCCGACCGAGAACGTCCCCCCTCTCGAGTGGCGCAGGTTCTTGTCGCTTTCCGCCTTCTCCGGCCTCACGTGGGTCTACTCCTATGCCTGGATGCTTTCGGGCCTCGCTCTCATCGCGCTGCTGCACATCCGCGTCAAGACCCGGCGGGCCCACTACTCGGAGAGGGGTGAAGAGGTCTCGTTGGGACCGGTCGGCGCCGATCTCCTGTTGACGGTCGCGGTCTTCGTCATGGCGGTGGGATTCCGGCAGGTCGATTTCGCGCGGTACAACCTCCTGTTCGGTGTCTGGCTGTTGCTGGTGATGGCCTCCATGTACGCCGTCGTCACCATTGGCCATCGGTTCTCCCTGCTGGGCCGCGCAGGAGAGGAGTTCTGCACGCGGCGGCTGGGTACGAGGCGCCGCCGCCGCGCGCTGCTGGCCAAGGCGCACGAATTCCGCAACCTGCATCACAAGCTGTACTCGTTGGACCGGGGCCGTGCAGAGGCCGGAGTGACCCGTGAGGACCTGGAAGACAAACTGGAGGGGCTCTACGATTGGCTGTTCGACGGATGGGACAGGCGCCGCCCCCGCCCGCAGATCTCCGTGCTCGACACCGCCCTCTGCTGGGGACCGGGCGCGGACTGGTGGGGGAACGCCCGGCACGCCGCTCGCCTGGCCTTCTGCTTCGGGATCCCGGCCAGCGTCGCTCTGGTCTGGATGAGCTACCTCAAGGATCCCCGAACCCAGTTCGCCACGCTGCAGAGCCTCATCGCCCTGCCGGAGATCGTGGCGAAGTGCTTCGTGTGGCAGGTGGCATGGGCCGGGGCCGGCTTGGCCCTGGGAGCGCTGTGGCGGGTGCTGCCCGGGCGCCGCAGTCCCCTGCGTGCACTGAGCCTGACCGCCGCCTACGCCATCCCCGTCTGTGCGGGAGCCCTGCTCTCCCAGGTCACCGACACAGCGCTGGGGTACGTCTTCCTGCACGTCGCGCTCATGCTGCTGGTCCTGACCCTCACCAGCATCTGGATGGACATGGCGACCTTCAGCGAGGAGCGGAAGTTCTGGCCCAGCCGCCTCGGGCTGCTGCTGTCGGTCTACCAGCTGCGCGGGCTGTCCACCCAGGTGGCCTACCTCGCGGCCCAGTTGGCGATCGTCGCAGGAGTCTGGCGCTCCCTGGTCGGCAGCGACTCGCGGGCGCCCCGGTAGCGCCGCTCAGTCCACCGCACCCCGCAACCGCGCTTCCACCGTCTCCACCAGCCCCGCGATCACCCCGTCCGGCGACGGGCTGTAGTGCGGCACCGCCCACCGCGTGATCCGGGCGTCGATCAGCGCGGGCCGGCCCGAGGCCAGGGCCGCGCGGAAGGCCTCCTCGAACTCGGACAGGGTCTCCACCCGGTAGCCTTCCGCCCCGCACGCACGCGCGTACCCGGCGAAGTCCGGGTTGCGGAACTCGACCAGCGCGGACTCCCCGTACGTGACCAGCTGGAAGAGCTTGATCAGCTTGAACTGCCCGTCGTTGAAGATCACCCAGATGACCGGGATCTCGTTCTCCACGGCCGTCATCAGCTCGAAGCCGGACAGCGAATAGCAGCCGTCGCCGCAGCCGACGACCACCGCCCGCTCCGGATGGGCGACCTTCAGCCCGATCGCCCCGTTGACGTGTCCGGCCATCGGCCCGAAGGAGCCGGCCTTGCGGAAGTTCTGCCCCTCCTCCAGTTCCACGTAGTACCCGAGCCACGCCAGATGGGCCCCCGCGTCGGCGAGCAGCACCCCCCGCGGCGGCAGCATCCGGCCGATCGACTGCGCCAGCTGCCCGGGGTGGATCCCTCCCGTCAGGTGGGTGATGTGCCGGGCCTCGTAGTCCCGCCCGTCGACCTGCACCGGCGGGACCTCGCCGACCCGCCGCTCCAGCGCGTCGGTCAGCGCGGCCACCGCCGGACGGGCGTCGGACAGCAGCGCGTGGTCGGGCGGGTAGGCCTTGTGGAACTCGCCCTCGGAGATGTTCACGTGGATGAGCACCTTGCCCTCGAAGAGGTCCGGGCGGTAGTTGAACGTCGCGTGCTGGTTGAGGGAGTTGCCGACGCACAGCACCACGTCCGCCTCGCGGAAGGCCTTCCACGCACTGGAGTGGCCGCTGTCCGCGAAGACGCCGACCGACAGCGGATGTCCCTCGGAGACGATGCCCTTGCCGTCCAGGGTGGTGAGCAGCGGGATCCGGAAGCGTTCGATCAGCCGCTTGACCTCGGGCCCCGCCCCGCTGCGCACCGCGCCGAAGCCGACGAGCGCGACGATCCGCCGGCCCCGCGCGAGGGCGTCCGCCAGTACCTCCGCGATCTCCTCCACCCGCGCGGGATCGGGCAGCACCGGCGCCACGTCGAGTTCGACCGGCCGGAAGTTCCGTACCTCGACGCCCCGGTGCGTGAGGTTCTCGGGCACGTGGATGTGCACGGGCCCGGGCCTGCCCTCGAAGGCGGTGTTCACCGCCTCCTCCAGCACGTCGCACGTGTCGGCGGCATCGGTGAGCAGGAAGGACTTCTTGGTCGTGGCGGCGAACATGGCCTGGGAGTCGGGCGTGCGGTTCAGGCCCGAGGTCTCGTTGAGGGAGCCCCATCCGCGCCATTCCATCGACGCGTACCCCGAGACGGCGAGGACGGGATAGGAGTCCGACATGGCCACGGCCAGCCCCGAGAACAGGTTGAACGCGCCCGGACCGGCGGTGGCGAAGCAGAAGCCGAGCCGGTTGGTGTACATGGCGTAGCCGCAGGCCATGAACGAGGCGGCCTGCTCGTGGCGCGTGATGACGGGCCGGATCAGCCGCGAGTGCTTCAGCGCCAGCATCAGGCCGGCGGCGTTCTCCCCGGCACCGCCGAAGGCCGCCCGCACCCCGATGCCCTCCAGCCCCTTGACGATGGCCTCGTAGACCCTCATCGCCCTCTCCTCCCTCCCTACGCGTCCCAGTGCGCGGCGTGCCGGCGGTGCGCGTCGGTCAGGCCGCCCCGGAAGAACCGGTCGTAGTACTCGGATTCGACGTGGTGCGTCTGCAGCCAGACGCCGGGCACGTGGACGGCGTCGGTGTGCGCGGGGAAGCGGCCGTGGGTCTCGTGGATGTACACGCAGATGTCCCGTGCGCAGTCGATGACCCGCTGGTCGTACTCGCTCGCCTCCGCGAGGTAGCGCTGCGCGTAGTCGTCCTTGTAGACGCGGCCGAAGAGCTCCTTGTCGCCGTAGACGCCGTCCTTGCCGAACTTGGACCGGACGACGGAGTCGACGGCTTCCGCCATCGAGGGGTAGTGGGGCGGGCAGGCGGCCTTGATGAGGTGTTCCCCGCCGGCCCGCAGTCCCACCGGGTGGGCGCGCAGGGCCGCGTACTTCGGCAGCGGCACGTGCCAGCGCAGGACGTCGAGGGGGCGGAACCTCGGGGTGACGAAGTCGAAGCCCAGCATCCGGCCGTAGGCGCGGGAGAACTTGGGGTCGCCGAGCATGATCTGCGGGCTGATCGTGGCGTGGATCCAGGCGCCGAGCCCCATCGCGTCCGCGACCAGCATCATGTTCTGGAGCAGCAGGTCGGCCTCGATCTGGGTGCGCATCGGCCCCAGGGCGCCGAGCGGCATCTTGATTTCGGGATTGAGGAAACCGTTCTCGATCCATGCGCGCACCCCGGCGGGGCGGTAGAAGTTGCGGTCGTCGACGAGGGTGGGCCGGGCTCCGTCGGGCTGGGTGAGCAGGTACATCAGGGCGTTGACGTACTGGTGGGAGAGGTCGACCACCGGCAGGAACAGGGTGGTGCCCGGCAGGTTGGACAGGAACCGGTTGGAGTCGAGGTAGGCGGGGAAGTCGCGCATCCCCTCGGCGACGTCCAGCCGGTGGTCCAGTACCCGTACCTTGGCCCGGCGGGCCCGCTCGACCAGGGTGTCCGGGTCGAAGGCGGGCTCCGGGGCGGGCGGCAGTTTGCGCAGGTAGTACGTGCCACTGTCGTTGATCATGAAGAAGTGGGTGGCCTGCGCGTTGTCGGGGCTGCCGGCGGTGCGCCCGGTCATGTTCAGGTTCGGCTTCGCCATGATCGGTTTGTGGTCGCGCGGGTCCTCGAAGGGCCGGTCGGGCATGGTGAGCCCCGAGGAGCCGGTGAGGGAGATCAGTACGGCCTCCTCCAGCTCGTCCAGCGGCCGCGGCCGGTGCGGGGAGCTGTAGCTCATCGACCCGGCGGGTACGGAGGCGCCCCGGCTGACCCGGTGGGTGCGCCGGCCGAAGACCGTCTCCAGCAGCGGCCGGGCGAGCAGTTCCTCCAGGCCGGGGTGGCGGCGGCCGCGGCCATCGGTTGCGGACATGGCCCCGCCCCGCTCAGCCGAGGCCGTCGTGGTCGCGGACCGGCTGGACCGGGCGCCAGGGCGCGAAGGCGCTCGCCCCGCGCGGCAGGACGCCCGCCAGCTCGGGGCAGTGCCGCAGGATGACGCTCGTCATGCCGTTGCGGTCGATCCAGTCCATGCCGAGCGGCGTGTAGATCTCGGGGCGGAAGTCGACCGTGAGGAACCGGTCGCTCTGCAGCCGCCGGCTCGCCATCAGGATGAAGACGCGGAAGGCGGTGTCGCTGAACCCGAACCCCGCGGGCGGGTTCTCGGCGAAGAGCCCCACCACCGTGTCGACGTCGTCGACGGAACGGTAGACGTCCCGCAGCCGCGCGACCGTCTCCGGATCGTCGGAGAGGTCCTCGAACCGCCGGACCCGCGGCTTGTGCAGCCCGGCCCGGAAGTCGTTGTAGCGCGGGACGCCGCGGCGGCGGGTGCGCACCAGGTCGATCACGGACAGGTCGATCAGCTCCCCGTCGCGCTCGAACGCCTGGAGCGCGCGCGGGAAGTTGTGGAGGGTGATGGCTCCCGGGTTGGCGATGCCCAGCGAGTAGAGGGAGTCCACCAGACCGGTCTTGCGGATCAGCGGCTCCGCCGCCGCGCCCTGGAGGTCGGTGAAGCCGAGGGTGTCGAGCCGGCGGCCGAGGCGGTGGTCGACGAACTCGTAGTCGTCGGGGATCAGCGGGTGCATCCGGTAGACCGTGACGAACTCCTCCGTGAGGGCGTACGGGGCCCCGTGGTGCTCGGGCAGGGTCCTGGGGATGCCGTCCTTGCCGTTCGCCTCCAGCAGCCAGACGCCCAGCTGGTCGAGCCACTTCTTCGGCGGCCCCTCCCAGTTCGTCCGCATCCCGATGTCGAGCGTCCTGGTGGCCAGGATCGCGGGGGTCCACTCCACCGTGTGGATCTTGGCGATGAGAGCGGAGACGACCAGCCGCGCCGTGTGGTAGACCCGGTCCTCGTCCAGGTGCGGGTACTCGTTCCGCAGGGCCTCGCACACCGCGTTGTGCTCGCGGGCGAAGAGCGTGTGCACGGCGCTCAGGCCGAGCCACCAGTTGTCGCTGAACCCGGTGACGGGCAGGCCGTCCGCGCTCGTCGGCAGGTGCCCCCGCTCCAGCCGCAGCCCGGCGCCGCCGCCCGGCTCGCGCAGGGAGGCGGCGACGGCCTGGTCGCCGCCGTACACCTCGGAACCGTCCCACCAGTGCGACACGCCGCCGGCGAACCGGATCGGCGGCCGCCCGCTCCCGGCCGCGTCCAGCGGCTCGTCGTCGCCGAACCGCATCACCTTCTCGCGCGGCCCGCCCGGGGTGTTCCGCCAGTCGGTGCCGGGCGGCAGGGGCACCTCGACGCTCCGGGTGCCCACCGGGAACCGCTTGTGGTTGACCCAGTCGTGCACCTGGAACTGGATCCAGGCCGCCGCGATCACGTTCAGCGACTTCGCCGGTACGAAGGCCTCGCGCCGCAGCAGTTCCCTGCTGACGACGACCGGGTTCGGGGTGTCGAACCGGTCCGGCCGGTAGTCGGGCGGCATCGAGCGCCCGAAGGTCGCGCCGACGGCGCCCATCCGTGGCGCGGACAGGTCGTTGTGGCTGCCGTCGTAGCTGCGCCTGACCAGCAGCTCCTCGTCCACGGGCGGTTCCACCGGGCCCGCCTTGGGCGGCGCCTCGTGCACCTCGGTGTCGATCAGGTTGTGCCGGCGCAGCGTCTGCCGGAACGCCATCAGGTTCAGCAGCGCGACCGGCGTGGGCAGCCGGTGCCACGGGACGACCCGGTTCACGGAGCGGAAGGCGGCCCGCAGCGGGGTCCCGAGCAGGGCGTTGCGGCGCGGCTCCACGGTCACGAAGCGGCGGCCCAGGCGGTGCGCGCTGCTGGCCTCGTAGGCGAGCTTGCGGGCACGGTTGAGGTTCCCCAGCGGACGGAAGGCCTCCGCCGTGTGCCAGGGGTTGAAGGCGAGCAGTTCGACCCGGGCCCCGGCGGCGCGCGCCTCGGCCGTGTGGACGTCCTGGCGGGGGACGGTCAGCGTGGCCACGGGCACCACGGGCGCGTCCCGCTCGCTCCACTCCGCCGCGCCGTCCTCGATCGGGGTGCGCCGCGGGTCCACGTAGCGCTGCACGCACAGCTCGAAGACGACGTCGCCCGCGGCCAGCCTCCGCGCGAGCTCGTGCCGCAGGCCGTCGGGACCGGCCGGCGGCCCCGCCGGGGCCGGGGCGGTGCCCGGGGCGGGCCGCAGCTGGTAGCGCACCGGCCCCGCGCCGCCCCACAGGATCGCGCCCCGGCTCCAGTACGTTTCCAGCGCCAGGCTGGACACGGTGCGCCTGGTTCCCGCGATCACGTTGCGCCGCATCCGGGCCGCCGTGGACCAGCCGACCGCCAGGGGGAGCCTGACGAACAGGGCGAACCCCCGGGCGGGCCGGGATTCGGCGCCCGCCATGGCCTTGGCGAAGGCCACGAACTCGCGCGCGTCGCGGGCGTGGGAGACCGGGAAGCTGGTCATCAGCAGGTCGTGGGTCTCCTCCGGCCCCACCTCGACGCGCAGCGCCGCCCCGCGCAGATCGGGCGTGGAGTCGGGGCGCCGGACCCCGCCGGCGTTGGACAGCCGGACCGTGACCGGGTACTCGGCGCCGGGCCGGGCGAACCCGGTCCGCAGCGGTTCGGGCAGGTCGTCGCGGAACCGCAGCCGCCCGTTCTCCACGCCGAGGACCGCCTTGGCGTGGAACGTCCGCTCCAGGGCGGCCGCGCCACTGCGCCGCTTCACCTTGAGCTGTACCCGCAGGAGCTCCTTCACCAGCCGCTCGAAGGCCAGCCGCTCCGTCTCCGGGCTGCCGCCGACGTATCGCTCGTACCGCTCGACCTCGTCCATGCGTGCCTCTTCACGAAGGGGGCTTCCGGGGATTTCCTGCGCTCCCCACGACGTTTCCCCACCCGCGGGGCGATGTCGTGCGGAGCGGGGCAGACGGGTTCCCGGCGTGGCCCCTTCGGGTGGCCGGGGCGCCACCCGGCGGCGCCCCGGCGGCACGGAGTGGCGTCCGCGCGTCCGGTAGGGGCAGGCTGTACTCATGAGAGCGCCCGTGCGCTCGCCCCCGGGACCGGGAGCCGGCGGTCACCACCAGGTCCTTTTCGCCCTCGCGCAGTGCGTGCCCTTCGCGATCGCCCTGCTGGTGCTCCTGATCGAGCTCACGCCCGCGCACGTCGTCTACACCGGGCCCCTGCTGGTCGCGACACCCGCCCTGGCGGCGGTGACGACGGGCCCCAGGGGCACCCTCGCGGCGGCGGGGGTGGCCGTCGTCGTCAGCGTGATCACCGCCACCCACAACCACGCCTGGGGCGGCCAACAGGTCTACACCAACTTGCTCGCCCTGTCCCTGGTCACGGCGGCGAGCTTCACGACGAGCCGCGCCGCCCGCACGCGCCGGGAGACCCAGCTCAACCAGGTCCGCCGGATCGCCGCGGCCGCCCAGGAAGTCCTGCTGCGACCGGTGCCGGACCGGCTGGGGCCCGTACGGGCGGCCAGCATGTACCTGGCGGCCGAGGCGGGCGCCCAGATCGGCGGCGACCTGTACGACGCCGTCCAGACCCGGTACGGGGTCCGGATGATCGTCGGGGACGTCCGGGGCAAGGGCCTGCCCGCCGTCCGGGCCGCGGCGGTGGTCCTGGGCGCCTTCCGGGAGTCCGCGCACTACGAGGACGACCTGGTCGAGGTCGTCAACCACTGCGCGGCGGCCCTACGGCGGGACGCCGCCCTCGCGAGCACGAGCGTCAACGCCGAGACCGATCCCGCCGACGGCGCGGACGCCCTCCTGGAGGGCTTCGTCACCGCACTCGTCGCCCAGGTTCCCGACGGCCCCCACATCGAGCTGGTCAACCGCGGGCACCCCCCGCCGCTGCTGCTCCACGACGGTACGGTCCGCTCCCTGGCGCCCGCCGCCCCCCTGCCGCCGCTCGGCCTGGAGGAATTCCTCACCGGGCCCCCCGCGCGGACGGAGAGCTACCCCTTCACCCCGGGGGACCGCCTCCTGCTGCACACCGACGGCGTCATCGAGGCCCGCGACCGCGACAGGGCCTTCTTCGACCTGGCCGGAACCATGTCGAGCCTGCGCGACCACTCGCGCGAGGGCTTCCTGGAGGGTGTGCGCCAAGCCGTCCTGCGCCACACGCACAGCCGCCTCTCGGACGACGTGGCCCTGCTCGTCGTGGACCGCCACGAACCGGAGGGGCGGTGAGCGCCGTCAGCGGCCGATCAGCTTGTGCAGACCCAGGGTGGCCGACCCGAAGCCGGTCAGGGCGGCGAGCAGGGCCCCGGCGGCATTGCCCGTGGACAGGGCGGTGAGGGCGCCGACGACCGTGCCGATGAAGGCCGCCGTCAGCAGCACCAGCGCTGTCCGCTGGCTCACCAGGGGCTCCGAGTCGGGAGGCGGCGGTGCCGGGGCCGGCTCCGGACGGGTGGGCGGGGGAGGAGGCGACGGAGTGGTCATGCCGATTCCTTTTCGCGGCCGCTGCGGACGGTGTAGGCGTACCTGGGCATGGCGGAGAGCTGGCCGAGGATCCATCTCCACCGCTCGCCGCGCCCCGGGAGGTCGGCCAGGTAGCCGGACTGCTCCTCCAGCCACTCGGCCCGCTCCTCCGTGGGCAGCAGCAGGGCTCCGAGCTGGAGCACCCGGCCGCCCGGCCGTCCCCGGCCGTCCGTGCGCATCCCGGGCCCTGCGGGGACCATGTCCTCCTGGGGCGCGTCCGCGCCCGACGGCTCGCCGGTGTCGCCTTCGCCCCTCTGCGGGTCGGCGGCCGCGAATCCGGGAGCGGGGGGCGGGAGGTCCACCACGGCCTGCCGGTCGAGGCGGCCCGGGAACCGGAGGCGGGGGGTGACGTCCCGGCTGTTGAAGATCAGGCCGCCCTGGTGGCGGCTGACCGTCGATTCCACGTCGAGCCAGCTGCCGTCGCCGGACCTGAAGCGGTACTCCATGCGCGTGGTGGATTCCCCCACGGCGCCGGGGCCGAGGAACCGGCGGACCTCGTGGACCAGGGAGGCGAGGTCTTCGGGGTGGACGAGTGCGGCCAGTTCCTGCCCCACGAGCTCCTCGGCGTCGCGCCCGTAGACCCCGCTGGAGGCGGGGCTGACGTACCGGAGCACACCGTTCGGCGCGGCGATCATGATGACGTCGCTGGAGCCCTGGATCAGGGCGCGGAAGTGCTGCTCCTTCCGGGCGAGTTCCTGGGTGAGGGCGATGTTGTCGAGGAGCGTGATCCCCTGCCGGACCACGAGGCCGAGGACGACGGTGGCACCGGCGAGGAGGACCGCGCCGTCGACGCGGCGGCCGCCGAAGGTGTCGTAGAGGATCGCGAGGGTGCAGGCGGCGGCGGCGGCGAACGGCGCGAGTGCGGGCAGCGATGCACCGACCGGGCGGCCGTCCGTCGGGCCGCCGGGCAGCGGGGGAGGAGCCCCGGACGGGCCCGTCCGCCGGGAGCCCCGGAGCGCGTACGCGACGAAGAGCGGGCCGCCGAACCAGGCGGCGTCGTGGAGGGGCGTCGTGACGAGCAGGTCGCCCACCCCGATCGACGCCAGTGCGGCAGCGGCCGGGCCGACGGCCGGCCGGCCCGCCCCGGAACGGCGGAAGTGCAGGATCAGTGCCAGCGACACGAGGGCGATGTCCGGCAGCGGACGGACGGGGGCGAGCACGGTGTGATGGACGGTGCCGTCCGGGGACAGGCTCCGGTACAGCGCGAACAGGGAGCTGCCGACCAGCAGGACGTCCAGTCCCAGGCAGACGAAGCCGGCCCTGGTCACGGGCCGTTTGGCCAGGAGGAGGAGTCCCGCGGCGGCGGGCGGTGCGAAGCAGACGAAGAGCGGGCCGGCAGGCCCCGGCCCCGGGGCGGTCGCGTACCAGCCCGAGAGCAGGTGGCCGAAGGCCGCCGGCGTGAACGACAGCGCGACCAGCAGCCAGGCGTGCCGGGAACGGCCGTCACGGCTCCGCCCCTGGCGGAAACAGGCCGCGGCGGCGGTCGCCGCGACGGCGCTCAACGTGAAATCACCCATGATCAGGGCGAGTTGACGGGAACCCCAGCCCCAGGCGGACCCCGCCGCGTAGCCGGCGCAGACAACGGAGAGGAGGACCGGCGCCACCCGCCCGCCGGGCCGTGCGGCGCTCGCGGCGCCCATGTGGTCACTCACCGGTGCCTCCGGCCAGTCCGGGTCGGGCGTGGCCCGGCCGCGAGGCCGCCGCCGCCGCGGCGCTCGCCTCGGCGAGGGCCTGCGGGGCGAGGGCGGCTCCCTTGGGGCTGATGCGGTAGAAGCGGCGGCGGGGGCGGCCCTCGCCCTCGGCGATGTCGTCCTGTTCCCAGTACCGCTCCACCCAGCCCGCCTGGCGCAGCCGTTCGAGGATGGGGAACAGCGTGCCGTTGGGCAGGTCGGTACGCCGGGACAGCTCCAGCCCGTACAACCCCTCGGCGAGCACCACCGAGCGCTGCCCGGTGTCGACGCCCTGACCGAGGAGGGTGCGCAGCAGGGTCTGCGTATGCAACGTCAGCTTCACGTCCGGCATGGCGGAAATCTACTTAGGTAGAAGCCGGGCCGTCCACCTGAGCGGGAGCATCCGAATGCCAGAACTTACGTACGGCGAAGGGCAGTTCGCTCTACTCCCGGGCGGTCGTGGTGAACCAGCCGGAGGGTCTGGGGCCAGCGGGTCGAGGTGCGGCCGTACCGACCCGACCCGACCCCGGGCGGCCCCCGCCCGCTCGCCGGCGGGGGCCGCGTCGGGTGGGGCATCTGTTCACACGGCCGTCCCGGTGCGATCATGATCCCTTCTCAGGCGCCGAGTTGGGGGAACAGGGCATGGACTTCGTGCTGTCGTTGGACGCTGCCGCCGCGACGTTGGAGACCGCGGGGGGCAAGGGAGCGGCCCTGTCCGAGCTCGCCCGCGCGGGGCTGCCGGTGCCGGGCGGGTTCCACGTGACGACCGCCGCGTACCAGGAGTTCGTCACCTCGACCGGTGTGGCCGGCCGCATCCGCGCCGAACTCACCGCCGCGTCCGGACCGGACGGCGCTCCCGGCACGGGGGCGGGCGCCCGGATCCGGGCACTGTTCGAGGAGGGCCCGCTGCCCTCCGCCCTGGAACGGGCGGTCGCGAAGGCGTACGCGGAACTCGGCGACGGCGCGCGGACCGTCGCCGTACGGTCCTCGGCCACGGCGGAGGACCTGCCGGAGCTGTCCTTCGCCGGCCAGCAGGACACGTACCTGAACATCACCGGTGAGAGCGCCCTGCTGGCCGCCGTCCGGCGCTGCTGGGCCTCGCTGTGGACCGACCGCGCCCTCGCGTACCGGGCCAGGGCGGGCATCGCGCACGAGGACGTCTCGCTGGCCGTGGTGGTGCAGGAACTGGTGGCCGCCGACGCCGCCGGGGTGATGTTCACCGTCGACCCGCTCGGCGGACGCACCGACCGGCTCGTGGTCAACGCGGCCTGGGGACTGGGCGAAGCCGTCGTCAGCGGACTGGTCACCCCGGACACCCTGGTCGTCGACCGGGCGAGCCTGGCCGTCGTGGAGGAACGCATCGCCGCGAAGGAGGTGATGACCGTACCGACCGCCGACGGCACCGCCGAGCAGCCGGTCCCCGCCGAACTGCGCGCGGCCCCGGTCCTCACCCCCGCGCAGGCCGCCGAACTCGCCCGGCTCGGACTCGCGATCGAGGAGTTGTACGGGGAGCCGCGCGACGTCGAATGGGCGCGCGAGGCGGGCTCCTTCCGCATCCTCCAGGCGCGGCCGGTCACCACGGCCGCGGCGCCCCGGCCGGAGGTGTGGAACGACAGCACCGGCACCGACTCCCTGTGGACGAGCGCCAACCTGGGCGAGGCCGTCCCGGACGTGATGACGCCCGCGACCTGGTCGTTCGTCAAGGCGTTCATGGGCGACGTCATGGTCGCCGCCAGCCTTGAGGGACGCCCGATGTACGGGAACATCGGCGGCCGCTTCTACATGAACCTCAGTGTCACGGCCACCCTCGCGGCCGCGTTCGGGCAGGGCAGGAAGTTCGCCCGGGCCAACGAGCTGGTGTTCGGGCGCCTCCCGGAAGGCGTGGTCGTCCCGCTGCTCCCCGCGTCCAGGCCGAGGGTCTGGCGGGACACCGTCGGCGAGGCCTTCGCGGTGATGAGCCGGATCCGCGCGAACGGCAGGCAGCTGCCCGCGTTCCTGGAGGAGGCGCCCGGACGCTGCGAGGAGCTGCGGGCCCGGGTAGCCGCCACGGCGACCCCGGAGGACCTGACGGCCCTGTGGCGGTCGCAGGTGGCGCCGTACTTCCGTCGCTGCTGCCACATGCTCCAGGCCGCCACCCGCCAGGGCGGCGACTCCCTCGTCAAGGTACGCGGCACCCTGGAGTCCCTGGTGGGCGAAGCGGACGCCGACCTGATGACCACCGGCCTCGGCGACGAGGGACGGCTGGCCAGCATGGGACCGCTGCTCGGCCTGGAACGGCTCGCCCGCGGCGAGACCGACCGCGACACCTACACCCGGACGTACGGCCACCGGGGCCCGCACGAGTTCGAGGTGTCCCTCCCGCGGCCCGCCGAGGACGCGCAGTGGATCGACCGGCAGCTCGCCGCGCTGGGCACCGTCGAGGAGGACGCGGCCCTGCGGCTCGCACGGCAGAACACCGCGCGCGCGGCGGCATGGGAGCGGCTGGCCGCCGCACACCCCCGGCGGGTCGCCGGCATACGCGGCGCGGTGGACGCCTGGGCGGCCTCGGCGCGGCTCCGGGAGGCCGCCCGTACCGAGGTCGCCCGCGTCTTCTGGCTGCTGCGCACGTTCGTCCTGCGCGCCGGCGAGGTCAGCGGGGCGGGCGAGGACCTGTTCTTCCTGTCCCGCGAGGAGATCCTCGTCGTGCTCGGCGGCGACCGGGCCCCGCTCGCCGCGGTGCCGGCCCGCCGTGCCGCGTACGACGCCTACCGCGCGCTCCCCGTCTACCCGACCCTGATCCGGGGGGAGTTCGACCCGGCCACGTGGGCCGCTGACCCGAACCGGCGGGCCGACCTGTTCGACGCGCAGAACACGGCGCCCGCCAGGGACACGGTCGCGGGCTCGCCCGCGTCCGGCGGCGTGGTCGAGGGCATCGCCCGGGTCGTGGCGACCGTCGAGGAGGGCGGGGCCATCCGGCCCGGGGAGGTCCTGGTGACCACGGTGACGAACATCGGCTGGACACCCCTGTTCACGCGGATCTCGGCGATCGTGACGGACGTCGGCGCGAACCTCTCGCACGCCTCGATCGTGGCGCGCGAGCTCGGCATTCCGGCGGTGGTCGGATGCGGCAACGCCACGACCCGGATCCGGACGGGGGACAGGATCCGGGTGGACGGCGGCCGCGGGACGGTGGACGTCCTGGAGCCGGCGGCCGCGGACTCCGACCCCGCCTGACCGCTCCGCCGACGCCCTGACGACATCGACCCCACGAACGGATGAGCTGCCCGGTGCACCAGCACGACCAGGCCATGCGCCGCCACTTCCACGAGGCCGCGGCACAGCGCGGATTCACGGTCGCTCCCGAACAGGAGCCCGCCGTCGAGCGGCTGGCCCGTCTCGCGGCCGAACTCGCCCGCCCGGCCTGGACGTTCCCCAGGCGGCCCCGCGACCTGTACGTCTGGGGTCCGGTGGGACGCGGCAAGAGCTGGCTGGTGGACACCTTCTACGAGGGACTGCCCACCGGCCGCAAACGCCGCCTGCACTTCCACGACTTCTTCCGCCGGCTGCACGAAGGAGTGACCGGGCCGGCCGCCCGCCGCGACGGGCAGAGCGCGGTCGACAGCGCTCTCGACGACCTCATCGGGGACAGCCGGGTCCTGGTCTTCGACGAGTTCCACGCGCACGACGCGGGCGACGCCATGCTGATCGCACGCCTCTTCCGCACGCTGCTGGACCGCCGGATCACCCTCGTCACCACCTCCAACTACCCGCCTGCCGGACTGATGCCGGACCCGCTCTACCACCACTTGTTCGAGCCGACCATCAGGCTCATAGAGGAGCGGATGGAGGTGCTGGACGTCACGGGGCCGGTGGACTTCCGCCGGGTCGACGCGCCCCGGCCGGCGAGCGGCGGCCGCAGGTTCGCGACGGGCCTGTGCCTGGCCCCGGGGGCCACCGCGGGGGAGGACCTCGACCTGACCGCCCCCGCCCCCGCGGAGGCCGCCGGAGTCCAGGCCCACCTGCGGCGGCTGCCGGCCCGCGCGGTGCGCGGCGACCTCGTCTGGTTCGGCTTCGACGCGCTGTGCGAGACCACGACGGCGGTACCCGACTACCTGGCGCTCGCCGAACGGTTCACCACCCTCGTCCTGGACGGCGTACCCCCACTGGCCGAGGCCTCCGCGGACGGACGGCAGCGGTTCGCGAACCTCGTGGACGTCGCCTGCGACCGGGACGTCCGGCTGGTCCTCATCGGCTCCGACCCCCTCACCACCCTTCCCGCCGGCCAGGCCCTCACCCGCGACCTGGACCGCACGGCGAGCCGCCTGGCGATGCTCCGGCGGCCGGCCCGGGCAGAGGGCCGGCGCGGGCCCTGAAAGACCTGTGCGGAGCCGCCCGGACGCGTACCCGCCGTAATACTTCCGTCATGGGCGGACCTGTGGCCCGCGCTGCTCCGCATGCCGTTGAATGCGTCCAGAGCGAGGACGAAGGAGCAGGTCATGGGGCGTGAGGGCAGGCGGCGCGGGCCGCTGGTGACGGGTGTGGCGGCGCTGGTGGCGGTGCTGGTGGCCGTGGGGCTGTACTGGTTCGAGCCGTGGAAGCTCTGGCAGGACGAGACGGTCCGCGAGGCACTGCCCGGCACCGCGCCGGCCGCGTCGGTGCCCGCGCCGGCCGTGCCGTCCGCCCCCGCCGGCCCGCGGACGCTCGCCCGGGGAAGTCTGATCAGCCACGAGCACACCACCACCGGCACCGCGAGGATCGTCCGGCTCCCCGACGGCTCCCACACCCTCCGGCTGGAAGGGCTCGACACCAGCAACGGGCCGGACCTCCGGGTGTGGCTGACCGACGCCCCGGTGAAGGAGGGAACAGCGGGCTGGCGCGTCTTCGACGACGGCAAGTACGTCAGCCTGGGCAAGCTCAAGGGGAACAAGGGCGACCAGAACTACCCGATCCCGGCCGGCGTGGAGCCGGCCGAGTACACCAGTGTCACCATCTGGTGCGACCGCTTCGACGTCTCCTTCGGCGCTGCCGCCCTGTCCCCGGCCTGACGCCCCGGGGTACCGCGAGTGTCGTGCATCCGTTCGAGCGTGAGTCCACCGGACAGGGCGTCGCCGACATCGTCACGGGCTTCTTCGACGGCACGGGCGGCTGCGCGATGATCGGCCAGACGATGATCAACGTGAAGGTATCGGGGCCCGTACCCGCCTGTCGGCCTTCCTGGCCAGTGCGTTCCTGATGGTGCTCTGCATCGTCTTCGGCCCGGGCGTCTCCGACATCCCCATGGCCGCGCCGGTCGCCGTCATGGTCATGGTCACGCTCGCGGCCTTCGACCGGCACTCGATCGCCCCGAAGACCCTCCGGCGGATGCCCGCCCGCGAGATCACCGTGATGGCGGTCACCGTCGCCCGCGTCGTCCTCACCCACGACCCCGCGGTCGGCGTCGTCGTGGGCTCCGTCACCGCCGTGGTCATCTTCGCCAAGCGGGTCGCCCACGTCGCGGACGTCACCGCGGCGACCGACCCCGACGGCGCCGCGGTCGTCCACCGGGAGACCGGCGCGCTGTTCTTCGTCCTCCTCCAACGAGCCCGCCGGCCGGTTCGACCACGCGGGTGACCCGAAGAGGGCCGTCATCGACCTGTCGGCGGCGCACGTCTGGGACGCCTCGTCCGCCGCAGCCCTCGACGCCATCGGGACCACGTACGCCCAGCGCGGCAAGACGGTCGAGATCACGGGTCCCGACACCCCCCAGCGCGCACATCCACGGCAAGCCGAGCGGTGAACTCACCGGCAGCCACTGAGCCGGGCGATGACGGAACCCTTACGGCCCGGTGCGGGAACGACCGCCACCGGGCCGGAGTCCGTAGCGTGCCCGCCATGCGAGTACTCGTTACAGGAGGAGCCGGGTTCATCGGCTCGCACGCGGTCGCCGCACTGGCGGCCGAAGGGCACGAACCCGTGCTCTTCGACGCACTGCTCCCCGCGGCCCACCCCACCGCCCCCGACCTGCCGGACGCCGAGTTCGTACGGGGTGACGTCAGGGACGCGGACGCCGTGCGCCACGCGCTGCGCGGCATCGACGCCGTGTGCCACCAGGCGGCGATGGTGGGCCTCGGGAAGGACTTCGCGGACGCCCCCGCCTACGTGTCGTGCAACGACCTGGGCACGGCCGTCCTCCTGGCCGCCATGGCCGAGGCCGGAGTGCGGCGCCTCGTGCAGGCGGGGTCGATGGTGGTGTACGGGGAAGGGCGCTACGAGTGTCCGGCCCACGGGGTGGTCCGGCCGGGGCCGAGGGCCGTGGAGGACCTGGAAGCCGGCCGGTTCGAGCCGCGCTGCCCGCACTGCGGGGCCGACCTGGTGCCGGGCCTGGTCGCCGAGGACGCGCCCGCCGACCCGCGCAACGCGTACGCGACGACCAAGCTGGCACAGGAGCACCTGGCCGCCGCCTGGGCACGGGTCGCGGGCGGGCGCGCGGTCTCGCTGCGCTACCACAACGTCTACGGGCCCGGGATGCCCCGCGACACCCCGTACGCGGGGGTGGCGTCGTTCTTCCGGTCGGCGCTGGCTCGCGGTGAAGCTCCGCGGGTGTTCGAGGACGGCGGCCAGCGGCGGGACTTCGTCCACGTCCGGGACGTCGCGCGGGCGAACGCGGCCGCGCTGGCCGGACTCGGGGGATCGGCCGTGGGCGTGCACACCGCCTACAACGTCGGCAGCGGGGAACCGCACACGGTGGGGGAGATGGCGGCCGCGCTCGCGGAGGCGCACGGCGGCCCGGAGCCGGTGGTGACGGGCGAGTTCCGGCTCGGCGACGTCCGCCACATCACGGCCGACTCCTCCCGGCTGCGCCGTGACCTGGCGTGGCATCCGACCGTCGGCTTCGCCGAAGGGATGGCCGAATTCGCCCGGGCCGCACAAAGGGCCCCTGCGGGAGCGGTGTGACGCCGGACCGTCCCGCGGCCGTGCGCCCCTCCCGTCCGGGACCCACCCGCGGGGCCGGGAGCCCGGGAGGGGGCGCACGGCATGCACGGCCCGCGCCCGCCCGGTCAGCCGGCCGTGGCCGCGAGCGGCAGGGTCACCTCGAAGCGGCACCCGCCCGGCACGTTGCGGACCTCCGCCCGTCCGGAGTGGGCTTCGACGATGCCGCGTACGATCGCCAGCCCGAGCCCGGCGCCCGACGGCGGCGTGCGGGCCGGGTTGCCCCGCCAGCCGGTGTCGAACACCCGTGGCAGGTCCTCCTCCGGGATGCCGCCGCACCCGTCGGTGACGGACAGCACGGCGGTGTCCGCGCGCCGGTCGACGGCCACGGCGACGCTGCCGTCGGCCGGAGTGTGGCGGATGGCGTTGACGAGGAGATTGGCCAGGACCCGGGTCATCTCCTTCCCGTCGACCTCCACCGGCACGTGGGCGATGTCCTCGCCGAGCAGCCGCACCCCGCGCTCCCGGGCCACGGGGCCGGCCCCCAGCAGGGCGTCGGCCGCCAGGTCGCGCAGGGAGACCCGGCTGGGGCTCAGCCCCAGCGCTCCCGCATGGACGCGGGAGAGCTCGAAGAGGTCGCCGACCATGGTGTCGAGGCGCTCCACCTCCGTACGGATCTGCCGGTGGTAGCGGCCGGGATCGGCGGCCACCCCGTCCTCCAGGGCCTCGGCCATGGCCCGCAGCCCGGCGAGCGGCGTGCGCAGGTCGTGGGAGATCCAGGCGACCAGCTCCCGGCGGGAGGTCTCCAGGGCGCGTTCGCGTTCCCGAGAGGCGGCGAGTCTGGCGTTGGTGGCGGCCAGTTCACGGCCCAGTTCGGCCAGTTCCGCGGTCGCCCTGGCGGGCGGGGCGGCGAAGCTGCCCTCCTCGCCGAAATCGCGGGCGGCCCGCGCGAGGTCGCGGCTGCGGGCCACGACCCACCGGCCCAGCAGCAGGGCGGCGGCCAGGGAGACGGCCGCCGCCATGGCCACGACGAGGGTGACGACGGTCAGGTCGTGCGGCGAGAGGAACATCGCCCACGCCACGGCGAGGGTGCCGGCGAGCATGGCGGTGACCGTGACCGCGGCGACGACGGCCAGGGACACAGCGACCGACCGGTGACGGACCAGGCGCAGCGCCACGGCTCCCAGGACGCCCGCGCAGGCCGCGCCCCCGAAGGCGAACAGGGCGATCAGCAGGACGTCCTTCACCGCGCCTCCCCCTCGGCGGGCACGTCGAAGCGGTAGCCGACACCCCAGACCGTCCGGATGAGCCGGGGCGCCGCCGGATCGTCCTCGATCTTGGCCCGCAGCCGGCGGACGTGGACGGTGACCGTGGACAGGTCCCCGAAGTCCCAGCCCCACACCTCCCGCATCAGCTGCTCCCGCCCGTGCGCCGTGCCGGGGTGGGCGAGGAAGTGCGCGAGCAGGCCGAACTCCCGCAGCGTGAGCGTGAGTTCAGCGCCGTTCCGGGTGGCGAGGCGGGTCTGCGGATCGAGCCGGATGCCGGCCCCGTGCAGGACCGCCGCCCGCTGGCCCGCCGGCGCCGCGGCGCGGCTGCGGCGCAGCACGGACTCGACCCGCAGGACGAGTTCCCGGGGGCTGAACGGCTTGGTCACGTAGTCGTCCGCGCCCAGTTCCAGGCCCGCGATCCGGTCGTCCTCGTCCCCGCGCGCCGTCAGCATGATCACGGGCACGGGGCGGTCGGCGCGCAGCCGGCGGCACACCTCCAGCCCGTCGACGCCCGGCAGCATCAGGTCGAGGACGACCAGGTCGGGGCGCTCGCGGGCGGCCCGGTCCAGGGCGGCGTGGCCGTCGGCCGCCCGGGTGACGTCGTGGCCCGCCCGGTGAAGGTAGCCGGCGACGACCTCGGCGACGGTCGGGTCGTCGTCGACGACGAGGATCCGGGCGGGTGGCAGGGGCGTACTCATGGTGCCCAGCCTCGCACCCGCGGCCCGGCCCCGTCTTCACGCGCGGTACCCGTACGGCCGACGTCCGCGTTTCGTAAGGAGTCGATGTCCGCCATGTCCGCCAGGAGTTCCTACGGTGACAGGCGTGACCGATCGCCCCCTGGACGTCACCGTGGACGTCGTCCTTCCCTGTCTGAACGAGGCCGAGGCGCTGCCCTGGGTCCTCGCCCGCATCCCCGTCGGCTGGCGGGCCCTGGTCGTGGACAACGGGTCCACCGACGGCTCCGCCGACATCGCCCGTTCCCTCGGCGCCACCGTCGTGCCGGAGTCCCGGCGCGGCTTCGGCGCCGCCTGCCACGCCGGACTGCTCGCCGCCGGTGCCGAGTTCGTCTGCTTCTGCGACTGCGACGCCTCCCTCGACCCCGGCCTGCTCACCGGGTTCGTCCGGGCCGTCGCCGCGGACGAGGCGGACCTCGTCCTCGGCCGCCGCCGGCCACAGGGCCGCGGTGCCTGGCCGCCGCACGCCCGCGCCGGAAACCTGGCCCTGTCCCGGATGCTGCGCCGTCGCACCGGGCTGCGCCTGCACGACCTCGGGCCGCTGCGGGCCGTGCGGCGCGAGGCGCTCCTCGCCCTGGACCTCACCGACCGGCGCTCCGGCTACCCGCTCCAGATGGTCGTGCGGGCCGCCGACGCAGGATGGCGGATCCGGGAGGAGGACGTGCCCTACCTCCCCCGGGCCGGGAAGTCCAAGGTCACCGGCACCTGGCGGGGCACCTGGCAGGCGGTCCGCGACATGCGCGCCGTCCTCGCCGAACCCCCGCACGCGACCGCCCACGGGGGTTCCCGATGACGACACTGCTCGTGATCGCCAAACAGCCCCGCCCCGGCCGGGTCAAGACCCGCCTCACACCTCCCTTCACCCCGGACGAGGCGGCCTCCCTCGCCGAGGCGGCACTGGCCGACACCCTCGACGCCGCGGCCGCCACTCCCGCCGACCGGCACGTCCTGGTCCTCGAAGGGGACCCCGGGCCGTGGCTGCCGCCCGGCTTCGAGGTCCTGCCCCAGTGCACCGGCGGCCTCGACGAGCGCCTGGCCGCCGCCTTCGCCGCATGTACCGGCCCGGCCCTGCTCATCGGCATGGACACCCCCCAGGTCACCCCCGGCCTCCTGGCGCCCGCCCTCGCCTTCGACCGGTACGACGCCTGGTTCGGCCCGGCTGCCGACGGCGGGTTCTGGGCCCTGGGCCTCGCCGAACCCGACCCCGCCCTGCTGCTGGGCGTACCCATGTCCGTACGGGAGACCGGGGCCGTGCAGTACGAACGGCTGCGCGCGGCCGGGCTGCGGACGGCCCTGCTGCCGTGCCTGCGGGACGTGGACACGGCAGCCGACGCCGCCGAGGTGGCGGCCCGGCCCCCGGCGGGACGCTTCGCGGCGCTGCACCAGCGCCTCACCGCCGGCGTACGGGCGGCGCGGTGACCGCGTCCGCGGTCCCGGACGCCCGCACCGCCCCGGGCCGGGCCTGGCGGGACGACCCGTACGCCCGCGCCCTGCGCACCGGTCGGGGCCCGCTCTACCTGCGGCGAGCGGACGGCCGGCTGCTGCCCCTGGAAGTCGAACGCTGGTGCGCCGATGCGGACGCGGCCGACAGGAACGTGCTCGACCGGTGCCGGGGTGCCGTCCTCGACATCGGATGCGGACCGGGCCGGCTCGTGGCCGCGCTGGCCCGGGGCGGCCACCGGGCGCTCGGCGTCGACGTGAGCCCGGCCGCAGTGACCAGCACCGTGCGCCGGGGCGGCAGCGCCCTGTGCCGGTCGGTGTTCGAACGCCTGCCCGGGGAGGGGCGCTGGAACACCGCCCTGCTCGTCGACGGCAACATCGGCATCGGCGGCGACCCCGCGGCCCTGCTGCGCCGGACCGCCGATCTGCTGGCCCCCGGCGGACGCCTGATCGCGGAGGCCGCACCGCTCGACGTGGACGAGCGTTGCGAGGTACGCCTCGACGACGGACACGGCGCACTCGGTACGGCCTTCCCCTGGGCCCGGGTCGGGCCCCGGGCCCTGGCCCGCCACGCCGGGACCGCCGGCTGGCGGCTCGGCCACACCTGGTCGGCCGCCGGCCGGCACTTCGCCGAACTCGCCCCCGCTCCCGGACCTCAGACCCGGGGCGGGGCCTGACGCCGCGACCGGGTCCTCCGCGCCCGCCGCCACAGCCGCGGCAGGACCGCCAGAACCACGGCGGCAGCCGTCACGACGGCCAGGACGACCAGGAGGTTGCGCGCGTAGGGAAGGGGCAGCGCCGAGGGATTCGGCGGCGCACCCGGCCGGAGCAGCAGCGGCAGGGTGACCAGCACCAGCGCCCCGCAGACGATCAGCGTCCCGCGCACCACCGGCCGGGCCGGGACCGCCGCCACCAGCAGACCGGCGGCGAGCACCAGCGGCGCGAGCACCGCGTCGTGCAGCACCAGGGCACCCGCCAGCCACACCAGCGCGTCGTACGGGTCGGGCTGCGCCGCCAGCTGCCACGCGCCGATCCCGATCAGGAGCAGGCCGAGCCCACCCAGGACCCACCGCACCGCGGAGACGGACCCGGACACCGAGGAGCTCACAGCACCTCCAGCCGGGTGACCCACTTGGTCTGCAGC
Organism: Streptomyces sp. NPDC040718; assembly: GCF_055593565.1. Classification (NCBI taxonomy): domain Bacteria; kingdom Bacillati; phylum Actinomycetota; class Actinomycetes; order Kitasatosporales; family Streptomycetaceae; genus Streptomyces; species Streptomyces sp. NPDC040718. The sequence goes on along the minus strand of NZ_JBVIXO010000005.1, from coordinate 58,027 downwards.
ACACCGGGCCGGTTCGGCGCGATGATCCGCGCCGGGTATCCGTGGTCCATCGACAGCACCTCGCCGTTCAGCCGGAGCGCCAGCAGGGTCAGAGGGTCCTCCGCGTACTCCCGGCCCATCTCCATCACCCGGTACGCCCCGGCCGCCTCCAGCGACACCACCCGCAGCCCGGAGCCGCGCGCGGCCCCTGCCCGCCCCAGCAGGTCTCGGATCCGCACCCCGCTCCACCGGGCGTCCACGCTCCAGCCCTCCACGCACGCGATCGGAAGCCGGGACCCGGCCTGCGGCAGCGCTCCCAGGTCCGCGAGGGACAGCCGGTACGGCCTCGGCCCCAGCACCTCCAGGTGCCAGTCCCGCACGGCCGGAACCGTCACCCCCGCCGCGGCGGCAGTCCGGTTGACCGGCAGTCCCTGCGTCCCGTGGCCCGGGTGACGGGGTGCCAGCAGATCGAGGGGGGCCAGCGGGGTGAAGGACTGACCGGCCGTCGTCACGGTCACCGCCCCCACGGCCGCCCCCACCCCGAGCAGCAGCGCCCGCCGGTCCGGGCCGTCCCGCTCCTCGTCGGGCAGCGCGAGGGTGCCGGCGGACCGCCGGCTCCAATGGGCGCGGATCTCCGGGGCCTTGACCGCGAGGTGGAGCAGGACCGACCCCGCGGCGATCCAGGCCACGGCGTAGTGGACGGGCACGAAAGAGAACGGCCACGGATACCACTCGGCGATGTTCAGCAGTCCGGTGAACACCTGGAAGACGGCCGAGGCCACGAGCACCGCCACGGACAGCCGCTCCAGCCCGTGCCGCACCGACCGGACCGGCGGCCACACGAACAGCCGGGGGTAGACGGCCCACAGTTTCGCCGGCAGCAGCACGATCGCGGCGAGCCCGGCTCCGACGTGCAGGCCCTGTGTCAGCCGGTAGCCCCACACGGGCCGCGCGGGCAGGGAGTCGGCCAGCCATCCCGGCGGCCGTTGCAGGAAATGGCTGACCAGCCCGGTCAGGAAGCACACGGCGAACGCCAGACCCAGCCAGCGCCCCACCGTCGTGGCGGTCCGCACGTCGTGCAGCCGCCCCGAGGAGCCGGGCGTCCGGAGCGAGGGCAGCCGCAACCGCGGTGCGTGAGGCGACGGCAGCCGGAAGGCCGGCAGTCCCGGGCGCCGGCCGAATCGAGATCCCATGGCCCCATGCAACCGCGCCGACCCGCCGCGAGGCCCGCTCCGACACCTTACGAAACGCGGACGCCCTGCCGCGCCGTGCTCCCCGTGGCCGCGCGGGCTGCCAGGGTGGCGGCGTGACCCACCCGCCCACCACGGCCCACGACACGGCACCGACCACCACGCGCCGGGCGACGACGGCCGCGTCCGTCCTGCTGGCCGTGCTCACCGCGGCGACCGCCCTGACCATCCGCAAGGACGGCTACTCCACCGACCCGGCCGGCCTGTCCTGGTGGTACGCCGCGTGCTGGGTCCTGTTCGCGGCAGCCGTCCTGGCCCTGCGCCGCGCGCCGGCCCGGCACACCGCGGCCCTCGTCCTCGCGGGGGGCATCGCCCTGGCCGCGACCGGGCTGCTCGCCCCGCCGGGCACGAGCACCGACGCCTTCCGCTACGCCTGGGACGGGCGCGTGCAGGCCGCGGGCATCTCCCCGTACGACCACGCCCCGGCCGACCCCGCACTCGTCCCGCTCCGCGACACCTGGCTCTTCCCCACCGGGCCCGCCTGCGGCGGTCCGGACCTCGCGCCGGTCTCCGACGGTGTCTGCACCCGGATCAACCGCCCCCAGGTACACACCGTCTACCCTCCGGCGGGCGAGCTCTACTTCCTCCTGGTGCACACCGTCTCCCCGGACGGAGCGCGCCACAAGGGGCTCCAGACCGGCGGGGCCGTCCTCGCCGTGGCCACCACGATCCTGCTGCTCCGCATCCTGCGCGACCGCGGAGACCCGCGCACCGCCGCCTACTGGGCCTGGTGTCCGGCCGTTCCCGTCGAGGCGGTCAACAACGCCCACGCCGACACCCTCGCCGTGCTCCTGGCCGTCGCCGCGCTCGGTCTGTCGGCCCGGCACCGCTGGTGGGGCGGCGCCCTCCTCGGCCTCGCCACCGCCGTCAAACTCCTGCCGGCCGTCCTGCTCCCCGCCACACTCTCGGGCGTACGCCGCCCACGGGAGGCCGCGGCCGCCCTCCTGCCCGTCGCCGCGGTCCTGGCCGCGCTCTACCTCCCGTACGTCCTCCTCTCCCACTCCTCCGTCCTGGGCTACCTGGGCGGATACGCGGAGGAGGAGGGCTACCAGGACGCCTCCTCCGGAAACCGCTACGCCCTCCTGCGCCTGGTCCTGCCCGACTCCTGGGCACTTCCCGCCGTGATCGCGGGCATGCTCGCCGTCAGCCTGTACGTGATCCGCCGCGGCGACCCCGAACGCCCCTGGAACGGAGCCCTCCTCGTCACCGGAACCGCCTTCCTGCTGACCACACCCGGCTACTCCTGGTACGCCCTGCTCCTCGTCGCCCTCGTGGCCCTCGACGGCCGCTGGGAGTGGCTGGGCGTCGCCGTCGCCGGCGCGGCCTCCTACCTCACGGCCCGTGCCGCCCCCGGCGCCGGCGAGGCCGCGTACCCCGCCGCGGCGCTGGCCGTCGCCGTCGCGTGGGCGGTTCGCACCGGTCGGGGCCGGTCAGCCCTGTGACGTGATGTGCTTGATGACGGCCGTGAACGCGTCCGTGGGCGAGAAGTCGACGTACTCGCAGTCCTCGAGCGCCACGGGCGCGTGGCCGGCCGGCCAGTAGAACGCCTGTCCGGCCTCGTAGACGTCCTCACCGTCCTTGGTCACCATCTTCAGGCGGCCCTTGAGCATGTACCCCCAGTGGGGGCACGGACAGAGGTCGTCGGGCAGTCCCTTCACCGCCGGTCGCATATCCGTGCCCTCGGGCAGCCGCACGAAGGCGACGGACAGGTCCCCGCCGAGCACCTGCGTGCGGAGTTCGACGCCTCCGCCTTCGATCGCGACCGGTGTGTCCTGCCGTGTCGTCGCTGCCATGACAGCCTCGCTTCCCTCGGGTCCAGCCGACCCCCACCTCCAGACTGGCCCCCTCCACGGGTACCTGCCATGCGGGACGCTCCGGGCTGCCGGTCGTGCGGCCCGGCTCGCCACAGGTGGCGGACCGGGTTCGTGACCGGTTGGCGGTGGACCGCTCACCGCGACGCGCCCGGGTGCTCGCGCTGGCGACCCCGCGCATGGCTGAAGGCCCCGGCCGGTGTGCCGGTCGGGGCCTTCGGTGTCGTTCTGCCGCTCAGACGGAGAGGGGGCTGCCGAGCATCGCGGACGCCTGCTGGAGCGGGCTCAGGGCCGCCGAGGGAGCCTCGGGCAGGCCTCTGACGGTGAAGCCGAGCCGGCTCATGGCCCGGATGACCTCGCGGGCGTTGAAGTCGCGGCGGTCCTGGCGGGTGAGGACCTGTCCCACCTGCATGACAGGGTAGCGGCGGCGGCCGATGATCACCGATTCACCCACGACGGTTTCGGGCTTCACGCCCTTCAGCGATTCCAGCACGCCGGCCTTGGTGAGGTCGAACGGGAACCGGGCGATGACACAGCGCATGATGCCTCACTCACAGGAGGAAGGGGGAAGTACGGAAGGGGGTCCGACCTGCGCGCACCGGGGCTCTAGGCCGCGGCGTCGAACGTGCCCTGGCGCCGGCCGCCGCGGCGCGAGGCCTGCGAGGGGCGGCCGCGCCGGCCGCGCGAGGCGGCGCTGCGCTTGGGGCCCTCGCTCACCGGCGCCGTGATGACGACGGGGATGCCGGACGGGGTGCGGGCGCCGGTGATGCGCTGCAACTCCGCCTCACCGGAGCGGACCTGAGTGGTCTGCGGGGTGATGCCGGCGGTGGCCATGAGGCGGGTCATATCGCGTCGCTGGTCGGGGGTGACGAGGGTGACGACGCTGCCGGACTCGCCCGCGCGGGCGGTGCGTCCGCCGCGGTGGAGGTAGTCCTTGTGGTCGGTGGGCGGGTCCACGTTGACCACGAGGTCGAGGTTGTCGACGTGGATGCCGCGGGCGGCGACGTTGGTGGCCACCAGCACGGTCACGTGCCCGGTCTTGAACTGGGTCAGGGTGCGGGTGCGCTGGGGCTGGGACTTGCCGCCGTGCAGGGCTGCGGCCCGTACGCCGCTGTTCAGGAGGTCCTGAGTCAGCCGGTCGACGGCGTGCTTGGTGTCCAGGAACATGATCACGCGGCCGTCGCGGGCGGCGATCTCCGTGGTCGTGGCGTGCTTGTCGGCGCCCTGCACGTGCAGCACATGGTGTTCCATCGTGGTCACCGCGCCGGCCGAGGGGTCGACGGAGTGGACGACGGGGTCGTTCAGGTAGCGGCGCACGAGCAGGTCGACGTTGCGGTCGAGGGTCGCGGAGAACAGCATCCGCTGGCCGCCCGGACGCACGTGGTCGAGCAGAGCGGTGACCTGCGGCATGAAGCCCATGTCGGCCATCTGGTCGGCCTCGTCGAGCACGGTGACGTCCACCTGGTCGAGCCGGCAGTCGCCGCGCTCGATGAGGTCCGCGAGGCGTCCGGGGGTCGCGACGACCACCTCGGCGCCACCGCGGAGCGCGCCGGCCTGCTTGCCGATCGACATGCCGCCGACGACCGTGGCCAGCCGCAGCTTCACGGAGCGGGCGTAGGGGGCGAGGGCGTCCGTGACCTGCTGGGCGAGCTCGCGGGTGGGGACGAGTACCAGGGCCAGCGGCTGGCGGGGCTCTGCCCGCCGTCCGGCGGTACGGGCGAGCAGCGCGAGGCCGAAGGCGAGGGTCTTGCCGGAGCCGGTGCGCCCGCGGCCGAGCGCGTCGCGGCCCGCGAGGGTGTTCGGCAGGGTCGCGGCCTGGATCGGGAACGGGACGCTCACGCCCTCCGCGCCGAGCGCGGCGAGCAGCGGGGCGGGCATGTCGAGCTCGGCGAACGCCTCCACGGCGGGCAGCGCGGGGGTGATCGTCCGGGGGAGGGCGAACTCGCCCCCTACAGCGGCGCTCCGGCGGCCGTAGCCGCCGGAGCGGCCCCACCCGCCCGAACGGGACTGACCGCCCGAACGGGTGGGGGCCGCCGAGCCGAACCGGCTCCCGCCCGTGCGGGAGGAGGAGGCGGAGGAGCGATTGTTGGTACGTGTGCGGTTCATGCGGAACCTTCCTCGAATGCGGCGCATATCAAGGAACTCCCGCAGCGATGAGCGCACGGAGAATTGCAAGAATGGGCCGGATGGAACGTGGAAGCGAATCTGGCCGACGGAAATCAGTGCGGACTCAGGCGCTGGAAACGGGGACGCAGTGCGAAGGGGGGTCCACCGGGTGAGAGGATCCTCGTGCGGAGGGCCGCGGAAACCTCGGATCGTCCGCAGGTGAACTCACTGCGGGGAAAACGTGCAGCTGGGGCCCGCACCCCGAGGGATGCGGGCCCCAGCTGCGAAGTACGCGTCAGCGTCAGGCGAGAACGATGTTCTCGGCCGTCGGGCCCTTCTGGCCCTGCGCGATGTCGAAGCTGACCTTCTGGCCTTCCTGCAGCTCGCGGAAGCCCTGGGCGGCGATGTTCGAGTAGTGGGCGAACACGTCAGCGCCGCCACCGTCCTGCTCGATGAAGCCGAAACCCTTTTCCGCGTTGAACCACTTCACGGTACCAGTAGCCATGTCAAATCTCCTTTGGGGCAGTACAACGCGATCCACAACTTGCGGACCTCGTGTCGCCGCGATGATTGCCCCGCCGGATCAAGAAGACCGGAAATACACAAGCACTCAGCGGGCGTGAAGTCCTGCTGGGTGTTTGAAATTTTGGGAACCACAACTGCAACCGAGATCGACAGTAGCACGGCGCGGTAACTCGCGCCTTAAATGTCGACGCCCTACTTGAAGCCGGGAAAAACCCTCAGCGCGCGCTCCGTTAAATTCTCATCTCGCGAACGGAGGTATTCTCGCCCGGGGTGCGGCGATTGCGCGCCGCCGGGTGCGCGCCCCGGAGTCCGTCTTGGGCGAGCCTCGCCATCGGCTGCCGTGTGCGCTTCCGGTCGGCACGCAGGGCGGTCAGGCAGCTGACCGGCACATGCGAATCGTTGTAGGCTCCGGAGACCGCCCTTGACCTGCATTGAGCAGGCAGGGAGCAGACATTTCGGGAGCTTTTTCATGTTTCGTACCATGTTCAAGTCCTATATCTGACATCTGAACGTTTCCGCAGGTCAGCGGCGTGGAGTCGGGGCTCTGGTCAGCAATCGGTCAGCATCAGCCCCTGGGGTTACTCACGGAAGCACACCAAGTGGCGGTCGCGCATGATGCTGGCGCAGGGGACTTGTCGGTACGTTGTGACGGCCTCTGTCACGTGGAGCCCGACGTCGTCGAGACCGCACCCGGCCGTCCTCGCCGGCGGCACGGGTGCAGTCATCCACCGGATGGCGAGGGTGCATAGTAGGCGGCGGCAGCTTCGTCTCCTTCGTTCAGGTGAGGCGATCGCCATCTCGACAGAGTTCGATCTCGGGGTTCCTAGCGTCGGCAGGAGTCTTTCGCTGGGCGAGAGGACTCGAACGTAACCGGCCCTGTCGTAGGTGTGCGCCCACCAGCTGTAGCGCGCCGGCTTGCCGACCGGGCAGAGCGGCGCACACGCGCCTGCGCGGTCAGCCGCCGCCGGGCTTCCGCCACCAGGTTCGGACGGCGCCGGGATGTCCTGGTGCGCTGAGCGCACCTCGGCGGCGGGCAGCGGGTAGGTCACTCAGAGCCCGTGCTGGTCAAGGATGGCCATCAGCTTCCGCTTGCGTTTCTGGTCGGAGCGCAGGGCGGCCAGGTAGCTGGCGAACTCAGCTTCCGAACCCAGCAGGCGATGACAGGCGCGGGCGCTGAGCAGGAGCTCCGCAAGGCGCTCGTACGTGCCGTCACCGGTCTGCCTGCGCAGCGGTTCGATCTGGCGCAGGTAGACGTTCAGCGCGTCGGCCGGTCGCCGGTCGCGGATCCGGTCGGCCAAGGCGAGCCATTGACCCTCGTCGGCGTAGCCGCCAGAGGCTGCCTGCCAGGCGGCCTGGAGGTCGTCGTCGTCCATGAGCGCGTCGACCAGCACGGAGCCGTTGTACCAGCGGCCCTTCTCGGGCTGGGCGACGGCCTTCAGTGCTTCCAGGGCGCCCGTGCGTTCGGCGCTCTCCCAGGTGCCGGCCGCACGCGCCGCCGTACGCAGGTGCTGGTAGGCGGCCAGCGAGGGACGGGCGCGCAGCAGATCCTGGCGGACCCCGACCACGTCGGCCAGACGGCCGGCCTGCTCGTAGCGCTCACAGACGAAGTTGACCAGATCATCGTCGGGTCCCCATTCGGCGATGGTCTCCCGCAGGCCGCGTTCTGCCCACTCGAGGGCTTGGCCCGTGCGGCCCGCCGCCTTCAGCTCCCTGGCGATCACCAGGTGGGTTCGGCCGTTCGGGGCGAGGTCCGCCGCGTGTACCGCGATCAGTGCGTCCACGTTGTCGCCGTCGGCCTTCAGGACGCGCTCCATGAGGTACTTTTCCGCCCACCCCTTCGGGTTGGCCCGCCAGGCAGCCACGACCAGCGCGCGCGCCCGGGTCAGGCCCGGGTCACCGAGCACCTCCCGGTAGTCGAAGAGGTCGATGTCGGTGGTGTCGTTCGCCTCGTTCAGCAGGTATGGCACCAGCCACTCGGCGGTGCCCACCGGGTCGGGCCGCGCGGTCTGGCAGGCTTCGAGATGGGCTTCGGCCAGCCTGGTGGCCACGTCCCCGACCAGGCCGTCCGAGTCGTCGATCTTGCCGTACGCGCGGCCCAGACTCTGGAGAGCCTCGCGGGCCACCTCCACCGCGTCCGCCGACCGGCCGCTCGCCGTCAGTGCTCGCAGTGCGGTGACCGCCTCTGCCGCCTGCCGGCCGTAAGCGTGGGCGTCGGCGTACTCGACGTAGCCGTAGCGGGCGAAGGGGCGGGTGTCGAGGAGGCTCAGAACGCGCTCGCGTACGATGCCGGTGTCCTCGCCGGCGGCGGCCGCGCGCAACTCCAGGCGGCGCCGCAGGTCACGGTCGTCGGCGAGCTGCTCTCGTACCAGGGCAAGCAGCTCCTCCTGGGTACGGGACTCCAGCCAGCCGTCCAGCAGCCGGGTGCGTGAAGCGGCGGCCGACCGCTGCTGCGGTACGGATTCGGCCTGCCCCAGGACGGCCAGGCCGACCGCCACACAGTGCTTGCAGAAGTTGCCCTCCTGGCCGTACGGGCAGTCGCACCAGCCGGTGAGCCCGCTGTCCTCGTCCTCGGTCAGTTCCACCTGGTAGGTGTTGCTTCCGTCGACGATGGCGGTGATCGCTTCGTCTCCGATCTCCAGCCGTGAGATCGTGGACAAGTAGCCGAGCCCCCGCTCGAAGGAGCGCGCCCCGGCCAGTCGGCGCAGGTCTTCCTCGGTGAAACCCAGAGCATGTGTCACGGCATTCATTCAATCGGACGGAAGCCCTCGCCACCGCGCTGTGCGGAAGGGTCCGGCCCTTTCGCGGTCCAGGTCACGGGCGAGGCCCGACCCCGCTTCCGGGAGCGCGGTCACCCGCACGTTCACCTCGGGAGAGCTGGCCGTGAAGGCAAGGACTGCCGCGGCAGCCCCCGGGCGGCCGCGGCCCGAGCTCGTCGGCGCCGGGTGCTCGGCGAGGCAAGGGAGCAGGCGTGTTGCACAACGTCGGCGGCCACGGGTTCTATCGGTGTGCGGTGGGCCGGCTGTCGGTCAAGGACGCCCGCAGGTCTGCCGCGACGGTTTCTGCCAGGTCACGTGCCAGATCAATTCCAAGGTCGTGGACGGCACGTACGGCTGTGGTGAATTCCGCGATGGAGCGGAAGGCGTGGCCGTACGCGCGTTGCCTGTCGATCGGCGGCAGCGGAATCCGTACCCGGCGCGGATCAACCCGGGTGCGGGTGCTGAGGGTGCTTGTCACAGAGGCCGCCTGCCGACCGCCCTCGGCGCTGGCCAAGAACCCGGCGAGATACCACGGGTCGACCAGTTCGGGGTCGGTGACCCGCAGATGATGAACACCGGAGCCCGCGTACGTCCCGACGTCTTCCCCGGTGGCGACCCGTGTCACGACCTCCCGCGCCAGCGTGGGGAGGAGGATGTCGCCTGCCCGGATGAGCGGGTACAGCAATGGCTCCGCCGGGGCCGGTCCGACGCCGGAGGCCGGGCGGCCCGAGGTGATGTCCCGGACCAGCAGGTAACGGGCTTCGCCCGGCTCGGAGGGTACCTCGTCGGCGCCGCTCGGCGGGCCCGGTCGATGGTGGACGATCGCGCCGCTCTTGATCAGGTCTCCGAGGGCAACCGTTTGCGCCGTCAGCCGCTCGTCCGTGGACGGCTCGGGGCGGAGCGGCAGCGGGGGCATGCGTGTGGGTAGAGCGGATGAGGCGGCCTCGAACGCCGAACGGGCGGCCACCAGCGCCTCCTGGGGCATTCTGCCAGGCTCGGCCTGCGGAAGATGGCGGCGGGGAGTGACGTCGGCGTCGTGGAGCAGCTCGATCAGTGGGACCGTACGGGCCATGCCGGGGCGGGGCGCGAAGGACTCCGGAGCTGCGTGGTAGTCGGACCAGATCTCCGTCACTACGGGGAGGGGCTCGGTGACCTCGCTGGCATCGACCACCAGCAGGTGGTCGTTGCCCGCTCGTTCCCCGAGGGGAGGGGCAGAGGCCTCCGGGCGGCGCAGCACCCAGATCTGCAGCGGGAGGGCGTAGTGCGCGGCAAAGCCCGGCGGCAGTGAGATGACAGCGCGCAGGGCGCCACGCCGCAGCAGGGCGGCGCGAATGCGGCGTCCGGAGGGGCGTACCGCGGCGGCCGGCGGCATCAGCAGGACGACCGGGGCGCCGGGCAACGCGTGCGCCAGGGCCTGCTGCACCCAGGCCAGTTCAGATTCGCCGCGGGGCGGCACGCCGTACTCCCACAGGGGAGAGTCGGCCAGGTCCTCGTAGCCCCAAGCGCGGTCGGCGAAGGGTGGATTGCCGACGACGGCGGAGGCGCGGCGCGGATAGGCCGGATGCCGCAGGAAGTCCTCGGCGTGTACGTCGTACACGACCGTCGGGCCGCCGGACACCGCCGCACGGAAGGCCAGGCGTAGGGCGGCGAGCCTGGCGAGCGAGGGGTTCTGTTCTTGGCCGTGAAGGCGGGTGAAACCGGCATCGGCCGCGGCGAGCATGATCGTGCCGCTGCCGCAGGCGGGATCGAGCAATGTGCCGTGGGCAGGGCCGGCAAGGGCGACCATGAGGGTGGCCAGGGCCGGAGGAGTCGGGTTGAAGGCGGCCCTGGGGCCGCCTGACAGGTACTGGGTGCAGAGCTCTTCGAACGCGGCGGCCGGACCGTCCGCGTTGGCTGCATCGGCGGCAGCACGGAGCAACTGGGTCTGACGCGGGCCGAATTCGTGGCCGGGGGAGTGGGCCAGGAGAGCCGTGACACCGGCGCGGGCGCCGCGGGCGACGCTCAGGGTCTGGTCGGCCGCCTGCATGAGTCGGCTGCATCCGGAGGCGGTCGGGGGGACCGTGGTGCCCGGATGTTCATGGAGATGGAGGAGGAGCGTTCCTGCCATGCCCACGGCGTCGTCCAGGGGCATGACGTCCCCCATCGAGCCCAGGGTCTGCCACAGCCGCTGGGCGGGGGGGATCTCCGGCGTCTTCCCTTCTCGTCGCAGCCACGCTTCGACCTCCCCGAGGTCGAAGCGGGGGCTGCGTTCTGTGCCGCCGACGGGTTGGGGGAAGTCCTCGTGGCGGCGGCGCCAGTTGCTGACGGCGGTGGGGCGAACACCAGTGATCCGGGCGATGTCCGCCGAAGTGACCTCCACGCGGTTGCCGGACATGGTGCCTCCCCTCCTCGAAGTTTTTGGCCGTCCGCCCTGTGAGGGGCGCGACCTGCCCATGCGCGGGAGATTGCACGCATCGCGTGCGCCTGAGCCGGACTCTACGCGGCAAGCGGTGAGCAGCCAAGTACACGCAAGCTTGTGACTGTGAACCTCGAATCTGGTTGACTATATCCACAACGGTCGCTTTCCTGGTTGATGTGCACGGACGTCTGGCGGATGCGCAACGGAGGGCTCATGGGTGTATGGCAGAAGCCGGCCTGGCTGACCGGGGATGAGGGATTGCTGCGCATCGGACCGGGAACGGGTGGGGACGAAGAGCGCACCTGCCCGTCCCACGCAGCGGCGAAGGCGCGCCCAGCGCTCTTCCCCGCTTATGGGTCGCAGCTTCCCAAGCCCGTGCTGGAGACTTTCACCCTCGGACCGGTCATGGAGGTCATCGACCGGGTCGAGTTCGGGGGCGATCCTCCCGAGGTGGCGCTCGCCGCACTCGCCTCGCGGACACCCGGGTTGCACCCCGGGCACCGTCGTTACGCCGAGCACGCGGTGCGCACGTACCTCGGCCACGGCGGCGACGCGGGGGGCGTGTCGGGCCGGTTGCGGCCCGTACGCCCCTATTGGGTGGTGCAGCGTGAGAATGGCAAGTTCTGGGAGATGTATGCCTGGTGGCGCCGATACGAGTCCGCCGACGGACTCACCCGGGAGTTCCGGCGGCTGCGTCATGGCACCCCGAAGGGCTCCACCCCCGGTGAGATCGCCATCGCGGCTTATGTGGCGGCACGCGGCCGCACCGCCCCCTGGCCGCGAAAGTGGAGGAACAAATTCCAGCCGTACGGACCGAGTAGTGGACCGGCACGTATCCGAGTCGTCGAAGTAGGGCTGGGCGACGGGCGCCACACCGTGGAGTTCGACGGCACGGTTCAGGAAGCGGAGGCCTTCTACGCCGAACACGGCCACCCGCACGTCACCCGTGTCGTGACGGGCGGAGACCCGGTGCCCGGCTCCTCGTGCATCGACTGCAAGCAGTTCACGGGGTGCGCCGCAGTGCCTCGCACCCCTGGCGTGCTCGGTCTGCCCTCGCAGGTGCGCCCCCAGCGCAAGGTGTCCGTCAGTGATCTGCGATACCACCGGGAATGCCCGGCGCAGGAGCTCCTGCGCGGGCTGCATCTGCCCAAGGACGACGAGTACAGCAGTGCGGCCAAGCTCGGCCAGGCAGTGCACGCCTGGATCGAGCATCTGCACCAGCGGGACGGGTGGCCGGCCTGCACGGTCGCCGACATGCCCACCGAGGCGGAGAACTGGACGAGTGGCCGGTGGCAGGTGTCCGACGAGGAAGCCGAGACCGGCCGGCAGATGCTGCTCCACCACGTGACCGCCTGCCCGTTCCACGACGCCGCCCTCATTGACCAGGTCGAGACGGAACCGCTGCGGGTCGTACACGACACCGCCGCGCAGGCGGTCGTCATCGCCAAGCCCGACCTGCTGTACCGGGAAGACGGCTCCTGGGTGTGGCACGAACTGAAGACCACCCGGACGGCGCGTTGGTACCACGACGACCCTTTGGACGAGTACCCCCAACTCGCGCTCGCCGTCGCGTTGCTCGCCCGTGGAGCCTTCGGTGGTGACCCCGCAGGCTCGCGGGTGGAGGTCGAGGTTCTGCGCCCGACGGGCTCTCACCCGTACGTCATCGACCCCACTGACCCCGATCGGCTCGCAAAGGCTGTGGCCGTACTGCGCAAGTACGCCGGTCCGTGGCGCAAGGACGAGACCTATGAGGCCCGCCCCGGGCGCCACTGTCAGTGGTGTCCGGTATCCCGGTGGTGTCCCAGCAACACCATGGCACACGAGCTTGAGACGGGGGGCGAATGACAACCGCGAGCCTGCCCGAACGGTCCGGTGGTACTTCCGCCGTGCCGGACGAGAACCTGCTGCGCCTGGTCGCCGGCGCGCTGCTCATGCTCTCGCGGCAGCGCACGGTCCCGAACCCGGTCTATCCGGCCAACGTGCAGAACGCCTACAACCGCTTGGTCCTGCACTGCCTTCGGGTGGGCGTGGAACCACCGGGGAGCGTGCCTGACATGGCGCGGTGGGCTGCCGAACGCCCGCTGGGGCGGTGGCCACTCGCCCTGCCCGAGGAACTGCGCACCGGTGACACCCGGCTGGTCGACCCCGAGACCCGGCTGCCGCACCAGCTCTGTCTGGAATGGGAGGTCAGCGCGGCCGACCCCGCAGCGGAACTGTTCGAGAACGACCGGATCCTGGAGGCACTGGCGGTCTGCCGCGCGGCGAATGCGCCTCACGCATACACCGCGTTCCGCAAGCTGCTCACCACCAAGCCCGTCCTGACGGGCGTCGAGCTCGCTCTCCTCGGCGGCGACCCCGCATGCGGGATGCTGCTTCAGCAGGTCATCAAGCGCTGCTACGAGCCGGCCCCTGCCTCGTATCTGCGCGACGGTGCCTACGACCAGTGCGAGCGGTGCGGCTGCCTGATGGTGCCACTACTGCGGGCCGGCCACCGGTGCGAGCTCGACCGCTGCCGCCGCGACGGGCGGGCTGGCCGCCCCGGCAGGGCGCTCCGGACGGAGCGGGGAGGGGTATTCCAGCTCAGCCGCCCCTTGAGGATGTTCATCACCAGCCCGGGGCTCGCCGAGACCGAGCTGGAGTCCGCTCTGCTGGCGAAGTTCGGAATCCGGGCCGAGATGTGGCCCAACTACGACGCCTACGACCTCCGGGTGCCGTTGCCCGGCGGCCGCCACTGGGCAGTGGACGTTAAGGACTGGGTCAACCCCGTCCTGCTCGCCCGCACGCTCACCCCGTTCCGCACCGAACCGCCCTACGAGCGGGCCTTCCTCGTCGTACCGCGCTACCGCTTCCAGGAGAACGAGGCGTACGGGCGCCAGTTCCTGCGCAACCTGCCCGAGGACCTGGCCGAACGCGTAACCCTGCTGGACGACCGCGCCTTTCTCCGGCTGGTCGCCGACGAACTGTCCGAAACGAAGCACACACGCGACGGAGGCCTGCATGCGTGACCGCAGTGGATGGCACCGGCGCTGCTCACCTCGGCAGCTCGCCGAGGCCTGGCCCCAGGCTCTGGCGGCCTTCCGGCCCGGAGATCTGCTCGACGTCGAGCTCGGCCTCTACCTGCTGGAGAGCGCCATGCCCAGCCGCACGGCCGCCGACACGTGGCCGCTGCTCGGTGGCTACCCGTACAGCGAGGCCTTCGGCGATGTCCATACCGACGAGCAACGCCTGCGCATCCTCCGGGCCCGGCACTACCTCTGGGATCTGAGGCGGGGGCGGGCCTGGAGAGAGCAGGTCACGGCATACATGTCGGTGCCCCAGCAGCTTCGCGGATACGACCTGGACGGCCTGGAGAGCCGGCCACGCCGCCGCACTCCGGCCCGGGCCGCCCAGCGATTCCAAGTCTTCGAGGAACTACTCACCAGCGCACCCGCGTTCGCGACCCAGGAGGTGGCGTCCGCCGCGGCCGGGGAGTACACCTTCCGGGTCCAGGACCGCGTCCACTCCGTCGAGTTCACCGAGGACCTGCTGACGGACACCTTGCCCAGGTCCCACGCACTCGACGCCCCCACGGCGGGAAGGGGCACCCCCGTCGAGGTGACGTGGGAGGACCTGGAGAAGGCGGCCATGGCCATGGACGCCATCGAAGCCCTCGCACCGGACGGTCCACGAAGCGGCTGGGCGCGGCGACTGCGCCGCGTCAGGCTGCTCGTACGCGACGACGATCTTGGGCGGTTCATCGAACAGGGTCGGCTGCGGATTGACCGGCTGCTGCACATGGTGGGCATGGTCGGCGCGGGCAAGTCGACCATCCGCGACATCCTCACGTTCCATGTGGTGAGCCAGCCGCCAGGCCTGCGGGTCACCATCGTCGTGGGGGACGTCTCCGAGACCCTGGCCGTGGTCGAGCAGTTCGACCGTCTGGGCATCAGAGCAGCTCCCGTACTCGGACACTCGACCCGGGAGCGGAACATCAGCCGCCTCCACCGCCGGACGGCCACCGCAGGGGTCGCCACCATGCTCGGACACGACCATCCCGGGTTCGCCCACCTCAGCAGCGCCTGCCCGGTGGACGTGCTGCGCGGACTGGAGGCCCGGCGGCCGCTCGGCATCCGGGAGGCGCCCTGCCTCGGCCTCTACACGGTTCCCGAGCACACCGAGGACGAGGGCGACCCGTCACTCGACGGGGATCCTGGTCCGCGCCGGAGCCGGCCGACTCCGCAACGCCGTCTATGCCCACTCTGGAACCGCTGCCCACGCCACCGGGCCGCCCGCGACCTGGTCGACGCCCAGGTCTGGGTCGCCACCCCTGCGGGGCTCGTACACAGTGCGGTGCCCCGGCACCAGCACCAGGAGCAGCTGCGCTATCTCGAACTCGCCTGCCGGTTGAGCGACCTGGTCATCGTCGACGAGGCGGACAGGGTCCAGATGCAGCTCGACACAGCCTTCGCGCCGGCCAGCACACTCGTGGGGCGGTCGCCGAACTCGTGGTTCGACGAGGTCGCCGTGCACAAGTTCCAGCAGATGGCACGCGACGGGCGGCTTCAGCTGTCCGCGCGGGACGTGGACGACTGGACCAACGCCGTCAACACGGTCAGCGCGGCGACGGACCGGATCTTCGCCCTGCTGGTGCAGCATGCCGAAATCAGGAAGTGGATCAGCGTCGACTACTTCAGCGCCTTCACCCTGCACAACCTGCTGCTCGACAGCTGGTTCCCCGCACGACGCAAGGGTGAGGAGCTCCCGGCGGCCGCCCGTGTCCTGGACGCGGCCCTGCTCCGGTTCCGGGACGGCCCGTTGCACGAGCACCCGTTCGACGGCGACCAGGACGAGATCACACCCGTGGTCAACACCTTCGTCCACCTGGCCCTGGAACTCCTGCACGCCCCGCAGGGTGCCCGGACGAGGGAGCGCCTGCGGGAGACCCTCGCAGCCGTCGTCGAGCAGGACTCCGGCGTCCTGGAGCAGCCGGACCTCCAGGTCAGGCGTTTCGAGTTCACCCTGTTGCTGGCCGCGCTGCACAGCCGGCTGGACTTCATGACCACGCTGTGGCCCCGGGTCGAGGCGGCCCTGAACCTGGACGTCACCTCCAACGTGCTCTCCCGCCGGCCGCCCAAGGACTACGAGGCCGTAATTCCCGAATCACCCATGGGCAATGTGCTCGGCTTCCAGTTCCGGCACGACGAGCGCGAGCGAGACGGCGACCGAAGTGGCGAGCTGCGTTTCTTCCGCTGCAACGGGGTGGGCAGGGAGCTGCTCATGCGACTGGGCGACCTGTGCGCCGTCGACGGCCGCCCTGGCCCGCACGTCCTGCTGATGTCCGCCACCAGCTGGGCCGGGACGTCGAGCCGATACCACCTCCATGCCCCGGTCGGCGCGATCCTGCGTCCGCTCGACTCCGAGATCCGCGCGGTGCTTGATACCGAGTTCCGCAAGGAGTTCCTCTACTGGCCCGACAGCCCCCACCCCAAACCCCTCCGCTTGTCCGGTTGCGACCCGGAAGAGCGACCGCAGGCGCTGATCCACATGCTGCACCAGCTCGCCGTACCCGACCGCAGTCTGCCGGACGCCGTCAGCATGCTCGACACCGAGCTCGCCGAGATCGAAGACCCGGAGCGGCGCCGGATCCTGCTGCTCGTCGGTAGCTACGACGAGGCCCGCCGGGCCGCTGAATACCTCAACCAGATCCCCGAGTGGAACGGTCGGGTGACCCAACTCGTCTCCGATGACGCCGACTCCGACACCGCCTGGACCAGGATGCCCGAGGACAACGGGGTGCGCACCTTGCCTCGTGGCGACGTCCGGTCCTTTCCCGCGGTCGGTGGTGACCTGCTGGTGGCTCCCCTGCTCGCTGTGGAGCGCGGGCACAACATCGTGCTCAGCGGGGGGAAGGCCGCCATCGGAGGCGTGTACTTCTTGGCCCGGCCCCACCCCAGACCCGACGACATCTCTCTCGCCATTCAGGCGATCAACGACTGGGCGGTGCGCCAGCTCAGGGACGCCGATGGGACGTTCAAACAGGCCGCGCTGGCCGCGGCCACCCCTGACCGGGCAGCGGTCGCCTTCCGTAGCCGCGCGCGCCGCCAGTGGAACCGTCTGCTGACCCGGCGCCTGGCCTGGTCCAGTCTGCGCGAGGACGAGAAGACCGCGTTCACCTGGGACCAACTGGTAGTCATCTGGCAGGTCATCGGCCGTCTGGTACGCGGAGGTGTGCCGGCCCGTGTGGTCTTCGTCGACGCCGCGTTCTCGCCGCGTGAGGCCGGCTTCCAGGCCACCGACACCCCCGAGACCAGCCTGCTGGCGAGCATGCGTGAGGTGCTCGCCCCCTACTTCCTCGACGACCCCGACTCCGATCTGGCCGCCATCGACAAGTCGCTCGTGCAGGAGCTGTACGAGCCCCTCTACCGGGCGCTAGCCGACATGGGCTGACCGACGCCGAACCAACGCCGAACCGACCTCTGTGCCCCACCCGCCCTCGTACAGGGAGAACCACTCAGTGGAATACCAGCACATCCGGACTGCGGCCTACACGGCCGACCCGTCGCGCGGCTCCTTCGCGGTCCCGATGCACACGCTCGCGCTGCCCGCCGAATGGGAGCAGCCGCTTCTGGAGCTGCGCCGTGCGGGCCTGACGGAGCGCGAGGCCACCTGGCGCCGCACCGTGCCCACGCAGGCGGTCAACCAGCTGATGCGTGCGACCGCGCCCGACATCGTCACCGTCGACGGGACGGCCACCTTCGGCTCGCAGCGCCCTTGGCTGTACTGCGAGCAGGAATACCCGATGTCGGTCATGAACACCTACATCGCCGCGTGGCTCAGGAACCTCGGCAAGAACCCCGACGACCCCGCCACCGGTGCCCAGCTGATGGACACCTTCCGGGACCTGGGGCCGGCGCTCCCGCACTGGCAGCTCGGCATGGTGGACCTGTTCGAACAGGAGCTGTCTCCCGGGGGGACCGCGCTGCCTGCGAACCACGTGTACCGGCTGCTGCCGGAGGTCCTGGCCGGCCGGATCGAGCGGCAGGAACCCTACGAGCACAACGGCGAACGCCTGATGTTCCGACGGGTGGCCCAGCTCCCGGGCGCCCGGGGCCTCGGCAGCGGCGGTGCGGAGCTGATGTCCTGGCCGCCACGGAAGATCGAGTCGGGCAAGGCGCCCTCCTACTATGCGGCCAGTATCAGGATCACGGTCCGCACCTCACCCTTCTCGTCGGTCCCCCGAGTGCACCTGGCCACGGGCATCCGCCGCTTCGTCACCGGAAAGGTGTGGATGCCGTACCAAAAGGGCGTCTCCGTCTATCTGCTGCCCGACACCTCGCTCGTCCCGGACGGGCTGTCCTCGCCCGCGTTCTCCGTGGCGGCCATCCGCTGGCGCAACGGCACCACGGACTGGAGCCAGGGCGGAGTGCAGGGCATGCTCGGCTACGTCACCGCGCTCGACGCCCTGCCGTCCGTGGACCGACTGGTCAAGGAGGCCGACCACTGGATCGGTGGGAGGGACGGGCTCACTCTGGCCGTCGGCCACCAGGCGGCGATGGGGGCACATCCCGTCGGCACCGGTCTGATGCCGAGCGAGCGGCGACGGCTCACGGAGTGGGCCGAGCAGGCGCTCGCCCCCGAGCTCGTACCGGTGCCGCTGCTCGGACGCAGCCGGTACGCCGGCCCGCCGAAGCGCCAGCTCCAGCCTCTGCCGTCCGTCCCCAAGGTGGAGAAGAAGCCCGGAGACCTGGCCGCCGCACTCGGTAAGCGGGAACAGCGTGGCGCGGACAACGCGGTCATGCGCAGGGTCCGCCTCGCCGAGGCCCTCGACGGCGCGGCGCTCGTCGGCCTGATCCTCTACCAGACGGACGACCAGCGAGACCGGGTGCTCGCGGCTGCGGAAGCGGGCCTCGGCCTGACCGGCCATCGCAGGAAAGGAACGGGTGAGATCTGGCGGTGGGACACACCGGAGCTCTCTGTCAAGCTCTGCGCACTGCCGCTCGGTGACCTGGGCGCACCACTCGGCGGAGAGCGGGTGCCCCGCCGCGGAAAGGAACACGAGCAGGCGATCGACGAGCGTCGCCGCAAGATCGCGGCGGCATTGGCGCCGGGCCACCTGCCGGTGAGCGGTGCGCAGGTCGCCTTCGTGGAGCTCGAGGGGGAGGAGAGCTTCCGCCACGCCAAGCGGCGGGCCGACCCCAAGTACGCCATCCGCCTCGGCTGCGCCGAGGCCGGTCTGGTCACGCAGTTCCTCCGCCCCTTGGACCAGGACCTGGAGCCGCAGAAGGCGGCTCAGGAGGCCGTGATCCGCGCCGAGGCGGCCTGGGCAGACGGCATCAGGCAGACCGGTACGCGCTTCATTCCGCAGCACACCCTCGGCGATGAGCTGATTCCGCCCGGACTCAACCAGTTGGCCTTCCACCTTGTCGAACAGCGCCGCGACGGTCCCACCGGAAGGGCGCAGTTCACTCCCGTCGCCGTCCTCATCCGGCCCGGAACGACGTGTGTACTGGGCAAGACCGCCGACATGCACGAGTGGGTGCCGTACCCGGAGCTGCTGAAGTCCCTCACAGGACGGGTCAGGGACACGGATCTCAATTCGGCGGCACAGCAGTCCGCGCACGTGGCCGCCTTCGTCAAGAAGACCGTGGCCGGCCTGCGCAGCGCCCCGACGCTGGTGTTCGTGCACGCGCAGGACGTACGCAAGCGCTGGCCGTGGCTGCGTAACGACGGACTGCAGCAGGACCGGCTCGGTCTGGACGGCGGGCCCGTCCAGCGGATCGGCCTCTACGGCAAACAGCTCCGGGTCGTGCGGGTGGCCGACAGCGGGCGCGACGAGACCCCTCAGTGGTGGGCGGAGGCCGAGGAGCTCGACGCGAAGCACAAAGGCATGCAGCGCGCCGGGTTCGCCGCCGGCCTGTGGGTGTCCCGTGCGGACGGCGACTCAGGCCGTGTCTTCTACAGCACGGCAGGCAAAGCCAGTACCCAGACCAAGCTCACCAACGAGGACGCGAAGCTCACCGCTCACACCAACGCCTCGGGCAAGAACGCCTTCCGGCCGAAGGCCAATGCATGGAATCCGGAGCTCCTGGAACTCACGGTCGCCTGCCTTCAGGAGGGGGACGACGCGGAGGCATGGGCAGCGTTCGTCCACCAGCAACGCATCTGTGGCGACGACTACCGCGACGTGCTCGGGCTGCCGCTGGTCCTGCACCTCGCCCGGCTCGCCGATGAGTACGCCCTCCCACACGACGAGGACGACACGGTCGACACCAATGTAAAGGAGGAGCAGGCTGCTGACAGTCAGAGGTCCGTCGAGCAGTTGTCCTTCGACTTCGCCCTGGACGAATCAGACGAGGAGTAGCGGCTGCGTGATCGGGTGGTTTCAGGTGACGCGATGTGTGTACGGTGTCAACGTGTTGTGAAAGTCACCCTGCAGGGTTGTCGTGTACGCTGGCGTCATGGCTGATATGGAGGGTGCTTCGCCGGAACAGCTGGTGTCCGGGTCTGAGATCGCCCGCCTCGCAGGTGTGACGCGGGCGGCTGTGTCCAATTGGCGTCGTCGCTATGAAGACTTCCCCGCTCCCAGAGGCGGCGGTGTGAACAGTCCGCTGTTCGCTTTCACCGAGGTGCAGGCTTGGCTGGAGAGGCAGCACAAGGGACAGGACGTCTCGGACGAGGTCAGGCTCTGGCAGGCGGTGCGAGCCGCATACGGGGAGGAGACGGTTTCGGGCGTCGCAGACGTCGCCCGGCGGCTGGCGCAGGCGGAACCGACTCCGGATCTTCCCGCTGACGCGGTGCGGCTGTCGGAACGGCTTGTCCGTTCCGGTTCCGCCGCCGCGGTCGTCGAGGGGCTGGCCACCCGGATCACCGACTCCGTCGGCCGGTCCGGCTCAGACCATGTCACCTCGGAGCGGATCCTCCGTGCCCTGCGTCATCTCGCCGGGAACCTGCCCGCGGATGCCACCGTGCTGGACCCGGCCTGTGGCATCGGCACGTTGCTGCTCACCGTCGGACCCGGGCGCGGGCTGAAACGTTTCGGGCAGGAGCGGGAACCGAATAGCGCGCGCCTGGCTCAGCTCCGGGCCGACCTGGGTGGGCAGGCGGATGTCTCCGTCACCGAAGGCGATTCGCTCTGCGCCGATCAGTGGCCTGGGGTGCGTGCCGATCTGGTGGTGTGTGATCCGCCCGTCGGCATCACCGACTGGGGCCGGGAGTCCCTACTGCTCGACTCGCGGTGGGAGTTCGGCACACCGCCCAAGGCCGAGGGTGAGCTGGCCTGGTTGCAACACGCATACGCCCATACTGCTCCGGGCGGCCGGGTCCTCATGGTCATGCCCGCCTCGGTCGCGTACCGCAAGGCAGGCCGCCGGATTCGGGCCGAGCTCGTGCGGCGCGGGGTACTGACACAAGTGGTCGCCCTGCCTGGCGGAGTCGCGGCCTCGCATGCACTCCCCGTCCATGTCTGGCAGCTCACCCGCCCGCTGAACGCCGGTGACGCGGCGACGGCTGTGCGGCTCGTCGATCTGACCGCCAACCAGCCGGACGGACCACTGGATCCCGCCCCACACCAAGTGGTGGACGCCCCCCTGGTCGACCTGCTGGACGACACCGTCGACCTCACCCCCGGCCGACACATCCTGGCCTCGCACCGCGATTACCGTGCCGAGTACGAATCACTGCGGGCCCGGCTGGAGCACCAGCTCGCCGAGCTTGCCGCACTCCTTCCGACGCTCGCCGACGGGACCGGGCCCGGAACCCTGGAAACCTCGACGGTGAGTGTCGCCGAGCTCGCGCGGGCCGGCCTCGTCGAGTACGGCGAAGCCGAGCCGACGTCGGTCAGCGACCAGCTGGACACCGACTACCTTCGGGGCTTCCTGCACAGCACGGCGAACACGCGGCGCTCGACCAGCGCCAGCGGCACCTATCGCTTCGACGTGCGAAGCGGCCGGGTCCCGAAGATGGAGATCGAGGCGCAGCGCCGCTACGGGCGGGCGTTCAACGCGATCCAGGAGTTCGAGGAACGCGTCCGCGAGGCCGCGGACCTCAGCCGTCAGGCAGTGGAGCTGGCCCGCGACGGACTGGGCAACGGGGCACTCATCCCGTCCCCCGACAAGGATGCCTAGCCGGGGGAGCGCTCGCTCCCGTTGCCGCAGCCGGGGTCAGCGCTCGGCTGCCTGCGGAACGAACTCGCTTGCCGGCCCGGACCAGGAGACGTACAGCGCCTCCCTGGCCCGGGTGCATGCGACGAACAGCAGACAGCGCTCTCGCAGCAGGTCCGATTCGTGCTGAAGGGCATCGACCGAAGCCGGGGTGATTTCCCGGCCGAACGGCAGCGCCCCCGCCGTCACCCCGACCACCGCCACGCAGCGGAACTCCAGTCCCTTCATCGCGTGCATGGTGGCCAGGCGCACCCCCTCCACCTCCGGGCCCGGGTTGTCCCGCACCCGGGCCACCGGGATCCCGTCCGCCGCCAGCCGCTCGTACACCTTGTCGAGGAGCAGGTTGAAGCGCGCGCAGATGCCGATCTCGGACGGCCTCACACCCTGCGCGATCCACTCTCGTACCCGGTCCACCAGCGCCGCGACCTCTACAGGCTCGGAACCGTGCCCTGCCACGCTCGGCCGCCGCCCGTGCAGGACGGAGCGGTAGCCGGCCAGGCTGTCCGAGCCCGCGCCTCCGAGGTCTTCGACGGCCACGGGGGCGAGGATGCCCGTAGACCAGGCCAGGATCTCTTCCGTGCTGCGGTAGTTGATGCGCAGCCGGGAGGTACGGCCGGTCACCGAGATCCCCAGCGAGCTGAGCGACACCTTCGAGTCGTAGATCCGCTGGTGCGGGTCCCCGGTGATGAACAGGTCGTCGCTGCCGGGCGCGACCGCGCCGCGCAGCACCCGCCACTGGGCCGGGTGGAGGTCCTGCGCCTCGTCGACCACGACGTGGTCGTAGGGCGGCGTGGTCTGCGCGAGCAACCGGGCGGCCCGCGCGCACACCTGGAGATGGGTGGTGGAGCCCTGCCCGCTCAGCATCGCCTCGAAGAGTTCGACGGCCGGCCACAGCTGTTCCCGCCGTGCGGCGGACAAGGCGTTGCCCCGGCCCCGCCGCAGCGCCGTGCGGTAGGTGTCGGGATCGCGGATGTCCTGGGCCAGGATGACGTGCCGGTACTCCTGCGCCAGGAACTGCTCGGACCACGGCAGTTGCAGCTTCTTCAGCACGCGCTGCCAGACCTGCCGCTCCTCCCGGTCGCTGACGGGGGACGGCATCCGCGTGCCGCCTTCAGCGACGGTCCGGTGGGCGAAGGCGTTCACCGTGGTGACATCGACCCGGGCCAGCTGTGCCTCGTCCCCGTCGAGCAGCAGAGCGAGGTTCTCGCGCAGGGCCTGGGCCAGGGCGTTCGTGTACGTGGTGAGCAGGATCCGGGTGTCGGGCGCGCGGGACAGCAGGTGCTTGACGCGGTGCAGGGCCACGACGGTCTTGCCGGTGCCCGGTCCGCCGGTGACCTGAACCGGTCCGCCGTACGACACCCGGTAGGCGACCCGGCGCTGCGATGGGTGCAGGAACACCCGCCACGCGGCGAACGGCTTGTTCAGGATCTCGGTCAGCTCGTCCGCGCTGGTGACGAGCGTGATGCGGCTCGTGGTGTTGGCGATGGCCACGGCCAGGCTCTGGTCCGGGTCGGGCCCGGCGTCGGCCGGGCGGCGTACCGCCACGACGTCCCGGTAGACCTCCTCGGGTGTGAATCCCTCCGCGAGGTACTGCAGGGCCTCGAACTGGTCCTCCGGCAGGAGCGTCCCGAACGCCTCCAGCTGGGGCTTGTCGATGACCGTGCGTACCGCCCGCAGCACCTGGTCGTCGATGCCGAGATCGCGGAGCACGGTGTCGGAGTACGGTCCGAACAGCAGGGCCGGGGCCTTCGCGGCGGCCTTCTCCAGGGCCGGGGTCAGCTGTTCGATCGCGACGACGTTGCGGACCTCCAGGCCCCGGGTGGCCTTGTTCGTCGTGTACAGGCGCTTGGCCGCCCAGGTGTAGGCGTCGTCGTGCGGCACCACATTGACCAGCAGGAAGACGTCACTGCCGTCGTCGGGGGAGAGGACCACCCCGCGCCAGAAGTCGTTGACGCGGATCGTCCGCATCCGGGGGTCGCGTGCCTTGTCGACGGACTCCAGGTGCAGTCCCTTGTCGGCGTACAGCTCGGCGACGGTCAGCTTCTGGAACTTCTCCATCGCCTTGCGCACGCCGGCTTTGATCGGCTTCTCCAGGACGTCGTAGCTCTCCCAGAAGCTGTTGGCGAACGCGAGCTGTGGCACGACGTGAACTCCCCACCCTGGACGGACACTCCGCCGCTGATCATACGGGCAGGTCAGTGCCCATATGCTGGGAAAGGGCGGCGATATCGGCCAGTAGCGCGGCAGGTTCCCGGTCCAGGTCCAGGGCGTGCTGGTGGAGGACGATGCCCGCGTGCCGGACCCGGTGGGCGGCGTGCGGCGCATTGCCCTTCGCATAGATGAGGTGACCCTCGGGTAGTCCGAGCGCGGTGCAGTAGGCGAGCATCTGGTACAGGTCGGCGTCCGGGTAGCCGTCCCGCTTCTCCGCCTTGTACTTGGCGTCGGCGACCGCGCGCGGGGCGCCGTCCGGCCCGTACAGCACGAAGTCCGGCTTCATGCGGATCGCATCCTCCTCGTCCAGGTGGTGTGGGTCCTGGAGGGCGCCGGTGAGATCGGAGCCGCGCAGCGCCTCGCGCAGGGCGACCGTCACGAAGTCCTCGAAGAGCCTGTTCATGTCGAACAGGAAACCGTCGATGCGCAGGCCGCCGGGGATGTGCTCGGGTGAGGACCCCTCGAGCACGGCACGGGCGAGGTGCAGGGCGGGCTGGTAGCGGGTGTTGAGGCGGGAGGTATGCCAGGCGGGCAGCGGCTGTCCGGGGACCAGCGGGGTGGTGTCCGCGAGGCGGGCCCGCTGGTGGAGCAGGCGGCGGCGTACCTCGTGCGGCACGCCGGGCAGGCGCAGCAGACGCTCGACCGCCGCCCGCAGGATGCGGTTTTCGGCGATGTCGGTGGTGAACTCGTCGTACGCCACCTCGACGGGCAGGGCCGCCCCGAAGCGGCGTCGTATCTGGTCCGCCTCGCGGATCCGCCCGCGGACCACCAGCGCGCTCTCCTCGGTCGCCCGGTACCCCTGGAGCAGTCCTTTCCGCAGGGCCCGGTCTGTCTGCCGCTCGACGGCGTGCGCGAGCGCGGGCAGCACCTCGCGGTGCTCACCCACGTCGACCTGACCGCCCCGCCAGCCGCCCTTCGGGTCGAGGCTGTAGCCGAGCAGGAAGAACAGCCGCGCGATGGGCACCTTGGGTGTGACGCGAACGGTGACCGGCCCGCTCCCGCCGCCCGGTACGTCGACGGACACCGCACCGACCTTGCTGCCGGCTCGCAGCAGCCAACGGCCCGGCGTGTACGGATCGGGGGAGGCGTCCACGATGCGGGCGGCGGCCAGAGCCCGGCCGACCGCTTCCGGCAGGACGTGGCCGGTGGCCCGGGCGTGCTCGACGAGCTCGATGACCGGGGTCACGCGGGCGACACCGGATCGGCCTCCGGCGGCTGGGGGAGCGACCGCCGCAGCGCGGCAAGCCCGTACCGCTTCTCGATGTCGATGCCCTCGCCGTAGTGGTGCTCCTCCAGCAGCGGAAGGATCTTCGTCCGCCAGGTGCGCTCCAGCCCGCCGTCCCGGTACACGCCCTTCTTCATCAGGTACGACGGCCCGATCCGGAAGTCCGCGTCGTCGATACGGGCGTTGAGCGCGTCCAGCAGCTCGGCCGGCTCGGAGTCCTTCTTCTGGGATTCCAGCCAGCGCCGCAGCAGCCCGCTGGTGGGCTCGGTGCGGGGGGACAGCTCCACGAACGCGAACCGGCGCCGCATGGCCGCGTCCACGAGCGCGATCGAGCGGTCTGCAGTGTTCATGGTGCCGATCACGAACAGGTTCGGGGGCAGCGCGAAGTCATCGCCGGAGTAGGTCAGCCGGACGGACTTGTTCCGGTACTCCAGGAGAAAGTACAGCTCGCCGAAGACCTTGGCCAGGTTCGCCCGGTTGATCTCGTCGATGATCAGGAAGTGCGGGATGTGCCGGTTGCCCTCCCGCGAGGCCAGGTCGGCCAGTTCGCGCAGGGGTCCGGCGGTGAGCCGGAAGGCGACCTCCCGGGTCTCGGGGTCCTCCTGCGGCCGGAACCCCTCGAAGAAGTCCTCGTAGGCGTAGGAGGGGTGGAACTGGACCAGCTTCACCTGCTCCGGTCCGCCGCCGAGGAACTCGGCCAGCTTCAGCGCCAGATAGGTCTTGCCGGTGCCGGGCGGCCCGTACAGGACGACCTGCCGGTCGTCCCACAGCAGGTCCCGGACCTCGCGCAGCCAGTCCGTCTTGTGGACCAGCAGCTCGGCGGCCAGCTCGTCTGTCGGCTCCGGCAGCTCCAGCTCTCGCCGCGCGGCGAGAGCCGGGATCTCCACGCTCGGATCCCGCTCTATCGCCTCGGCCTCGTCGGCCAGCTCCTCGTCCGTGAGCCCGAGGCCGTCGATGACGGCCTGGACGCTGGTCAGTTCCACCACATCGTGCTGGATGGACAGCCTCTGCTGGAGCTCCTCGGGTAGCTCGTCGTATGCGTACCCCTGGTCCTGCCAGGTCACCGGGCGGCGCAGGTTGGACCGGTGGTCCTCGGACTCCGTCTGCTCCACTTCGCCGGAGATCTCCCCGACGTACAGGCGACCTCCGGAGATGGTGCACACGGTGTCGCCGGGCTTCATCCGGGACAGGAAGGCGTGCAGCTCCTCTACCAGGTCCTGCTTCTGGCTGTAGGTCGCCGTGGACTCGTAGTCCTCCTGGACGAGGGTGCGCAGCTGTTCCTTGCTGCTGCCCTGGGCGACGCCTTGGCGGAGCCGGGAGGCGGCCAGGGTTACCAGCCCCTCGGGGAGCCACATCCGCTGGACGAGATCGAGGCCGGTGACATTGGAGCCGCGCACGAGCCAGGCGCGGTTGGGGCCGGCCCACACGCCCGTCATGAAGTCCGAGAGAGGGGCTCCTTCTTCCGTGCGCCACTCCACCCAACCGTTGCGGGGGGCACCCACCAGCAGCTCGGCGGCGAAGGACGGCGAGCCGCATTCCACGTCCTTGACCAGCTCCAGCCAGCCGGGCCAGCGGTCCGAAGGAATGAGGAACCCTTGTGCCTGCAACTCCTCCCGTCGCTTGAGCTGGCCGCTGAAGTGTTTCGCGAACGACGGCATGACGTGGGCGCGGGCCGGTGAGCCGGCGCGGAGCAGGAACTTCCTGCTGCCGTTCGTCCCCTTCTCGTCCAACAGCACACCCCGGGCGCGGGGAATCTCGTCACCGTTGGGCAACCGCAGCTGGAACTCCGGGTAGCCGTCGGACATGGACGTACCTTCCTAGTCGTGGAGACGTGGACGCCACCGTAGAGCCGTGCACTGACAGTCTGGCGGGTGGGGACGGGCAACGGAGGGCTACCAGGTCTCCCAGTCGTGCTTGCGGGGGTCTTCCCAGGGCGGGAGGGCCTCCTGGGCGCGCGGGTTCAGCGGTTCCAGGCGGCCGGTATCGGGGTCCAAGTGGAAGGCGAACGCTTTGGCCTGGTCGGCGAAGGCGGCTGCGGGGCGGCTGAGCCAGCAGGTCGTGAGGAGGATGAGACGCTTCGGGGTGTCCTCCCCGGCCGCGGCGGCGAGCCCGTTCAGGCGCACCAGCTCGGGTTTCAAGAGGTTCCCGGGCGTCTTGGGCTCTTGTTCGTACCACTCGACGTGGTGGGAGTCGGAGACGAGCGCGCCGTCAACGCCCTCGCGGAGATCGTTGAAGCCGAGCGGGGGAAGCTGAGCGAGAACGGCATCAACGTGGTTGAAACCGAAGGGCGAGGGCGGGGAGTAGCCCCGGAACGGGTTCCATGGGCGGACCTCCGCCCATGCCCCGAACCCTCCGCTGATCACCTCAGCGATCCGTTCCACCGAGGTCGAGGCGAGTGGTAGCCCAGGGATGGGACGCTCCTGGCCCGTCAGCGCGCGACTGAGATCAATACGTCCCCACGCGTTCCACTCCGGAGTGTGGACGTGGGCGGTCCAGCCGAGGTTCGGCTTGATCGACACCCGGACGAGGACGCCTCCGGGAAGCTCGGCGTCGAGGTGGTGGCCCCTGGAGCTCTCGATGAGGCCGAGCTTCGGCTCGTGCCGGGGGCCGTAAGCGAACCACCCGTTCCCCGCCACCACACGCCGGACCTTGACCCCGCTGTCCGTGAGGAGGTCGGCCAGGTCGGTCATGTCGCTTCGCTCGCTCTGGTGCCAGCGCCAGGGGGAGGCGACGGGTACGCCGGCGAGATGGGCGGCTGCATGGGCGGCGAGGGAGTCGACCAGCACCTCGCCGGGGGTGCTCGGGGCCCAGACGGAGGGCTCGCTGTCCGACTGGGGATCGAGGATGGCCCAGGTTTCGGTGTTGCCGAACCGCGTGATCGCCAGGGCGACTCCGGACTCGCCCGACAGGTTGACCTTCAGGTAGAGGAAAGGGCCGCCCGAGTTGAAGAAGACCCGGTGGGCCAGCTCGGGATGACGTTCGCGCAGTGTGTGTTCCAGGCCCTGGAAGTAGAGCCACTTGCCATGCGCAGCACGCACGTCGCTGGGCGGAAATTGCACGGACCACGCTCCTGGAACGGTCGAGCCGGGTGCGGCGGGCGATGCCGCCCGCCGGGGGAAGGGTAGAGCGGTCGGCTTCAGATGATCAAAGGCGTTGTCCGGCCGGTTGGCCGGATTCGTTTCCCGGGTCTGGTGTCGGAAGCTCCGCCTCCGCCCACACGGTCTTCCCGCTCGGCGGGTACGGCACGATGCCCCAGCGGTCGGCGAGCGCGGCGACGAGGAGCAGACCGCGGCCGGTCTCGCCGTCGGCGGGCTGTGGCAGTACGGGCATCCGGTCGCGGCGGGCGTCGGTGACCTCGATGCGGAGCGTCCGGGGAGCGGGGGAGAGCGACAGCCCGAGCCGGAAGTCCCGGCCCTGCACCTGGCCGTGGAGCACGGCGTTCGCGGCCAGCTCGGCGACGATCTGCTCGGCACGGTCCGTGACGCACGGCGGTACGCCCCAGCTGCGGAGTTCGGTGACGGCGAGCAACCGGCCGAGGCGGGCCCCGCGCCGGGTGGACGACAGCAGCAGGGAGAAGACACCCGGGATGGTGTCGAGTTGTGGGGAGGAGTCCATAGAGGCCACGGTGACGGTAGTGGGTTGGGGTCCGCGAGGGGTGCGCCCCGTACGCGGAGTCAGCGTACGGGCACGCGGAGTGGACGGTACGGGCTGATTTCCGTCACGCTGGGTCAGTCAGTCGCGGGGAGGACCCATGCACGTACTTGGAGGTGGCCGCGTATGACGATCGTGGGTGGCGAGGTCGACGGGGTGGCGGGCGACTGGGAGCGCGAACCCGACCCGTCGGACAGTCTGCGGACGTTCGGGGCCGTCGTCCAGGCCCTGCGGGAGCATGCGGGGCTGAGCCGGGTGGAGTTCGGGACGCGGGTCCGGTTCTCCAAACACACTGTCGAGTCGGTGGAGTTGGGTCGCCGGATGCCGGACGAGGACTTCGTGGAACGGGCGGAGGAGGCGCTGGGCAACACGGGCGCCCTCCGGAAGGCGGCCCGGCACCTGACGCGGGGCGAGCCGGGCCTGGCGGCGTGGTTCCGCCGGTGGGCGCGGCTGGAACGGGTGGCGGTGAGCCTGTGCACGTACGAGTGCCGGCTGGTGCCGGGGCTGTTGCAGTCGGAGGGGTACGCGCGGGCGGTGTTCGACAACAGCATTCCGCTGCTGACGGACGAGCAGGTGGAGGCGCAGCTGACCGCCCGACTGGACCGGCAGAGGATGCTTCGGGAGCGGCCGACGGTCCCGTTCAGCTTCATCGTGGAGGAGGCGGTGTTCCGGCGCCGGCTGGGCGGGGCGGAGGTGCAGCGGGGCATGCTGGACCTCGTGTTGGAGCTGAGCGCGCCACGCAATGTGACACTTCAAGTGGTGCCGCTGAGTGCGGAGTTCCATGCGTGCCTGGATGGTCCGGTGCAACTGATGGAAACGCCGGATGGGCGGCGACTCGCGTATTCCGAAGGTCAGCAGAATGGCAGGCTGATCGCCGCCCCCAAGGAGGTGAGCTTCCTCCAGCAGCGCTATGACACACTGCGCTCGCAGGCCCTCAACCCCAAGGAATCGCGTGGCCTGCTGGAGAGACTGCGAGGAGAGCTATGAGCACGACCGAACTCGCCTGGTTCAAGTCCAGCTACAGCGGCACCCAAGGCGATAGCTGCGTAGAGGTCGCCATCGCAGAACACGCTGTCCACGTGCGTGACTCCAAGGACGTGACCCGCCCCGCCTTCGCTGTCGGGCTCGAAGGCTGGGGTCGGTTCATGTCCTTCGTGGCGAACGCCTGAGCGGAGCACCGCCCGGCTGGCGGGTGAGGACACCCGCCGCCGGGCCCGGCTCAGGTCCTGGTGTTCCGGAGGTGCGGGCCGAGGTAGCCGACGTACACCACTCCGGTCCGAGGCGTGTCGTCGTAGAAGTGCAGCCGGGGAGCGACCGTGTTGCCCAGACCGATCTTCAGGTGGGCCTGCATAAAGACCACCCCCTTCTCTTCCACCTCCTCCGGCACCGGCAGCATCCGCTGCTTGCGCATCTTCTCGTCCTGAGCGACTCGGTCCGACTCCCGCATCGCCACCTTCGCCGCCGGGAACGGATAGCTCCGGGACTTCTCCCCCTTGCACCAGCTGAGGAAGTCACCGCTGGCCTCACCCTTGGCCGAGACCTCTGCGAAGTGGTTGAGGGCGAGGAGACCGTCCCATGCCACCTGGAGCCAGTTGTCCACGGACTGGCTGTCGAGATCGCGTGTGGTCTTCTCCTTACCAGTGAAACTCAGGTACGGAAGTTCACCAAACCTGTCGAGGAGGTCGGAGAACGTCTCGGGGTAGGTGATGTCCGGCGCGACGGGCGCCGCGTACGCGAGCTCGTACTGCCCCGCTTCCGTCAATCGCTCCTGGAGGAAACGGACCTGCCTCTGGGCGGCCTGGAACTGGTCGTAGAGCTCCTCGTTCTCACCCCGGAGCTGGTCCGCGGTGAGATCGGCGGTGTCGAGATCGGAGTTGAGGTCGCTGATCCTCTTCGCCTGGGCGATCTCGGACTCCCCGGCCTCGTCCAGCATCTCCCGAAGCGTCGTGTTGTCGCTCGTCAGCCTCTCGACCTCCGAGCCATGAGTCTGAGGGCGCGGCCGGGTGCGCAGGATGGGCAGAGAGGCGAGCGCCTCTGGGAGTGGGTGGCGCTGGGCTTGACGCTGCGGCAGCGTGGCGAGGATCTTCCCGGCCTTGCGTATGTCGGCCTCGATCGCCCTCCGAGACATCACGGGGTGCCGTTGGGCATCGGGCTTCCACGCGGGATCGACGCCCGGAAGGTACGTTCGGATGCCTCCGCCGAACACGGGGTGGAATCCCAGCACTTCGTTGAACGCCGGCTGGGCCTCGGGTGACAGGACGTACAGCGTGGCGAGGCCGGGCAGGTGCTTGTACGCCTGCTCCACGGTTCCCTCCGCCCAGCCGTCCGCGTCCACGCCGTAGGGGATGCTGGCGACGACGATCGGCAGCCGACGCTCGGTGTCGCACAGCTCCTCAATGACCTCCGGCACGTCCTCCGGCTCGATGAACATCGGCTTCGCCTTCACCTCGGCCAGGCCGTCCCTGGCGTCGAGCGCGTCCAGGAGCAGGCGCGCGATGCCGGGGGTGTTCGCGGGGGTGGGGAACCGTCCGGGGAGGGAGGGCCGGTTCTCGATGTCGACCTGGATCCAGGTGCGGCGCTGATCGTCCTGGAGGTCCGCGCGGACGACGAGTGTGGACTGCCATGTGCCGATCTGCGGCGACAGTGTCTCGCGCATCCGCCAGCGTGTGTACGCGCCGTGCTGGCCGGACGAGGAGTCTTGATCCAGGGTCACGTTCGGGGCGATGTCGTTGCGCCCCTCGTCGAGCGCCGACGTGTCGTAGCGCTTGCCTTCGAGCCATGCGTAGAGCTGCCGCTCGACATGAGCGGACGTGGTGACGAAGTCCTGCCGGGTCGACACGACCATGCGGTAGCCGCGAGGCTCCATGAACGATCCTTTCGAGGCAGCCGGTCGACGCTGACCGGCCGTCCGGAGGGTGCCGGGCTGGGATTGTGCGGAGGGGCGAGGTGTCAGCTGGACGTGGTGCGGACGGCGAGCCTCACGACGGCCAGGTCGTCCTCGGTCATCCCCCGGGAGCCGGAGAACGTCCACTGGGCCGGGCTCGCATCGGCGGGGAGCTTGTAGACGAAGACGGCGTCACGCTCGAAGCCGGGCTGCACCTCTTGGCCGCAGGCCTCGGCCTTCCGGTTGGCCTTGACCAGATACGCGTCCTCGATGAGGTCGAACTTCCGGCCCTCGGCGTCGACGAGACCTTGCGAGATGCCGCCGCCGCATACGGGGTCGAAGGGCTCGGTGCCGTCGTTGTAGACGGTCGTCTCCACGATGGCGAACTTCGCTCCTGCCCCGGCCTTGAGGACCTTCTCCGATTCGAAGTCGTCGAGGGTCACCGACGCGGACTCGCTGACCTTCTTGACGACGACCGTCGCACCGCCGCTCTTCGCCTTCTCCCCCATGGCGAAGCTCTCGGCGGTGGGGGACGGGACCGCCTCCGGCTCTTGAGGGGGATCGGCGGGGTAAGTGTGCGTGTCCTGCCGTATCGACGGGCTGACCGTCGGCGCGGCGGCGGCGCCCTCGATGTCGCCGCTGTCGCCTCCGACAACGGCGGCGGTGATTCCTGAGGACACGCCGGCGACGAGCAGCGTCCAGACGGCCAGCAGGACGGCGGCGTGGCGGGACGGTCTGGATCTGGCGGGCGCGGGCACCGGAGCGGCGGGGAGCGTGGGCTCGTCGGTGGGCTTGGGCGGGATCATGACAGAAGACTCCTGAGGTGCGGGCCCTTCGGGGGCGGGCGGGGTTGCTTCGGGGCTCGTCGCGATCGGGGGTTCGGGTGGCGCCTGAGTCCGGCGGCGTCTAGCAGCGACTGGCCCACCGCGAGCGCGTGGAGTTCAGACGAGGTGGCCGCTGACACGGAACGGGCCCATGTGAGCCCCTGTCGGGGCCTATGCAGAGCCCGAGAGGCTCACTGACTCAGTCCAACGGGACCCACGTGGCTGACGGCCGCCGCTCTCTCAGCCTTCGTCGTCGCCCCCGTGTCGGCGGAGCGCTCGATTGGCGATCCCGCTGGAGAGCTTGCCCGTCGCCGACTTGGCCCGGCCGAGCGTCTCGGTGCCCAGGCGCCGGGCGGCATCGACGTTCTCCGCGCCCTTCTCCAGCGCCTTGTCCCTCACCTCCACGGCCGCGTCCTTCCAGCGTCGCGCCTCCAACGACTCCTGATCGCGCTCGATCCCAAGCCGCCCGTGGAAGTCGACGACGGCGACCTCGACGTGGTTGCGCGCGTGCACCACATCGCGGGAAGTGGTCGGGTGCAGCAGCACCTTCGCGTTGGCCGTCCCGGCGGCCGTGTGCATCCTGTCCACCAGCCGCTCGGTGCTCTCCGAGATGAGATCCATCCGGTTCTTCCTGGAGGCCCGAAGCCCGAGGCGGTGCGAGTCCAACTCGTGCGGATCCGTTTCTCGTACCCGGTCGAGTTCGAGTACGGCGAAAGCTTCCTGGAGCCGGAAGCAGTGCGCCAGAACGGCGAGCCACTCCCGCGCCTTGGACTCGATCTCCTTGGACGCCTTGGCCAGTTCACCGATCTTGCTCTTGCGCTCCGTCTTCTCCGCGAGCGCGTCGAGCTGACGCAGCGCGTACGCCTGGGCGTACGCGATCGTCGTCGGCATGTTCTGCACCTTCGACCACGTGACCTCGGAAACCCGGCCCACCTTCTCCCGGATGGTGAGGGCGTCCTTGATCTCGAGGTCCACCGCGATCATCTGCGCCAGCGCCTGGTCCTGCTGGGCGCGGAGCACGTCGTCGACCTTCTCGTCGATCGTTGCGAGGTAGTCGGCGATCTCGTCCATGGCCTGCTGCATCGCGAGCTGCGCCATGACCGTCGCGATGCCCGCCAGCTGGGCCGGGTTGCCCTTGAGCGGTCCCGACCCCTTCACGAACTCGACGAACCCTTTGACCTGGCCCTTGGGCCCCTTCAGCACGCCTGTTTCGAGACCCGTCGTGGCGCTCTTCCTCAGCCCGATCTTGTCGATACGCTGCGCGGACTCCTTGGTCAGCTTCACCCAGCGACCCGAGCCGGCGGCGATGTCGGAACCCACTTGCGCGAATCCGGACGCGCTGCCGAGGGCGGGCCCGAACCGTCGCGTCCCGAGGCCCTTCGCCGGCAGTCCTTCTGAGACGAGGAAGCGTTCGACCGCCGCCGGGTCTCCGATGACCGCCAGGCCATCACCGTCTCTGAACAGCTGGATTTCGTCATCCATGGTCGACCCCTTTCGGGTCGCGGCCCCGGCCGTGGCTCCCCTCCGGTCCGGGCCGCGTAGGCGTGGTGAGCGTCAGGCTGCCGGGTGGCGCGGGCCGTGGCCCGGAGGCGGGGTGAGGGTTGAGGTGTAGTTCTCCCCGTCCACGAGGGGGGTGGTGAGGCTTACGCCGGCCGCCGCCATGCGGTCGTACTCGGCGAGGATCAGCTCCTTGGTGCGGTAGGAGCCGTACTTGGCCTCGTCCTTGCGGCGGACGATGGGGAATGTGTCCAGGATGTAGCCCGTGTCTTCGCGCGAGATTCCATAGAGGTGGAAGAAGAGGGCATCCAGTTCGGCGCGGATTAGCTGACGGCGGGATTCGTCCCAGTGGAAGGGGAGGCCGGTGTCGTCGAGGTCAGCAGCAAAGGGCTGCATGTCGTTGGCGCTGTAGGTCAGCTCCAGGACACGAGACTGAATGAAAGCTGAGTGTTTTGTGAGAGTTTCGGGCGATGGTACAGGCACCTGTTCAGA
The DNA here is from genome assembly GCF_055593565.1 of Streptomyces sp. NPDC040718. Taxonomy (NCBI): domain Bacteria; kingdom Bacillati; phylum Actinomycetota; class Actinomycetes; order Kitasatosporales; family Streptomycetaceae; genus Streptomyces; species Streptomyces sp. NPDC040718. The sequence goes on along the minus strand of NZ_JBVIXO010000005.1, from coordinate 23,280 downwards.
GGTGCTCTGCGGGATGCTCGGCTGGCTGAAGCTGTTGCGTAGTGCGTAGTCATACGCGAACGAGTTGAAGGTCGCTGCAAGCATGGTGAGGTGGCGTGCGTCGGGTCCTGTGGAGATGATCCATCCGTAGGATGCTGCGCCCCATGGGATGAGTGCCGCAATGCCAGTCCGCTCGTCGTTATTGCGCGCAACTCTCCTGTGGCCGAGCAGGGCAGTCGTGCAGCCGAAATGGCGGCGAGAGAGCCGTGCGTCGGTGTCATCGGATGTCATCCAATATTGCGGCTGGACTACGAACTCCGGCGAGGAGAGTTCAGCTGCTGATGACTCCCGTGTCCCGGTTGAGTCGGCAAAGCGATGGGTGTACTGGTGTCCCATCCTTCCCTCGTGTAGCGGGAGCATCTTCTCTTCACCCTTAGTGAAGGTGTTCCCCTTGAGGCTCCATCCATCCTTCGCCAAAGCTTCGCGAGAGTGGAGAAGATGAGAATCATGAGACATGTCGAACATTCTCATGAAGGCTACGCCCCACGGATTGCCTCCCGCTCCGCGCTGGTTGATCAAGATAGGGAGGCGGCGATAGATGTTGAGCGAGATCTCGGCATCCCGGCGGCTTCGAAAGACTGGGCAGGTCCCCGTATTGGGGTTGAGCAGTCCGATTTCCTCCGGCGTCAGTGTGAACGCCTTCTCTGAGTCGTCCAGCTCGCTTGGATCATGGAGGAAGAAGGCGAAGTTCGCCGCTGGCTCACGCAGGAGCCTGCCGGTCAGAGAGAGGATGCTGAACTTGAACGAGCGGTGCACGCCAGGGAAGAGCGGCTTCGCGTTCTCGAAGTCGTACAGTACGGAGATTGACCCGTTCTGCACCAGATCCTTGAAGAAATACTGTGTTCGCGCATCCGTCGCGATTCCGGTTGGCACAATCACCCCTGCTCGCCCCTTCGGCCCGAGCAGGATCCGGTCTGTCTCCGTGAAGACGGCGTAGGTGTTGAGGTTCCCCTGGCCGGTCAGCGGAACTCGCCCGGCGCGGCGCAGGAAGTGACTCTCGGCGTACACCTTCCTCTTTCCTACCTCGAACTCCGCGTACAGCGGAAGGGTCTCTGGGGAGTCCTTGAGTGCGTCGATCATCTTCTTCCGCACAGACGTGCGCGATGCTTCTGCGATCTCGGGCGCACGCTGGGCGAAGAACTCCTGCTCGCGGAATTCAACGCTATCCCAGGGCGGGTTGCCGACCACACAGTCGAAGCCGCCGGCCCAGCCGGTTTCCTGGGATACCCCCTGAGTGCTCTCGGGGACGGAGAATACCTCCGGGAACTCCAGGTGCCAGTGGAAGAATTTATACTGGGTACGAAGACGTCCGATCTCGGCCGTCGTCTCAGGCGCGGCACCCGCGCTGCTGGGATCCTCCAGTGCCTTAAAAACGGAGTGCGTCACCGCGCGCGGTGCCTCCGGCGTCTTGAGCCAAACGAACGCGGCGCACCAGGCGTCGGCAACGAGCAGAGAGCGCTTGTACGCAGAGGTCTGAGACCACTTTTCGTAAGCCTCTTCCTGGCGACGTACGTCCGTCAGCTCGTCCGACCGGGCGTGCGTGATCGACCGCAGCCCACTCGCGAACGCGGAGTTGGCGACCTTGACTGACTCGTTGTCGAGCTCGAAGAGGCTGCCCTGACCGACCCGCTCCTGCTGGTTGATCTTCTCCAGCGCCTTGGCGTGCTTCTTGTCGTCGCCCTCGGTGGCGATGAACGCGTCGTTGGGGATGCCGTCCCGCAGCAACTTCGGCGTCGCCCCGATCAGCCCGTTGCCGTGCTTGACGTGCGCGTCCAGGAAGCCCAGTGGCTTGCCCGGCTCCAGGGCTTCCAGCCACAGGGAGACCTTGGCCAGCTCGACCGCCATCGGGTTGAGGTCGACGCCGTAAATGCACCAGGCGACGACCTCGTGCAGGGCGTGACGGACCGCCTCCAGAGTGGGCTCGGGGTTGCGTTCCCGTACAGCCGCCACTTGCTTGGCGATGCGTCGGGACGCCGCGACCAGGAAATGGCCGGAGCCGCAGGCGGGGTCGCAGACCTTCAGGGACAGCAGCTCGTTGACGATGGAGTCCGCCGGGTCGGCCGCGCCGGCGGCCGTGGCCGCCTCCTGGCCGCGCTTCATCGCGTCCGCGATCACCGGGTCCAACGTTGAGTCCAACAGGCACTCGATGAGTGAGGACGGGGTGTAGTAGCTGCCCGTCGTCTTGCGGGTGTTGCCTGCGACCTCGACCAGGGTGAAGGTGCGGTCCGACGCGCTGTGCTTCGGTTCCAGCTCCAGCAGCGACTCGTAGACGGAGCCCAGTTCCTCCGCGTCCAGGTGCCGGTAGTCCACGGCCCGCCAGCGGCTGCCGTCGCGGACCTGGGAGAGGTGCCGTACAGCCGTCAGCAAGGCCTCGTTGGACAGTTTGAGGCCGCGCAGCGGGGCGTCCGCGTCCGTGTCGTTGAAGAGGCCACCGATGCCCGGCAGGGCCAGTTCCGGGCGGCCGGCCTCGTCGCCCAGCGCCGCCAGGACGATGCCCAGCGCCTCGTACAGGTCGCCGTGGGCCGTGCCCCGGCGCTTTCGGGCGTGCGCGCGGAGCCGGGCCGAGGAGAAGTAGGACGCGTAGCGGTCGCGGGCCTGCTGGTCGGCCTTCGGGGACAGCAGCGCTTCGCGGTCCTCGGCGACGAAGATGAACAGCAGGCGGTACACGAGTCGCAGCAGGGCCGCCTGGAGGGCCTTCGGCTGGACGTCCTCGCGCAGGGCGGCGTTCGCCGGGTGGCGGAGGAAGCCCGTACCCAGTGCGGTGATCGCTTCCTGGACGCCCTTGCGGAGCTGGTCCAGCGCCCGCGTGCCCGAGGCGATGGCCTCCGTGCGCCACTTCTCCAGCCAGCACGCCGACGGGGCCGCGTCCTCCGCGATCTCGAAGCGGGAGACATGCAGCGTGCGGTACAGGAGGACGAACTCGCTGAACAGCTCGCCGTCGAAGATCGCTTCCAGGTCGAACTCGACGTACGAGGCCGTGGCCAGGGCGCTGGAGTCGCGCAGCAGGCGGACTTGGCGGCCGTTCGTCAGGACGCCCCACAGGTGGGCGTCGACGCGGTTCAGGCATTCCTGGAGCATCGACTGCGGCGGGACCGTGCCGGCCCCGCCGGGGCGCTTGTCCAGGTTGGCGTTCCAGGCCGCCTGGTGGATGAGGGCGTGGCGCCAGCGGTGGGAGACGGGGAAGGACTTCTCCGCGTCCGAGTCGGCCGTGATGCCGGCCGGGCCGACCGGCGTCAGCGGGCCGAAGCCCAGTTCGCGCCAGAGTGGGGTCAGCCAGTCGTTGCCCGCCAGGCCCGTCGGGTCGGCGGAGGGCAGGCCGGTCTCCTCGTGCTCCGGGAGGCGCTTGCGCAGGTCGCGCCAGAGCGGCTTGAGGTACTCCCAGCTGCGCTCCGCCTCGTCCCGTACGGAACGGGAGGTCGGCAGGCCGTAGTCCACCGGCTTCGAGCCGGGGACGTCCTTGCCCTCGGAGATCCGGACCAGCATGTCGGCCGGCAGGAGTGCGCCGACCGTCTGGACGGCGGTGAAGACCTGGTTGCGGGTGGTGGCAGACATCAGGCGGACACTCCGGCGGCGACAGCGGCGGGCAGGTAGACGTAGGCGCCGAGGATGTCGGCGGGCTTCTGGGCGGTGACCGTCAGGCCGCGGACGATCTCGCCGGACGCGGCGCGGACACGGCGGTGCGAGGCGTCAAGGTCGACGGCCAGCTCGTCGCCGTATGCGGCGAGGCGGTCCGACACGTCCGGGAGCTGGCCCAGGATGCGGGTCATCGTGCGCTCGCCGTAGTACGCGTCGGTGTTCTCGGTGGCCGTGGCGTCCAGCAGCGCGATGGCCTGTTCCTGCGACAGCCATACCGCGTTCTTCGGGGAGCCCTGGAAGGCCAGCAGGCGGGCGTCCTCCGCGACCAGCTGCTTCTCGCCCGTGCGGGACGGCAGCGTGAGGTGGAAGCGGTAGCGGACCAGCAACAACGTGGTGCGGGTACTCACCGCGTCCGTGGTGATGACGCCGCAGCGGCGGGCCGGGCGGGCGCCGTCGGCCTGGGTGTCCAGGGCGGCGTTCAGGACGTGGGCCGCGAGGGCGCCGACCACCGGGTCGGTGCGGACCAGGGCCGCCTCGCCGCGGCCGACCGCGGGATCGCTGAGGAAGGGGATGGGGCGGTCCTTCTCGATCACCTCCGCCCCCACGACCGGCGCGAGCGCGTCGCGCAAGCCCGCCGGGGTGCCGCCGACCTGGGCGGTGAAGTCCTCACCGGCGCCACGGAGTACGGCGCCCAGCGCGTTCAGCGACTCGCGGACGAAGGTGTCCACCTCGCCCGTGCCGCCCAGGGCTTCGCGGACCGCCGCGACCTCCCGGGCCACCTCCTGCGGATGGATGGAGCGCTGCGCGAACCGGGACCGGGAGGCCTTCTCCCGCTCGGCGGCCGAGTTCCAGTCGCTGTCCAGTTTCGCCGTGCTCACCTTGAAGGCGTCCGCGCTGAACAGGGCGTCCTCCTGCTCCCGGCCGCGCATCAGGAGCCACTCTACGATCGCGTCCGTCACGCCCGTGGACAGCTCGTCGGGAACGGAGACCGAGATGCCGAGGTCCTTCTTGATCTGCCGGTGCTTCTTGATGAGGACTTCGAGGACCTTGCCGTCGATGCCGTTGTCGTCGCCGTACAGGGTGATGACGCGGACCTCGTCGCGCTTCTGCCCGTACCGGTCCACGCGCCCCTCGCGCTGGTCGTGGCGGGTCGGGTTCCAGGCCAGGTCGTAGTGGAGGACGGCGTCGAAGTAGTGCTGGAGGTTGACACCCTCGGAGAGGCAGTCGGTGGCGATCAGGACGCGGCGGGCCGCCTTGTCGCTGCCGGCCTCCGTGGCCAGCTCCTCGATGCGCTGGACCCGCTGCTGCGGGGAGAGCGTTCCGGTGACGGCCTTGACGACCGTGCTGGCGCCGAGCGGGGAGCGCTTCTTCTTGCCGTCCTCGGTCTCGCCCGCGCCCAGCTCGGCCTCCAGGTACTCGGCCGTCGGGATGTACCGGCAGAACACGATGGGGTGGTAGCCGTCTGCCAGGAGACCCTTGAGGTGCTTGATCAGGGCCTTCAGCTTGAGGTCGCCGCCGACGCCCTCAAGGGCGGCGGCCCGCTGCGCGAGCTCGGCCAGGCGGTCACCCGTGCCGTCCGTCTCCGCGCCGGGTGCCACGTCCATGCCTTCCAGCGCGTCGCTGTCGGCTGCGTCGCTGTTGAGCGGGGAGCCGAGCCGGTCGGCCTCCTCGGCGGAGGCGGCGATGGCCGCCGCCGAGCGGGTGCGCAGGGTCTGGGCCGCGGCACGTGGGGAGGACACCAGGGAGCGCAGCAGGGCGATCGCCGACCACCAGGCGATGCGGGCCTCGCGCTTGCCCTGGCTGCCGGCCGCCTCGACGCGCTCGCTCGCGTAGGCGATGGCGTCGTCCAGCAGGGCCCGGTAGGCAGGCGACAGCTTGTACGTCTCGTCCTTGAAGTACCGGTCGGAGGGGAAGGCGGTGCGCTCGGCGAGGCTGTCGTCGCCGAGGCCGTCCTCCTTCGTGAGGTACTGGCGTACGTCGGCCCGCTTGCGCGCCACGAAGTGCTGGGCGAGGAGCTTCCTGCCCGACTCCGACTCCAGGTTCACCTGCGCCAGCTCGGGCTTGACCAGCCCCAGCAGGTTGCGGAACGCGGACTCCTTGCCGCTGTGCGGAGTCGCCGTCACCAGCACCAGGTGGCGCTCGGTGTCCTCGGCGACGCGGCGCAGCAGCTCGTAGCGGAGCTGGTTCTGGGCACCGGAGGCGGTGTCCTCTGCGGCCACGCAGGTATGGGCCTCGTCGACGATCACCAGGTCGGGGCAGTGGCGGACGAAGTCGTCGCGGTGACGCGGGGACTTGATGAAGTCCGTGGAGACAATGACGTGGGGGTAGCGGTCGAAGAGTGACTGGCCGAGGTCCAGGCCGCGTTCGAGGCGGGAGACGGTCGAGGAGAGGACCAGCTCCGCGTCGATGCCGAACTTGGTCCGCAGTTCCTGCTGCCACTGCTCGGCGAGCGCCGGCGAGCAGAGTACGGCCAGGCCCGTCGCCTCGCCCTGGGCGAGGAGCTCGCTCGCGATCAGGCCAGCCTCGACGGTCTTGCCGATGCCGACGTCGTCCGAGATCAGCATGCGGACGGTCTGCTGGCGCAGTGCCATGAGGAGGGGTACCAGCTGGTAGGCGCGCGGTTCCACCGCGATGCCGGCGAGGGAGCGGAACGGGCCGGCGCCCGACCGGAAGCCGATGCGCAGGGCGGTGCGCAGCAGGCCGGCCGCCCGCTGGTCGCCGAGGTCGGAGGGCTCAGGGGCCGCGAACTCGGCGCCCTTGACCTCTTCGAACGCGGGGAACACCGCGGCGATGTCGTCGTCCGAACCACCGAGGGGGCGAAGGACGAGCAGGTCGTGCTCGCTCTCGGGCAGCACCACCCATTCGCGGCCGCGGGCCGTCACGAGGGAACCCGCGGTGTACGTCAGTGCCATATGAGTCGTCTCGTCCTCGTGTCAGTTGGCGGAAGTCAGTGAGCGGAAGGGGTGCCGAAGTAGCGGGCGTGCGGGGCGACGAGCTTGTCCCAGTCGGCGTCGTGCGGGAAGCGGACGACGTCCCAGCGGGCGTCCAGGAGGCGCTCTTCGGCGTCCTCGTCGCGGAGCGCTGTCGGCTCGGTCTCGGGCAGGTCGACGAAGACCGCCAGATTGACGCCGGGCAGCCGGTACACGTAGTCCGCGAGGGCGTTCGCCTCGGTGATCAGGGTCTCGCTCTCGTCGGGCAGGCGCAGGCCGCGTGCCTTCAGCCAGGTGAGCAGGTTGTCCTGGGCGACGGCGACGGCTTCCTCGACCGCGGCCTCCACTCGGGTGGTGGCGGGGGTGTCCGGCGCCTGGTCGAGGAGTCGGCGGAACTGCTCCGAGCGGGATTCGCCGCGCGTCTCGCGCTTGGCCGTGGCTGAGGCGAAGCGGACCAGTAGCTCTTTTGCCGCGTGTCGGTTGATGAGGGAGTGGTTCAGCTGATTGCCGTAGGTCAGCAGGCATTCGTAGCAGCCCAGAGCGCACGGCCGGTCCGGGTGCGGGCCGCCCAGGTCTGCGCCGTCCTCGTCGAAGTGGCAGATGGTGAGGGCCTGCCGGGCCGCCTTCGCCAGCGCGCCCTTCTCCGCCTGCAGGCGGCGCAGGACGCCTGCCCCGCCCTCGGCGGCCTCGGTGAAGAGGATGCGGCGGCGGGGGCCGTCATCCGGGGGCAGGAGCTCACTGGTCAGCTCGGCGTCCTCCAGCTCGAACGCGGCCTCGATGCCCCGCTCCAGCGCGTACATGAGTGACAGCGCGATCGGCTCGGGCAGGGCCTCGTCGAGCGTGAGGACCAGGATGTTGCGGCGGTCCTCCACGAAGGGGATGACCCGCTTCTTGCGGCGCCGCTCGTTGCCGTCCTCGTCGATCACCGGCAGCTCGGCGGAGTCGCCGGAGGCCTGGGAGGCGTCGCGGTCGTTCATCCAGCGGCCGTCGGCCAGGTCCAGCCAGTAGCCGTTCGGCTCGTCGCTCTTGGCGCGTACCCGGCCGGTGTTGGTGATGCGGACCGTCGCCGAGTCTCCGTACGCCAGCTCGGCGACCGGGGCACCCGCCGTGTCGGTGACGGACGCGTTCAGCCGGCCGCTGCGGGTGCCGTGGTCGTGGAAGCGGTAGGAGGTCTCCAGCCGGAAGCCGGCTCGGCGCCGCTCCTCCTCGTCGGAGGAGATGCGCTCACGGCGCGTGGTGTACACGGTGTGGAGGTGAAGGAGCCCGTAGGTGGCCGAGCCGAGCGGCTCGTCGCACATGAGGCAGCGGTCGTTGCGCTCCTTGGGGTCGTGGTGGTAGCCGCACTGCGCGCAGCGGCGGGCCTCGCTGGTGGCGAGGTCGCCGGAGGAGTCCGGGGGGAGCTGGATCCGGGTGACCTGGTAGCGGGCACCTTCGTGGTAGATCAGCGCGCCGGGGCCGAATTCGCGGATGGCGAGGAAGCGGGGCCGCTGGAGGAAGTCGCCGTTGCCGCGGCGGCTGCCGATGGTCGGGATGTACGCGGCGAGGGGCAGGCGGGGGAAGCTGTAGCCGGGCAGGAAGCCCTCGGAGGCGAGGTAACGGTACGGGTTGAAGTCCGAGAGGACCGACTTGTTGTCGGCGCTCTCGTTCATCAGCAGGTTCAGTTGCGTTTCGGCTTCACGGCGCCGGGAGTTCGCCCGGATCCGGTCGCCCTCCGTCAGGCTGTAGTCGAGCCGGCGCCGGTTCTGGATGAACTGGTCGTCGAGCGCGGAGGTGAACAGCTTGCGCCAGCGGTCGAAGGCACGGTTGAAGCGCTCGGGGACGGTGCGGACCTGGTCCTGGATCCACTCGTCGTACCACCAGGTGGTGTCGGCGAAGTCGGGCAGCAGAGGGCCGAGGACGCGCTGGGACGCGTCGACAGTGCGGCGCTGGGCGTCCCTGTCGAGGGACGCGGCCAGGATCTCCGGGTGAAGGTTCAGGTCCGGGGCGGGCCGTTCGCCGGTGTCCGGGTAGGACACGTCGAGGACGTCCGGGATGGCGCGGCCCAGCTTCAGGCCCGCCTCCGCGATCCAGATCCCCTGGAGGTGGGAGCGCACCAGGTCCTCGTTGGCGAGGTCCAGGCGGGGCGGGGCGACCGCGCCCGCCACCATCCGCTCGGAGCGGCGGAAGTAGTACTGGTCGTGGCTGTTGCCGGTGGCGCAGTACGTGGTGACCAGGGCGGGCTGGCCACTGCGGCCGGCCCGGCCCGAGCGCTGGGCGTAGTTGGCGGGCGTCGGCGGGACGTTGCGCATCATCACCGCGTTGAGCGAGGAGATGTCGACGCCGAGCTCCATGGTCGGCGAGCAGTACAGCAGCTTCAGCTCGGCCTTGCGGAAGGCCTCCTCCCGCTGCTCCCGCTCCTGCGGCGAGACCTGCGCCGTGTGCTCGCGGGCGAACAGGCCGGCCAGGGCGCCCGCCGCGTCCTTGTACAGCTCGCGGAAGAAGGTGTTCACCCGGGGGCCGTCGCCGCTCTGGTAGGTGCGGGTCAGCGGGTCGTGCGTACCGGTCTCACCCTTGCCGGCCCGCCAGACCAGGGACTGCGCGGCGACCCGGTAGCCGGTCGTGGCGGGACCCGTAGGGCGGCGGAAGCGGCCGGCGCGCTGCGGGGCCTCGGAGACCTCCTTCACCAGCCCGGCCTTCGCCAGGACCTTCAGCAGTTGTTCGATGACCAGCTGGAGGTCGTCGGTGGACAGCTCCTTGAACGTTCGGTCGGCCCGGACCAGGTACTTGCCGAACTTGCCGCGGGCGGACAGGAACAGCGCCGAGCGGTCCATGCCCTTGCCCGAGGGGTGCGGGTAGGCGGTGCCCACCTTGGGCCGGTCGGAGGCGGACAGGACCCACGGGTCCACGAGCCGTTCCTCGCTCGCCCGCTGGAGTGCGTCGAAGTCGTCCCGGAAGTAGGACACGTCGATGGCCAGGGACCGGCGCATCTCGTTGAGCAGCGCCTTCATGATCTCGGCGCGCAGGGCGGAGTCGGCGGTACGCAGCTTCTCGTGGGTGCCGTCCCACCGGTCCTGCTTGGCCGCGACCCAGTCCAGGTCCTCGTAGTCGATCTCCAGCAGACCGGTCTGCTCCAGGTTGGGCATCGTGATGCGCCAGCCGCGCTCCAGGTCCAGGTAGAGCCGGAACGCGATGACGTCGCGGAGGGTCTTGGCGGCGGCCCGTGCGATCGACGGCGCGAGCTCGCTCTCGCCGGTGTAGTCGACGAGGCCGAGGGCGAGGGCCTCCCCGACGCGGGTGGCCAGCTCCTCGTGCGGGATGCCGTCCTCGCCCGCTTCGAGGGCTGCCCGGTAGAGCGCCCCGCGCAGCTGGGTGATCTGGACGAAGTCGTTGAAGTGGCCGGCCTGGAGCGAGGCGTCCTGGCGGTTGTCGACGAAAGTGAGGAGCTTGCGCGCCTCCTTGTCCAGGGCCTCCTCCGGGACCGCCTTCAGCGACTTCACCACGGAGGCGGAGATCAGGGAGGTCGCCGACGAGCGCCCCTCCTGGTCGAGGGTCGCCAGCTTCGCGAAGTCCTTGCCGCGGGTCTGCTCGTACGCCACACCGCAGTGGAGGCAGAACAGGAAGGGCGAGGGAATGAAGGCGGCCTGCAGGTCGCCCTGGCCCTCGATGCCGCGCGGGTCCACGGTGATCGCGCGCGGGACCCGGTCGCGGTAGGTCTTCTTGACGACCTCCTGGCCCTTGTCGTCCACCTCCAGCCAGGATTCGGGCAGCCGGCGGTCGTCCACCGCGTACTGCGTGGTCGACGGCCACGGCCGGTCGTGGTCGACGTACAGGTAGCCGTCGCCCTGCCGTCCGCCGGTGGCCATGGTGTCCCGGCGGGCCTCGTAGCGGACCTCGCCGTCCTTCTCCGTACGCCACACCGTGAGGTACTCCTGGCCGCATTCCCGGCAGAACGCCAGCGGCATCAGCAGCTTGCCGCCGCTGCCCGGCTGTTCGAGCTGGTAGGAGCGGGTGTGGTGGCGGGTGAGCTTGTCCTCCAGGGTGACGTAGACCGTGTCGCCCTTGGAGAGGAACTGGTGCAGCCGGAACGCGAACAGGGGCCGCTCGGTCACCGGGTGGTGCGCCTCGGAGCCGGACTCCAGGGTGGCGCGGATCGCGTCCCGGCACTGCTCGGCATCCACGCCCGAGGCGTCGGCGAGCTCCTCGGCCGCGACCTCGATCTTGGCCGGCTGCCGGCGTACCAGCCGTCCGGCGTCCACCGCCAGGCCGAACCGGGTCTCGATCCAGCGGGCCAGCGGGTCGCGGACCAGGTCGGCATAGGCGCGGGGGGCGGCGGGCGCGCGGAGCCGCTCGGCCGGGACGGCCTCGGGCGCCTGGTCGGTCGCCCGGATCAGGGTCTCGACGATGACGTTCCGGGGGTGGACGGCGGTCCCGAAGAGGGTGCTCGCGGTGTCGGCGACGACCTTGCGCTGGTCGTCCACCGTGCCCTCGGTGGACATGGTGGCGGAGGTGCCGACGCACTGGAGCCGCTCCGCCTGGCAGGCCTCACGTACCCGGCGGATGAGCAGGGCGACGTCGGCGCCCTGCCGGCCGCGGTAGGTGTGCAGTTCGTCGAAGACGAGGAATTCCAGGCCGCGGGCCATGCTGATCAGGCTGGCGCGGTCGGCCGGCCGGGTCAGCATCAGCTCCAGCATCACGTAGTTGGTGAGGAGGATGTCCGGCGGGTTGTCGCGGATCTCCTTGCGGCGCTGGTCGTCCTCCTGGCCGGTGTAACGGGCGAAGGTGACCGGCTCGCGGCCTTCGCCGTACCCGTCCCGCAGGTACTTCTCCAGCTCCTTCAGCTGGCTGTTGGCGAGGGCGTTCATCGGGTACACGACGATCGCCCTCACGCGCTTGGCCGAGCGCGGTCCCTCCGCTTCCCGCTCGCGCAGCACCCGGTCGACGATCGGGATGATGTACGACAGTGACTTGCCGGAGCCGGTACCGGTGGTCAGCACGTACGAGTCACCGGACGCGGCGGCGTCGATCGCCTCGCGCTGGTGCTGGTGGAGGGTCAGCGGGCGGCCGTCGCACACTGTGGCGCCCTCGGTCTTCCGGGCCTGGAAGATCTGCGCGCATTCGCGGTGCAGGACGCCCTGCCCGGCCAGCTCGACGACCGTGCCGCCGCCCGCGAAGAAGGGGTTGAGGGACAGCCACGGGTCCGGCCATTGCGACTTCGCGTCCAGGTCGTCCTCGACGAACGCGGCGATCCGCTCGTCCCGGATGATGGTGCCGCCCTCGGTGAAGGAGCGGTAGTCCTCGATCAGGGTGCTGTGCACGCCGAAGACGTCCATCGCGGTGCCGCCAGGACCCGCGGAGGGCCGCTTCTCCGCGACCGGTGCGGGTGCGGTGGTCGCCGTCGGGCTGGTGGTGTGCCGCAGGACGCGCACCGGGTCGAGGGCGTTCCAGTGGGGGAGTGCGGAGGCTTCGTCGCCGGGGTCGGTCCCGTCCGCCGCGAAGGCATCGGGGAGCAGGGGCAGCAGGGCATCGCGGACGGCGACGGCGTCGGCGGGCCGCTCGGCGGGGTCCTTGGCCAGCAGCCGGTCCACCAGACGGGCCAGTCCGGCAGGTACGGCCGGCCGTACGAGCCGCACGGACGTCGGCTCTTCCTCGACGTGCTTGCGCCCCAGTTCGTAGGCCGATCCGCTGGTGAACGGCGGCACCCCGGCCAGCATTTCGTACAGGACGCAGCCGAGGGCGTAGAGGTCGGCCGCCTGCGTGACCTGCTTGGCCTCGAACTGCTCGGGCGCCATGTAGCGGGCCGTGCCGACGCTCACGCCGGTGCTGGTGAGCCGGGCCTCCTCCGGATCGTCGGCGATCCGGCCCATGCCGAAGTCGAGCACCTTCACGGTGCCGCCGGTGATCAGCATGGTGTTGGCCGGCTTCAGATCGCGGTGGACGATGCCCGCCGTGTGCGCCGCGGCCAGACCTGCGGCGATCTGAGCGCCGATCGCGACGGCCCAGGCAACGGGGAGCTGCCGCTCCTCCTCGATCAGGTCACGCAGCGTCTCGCCGTCCAGGTACTCCATGACGAGGTACGGGCGCCCGCCGTCGGCGTCGTCCACACCGCCGTCGATGAGGCGGGTGAGGTTCGGGTGGTCCAGGCGGCGCATGATCCGGACCTCACGGGCGAACCGCTGGACGGCCTTGGCATCCGCACCGGTGTCGAGCACGGCTCCGGAGCGGCGGCGGAGCACGGTCTTCACGGCGACGGTACGCGTCACGTCGCCCTCCGCGCGGTGCAGGTCCTCGGCCCGGTGGACCTCGCCCATGTTCCCGGCCCCGATGACTCCCGTCACCCGGAACCGGCCCCCGATCAGCCGCTCGGTCACTGCCGCCCCTCTCCCTGCCACGTCGCTGCGCCCCCTGCTGGTCCACCCCGTGCACCTGCCCCCTATGGGCGGGCAGGTGCTCTGTTCATGGTCGCAGAGATGGCATGGCCCTCTCGTGCCTTCCTCGCAGCTCAAAATGTACACACGTCTTCCGTGTGATTCCTAGTGTGAAACCTGTTGACATTGTCAACAGATCGAACTTAGGGTCATTTCTTGAACGGGTGAGGAAGGGGTGGCCGTGAGTGAAGAGGCTCGGGGCGAGCGGGATGCGGCTGGACTCCGGAACGCGCTTCGCGAGCTGTACGCCGAACTCGGCAAGGCTGCGGTGGGCGGTGTGGTCTCCGAGCAGGACTTCCGGCGCCGCGTCGGAAGCCTCGGACTGGCGCAGGCCGAGCAGGAGCGGTTGCGGGGCGAGCTGGCCCGCCTGGGGCTTCAGGTCCGACGGAAAGCGGAGCATACGGACCACGACGATCGTGACGCGCGAAAGGTTGTACATCCGGCGATGACGGGCCGGGTGCCGGCGGCGCATGCGCTGCTGGGCAGGTACGCGGATGCGCAGGGCCGGGTGAGTGCCACCGTCGTGGAGGGGGTGGCCCGGCTCTCGGGGTTGACCCCGGCGGAGATGCGCTCGCTCCGGGAAGCGGCCCGGCCGCAGGATGTGACGGGAGCCTCCAGGGGGCCTGGTGTGCATGACGTGCAGGCCGAGGCGGAGACGCAACCTCCCGTGACGGAACCCGAATGCGCCGAAGAGGAGGAGTTCGAGCCGGATCAGGACCCGGACTCGGGCGCGCCCACGCGGCCTCTCGGGGATGTCGGCCGAGCGGTCCGGGCCGCGCTGGCGGTGTTGAACGAGGACCGGTTCACCCGGCGACCCGAGAAGCGCATGCTCACGGCCGAGGAGGAAGTGGGCCTCGCTGTATTGGTGCGGGGTGGCGCTGATCGGATCGAGAGCAGGCCGACCGAGGCAGAGATCGCTGCACTCGCGGCCACCGACCTCCGAGTCAGAGCACGCAACTGCTTCGTCGTGCACAACCAGGGGCTCGCGCACAGTATCGCCCTCCGCCACGCGGGACAGGGACTCGACCACGAGGACCTGCTCCAGCACGGGGCTCTCGGGCTGATTCGGGCAGCGGTCAAGTTCGATCCCGTCAAGGGCTACAAGTTCTCCACGTACGCGACGTGGTGGATCCGGCAGTCGATGAGCCGGGCCGTGGCGGACGAGGGGGCGGTCATCCGCATCCCCGTGCACTTCCACGAGCAGATCCGCAAGGTCGCCGCAGCGGAACGCCGGCTCCAGTCGGAAGGCCGCCCGTGGAGCGCTGTCCATGTCGCCGTGGCCTGCGACCTGAGCGTGCAGCGGGTCGAGGAGATCCGAAAGGTCAGCCGACGTACGGATTCCCTGGACCGGGTCATCGGAGACGGTGTGCACCTGGGGGACCTGGTCGCGCTGGAACGGCCGCTGCCGTCGGCGGAACACCTGGCGATGGAGGCGATCGGGCACAAGCACCTGCTTTCCCTGCTCACCCTCTTCGACGCACGTGATGCGCGGATCCTGCTGCGCCGCACCGGCCTGGACGGCGGCGACCGGTCGACCCTGGACGACCTGGGGAAGGAGTTCGGCGTCACCCGGGAGCGGATCCGTCAGGTGGAAGTGAAGGCGTTCGCGGTCTTCCGCGAGATGCTGCTGGCCCACGGGATCGGCCCGGGGCATGCCGAACCGCCGGACCCGAAGCCGCGCAAACGCAAGGCGACGGCGAAGCGGGCCCGCCGACTGCGCACACCGGCAACCGTGCCGACTCAGCGGGTACCCCTTGCTCCGCAGCCCCCGAGGGAGCCTGATGTGGCTGCCGGTGTCGAGCCCGAGGCTCCAGCGGCGCTGGAGGTGCCTGTGCAGCTGTCCTTGTCCGACGCCTCCGCAGTGCTGCCTGCGGAGGCAGGACCAGATCGGAACCCGGAGCCGGAGCCGGACCCACGGCCGGCCGCCGGGACGGGCCCGGAGCGGGCATCGGAGCCGCAGCCTCAGCGGGCGCCCGATGCCGGCTCGCAGTCGCCGCCGAGGCCGGACCCCGGGCCCGAGCCGGAGGCGCGCCCGGCCGGAACGTACCCGCCGGACTGGGATCAGGCGCTGGCCATTCCCGTCGTGTTCTCAGGGACCGTCGTCTGGCTCGCCGAGTACGCGCTGGTGGCTCTCGGCGACGTCGAACTGGCCGGACTCATGGGGCAGTCCGCCGCCGATGACGTGGTGGAGGCGGTGAAGAGCCGCGGAACGCTGGACCGCCCGGCTGTCGCGGCTCTGCAGGTCCTGCAGAAGCTCTTCGACGCCCTCAAGGACGCGGGGCAGCGTCCCCCGGACTTCCTCGACCGGTCCTTCGAGGCCCTGAACGGCGCGTCCCCCCGCGCCTACCTCGCCGAGCGCCCCCTGGTGCGCAGCGAGTCGCGGCTCGCGGTGCGTGATGCCCTGCGGGAGTTCATCTCACAGCCGACCGCGCGCGGCGAGGCCACGGCAGTGTCCACGCCGGTCGAGACCGCTGGACCGGTTGGCGTCGAGCAGATTTCGACGCCGTTGCGGTCCGCGGCCGAGGGGACGGCCGCCGCGGAACCTGCCCGGCAGAACGAGCCCGTCGAGGTAGCCCTGCGGACCGCGACCCCCGAGCAGGTCGTTGCGGTACCCGTCGCGCGGGCTGCCGCAGGGGCTCCGGCGACGGAGCGGGTGCCCGCGGCCGACGCGGTGGCTGCCGCGGGGGCGGTCGAGCCCGTCAGGGCGGTCGCGCCGATCGGGCCGCGTGCCGAGGACGGCACGGCCGAGCGGCACCGTGCGGACGCCGTGCGCGAGAGCTACGAGCGGCGCATTGCCGCTCTGCGGGCGGAGGCGGCGGCGTCCGAGCACCAACTCCGGGAGGAGCACGCGGACGCGCTCGAAAAGGAGCAGAAGCGCGCCCTTGGCGCTGCCGCCGACACCGAGCGTCAGCTCGACGAGCTGGAGTCCGCCCTGCTCAAGCGCGTCGACCGGTCCCTGCAGCATCAAGCGGCTTCGTTGCGTCGCGCGGCCGGCGAACGCATGGTCCGGCTGCGGAGCCAGACCGAGGCGGACCGCCAGGCAGCACGACAGGCCGCCGAGTCCGCGGCCGACGCGCTACGCGACCTGGCAGCAGCCCGGCGCAGGGCGGACGAAGCCGAGGAGCTGCTCCGGCGTGCCGAGCAGGAACACGAGGCGCGTATTTCCGCGCTGGCCGAGCGCCTGCAGTCGGCCGAGTCCGCACTCGCGCAGCGGGAGCGGGCTCTCCAGGACGCCGATGCACAGGCGGATGCCCGGGTGGAGGCCGTCGAAAGGTGGGCCGCCCAGCGCGTCGCCGAGGTGGAGTCCGCAGCGAACCGCCGGGTGGCTCAGGCCGAGCACGATGCGTGGATGCGCATCGCCCAACTCCAGGAACAGCTGGCGGCCATGACCGCCTCCGAACGCAGGCCGCTGCGTGACCGGTGGCGCCGCGCCTGAGCACCCCGTACCCCCGGCCCGCACACCCGTACTTCTCCCGAGGACACCATGGACCCCCGACAGGAACTCGTCGACTATCTGAGCCGCCAGCTGGTCGGACCGGCCCACGGCGAGGACGAAGTCCTCGACGCGCCGCCCGACCGTCAGTACCTCATGGGCACGCTCTACCCCCAGGACGCCGATCTCCAGAGGCAGCTGACGCTGGCAGCCGAAGACGCCGACGGCATCGGAACCGAAGCAGCGGCCCTCGACACCGACCCGGCGGACGACCCCGTACCCGAATCCAACGCCTGGCTGCCGTCCTCCCTCGGCCTCAGCTTCTACACGGACAGCGACACCATCGAGATCGGCTGCGTCGGCGCCCACTACCGCACTCTGCGCGCCCACGGTGACCAGGGGCGCCGCTGGCAGCGGGTCGCACTGCCGCAGGAGACCCACCGGGTCGGGCCGGACCGCGATGCCGTCAGCGTTCTTGACGGACGGGCCGAACTCAGGATCCGTCGCCGCCCGCTCGGAGAAGGCCTGCTGGTCACGGTGGCGCTGGTGAACATGGCTCGCACCGAACCGGCGCTGGGCCGCCCGGCCCAGTGGGACCGGATGCTGTTCCAGGTGGCGCTCGACGTCCGTCCCTGCGAGGGCCGGGTACTGGAGTACCCCAGCGTCCGGCTGGCCAGCCGGGACCCGGAAGAGCAGGAGCTGCGGCTCCAGTACCGGCACGTGCGGACCCATGCCGTCGGCCACGGCTGCGCCGTCGAGGAGGACCGCGACGGCGAGGCCGTGACCGGACTGCGCGCGGTGGTCCTGCCGGAGGCCGAAGTACCCGCGACCCGTGCAGCCGGCCTCAGCGGCACCCCCGTACTCAACGTGCTGCACCTCGCCGACCCGGACCTGCCCGTCGCGCAGCTGCGGCAGGAACTGACGGAGTTCACCTCCGACTACCGTCGCTGGTACGAGGAACAGCGACACGCTGAGGTACCCGCCTGGGGCCGGGATGCCGCCGACCGGATCCTGGAGCGCATCGGCGCTGCCGTCGCCCGGATGGAGTCCGGCGTCCGCACCCTGTGCGATCCCGGCTGCCCCGAAGTCCTCGAGGCCTTCCGCGCCGCCAACCTCGCCATGGCCCTGCAGATGCGTCACTCCGCACGTGACCAGGCGGGCGAGCGGCGGCCCCGGCGCGACGCCGTGTCCGTCGACCCGGCACCTGACCCCGAGTCCGCCTGGCGCCCGTTCCAGCTGGCGTTCTTCCTGCTGGCCCTGGACGGCGTCGCCGACCCCCGCCACCCCGACCGGGGCATGACCGACCTGATCTGGTTCCCCACCGGCGGTGGCAAGACGGAGGCCTACCTGCTGCTCGCCGCCTTCGTTATGGTGCTGCGCCGCCGCGACCCCAAGGGGGGTGGCACCGCGGTCCTCAGCCGCTACACCCTCAGCCTGCTGACCACTCAGCAGTTCCAGCGGGCCGCGACCACCGTGTGCGCCCTGGAGACGATGCGCCGCGGCGATCCCGCCCGCTACGGTGACGAGCCGTTCTCGATCGGTCTGTGGGTCGGCGAGGCGACCTCGCCCAACACGTACGAGGCAGCGGTAGCGGCGGCTCAGGACGTGCGGTCCGCCGCCCGACCTGAGGACGTCTTCATCCTCGACCGCTGCCCCTGGTGCGGCACCCGCATCGTGCCCGCCCACCGCTCGGCCGACCACGCCGATTACGGCATCCGGGCGGGCGCCGACTCCTTCGCGTTCTTCTGCCCGCGCGACGCGTGCGCCTTCCATGACGAGCTCCCAGTAGCCGTGGTCGACCAGCAGCTGTACGACCGGCCGCCCACCTTCGTTCTCGGTACTGTCGACAAGTTCGCGCGGCTCGCCTGGGAGCCACGAGCGGGAAGCCTGTTCGGGGCAGGGGGCAGCAGCCTCCCGCCTTCCCTGGTCATCCAGGACGAACTGCACCTGCTGACCGGTCCGCTCGGTACGACCGTCGGACTGTACGAGGCAGCGATCCTCGGCCTATGCGCGACGGCCGACGGAACGGGCCCCAAGGTGGTCGCCTCCACCGCGACGATCCGCCGCTCCGGCGAACAGGTCCGCTCCCTCTACGGAACCGACGTACAGCTCTTCCCGCCCGCCGGGCTCGACGCCCGGCACTCCTACTTCGCCGAGCCCGACACCTCACGCCCCGGACGGCGCTACCTGGGCGTCATGGCCCAAGGGCATACCGCCGGCCGTGCAGCGGTCGCCACCGCCGCGGCCATGCTCCAGGGAGCATGGGAACTACCGGAGGAGCACCGGGACTCCTACTGGACCCTCGTCGCCTACCATCACAGCCTTCGCGAACTCGGCCGAACCGTCACCGCAGCGGCGGACGACATCCCCGCCCAGCTCACCGGCCTGGACGCCGGATCCGGTGCCCGGCAACTCGCCGACCACCAGGTACAAGAGCTGACCAGCAACCTGGCAAGGGCCGAACAGCCCGTGCTGCTGGACCGGCTGGAGAAGCCCTGGACGGAACCTGAAGCCGTTTCCTTCCTGCCCTGCACCAACATGCTGTCGGTCGGCGTGGACGTCAAACGGCTCGCGCTGATGCTGATGCAGGGGCAGCCCAAGACCACGGCCGAGTACATCCAGGCCACCAGCCGGGTCGGCCGTCATGGTGTACCCGGACTGATCGTCACCTTCTTCAACGCAACCCGCCCCAGGGACCGTTCACACTACGAGACATTCGACCCCTATCACCGGGCCCTCTACCGGAACGTCGAACCAACCAGCGTCACACCGTGGTCGGTGCCGGCGCGCCGACGCGCCCTGCACGCAGCGCTCGTCATCCTCGTACGGCACCGGCTCGGCCTGAGCGCCGAGAACCAGGCAGGGGACCTGCCGGACCACACCGGTGCGGCACGGGCGCTGGCAGAACTTCTCGCGCGGAAGGCAGGAGCCAGTGACCGGCGCGCGGCGCACGCGGTCCGTACCGAACTCGCGGAGTTGCTCACTGCCTGGGAGGAGGCGGCCCGCAACGCCAGGCAGGAGGGCAAGGAGCTCTACTACCGCAGTCAGGGCAAGGGGCAGCACAACCTGCTGAAGAACTTCGAACAGCACGGGGGGTTGTGGGAGACCCTCCACTCCATGCGCAGCGTGGATCGTGAATGCCAGGTGACGGTGAAGGGAGCCGACCAGTGAACCGCAAGCTTAGAGTCCGTCAGGCCCAGACGGTGCTCCCGTTCGGCGTCGGCGCGGTCTTCGACATCCAGGGCGAGTCGTTCGTCGCGACCGGTATCGGGGACTGGCCGCGGCTGCGCCAGGCGGTGGAATCCCCGCGATTGGCCTCGCGGCTCGGCGTGACCGGATTCTTCGCCGCGCCAGCAACCCTCAACGACCGTTTTGACCGCCCCGACGCGCCCGGAGCACCGTACATCCGCTTCCCGGCCTGGCTGTTCTGCGGGTCGTGTCGCCGCATGGTGCGCTGGCGGATCACCGACGAGAAGCCCGGGACACCTCCGAGCTGCCCGTCCTGCCCGCCCGTACGCCGACTCGCCCCCATGCGCTTCGTGCAGATCTGCGCCGGGGGGCACCTCGGCGACGTGGACTGGTGGTTCTGGGCGCACGCACGGCTCGACGCCGCGCAGCGGCAGTCCTGCGGCTCGCGCGAGCAGCTGCGCTTCCGTGTCTCGGACCGGGCGACCGGTCTGGAGGCGCTCTCCGTCTCCTGCGCGGCCCCCGGGTGCGGCGCGTCCCGCGACCTGTTGGACGTCCTGGGCACTCACGGCATGCGTTGTTCCGGACGGAACCCCTGGCAGAGGGCGCGTGAAGCCACCGACTGCGCCAAGCCCGTCCAGGTCGTGCAGCGCACCGCGGGCAACCTCTACTACCCGGTGGTCCACTCGGCTCTCTCCCTCCCCGAAGCCGAGGCGCCGGTTCCGGATGGATCGGCTCTCGCCGACCGGGTCCGCGAGAGCGACTACTGGGTACCACTGTGCAAGGCCGCCGGGACCCCCCGCGGTGAGATCCTCCGGGACATGGTCAAGGAGGACACGGGGGCGGGCGACGAGCTGTTGGACGCGCTCATCGCCGAGGAGACGGGGACGGGCACGCCTGCCCCTGCCGGTGGTGCCACCGCCGCTACGGCGTCTGCCGCGGGATCCGACCTGCGCCGCGAGGAATGGTCGGCGCTGACGGCCACCGAACCGCCGATGACGCCGGACTTCCTGGTACGCGGCTCCGGGCTGGGGCTGGACGGGGAGACCGCTGAGCCCTGGGCCGCACTGCACCGGCGCGTCGGGCGCATCATCCTCGCCGACCGGCTCCGGGAGGTACGCGCCCTGTCCGGCTTCAGCCGGGTCTCCCCGGATGCCGCGATCGTCCCCGCCGACACCTCGCGCAGGCTGCGCTGGCTGCCCGCAGTGGAAGTCTTCGGTGAAGGGGTTCTGATCACCCTGGACCCGGCTGCGCTGACCGCTTGGGAACAGAATGACGCCGTACGGGCCCGGGTGGCGGGCCTGCGAGCCGACTTGGACCGCTCGTTCCAGAAGGACCGGCTCCAGGCCCTGACGGGCTCGGAGCTCCCCCCTCGCTTCGTGCTCCTGCACACTCTCGGGCACTTGTTGGTGCGCCAGTTGTCCTTCGAGTCGGGCTACACCACGGCCAGCCTGCGCGAGCGTGTCTATGCCCGGCCCGAACACGACCAGTACGGGGTGCTCGTGTACACGGCGGCCGGGGATGCGGAGGGGACGCTCGGGGGCCTCGTACAGCAGGGAGAGCAGCCTCGGCTCGCCGAGACACTGCTGCGGATGGCCGAGGCCGCCGCCTGGTGTTCCGCGGACCCGCTGTGCTCGGAGCACACCGGTCAGGGCTTCGGCAATCTCAACCGCG
The DNA here is from genome assembly GCF_055593565.1 of Streptomyces sp. NPDC040718. NCBI lineage: Bacteria > Bacillati > Actinomycetota > Actinomycetes > Kitasatosporales > Streptomycetaceae > Streptomyces > Streptomyces sp. NPDC040718. Next base: position 2,038 of record NZ_JBVIXO010000005.1, on the reverse strand, counting down.
CCGCCTGCCATGCCTGCGCGCTGCTTCCGGAGACCAGCTGCGAGACCGGAAACACCCTGCTGGACCGAGCCCTCGTCGTGGGCGGAGGCGGTGTCCCCGGCTTCTTCGAGCCGATCGTGGCGGCCGCCCGGACCGCGGCCACCCGGGAATGAGCGGAACCGTGACTCTGACCTACCTCGACCTCACACCCACGCAGCGCGCGCTGCTCGATGGGCTGCCCTTCGACGGGAACCACGTGATCGACGGGCCACCGGGGAGCGGGAAGAGCGTGCTGGCCGCCCAGCGGGCCGTCATGCTGGCCCTCACCGGTACGCCGGCGGTCCTGTTGACCCGCTCCAACCTCCTGCGGCAGTCCCTGGCGCCGATGGTGTCGGCGCTGTGCTCCAGCAGTGCGGCCGTTACCGTGGCGACCGCCCACTCCTGGCTCGCCAGGTGGTACGGCCCGGACGCCCCCCGCTCCGACGACGGCTGGTACGACTGGCCGGCCTTCTACGAGCGAGCCGCGCTCGCGGAGCCCGGCGGTCCGTTGACGCTGGTGGTCGATGAAGGGCAGGATCTGCCCCCTGCCTTCTACCGTTTGTGCCGGATACTCGGGGCCCGCACCACAGTCTTCGCCGACGAATGCCAGAGGCTGACCGAGTCGAGCTCAACCCTGGTGGAGATCGCGCAGAGCCTGGGCAAGTGCTCCCCCCACGTGCTCGACGCCAACTACCGCAACACCCGGCAGACAGCCGAGCTGGGGGCCAGGTTCCATTTGGGTCCCCGTGCGCCCGCACTTCCGGAGCGGGAGGGCCCCGTGCCCCGATTGCACTCGCTCTCGCACCAGGGGGCGGTCGCGGACCTGGTGATCGGTCTTGCCGAGAGACGGCCCGGCCATAGCATCGGCGTGGTCCTGCACTCCACCCAGTCCCAGTTCGAACTCCTCACCCGGCTGGAACGCAGAGCCCCGCAGCTCCGGCCACAGATGTACACGGCGCAAGCGACGGCTGGCCGGTACCGGACACTCGACCTATCGCGCCCCGGCATCGTCATCGTCCACCGCGCCAGTGCCAAGGGGCTCCAGTTCGACACGGTCGTGGTGCCTGACACGGAGACCGACGCAGGAACAGACCCCACTTCCGCGGAACTGCGGATGGCGTACTACGTGCTGTCGACTCGGGCGTTTCATGATCTGCACTTTGGACATGCAGGGGAGAGAGAGCCGGGGCACCTTAAGGACATCCCTCACGCCGTGTTGGCGCGTGGATAGGCTGACTCAGCCTACGAAGTCGGACCGGTTTGGCGGACATCCGGAGATCTGGGATCGTGCCCCGGAATGAATTCAATGGATGGAGAGCATGCTGATGAAGAGGTCAAGACGCTGGTGACAGTTCATGCCGGAGCTCAACGCAGAGAGCGTGGTGTTTTGCCGCTGAGGTGACCGGTCGGTTCCCGAGGTGATGGGACTTCGGTCACACAGAGATCGCTGTGTGGTTGGGTGGCGCAGGCCAGGCTGGCAGGGTGAGACAGAGGACCGCGAAAGCGTCCTGGGCGCGAATGGGTGGGCCGAGCTGCGGCGGGGGCACCTCCGCATGAGGGAAGGCATCGAGGTCCTCAAGCGCGATTGCGGACCGGTGACCTCACGACCTTCCGGCATCCCCTGCGCACGACTCGGAAAGGGAATGATGACGGGTCAGGAAAGTCAGCAATCGGTCAGCATGAGTCCTGAAAGACCTGGGGAAGGCTGACCGAACTTGCGAACGGTTGTAGGCTGCCGGGACCGCCCTTGACTTGCGTGAAGCGGGCAGGGAGCAGACATATCGGGAGTTATTTCATGTTTCGGACCATGTTCAAGTCCAACACCTAGTATTTGGGCATTTCCGCAGGTCAGCGCCATGCTGTCGGGGTCCAGGTCAGCAAGTGGTCAGCATCGGTCCCGATCGTGTCCCGCCGTTGCCGACCGCCTAGATGAGTGAGTCCGATGTTCTTAGTGGTCGTAGGCGATCAGGGATCGTTTGATCTTGGTGCCGGTGGTCCAGTTGTGCCAGATGCCGGCGGC